>JAXJTD010000105.1:0-5102 GCA_036309745.1 Acutalibacteraceae bacterium | reverse complement strand
ATTCCCCTGGTTTATTCTCGGCTTTGTTGCGATGTCTGTTGTTGCAAGTGTTTTTGCAATTCCTGACGAAATTGTTTCGGGAACAAAAACAGCAAGCAAATTCCTTATGGTTAGTGCACTTGCGGCAATTGGCCTTAACACATCTTTCTCAAGCTTCAAAAAGTCAGGAATCCGCCCGATGATTCACGGCTTCATCATCTCCGCACTTGTAGTAGTTGTTGCCCTGCTTGTTGAGATTTGTATGGGTGTTGTGTAATAAATTCAAGTTTATTAAACTACTCCCACCAAAACAGAGAACCACCTCTTATCCAATTCTCCTCTACATTATTGAATTTGCTGTTATCGGCGGACTCACAGCGGCTCTCGGCGGATTCTTTGAAACTGCAAGCGCAGTTGTTTCTGCAATCATTGTTATCGTAACAGCGGTACTGCTTTCTCTTCTTGCTTACATTCTCGATAAAAAGAACATAATTCTTAAGCTTTGATGTTTTAGTGCAAAACGCTGAAAATAAAATAAAAAATATCGCCGGCGTTATAACGAACTCTCGTTTTCTCCGTTTTTCTCGTATTTCCTCACTTTTTGATTTTTGAATAAATTTGAATATAAAACTATAACAAAGCCTGAATCCGTTACATATCAACGGTTTCAGGCTTTTTACTTTGTTTTTTTACACAATAACGGCGGCGATATGACAAGTTAAAAAGAATGTGATAACATCAGGGCATAGTGAATTTTGTGCAAAACGCAGAAAATAGATTGAAAAATATCGCCGGGCGATATACCGAACTCTTGTTTTCTCTGTTTTTCTTGTGTTTCCTCACTTTTTGATTTTTAATCGAATTATATTTTTATTGATATGAAGGCTCATAAACCTATATATATCAACGGTTTTGAGATTTAATAATAATTTTTGACACCTGTATCGCCGGGCGATATGACAAATCGAAAGGCTTTTGCTAACATTAATTCACATCAGATTTGTGCAAAACATAGAAAACGAAAAAACTCATTTCTCGGCGAGAAATGAAAATCTCCAGTTTTCTCTGTTTTTCTCATGAATGCTCACTTTTAGTTTTTTGAATACTTTTATCAATACGAAACTAACCCTCTGAAAGCCAATGATACCAAGGGTTCTGAGCTTTTGTGCAACTTTTTTTGCCATTTCTTGCCGCGATACGACAAACTCAAAAACATCTGCTACCATAAACTCAGTCAATGATTTGTGCAAAACGCAGAAAACAAAAAATCTTCATGCACGGCGTGCAATTCAAAACTCTTGTTTCCTCGTTTTTTCTCACGTTTTCTCACTTTTCATTTTTTGATATTATTAATTATCTTTGATTGCATTGCCTGAAAGTGAATAATATCAAGGGGTTCAGGCTTTTGTGCAATATTTTTAGTTAATGCACGGCGTGAAACGACAAACTCAAAAACATCTGCTACCATAAACTCAGTCAAGGATTTGTGCAAAAAGTAGAAAATAAAAAAGTTTGTAACACGGCGTGTTATAACAAACTCTCGTTTTCTCACTTATTCTCTGTTTTACTCGTTTTTGACATTTTCGGGCAATTCAGAAATAAGCAAAAACAATTGCTACAATCCGTTATATATCAACGATTCTGGGTTCTTAGCTTGTTTTTTGACACCATAACACGGTGTGTTATGAAAGGCAAACAAATCTCTGATAATATAAGGTCACATCAGTTTTGTGCAAAACGCAGAATTCAAAAAAGTCCATATTTTGTGAAAATATAAAAATCTCATGTTTTCTCTTTTATTCTCTCGTTTTCTCGCTTTTCATTTTTTAGTATTCTTTATCAGTTCTGGCTACAAAGTCTGAATCCCAATAAAATCAATAGGTTTGAGATTTTGTGCAACTTTTTTTGCTATATTTTGCCGAAATATGACAAGCTAAAAAATATCTGCTACTATCAAATAAACCAAGTCCCTCCGATACGGAACGGACTTAATTTTAAACCCACCAAACGAACATTTGTGCACTTGTGTATATAAAAAGTAGGCGTTATATCCGGAATAATGCTTACGAACAAAACCTACTGTGCGGGGAGTGATTTATAAAATCTACGGTCATTTTTAAAGTTATGTAACTTACTTTTTCGGGGAGTGCGCATACCCGAGGTATAGTATCATTCATAAGCCAACAAATGCAAAATCAATGGATTTCAGTTAACTTTTTAAGTCTGAGAAAGGACAATGATGAAAAAATTAACCAAATACGAGCAGGAAACAATACTGCTCACCAATCAGGATACGGATGAATACTCCGTTTTCACCTGTAACAAGCCGTTTAAGCGCAGGCTGATGAAGTTTGCGGAGAATTACCCCGAAGCCGCCAGACACGAAAATACAGACCAATACGGCGGTGTTATGTATGCGATAAAGAAATCAAGCATATCAATCAGACTTCTGCCTCCGAAAACACAGTCACAGATTGAATCTGCCAGAAAAAGAGCTGAAAAAATCGGCTTGGGAAGAAAGAAGGTATGTGATTGAAAGAAGATATTTTTGATTATCCATTTATCAGATACCCGAGAGCACTCATCGACAGTCAGATGTTCTCACACATATCAATCGAAGCACGAACCCTTTTCGCAATGATTCTTGACCGCTTCTGTCTTTCAACAATCAATGCCGACAGATTCACCGATGACAACGGAGAAATCTTCATAATTTATACCGTTGAAGAAGTATGTGAAAAGCTCGGTTGCGGCAACACTAGAGCGCTCAGAATATTCAGGGAACTCGAAACCGAGAATTTGATAATCCGAAAAAGAAATAATTGCTGTATGCCATACAGAATTTATATTACAGAACGGTTTTCGGAATACGCAAAGCAAGAACTCGCGAATGCTGAAAATGATAATTCGCGAATTCACGAAATCCAACCTCGCGAGTTCACAAAACGTGAATATAGTAAGAATAATAACAGTAATAATAAATTCAGTAACAATCATTCATCAATCATAGGATTTGAAAGGACAGAGGATGAGATAAGAGAGCAGATAGAATATGAATATATTGTTTGCGACGCCAACAAAAATCTGCTCGATGAAATGGTTATGATTATCTTCGATGTTCTCAACGGCACAAGTCCAACCGTAAGAGTCGGCAAAGATGAAATGCCGAGAGGTACGGTAATATCAAGATTCTGCAAGCTGAATTCAGAGCATATCTTTTGTGTTTTATCAAAGCTTGACAGTAATGAAACCAAAATCAACAACATAAAACCCTATCTGATAACTATGCTTTATAATGCTCCTGCAACAATGAAATCAGAGGTAACCGCAGATTATGCATACTATCAGAAAATATCATAAGGAGTAATGAATGAATAAAATTTTTGAAAACTATCCCGACGTTGTGAGCATTGAAGAACTTCAGGATATGCTTCACATCGGCAGAAATGCCGCCTATGACATTGTCAAGGAAGGCAAAATCAAAACTATCAGAATCGGCAAACGATATATCATTCCGAAAACAAGCGTTATAAATTTTCTTGAAACAGCGTCTTAACTCTTGTAAACAGTAAAATATTATGTATAATTTTAATTACGGAATGATTGACTGTTTTCCAATCAGAAAGGAGTTTCAATGGTAACAGGCAATCTGCAAATCAAAGACGGCAAGTATTATGCCGTTGTCAATCTCAGAGATGAAAGCGGCAAAAGAAAGCAGAAATGGGTCAGCACGGGTCTGCACGTCAGAGGCAACAAGAAAAACGCCGAGCATTTCCTGAATCAGGAGCTTAAAAAATGGAACTACCATAACGGTGTTTATTATGGTATTTCAGTTGCGGAATACTTTGAAATATGGCTGACGGAGATAGAAAAAGAAGTCAGACCGAACACCTTCCGTTCCTATAAGGGTAATATGACAAATCACATTATTCCGTATTTCAGGAACACGAAGATTCAGCTTCAGTCAATCAAGCCAATCGACCTCGAAGATTACTATTTCTCGCTTCTCAGACCCGAAAGCAACCTTGAAAACGGTGCGGCACTTTCCGCAACAACAATAAGGCACCATCATCAGAACATAAGCAAGGCACTTGCCGATGCGGTCAGAAAAGGATATATTCCGCTCAATCCCGCAAGCTCTGCAAGATTGCCGAAGAAAGAGAAATACAAAGCTGAATTTCTCAACCACGAACAGCTTGACGAACTTATTTCTCTGTTCAAAGGAAGTCCCGTTGAATTGCCCGTCAGACTTTGTGCAATTTACGGTTTCCGCAGAAGTGAGGTGCTGGGTCTTAAATGGAAGAACGTCGATTTCATCAACCGCACAATAACAATAAGCGAAACACTTCAGCAGCACACGGGCGGCAATTACACCGACCATCCCAAGACAGAAAGCAGTTACAGAACTCTGCCGTTGAACAATACGGCTTATGACCTTCTGAAAGAACAGAAGAGGCTTCAGGATGAACGCAAACTGCTTATGGGCAATTATTACATATATAATGACTATGTCTGCACATGGGGTAACGGAGAAGTAATTGCACCGAATTATCTGACACGCACTTTTCACTCGGTCATTCAGAACAGTACACTTCCGCAGATAAGACTGCACGATTTACGCCACAGCGTTGCGAGCAACCTTCTCAATCTCGGATTTTCGGTTGTTCAGGTTCAGGAATGGCTCGGTCACGGAAGTGCATCAACAACACTTAATTTCTATGCTCACGTTGATAAGAGTTCAAAAATCAGCATCGCAGACACTCTTGACAAATTAAATTCGGAACAAGAGAAAAAAGAGGACAAAGTGTTAGAAAAAGTGTTTGAAGAAAAGACCCTTTCAGAAACAAAAAAAGACCCCGTAAAAGGGTCGGAAAAAGGCTTAAAAAAAGCAAAAATCAGCACAAAAGTTGTGCCGATTAAAAAACAAAGCCTGAAAAAGTGTTAGAAAAATGTTAGAAAAAAGGGTCAAAAGTGTTAGAAAAAATTATTTTTCGAAAAGAGAAATCCCGAAACCTTTGTATATCAACGGTTTCGGGACTTGAATGGCAGGGGCAGAAGGACTTGAACCCTCGGCACGCGGTTTTGGAGACCGCTGCTCTACCAACTGAGCTATACCCCTGTAT
>JAXJTD010000104.1:0-1967 GCA_036309745.1 Acutalibacteraceae bacterium | reverse complement strand
GAAGTTTGAAAACAAAAAAGAAAATAAAGGCTATTGGTTCTGATGAAAACAATCAATCTCATTGTGCCTCGTGGGTGGCACGAACTCGATGATAAGCAGTTGCGATACCTGTTCGGTCTGCTTGCCGATGATTACTCGTCGGCAGAAATTCGCACGCTATGCCTACTCCGTTGGAGTGGGCTGAAAGTCCTTTATCGCCAAGACAATAGCTTTGTGCTGAGCTTCGGGAGTGAGGAATTTATGCTTACGGTTACTGAAGTAACCGACGCTATTGAAGCCCTGAAGTGGCTTGATGAAATTCCATCGTTCCCGGTCAGACTATCGCGCATTGGTCAATATACCGCTCTGCCGTCGGATTTCCTTTCTGTCCCATTCGAGAAGTATATCTATTGCGACAACCTCTATCAAGGCTATCTCCATACGAAAGATGATTCTCTCATTGACGAAATGATGAAAGTGCTTTATGACGGTTGGAATTCTAAAGGACTGCCGTTAGAGAGAATTGCAACATTTTACTGGTTCGCTTCGCTCAAGCAGTATTTTGCAAAGACATTTCATCACTTCTTTCAACAGACAGGTGGCACGGACGCTAACTTGCTCGGCAACGCCAAAAGCATTGCTCAGCAAGTAAAGGACGCGATGAACGCTCAAATCCGTGCTTTGACCAAAGGCGATATCACAAAGGAAAAGGAAGTCTTGGCTATGGACTGCTGGCGTGCGCTGACCGAACTTGACGCTATCGCAAGAGAAACGGAAGAACTTAATCGCAAATACAATACGAAATAGATATGGAAAAGAATTATAACTGGAATGCCGTAGGTTTCTTTGAAAACCTTACGGCTGAAAATCGACTCGCTCAAAAGGAGCAGTTCACATTCTGTCGTGTCAGTGGTCTTGACGGATTCGAGGAGATGCTTGACAATATGCAGTCATCGACGGCATTTGTCGCTGTGTCGGACATCGCTCAGGGATTTACCGAACTGAATAACACTCCTCGCACCCGAAGAGTCAAGACTGTATTCTTCGCTATGCGTCATAAGATTGATGATATGACGGCTCGCCAAGAATGTATGGAGATAATGCGTGAGCTGTTCCGTCAGTTTATGTCTCGCTTGATCCTTGAACGAACAAGACTCGAACAAAACTGCATTTACCTTGACCCTCGCATATCGTTCAACGAGATTGACCGATATTTCTTTTCGGGCTGTGCTTGTTGCTACTTCCAAGTGGCTGTTGATGTGTTTACTGACCTTAGATTAAATGAATCGGAATGGACGCAATGACACAACAACAGGCGCAACAAGAGCGTGAGAAATATGTGCTTGCTTTCAACGACACGATGATAAAGATTTGGCAGGAGCAAATAACTCTGCTTGATGTCATAGACACTCGCAGTTTGCTCCGTTCGCCAATGGCTTTGCCGGTGCGTGCTGACGGCCGATTCTTTGAAGTCGGACTCTCGCAAGCATTCCTCGAATATGGTCTTTGGCAAGACTACGGCACTGGCAAAGAAACGCCACGAGGAAACTCCGGGGACATCGGTCGTGAAAAGAAACGAAAGCGTCGCCGGTGGTTCTCTAAGAAATACTATTCATCTGTGATGAACATTCGTGATTTCTTCGCCGATAACCTCGGTCGCGAGTTTCAAGGTATAATCTCGGACGCTTTTGATAGGTATTGAAAAAAATGATTCAAAAATTTGGTGTAAGTAAACTTTTTAGTTAACTTTGCCGTTGTAAAAATGAATATATGGCTAAACGAGAAATCAAATTCTACAAGCATTATTTTAACGAGTTCTATGTGGCTCAGACCGATAAGGTCAGAAAAAAGATTGCACAAACCTTGGTTTGGTTGCAAACTTTAGATAGATTGCCTGTTACCATACTTAAGAGTATAGAGGGTAAAAAAGGACTTTTTGAAATTAGAGTTGAATTTGGTAGCGATATATTCCGTGTATTCTGTTGCTT
>JAXJTD010000103.1:0-2091 GCA_036309745.1 Acutalibacteraceae bacterium | reverse complement strand
CTATTATATGATGGAAATTTTCATAATTTTGTGTTATAATTAGCATATATGATTTGATTTCAGAAATGTTACGATTGGATGCTACATATGAAAGTTTTAGCTACAGCATTTATTATTACTCTATTTGCCGATAACATATTGCCGCTGGCGCTTACACGCTTCTATCCAAATTACAATCATAAAATGATGGCGCTCTCTGTGCTTGGCTCACGGCAAAGCCCCGTGAAATGGGTATACAATGCGTGGTGCATAGTATCAGGCGTTGTCTTCTGTATTGCTCCATATGCGTTCTATCAGGTAAATAGCGGTGGCTTGGCGGTAGCGATATTGATACTGCTTGCAATATACGGGATTGGCTGTGAAATCGTTTCAGGCTTCTGTCCCCTCAATGAAAACCGACAAGAGGAAGATGCTATAACCAAAATACACGGTGTAGCTTCAGCAATCGGTTTTATGACCTTACTGGTAGTACCATTGCTTATGGCAATATTGCAATTTCAAGTCTCAGAGGTCGCTTTTGGCTTAATCTCGATCTTGTGCTTCATCGTAGCATTCGTGTTTTTTTGCTTTTTCATTATGGGTGAGAAGGAAATGTTTGCGACTACAGTTTTAAGATACGGTGGTCTTTGGCAAAGACTTGTTTTAGTATGCTGTTATGTACCGCTGTTTGTCTGGTGTGTTATACAAATATAATTACAATTTGGGGAAATGAATATGAAAGCAATTGTTTATACATCAAGTACAGGACATACCACCGAGTATGCAAAAATACTTGGCGAGAAAACGGGATTGCCCGTATATGCTTTGAATGAAGCTTTAAAGCAATTATCGAATGGAATCGAAATAATATACCTCGGTTGGTTGTTTGCTAACGGTATCAAAGGATATAAAAAGGCGGCAAAAAAATACAATGTATCCGCCATTTGTGCCGTTGGTCTTTGCGATACAGGAACAGCTCTTGACGATGTTCGCAAGATAAACGCATTGTCCGAAGAAATCCCGCTTTTCACTATGCAGGGCGGTATGGATAAGAGCAAGCTCCGTGGAATCAACAAGCTTATGATAAATATGCTTACTAAGGGATTGTCCTCGCGAAAAGAACGCTCAGAGAATGATGAGCGTATGCTATACCTTTTGACACACGATCAGAATTACGTTAGCGAAGAAAACATCACCGCTTTTATGGAATGGTACGAAAATACGAGGCGAAAGATAAATGAAAAAGAAGAAAATCTTTAATTTTATTGTTGATGTTTTGTTAATAGGCATAGTGTTTTCAATTACGGATGCCGTGTCGCTAAAAGTGTTCCACTCTGAAAACTTTTGGCTTGAATTAGGCATTTACCTCGTATTATATACTATTGCTTTTGGAACAAAACGAGGAATTATTATTCTTTGGAATAAGTTTGTATCTAAAAAGAAAGAAGGAAACGAAAATGAAAAAGATCAGTAGTGTAATTTGGGGAATCGTGCTTATTGCAGCGGGTGCGTTATTTGCACTGAACGCATTAAACATAACGAACATCGATATTTTCTTTGACGGTTGGTGGACGTTGTTTATCATCGTGCCCTGTGCTGTAGGTTTGTTTACCGAACGAGAAAAGACGGGCAACATTATTGGTATAGCAGTTGGTGTATTCCTGTTATTGTGCTGCCAAGATATTTTGAGTTTCTCAATGTTGTGGAAACTTCTTGTTCCTGCCATTATTGTAATTGTGGGACTTAAGATGGTATTCAACGGTCTTTTTGGTAACAAAGCAAATGAAATCATAGCCAAGATTAAACAAGATGGCGGCGAAACAAAGGTTGGCTGTGCCACATTCTCCGGTTGTGATCTGAATTATGACGGCGAAGTATTTGAGGGCGCAGAGCTTACCGCAACCTTTGGCGGTGTGAAGTGCGATCTCCGTAACGCTATTATCGAAAAAGATTGCGCCATTCAGGTGTCAGCTATTTTTGGCGGTATTGATATTTTCGTTCCCGACAACATCAATGTAAAGGTAAGTTCCAACTGTATCTTTGGTGGCATCTCTAACAAGACTTCCGTACACAAGGATGCTCCCACTATCTACATAAGCGGCACTTGTATGT
>JAXJTD010000102.1:0-2269 GCA_036309745.1 Acutalibacteraceae bacterium | reverse complement strand
TAATTATTCTAAAATGTATGTTTCGCCATGAAAAGATATAAGCATTTTTCAGTTTGTTGAAAAGAATGATTATTGGAATGTAGAGACTCAAACAGTTTATTATCTTGTTTTTTCAAGATATCAGAAACAACCACAATTTTTATAATATTTTTTGCAGAAGTGTAACATACATTAATGTACGCAAATGTACGCAAATAATTATAATATTATTTTATAAAATGATGTTGGGGTCAAAAGCCCCCAGTTTTGTTGCTTAGCACATTGCTAAGCGGCTATTAGCAACCACCTTGAAAACTGAATATAGATCATGTATAAAACCGTCTTCGTGGTATACTGTAAGTATCAACGAAGCGAGGTAAGCACTATGTCATTCCGCAAGAATCCAGCCCAGCAGATGTCTCTTTTTGACAGTACATATAACCTCACAGAGCGTGAGAAAAAAGCACTTGAAAGAAGCTGGGCGAAAGTATTTTCAGAAGACGTCTTTCCATACATTGACGAGGAACGTTTCTCAATCCTTTATTCCGATAAGGGATCCAGACCGAACACGCCGGTCAATGTGATCGTTGGAGCCGAGATCATCAAAATGCTTTTTGATTATTCGGATGACGAAATGGTCGATAACCTGATGCTTGATCCCCGATTTCAGCTGGCACTCCATACCACAAGTTTTGAAGAACAGCCACTCAGTGACAAAAGCCTTTCCAGGTTCCGTCGCAGGTGTTATGACTACGAACAGACCCATGGAGTTGACCTGTATCATGATTGTGTGACCGGCCTTGCCGAAGCAAGTGCACGGATGATGGGTATAGACAAGCGGATCCGCCGGATGGATTCCCTCATGGTGGAAGCCAACATCCGGAAGCTGAGCCGCATGGAACTCATCTATACCTGTATCGCCAAACTGATCCGTTACCTTCATAAGAACGGTCATGATGACATGATCGGGTATATGGAACATTACTATGATCCCAATGATTTCAACCGTGTCATCTACCACAGCCGCAGCACTGATGTCGACAAAAGGATCGCCGTCCTTCTCAAGGATGCGGACCTCCTTCTGGAAAAATGCGGCAATGACTTCGAAGAGATCACTGAATATCAGCTTTTTGTCCGCTGCCTGAGCGAGCAGACGATCGTGGAAGCCGGGAAAAGGCGCCTCCGCACAAAAGAAGATGGCGGAATGAATTCCTCGATCATGCAGAACCCGTCTGATCCCGATGCAACATACCGGGAGAAAGCAGGGAAAAAGCATCGGGGCTATGCAGCAAATGTTGAGGAATCTGTCGGGAAAAACGGTTCTGTTGTCACAGACTATCAGTTTGATTCAAACAACAAGAGCGACAGCGAATTTTTCCAGGAGCACATTGAAAAGATCGGGCCTCAGGAAGAGAAAACCATCATTTCAACAGATGGAGCATACAGTGGTGAAGAAAACACCAGTCTTGCCGCCAAAAACAATATCGATCTGGTGACAACAGACCTGACCGGAAAAGATGTAGATCCGGTCATGGGTGCATTCGAACTTAATGAAGACGGTACCAGAGTCCTTCACTGCCCAAGAGGGTATGAGCCAAAATCCAACTGGTACAATAAGGCGACCGGTATTATCAATGTTTCATTCGAAAGAGATAAATGTGCGGACTGTCCGTTTGCAATGCACTGCAGGCCGAAGATCTTTAAAAGGGTAAGCAAACTTACTGTTTCCCGCAAGATGGTGAACCGTGCACATGCGCAGGCCAGAATGAATACCGAACAGTTTAAGCTCCTTGCCAGGATCAGGAATGGCGTGGAAACAGTTCCTTCAGCGTTGAAGAATATCTACGATGTTAACCACATGCCTGTCCGGGGGAAGATCCCCTGTAAGCACTTCTTCGGAAGCAAGATAGCGGCACTGAACTTCAGAAAACTCCTCCGGTTCCGGCAGGGGACGGGTCACTATGGCCAAAATCCGCTGCTTGTCTGAATAAAGGTAGGAGATATCCTGACCATCCAGTGGGAAACACATCCATTTTCATTTCTACATGCGAATCAATACGCGATCTATATTCAGTTTTCAAGGTTTTTAGAAAAAAGGCGTTTCACGCCTGAGGGTTTTGACCCTTACATCATAATATTTACCAATTGAAGAATTAATAAGGAGGGATGAACCATGGGCAAAAAAGGCGAAGAAATATCAATTCCGTTTTTGGCGTTTACTTTCTTTTACGCGGTCAGCATATACCTTCTCCTGATAGGATTTTATTTTTGGCATTGGCATAGACAGGAT
>JAXJTD010000101.1:0-1787 GCA_036309745.1 Acutalibacteraceae bacterium | reverse complement strand
TACGACATTACAAAATGGGAACTTCTGGAGTTCTCTGCCGTTGCCGTTCCTGCTAACCAGGATGCAATCGCTGAAGCTGTAAAATCATTTGGACTTGATGAATCAGTTATCAAAGATTTCTTTACAACTCAGAAGAGCGGCAAGCGCATAAGTGCAGAAACAAAAGAAGTCTTGAACAAGATTAAGGCTTGCGGTGATGAAATTGAAAAATGTCGGGACCAGCTTAAAACTATCGCTAAGACAATGAATGACCTTCTTGCTGAACTTGATGACGCAGAAGACGCTATCACAGGCGACGATGACGACGACGACACAGTGGAACTGCCTGACACTTCTGTTGAGCTTCCTGACTCAGAATAGCACTATACAACGAATAATAACGCTATACAACACAATATATAGGGCTTAAAGCCCTATATTAAGCCCCTAGACGCTATATCTAGGGGTTTTTTTTAACTTTTTTGACAAATAATCAGAAATATGTATAATGCTTTGTATAGGAGTAAAAAACATATGTCTAGGAAAGTTTACAATCTTGTAACCGGAATTATCGGTGGTGTAGAAGTAATTGCTATTGCCCTGGTAACATTTTTCAACCCTGCTTATGCTGTAGCAATCAACGCAAGCATTGGCATTGTAGGAACTGCTGCAATTGAAGTATGCGGACAGTTCGTAGAAAAATAAAAAGAATGGTTATTTAAAAAAGTTGTATCGAAAAGATAGAAGCCCTCCGGCTTGTCTTTTATGGGTTAGTTAAAAAAAAGATAGAAGAAATATCTTTTATTTTATAAATAAAAATTAAAATAGGAGTAAAACACTATGGCTATGGAAATGAAAGAGCTTGAGCGCATCATTGACGAACGCTCAGCAAAACAGGCAGAAGCCGTTAAAGCAGACCTCCAGAAGGAACTTGCAGGCGGTATCTCACAGGCACAGATTGATGAAGCAGTTTCAAAGGCTGTTGCAGAAATCAATGCAAAGGCAGAAAAAGACAAGGCAGACAATGTTAAATACCTTGAAGCCTTCAAAGAAGCTGTTACAGACAACAAAGAAAACTTTGTAAAAGAAACACCTGTAACAATCGTTAATCAGATGATTGCTTCCGCAGCATCTGCTATGGGCACAAAAGGCGCTCACAATGTTGTACAGGTTTCTAACGAAGAAATCCTTGCACAGGCTAAAAAAGACTTCCCTTATTCAAAGGGACTTCACAAAGTTCTTGAACAGAAAAAGCAGCTCAACGCTGGCACACCTTCAGAAGGTGGCTTCACTGTTCCTCTTGCTTTCAGCGGAGAATATATCGACGCTCTGACAGCAAACACTCTTATCGACAAGCTCGGAATTAGAAAAGTTCCACTCATCCACGGAAACCTTTCAATTCCTCGCATGGACTCAACCTCTGCTGTATCATGGGTTGGAGAAATCTCACAGGGTGGAAAGACTCAGCCTACATTCGGTGAAGTAAACATGAGAGCAAAAAAGCTCAAGGCTATCACCGCAATTTCAAACACACTTCTTAACGAAAGTGGTGTAAACCTCGAAGGTTGGATTTCTGAAGACCTTATGAGAAAGACACGCATCGCACTTGATAGCGCTATGCTCAACGGAACAGGCACACTGTACCAGCCACTCGGACTTGCTAACAACGCAGATGTACAGGTAACAGGTTCAAGCTCAACCGCTTTGGCTCTTACAACTCCTAACGACATGGTTGCCCTCTTGCAGCAGGCCAATGTTAAACTTGAAAATGTACACTGGCTCTTGAACCCTATCGGTGAATCTTGGCT
>JAXJTD010000100.1:0-19686 GCA_036309745.1 Acutalibacteraceae bacterium | reverse complement strand
GTTCTGCATACTGCTCGGTTGGAATTTCTATCGGAAGTGCGATGATAATTTTTCGGGCGAGCTGAGAGTTCCATTGGGTTTCAACTTTTTCGGCAGAGTTCCATAAAGTTTCTCTGTCGAGATATTCTTGCGGTGCGTTCTGAGGAAGAAGAATTTCGGAATGGATAACTTCGTTTTGCTTTCGCAAATAATTTTTCGTTCGGTTATCATATTCTGAGAAAAGCTTGGAGCCGCTTTGGTAAGCGGCTCCTGCAACGGCAGATTTATTTTCACTCCGCTTTTGTATTGATATTTGAAAATGGGTGCAAGCTATTTTTTATCACTCTCCTTGTTTTTTTAAAATTGGGGTAGACGAAGTCGCAGGGGTGAAACCCTTGTCTGATGAAATCAGCGGAACTTTGTTCCGAGTGTTTTTGCAAAA
Organism: Acutalibacteraceae bacterium; assembly: GCA_036309745.1. Taxonomy (GTDB): domain Bacteria; phylum Bacillota; class Clostridia; order Oscillospirales; family Acutalibacteraceae; genus CAG-177. The sequence goes on along the minus strand of JAXJTD010000100.1, from coordinate 19,265 downwards.
AACCGCAATGGCACCTCTACGGGGTCCCCGAAAAGTTCAAAAGACTTTTTGGGGAAGAGGAAGAACAGCGGAGTGATTGAGTTTTCGGGCAAACAAAGTTTGAAGCACGGAAACGAAAGATACGCAGCTTGTTCAGACGTGGTGTATAATTGCGCACTTTTACAAAGTGGTGTTTTCGTTGCTCTCTCTGAATTGTTCAATCGCTCTGCCGACTGCTTCGGGATGAAATGCAATTTTCAGAATTTCTTCAACCTGCTCGTCGGTCAGTTCGTTGGGACAACCGAGAAATTTTTCAAGCATTGCTCCACGGGTGCAGAGTCTGTGAGTGCGTTCTTTCCGTGTCAGTAAATTTATCTGTGACTCATAATATTTGCTTTTGTTATGCAACACCTTCAGTTCAGCTTCGCCCTTCGATAACATTTCACGAAGTTCGTCAACGGATTTATTTTTCAGATTTTCATTTGACAATAATTTTTTCTCCTTTTTCTTTCACAAAAAATATTTTAAATTTCAAGACAAACAAATGTTCGACATAATTCTATATCATTTTCACTTTGTTGTCAATAGGCGGAAATTTAAAAGCAGGCAACTCAAAATTGTTACCTGCTTCAAACGAAAATATAATTTTATCAGATGGTTGCAGAAAAGCCGACGGAGATTTAATCCGTCGGCTTTGTTGTTATTTGATTATCAGAACATTGCGAGAATCCAATTGAAAATAAACACAACGTGAGATGAGAGCCAGTGAAGAGCATCCCATACAAAGTGGAATAGACGCATCGAGAAATAGTCGCTGGGATTATTGATAATCTCAATGAGTTTTTCGCACTGTGCTTTGTATTCTTCGAGCTTTGCTTTTTCTGTTTTACCCATGTTCTCATCTGCAAGAAGTTCTTCAATCTTTGCTTTGAGAGCTTCGATTTCATCCTTGCTGAAGATTGTTACTCTTTCTTCATCGAACATTTCAAGCTCTGCACCAATAGCGTCAACTTCTGAACCTGCCTTTTCGATTTCTTCAAGGAGTGCTTCAAGGTCAGCCTTGATTTCATCGTATTCAGCCTTCTGTTCTTCGGTGAGGTTATCGGGATTTACAGCTTCGATTTCGGCAATCTTTTCTTCGATAGCAGCCTTATCGTCACTTGTAACCTTTTCGGGATTGAAGTTGTTTTCAAAAGCTCCGATATCTTCAATCTGCTGCTCAATTTCATCAATCACATCAATGAGAGCATTGTTCTTTTCAAGCATTCCACCCAGTGCAGTCTTTTCGTTTTCGGTTGTATTTGTGCTGTCGATAAGAGCCTGAATATCTTCTTTGAGCTGTTCAAGGTCTGCCTTGTCGGTTGACTTTACTGTTGCTTCGTCATAGGACTTAACTGTTTCATCAACTCTCTTGATTTCTTCTGCAACTTCGGTGAGCTTTGCAACAAGTTCGTCGATTGATTCATCGTTTGCTTCAAGAACAGCCTTTTCATCATCGGTTATATTCTGACCGTCTGTAAGAGCCTTGATATCATCAATGAGTTTGCCGAGTGCAGGAACATCGGCTGATGTTACAGTTTCCTTGTCGTAGCTGTTTACAGCTTCGTCAATTCTTTCGATTTCTGCGGTTGTATCATCAATCTTTGCAAGGAGAGCATCAAGAGTTGAATCAAGTTCGTTGAGGTTTATTCTTTCGTCAGAGGTGATATTATCGCCGTCGGTGAGCTTCTTGATTCTTGCGATAAGGTTTTCAATATCTGCCTTGTCGCTTGATTTTACAGTGTCAATGTTATAAGTATTAACTGCCCTTGTAATTCTTGATATTTCATCTGCCGTGCTTCTGATTTTTGCAGCAAGCAAATTCGCCTTTGTGTTAAGCTCCTCAAGACTTGCTCTTTCATCATCGGTGATATTCTGACCGTCGGTGAGAGCCTTGATACCGTCGATAAGCTGTAAAATATCTTTATAGTCGCTGTACTTAACGGTTGCTTCGTCATAAGTGTTTGTTGCATCGTTGATACGGCTGATTTCTGCAACTGTTTCATCAATCTTTGCGATGAGCTTGGTGCAGGTTTCATCTGCATTTTCAAGGAGAGCTCTTTCGTCAGCGGTGATATTCTTTGTATCAAGGAGAGCCTTGATATCTGCTATAATCTGCTCAATGTCAGCCTTGTCGCTTGACTTCACGCTTTCAAACACATACTTGTCAACAGCTTCGATAATACGCTTGATTTCGTTGCTGATAGCTGTGAGCTTATCAATCAGAGCGAGAACCTTATTGTGAGCATTTTCAAGATTTTCCTTTTCTTCTGCGGTTACGTTATCGGTAAGAGCGAGAGCGTAAATATCATCGTTGAGCTGAACAAGAGCATCCTTATCTGCACTTGTTACCGTTGCTTCATCATAGCCGTTTGCGGCAGCGATAACTCTGTCATATTCTGACTTTGTTTCTGCGATTTTTGCAAGGAGTGCATCTGCGGTTACATCAAGATTTTCAAGCTTTGCTCTTTCGTCTGCGGTGATGTTCTGACCGTCGGTGAGAGCCTTGATATCTGCTTTGAGCTGAACAATATCAGCCTTGTCGCTTGATTTTACTGTTTCGGTATCGTAGATGTTCATTGCAGATTCAATGCGTGCGATTTCGTCTGCAATGTCGCTGATTCTGTTCCTTAAAGCGGTAATTTTCGAAAGGATGTTGTCAAATTCTTTTGTTTCTTCCTCTGTCAGATTATTGCGGTGTTCAAAATAGAACTGACCGACTTCATAGTCAAAGCTTTCCAATGTGTCGGCATCATCGGAGGTAACCGTATCAATATCATATTCTGCTGTTTTGGCTTTGTAGCCTGCAAGACCGTTTTCAACGATTTCAATCCTCTGGAGCATTGCGGCACAATAGCCCTGAAGATTGTTCCATTCTGTTTTCTTCTCTTCGTCGGCAAGGTCTTTTACAGCGTTTTCAAGCTGATTGTAAACGTACTCAACATTTTCCTTGTCGGTAGATTTTACATTCTCAATGGTAAGACCTTCAACTCCGCTTTTATCAACTGCAATTTCATAAGCAATCTTTGCTTCGCCCTTGAAGTTGCCTGTACCTGTTACGGTGAGCAGATATATGCCGACGTTTGTTGCCTTGTTGCCGCTGACTGTATATGTTGCTTCGGGAGCCGTGCCCGTCGGAAGAACCTTTTCAACGGTCTGTGTCTGCTCTTTGCCGTTATAGGTGAGGGCATCGCCGAGAATGATAAATCCGTCGGAAATAGTCGCTGCATTAATCCTGAAGGTCGTGGTCAGTTCTATGCCCGCAACCATTGCCTTTGCGGTGGCTGTGCCTGCATCGATGTTATTGGAATAAGTGACCTCGCCGTATTCCTCAGCTCCTGCCCAATTGTCAGAGAATTCAACTGTTGCAGGGGTAAGGTGATAACCGGTGTAGCAGACCTCGTTAGCTGTCAGCTTAGCCGTTGCGGTATGGCCGCAGCCGTTGGAACATTCCTGTGTAACGGTATTGCCGCTTGCAGTGTAAGTATAGCGGTGTGCATTTTTGTCTATGTAGGAAGCGTCGCAGGCGGTGCAAGTACCGCTGGTGCCACAAGTGGCATTGGAATCACCAGAGCAGACCGCAGTTTCTTTGTGGCTGTTATTAAGGGTACAGATACGTGTATGGGTACCGTCGCCATTTGATTCCCAAGTGCCCCAGTTATGCATACTATCTCTTATTGGATATCTCACATAGCATATGCTGCACTGGACTTGACTGGAGCAATTCGGCAGAGGATCACAATATCCAGACTCTCTGATATCTGTATGGTAAATACAATCTCTGTAATGCTTGGTACTAGAAACATACGGATAAGGCTCCCATTCCGTCCATTCGTGGTTATCGGGATTCAAACTGCCATAGGTATACTTACAGGTATCGCAGGTAGCCAAAGTATGGCAGGTAGCCGTACCACCGGAGCAAGTACCACGGCTGATGATGTGAGATGCATTACGGGTGCATTCCTGCCAGTGGTTGGTTCCATCATTCTTCCATTTGTAGTCGTGGGGCGCATCGTAGGTATTTCCGCAACGAGTACAATTTTGGCTGATACAGGTTCCGCCGGTATGGGAAGCCGCGGTGCGGGTGATGGTTATAACTACCTTGGTGTATCCAATATTGTCATTGCCCCTTACAAACTCCTTGTCGACAGACAGATTCTGTCCGCAGTCAGCGTCAGTAAATTCACAAGAATTACCGGTACCAAAACCATACAACGTCATATTCCATATTTTAACCGTATTGCCGGTTCTGCTGGTAGTATTCTCATTTAAGATGATACTTGTAATTTCGTCGAGTATATCCTCGCCATTTCTGCTCGTAGCACTTTTTACGGTAATGGTATAGGGCAAATCTCCGATTGTAACCGTCTTGGAAGCTGCCGCATGTGCCGTCAAACTTATCATCGGCAGCATACCCGCTACCATCACAAGCGCCAGCACAAGGCTGAGTATTTTGTTCGTTGTTTTTTTCATTAGTTTAACCTCCTTGGGTGTTGTTAAGTGCAGAGTTCAGAGTTCAGAATGCAGAGTGCAAAGTGCAGAATTATAATTATTACATTATTCATTCTGAATTCTGCATTCCCTCAACGTATTCTTTAAACTCGTTGAAAATGCGTTTTCCGATTGAACGGTAGTCCATCGCAAGAACCTTTTCAATCTTTATCCTGCGGATATCTTCAGGTACATTGTAAATCGTCATTATTGTGTTCAATGCAAATGAAATGCGTGTTTCAAACGGTACGGATTTATCAATTGCGTTCAACGTTGCCTGTTCAATGCCTGCGACAAGATATTCCGCCGATTTGAACTGTTCGTCACTCCAATCGGAACAGTATTGAGCAAAAACTTCTTTTGCACGGGCTGTGTCGTTCTTATGAATGATTGAAAGACACTTTGAACTGCGGTATGAAGAAACCAAAAAGTCCTTTGCAATTTCATCTTCCTCGCAAGCCGCAGCCATTGACATCAGTTCAAGACAGATTGAAAGAAGCGAACTCATTCCTTCACCGGCTTCAAGCTCCATCATTTCACGCTGAAATTCGCAAAGCATATTGGTAAGAACCGCAAGCATATCATCCTTTGACGGGAAATAGAAAGAGAGGTGACCTGCGCTTGTATCAAGCTCATCGGCAATCATTCTTAAGGTTGTTACCGAATAACCCTTCGTTATGAACATTTTTGTTGCAATTTTGATCATATCAGATTTTGTTGTGTTGAGTTTTCGTTTTCTGATTTTAATCTCTCCTTTCCACATCAAACTTCAATTTGGTCAAAACCAAACTTGGTTATGCCCAAATTATAAATCACAAAGGATAATCTTGTCAATATAAAACCATAAAATTAACCGCAAAAACCCTATTATTTGAGCATTGTATATCTGAACTGAGCAAAAATTGTACTCATTTAAAATAAATCCAAAGCAAAACTATCTGAAAAGTAGACAAATAAGCGCTCTGAAACCGTTGATACATAAGGGATTGAAAATGCGGTAATTAAGGGGTGCGTATAGTTTGACCTGTAACCCCGATTTTACGTTATATGCATTACACAGTTGAGTTTTCACAAGATAATAAGCAAGATATTGTGATTAAGTTCCCTGAACAAGTAACCGGCAGAAAATAAAAAAGCAGGCAACATTTTGCATTAAATGTTGTCTGCTGACTTTTTTCAACAACTGACTTCAACTGATGTGATATCCCGTTACCGTTACTGTGGCTGTCAGATTTCCCAAGTTGTCTGTCACATCAACCCGATAGCACGCAGTTGTTCTTCCGTCTTTTATACAAACTGCTTTTGCAATCAGTTTTTCACCTTTGGCAGATCCCAGAAAAGAAATATCCGATCGCAACGACACACACCCCATCTTTTCATGGTTGGCTGCAACAGCAAAGGCAAAATCCGCCAACATAAAATATGTTCCGCCCATTACAGCACCCATTGCATTGCGGTGAGAATCCGTAATAATCAGACTGCAGGTGGCACTACGCTCTCCGATTTCTTCAATCACAGCTCCGTTTTCGATTGCGAATCTGTCGCCTTCAAATATCTTTCTTACTTCTTCCAGAGATTTCTTGTTTTCCATTTGTATCACTTACTCCTTAAACAGAATTAATCGGAAAATTCTTTTGATTTTATATATTCAATAGTAGTTTTCAGACTTTTGGAAAGCCACTTGTTTTTATGATAAATAAGCTGTTTCCAGATATCAACGTTTATATCGCAAACATCGAGATAACACAGCTCTCCCGAATCAAGAAAAGGTTTGGTTACAAAATCGGGAAGATAAGAAATCATTTCGCTTTGTGAAACCATTGAGGTAATTATATCCGTTCTTCCGATTTCAAGAACGGGTGTTATATAAAGCGATTTCATTGCAAGTTCTTTGTCGAATACCCGTCGGTATCCCTGACCGTATTCAGTAAGAATGAACGGTTCGTTGATTATATCTTTCATCTTAAGACCTTTGATGCCCGCAAACTTTGATTTTGAACTTGCGACCATATGCATCGGAATTTTTTCTTCCTTTGCGATAATATAATCTTTATGATAAGAATGACTGTCGAGAGTTATAATCAGGTCCGCTTCGTTATGGTCAAGCATATCAAACATAACGTGAGTATCAGCGGTAGTGAATTTGATTGAAATGTCGGGATATTTATTGTGAAAATCGATATAATGAGAATTAATCATATCCTCACACACAGAATCGGGTGTTACAAGATTTATATGACCGCAGAGAGATTCTTCCATTGAAATGCTTTCTTTGAATTCATCGGTCAGCGCACAAATCCGATGGGCATATGACACAAGCTCGTGACCTCGCTCGGTGAGTGTTATTGTGTGATTGATTCTTTCGAATAAAAGACAACCGAGCTCTTCTTCAAGTTGTTTAATCTGAAACGAGATTGTTGACTGCGAATATCCGAGCAACTCGGCAGCTTTTGTGAAACTTCCGAGTTCGGCAACATGGATAAAAGTTGTAAGGTTACGCAATTCCATTTTTATTTGCCTCCGCAACATCGAAAATATCGATGACAATTATCAATTCTATTTGTTTGACTGATAGCAAAACACATTATATAATCAAACTCAAACAAAAGCAAGCCTTAAATGATAAATTTTACAGGCTTACGACAGGAGGTAACAAAAATGACAGACACACAGATTTTCACCTTGGCAGCTCTTGCGGCTTATGCAATAGTTATGATTCTTATCGGTTGCTTCAGCTACGGAAAATCCAAAACACTTGACGGATTCCTTATCGGCGGAAGAAATATCGGCGCATGGGCAACCGCTTTCGCCTACGGAACCACATATTTTTCGGCTGTTGTTTTTGTAGGTTACGCAGGTCAGCACGGTTGGAATATCGGCATCGGCGCAATCTGGATCGGTGTCGGCAACGCAATTCTCGGCTGTCTGCTTTCATGGCTTCTTTTTGCTAATCGCACAAGAAAAATGACAAAGAAACTGAACGCAAGAACTATGCCCGACTACTTTGAAAAACGTTACAACTCAAAAGGCATGAAAATTCTCGCATCGGTTATAATCTTTGTTTTCCTTGTTCCCTACTCAGCCGCAGTTTACAAAGGTCTCGGTTCACTTTTCAGCTCTGTTTTCCCCGGTGTTGAAACCTGGGTATGGATGCTTCTTATTGCTTGCCTTACGGCTGTTTATCTTGTTGCAGGCGGATACATTGCAACATCTTATACCGACCTTGTTCAGGGTGTTATTATGATTGCAGGCGTTATTTTACTTGTTATTGCGGTTCTTCGTCACGGAAGTGTTGACGGAATCAGCGGTCTTATAGAAAATCTTTCAAACTTCAAGTCACTTCCCGATGATCCGAATCCCGTAACAAGCAGTCAGCTTACAAATATATTCGGAGGCTCTTCATTCAAATTCCTTTGCTTCAATATTATGCTCACAAGCTTCGGTACATGGGGTCTTCCTCAGATGATCGGCAAATTCTACGCAATCAAGGATACCGCCGCTATAAAGAGAGGTACAATTATTTCAACAATTTTCTGTACCGTTATCGGTTGCGGCGCATATCTTATCGGTTCAACCTCAAGACTTGTTCTCGGCGGCAAGCTTCCCGAAGGCGGTATTGATGCCGTTATTCCCACTCTTCTTACGGAAGTTCTCGGCAACGGAACATTGGGAAATATTCTTCTTGCCGTAATAATGATTCTTCTTCTTTCTGCTTCAATGTCAACACTTCAGTCGGTTGTTCTCACATCAGCTTCGGCAGTTGCGGTTGACCTTATCCCTGCTTTAAGAAAAAAAGAAACAAAGCCCGAAAATCAGATGCTTTTAACAAGAGTTCTTTGCCTTGCATTTGTTATTTGTTCATTCATCTTTGCAACCCGTAACATTCCTATCATCGTCAGCCTTATGTCTTTCTCATGGGGCGTTGTATCGGGTTGTTTCATCGGTCCTTACATCTGGGGATTATTCTCAAAGAAAATCACAAAAGTCGGCGCATTCGCAGGTGTTCTTTCGGGTCTTATCACCGTTGGCGGTGCAACACTCGTGATTTCCCTTCAATCGGGATTCTCCGCCGCCGCAGCAAAATCACCTGAAATGGGTGTTACTGCAATGGCTGTTTCAATGATAATCGTTCCTCTTGTAAGTGCTTTCACAAAAAACAAAAAAGCTGAATCGGAACGCATTGAAGAAATCTTTGAATGCTATAAAGGAACATAATTCCGAAGAAAAACAAGGTCTTATTTTTGCAAAATATTTTAGAAAATCTTTATAAAATAAAGGCAGAATTTTTTCGGAAAAATTCCAAAAAAAGTGTTGACAAACGCTTTTTCGAGTGCTATATTCAAGTCAACAAATGCGATGAGCAGAAACCAGTAGGTTGGAAAGAATCTGGAGAGAGTTGCCGGGTGGTGCGAGGCAAAGAGGGAGTCCTTCTCGAATTCATTCTGTTAGCAGTGCGCTGAATAAGAGCAATCTTTAGTAGGACGCAACGGGAGTTCCCGTTACAGAACTAGGGTATGTCAGTACCTGACAAGGCTGTCACCGTGAGATGATGGCGAACTGAGGTGGTACCACGGGATTAAAATTTTCTCGTCCTCTGTATTCTTTATCGGAATGCGGAGGGCGTTTTTTTATTCGCCGACTTCACAATCCGAAATCCAAAATCAGAAAGGATTGTCAAAAAAATGTCGCAGAATTACTATCAGAAAGAAATCGAAACAATGCCTCTTGAAGAAATGAGAAAGCTTCAATCGGAGAAACTTGTAAAGCAGGTAAAACACGTTTATGAAAACGTGCCCTATTACCGCAATCTTATGGAGGAAAAAGGCGTAACTCCCGAAGATATCAAGGGAATCGAAGATTTGCACAAGCTTCCTTTCCTCACAAAAGCCGACCTTCGTGATGCTTATCCCTACGGACTTCTTGCAAAGCCTCTTGATGAATGTGTCCGAATTCAGTCAACATCGGGCACAACGGGCAGAAGAGTTGTTGCTTTCTACACTCAGCACGATGTTGATTTGTGGGAAGATTGCTGTGCAAGAGCCATTACAGCGGTTGGCGGAACAAAGAAAGATGTTTGCCAGGTTGCTTACGGCTACGGACTTTTCACCGGCGGTCCCGGTCTCAACGGCGGTTCACATAAAGTCGGCTGTCTTACACTTCCGATGTCATCGGGCAATACTGAAAGACAGATTCAGTTCATGACTGACCTTAATGCAACAATTCTTTGCTGCACTCCCTCTTATGCCGCATACATCGGTGAAACGCTCAAAGAACAGGGCTATAAACCCGAGGATATTCCCCTCAAAGCAGGTATTTTCGGTGCGGAACCCTGGACAGAAGAAATGCGCAGAGGAATCGAAAAAACTCTCGGCATCAAGGCTTATGATATTTACGGTCTGACCGAAACTTCGGGACCGGGTGTTGCATTCGAATGCGAAGAACAGACGGGCATGCATATCAACGAAGACCATTTCTACGCAGAAATCATTGACCCCGAAACAGGCGAAGTTCTTCCCGAAGGAAGTAAGGGCGAGCTTGTGTTCACATCACTTGACAAAGAAGCATTTCCTCTTCTGCGTTACCGCACACGTGATATCTGCGTTCTTTCGCGCAAAAAGTGTTCCTGCGGAAGAACTCTTATCAAGATGGCAAAGCCGATGGGCAGAACTGACGATATGCTTATCATCAGAGGTGTAAACGTATTCCCGAGTCAGATTGAAACGGTTCTTCTCAATGAAGGTTATGAACCCAATTATCAGATTATCGTTGACCGTGTGAACAACAACGATACATTCGATGTTAACGTTGAGATGACTCCCGACAAGTTCACCGACAAGGTCAGCGAAATAATCGCAATGGAAAAATCTCTTGCAGGCGCAATGAAAACTATGCTCGGCATCAATCCCGCAGTTCACCTTGTTGCTCCCAAGAGCATTGCACGAAGCGAAGGCAAAGCAGTCCGTGTTATTGATAAACGCAAATTAATCTGAGAGGAGAAATAAAAAATGGCTATAAAACAGTTAACGGTTTTCGTTCAGAACAAAAAAGGAACAGTTGTTTCGGTTACTGACATTCTGGCAAAGAATGATATAAATATCCGTGCGCTTTCAATTGCGGAAACAGAGGAATTCGGTATTCTTCGTCTTATTGTTGATAACGAAACTGCCGCAACAAAAATCCTTGAAGAAAACGGATATCTTATCAAAACAATCGATGTTGTTGGCGTTAAAATCGGAGATAAGCCGGGTGCACTCACTGCCGCCCTCAACGTTCTTGACAAGGCAAATATAAACGTTGAATATCTTTATGCATTTATGGCAAGAACCGAAAAACATGCTTATGTTGTTCTTCGTGTCGAGGATAACGATGCAGTTGAATCCGCACTCGAAAATGCAGGTCTGCATCTTATAACCAATGAAGATATCTGCAAGCTGTAAGAATAAGATTCTCTGTTTAAGTAATATCTGATAGATATAATGTAATTATATAAATAAGCAAGAAAACCGTTTCCTAATATAAAAAGAGCTATACAATTTGCTTCAATGCAAGCTGTATAGCTCTCGTTGTTATTACTGATTTATTTTCTGTATTCTTTTGATACGGACAGTATTTGTATTTTTCAATCTTCGTTCTCCTTATCTTCTTCCCAGACCCAAGTATCGCCCGATTTTTTCTTGTCGGGTCTTGCACGTTTTCTTGCAGTCTTTTCTTCAAACATTGCTTTGTAATCGGGTTGAGGTTCAGGAACTAAAACATCAAGATTATCGAGCAAATTGAATTCCGATAAAATTTTGATTATCGTTGACCATTTCGGGTCGTCACCGTTTTCAATGCGCATCATCGTGCTGACAGAAACACCACATCTCTGTGCGAGCTGCTGCTGTGTAACATTCATTGAAATTCTGTATTGCTTTATACGATTGCCGAATTCATTCAGAATCGCTTTTTCACTTCCGAGTTGTGTAAACTTCATAACTCCTCCAAATATAACTATTCATATTTGCAGTATTATAACATCAAATCGCACTTAATATGTCAAGTATGAATAATTAACTCAACAAAAAACATAGTCTTATACCGCAAGAGCTACTTCGTATGTAATCTCTTTGCTGTGTCCGTCAAGCCAACGGTATTCACGGGTGAATTTCATAGTTCGTACGGGACAATCATTCTTAACCATCTGACCGCCTACTGAACCTGCTTCCTTAGAAGTGAGGTCGCCGTTGTAACCCTGTTTGAGGTTAACGCCAACTTCTCTTGCAGCTTCCATCTTGAACTGGTCAAGAGCAGCTCTTGCCTGAGGAACAACTGAATTATTCTTTGACATTTCGTTTACACCCCTTCAAATTCAATTTGCGTTTGCTTTATTATTGTTGCAATCCATTCGGGGTTTATTAATGTTAATTTTTTGATTAATTTGAAAGATTTGAAATTATATCGTACGATTAGGCATAGTACCCTAATTTTTGTAGTCGAGCGCGTATTCCGCCTTTTGACCGTCCAAAGACAGCTGCAATTTCATTTATAGAGATGTTTTGTTTATACATTTCGACAAGCTGTTCTTCTTGTTCCAAAGTCCATGGAGAACCTTGGTTTTTCTTGATAGTCTTTGTTTTGTGCAGTTCAATAAGTGTTAAAAAATTATCAACAATAAATTTCTGCGCTGACTTGTTATAAACAACAACATGATAAGGTCCGTTCTGACCTTCTCTTTCTTCAACAAAAATACCTACCTCAGCGCCTTCGCTTGTTGGATGCTTTTTCTTTTTTCCCTCCGCATTTTTAGTTTCAACCAGCATACCTATTTCAATCAACCATGAGGTGATTGATATATAACTAAGTTTTTTTGAGTTTTCTGTATCAGTAATATCGTTAATGCGTTTTGTGATTTCACTAATAGAAATAGGGTCATCTGAATAATCAAATTTTTCAAGTTCTTCTGCGGTTATATTAAATTCTGCTTTTTTTATCTTTTGAATTGTTATACCGCCATTTTCAATAACTTTCTGCAAAGTGTCGGACACAAAGAAAAGGCATCTTGAAATTTTGACGTTGTTCACAACATCATTTTCTTCTATTGCAGTATCATCAAGGGGATTTATTCCGTTTGCAAGTTTATCAATATACATTTTTGCTCTTGCAATCGTTTCAAGATCAGTCATAGAACAACCTCCATAAAAGCAAAAAATTTGATATGTATTCGTATTTGATAATTTAAACATATATTAATAATTATTTTATCACATAAAAGAATATATTTCAAGGAGTATAATCTAGTTACAAAAAGCAAAAACCGCCTTTGTAAATCAAAGGCGGCTTTCGGTAAATTATATTGATTATGTTTTTGTAGAATACAAATTTTTTAATATGTAGCGGAACGCCAACTTCTCTTGCAGCTTCCATCTTGAACTGGTCAAGAGCGGCTCTTGCCTGAGGAACAACTGAATTATTCTTTGACATTTCGTTTACACCCCTTTGAATTCAATTTGCGTTTGCCTTATTATTGTTGCATTCCATTCGGGGTTTATTAATGTTAATTTTTTGATTATTATGAAAGTTTTGAAAAACAAAAGCACCGGGCGTTCAAGCTCGGTGCTTTTGTAAAAGATTGGGGGTAGATATATGATTTGTTATTTTAAGATTGAAACGGCATCGGAGATTGTTTTTTCCATTGCCTCTCTGCCGTATTTATCAACTTCGGATTTGTTCTTTTCGCCGTGAGTGAGGCATCCTGCACCGCCGATACAACCGCCGACACAAGCCATACCTTCAATGAAGTTTGCATCAAGAACATTCTTGCTCTTTTTGAGAAGTGCAAGTTTACAGGCTTCAATTCCGTCGCAGACGGCAGGTTTGAGGTCGAACTCGACATTCTGCTCTTTCATTGCCTGAGCAACTGCATCTGAAAGTCCACCGCTTCTTGCGAAAATTCTGCCGAAATACGATGCGTTATCAAGCACGTCTTCTTCGAGAGTTGTGATATCGATATCCTTACTGTCAAAGAGTGCCTGAAGTTCTTCAAAGGTCAGAACGCTGTCAACGTAAGGCTTGACGGATTCAAGCTGAGCCTCTGCTTTCTTTGCAGTGCAAGGTCCGATGAAAACAACCTTTGCACCTTCATCTGTTTCTTTGATGTACTTTGCAAGCGCCGCCATAGGTGAAAGATTATGCGAAATATGCTCTGCAAGCTGAGGAAATGCGGACTTCACATAAGAAACGAATGCAGGGCAGCAGGAGCTTGTGAGGAAACCTTTTTCCGCAAGCTCTTTTGATTCTGCCATTGCAACCATATCTGCACCGAGCGCAGCTTCAACAACGGTAAAGAATCCGAGTTCTTTGAGTCCGCTGATAACCTGACCGAGCTTTGCATAGGTAAACTGGCTTGAAATTGACGGAGCAACAACTGCGTAAACCTTGTATTTCTTGTTTTCTTCGCTCTTTTTGATGATGTCGATAACATTCACCATATAGGATTTATCCATTATCGCACCGAAGGGACACTGATAAACACAAGCTCCGCAAGCAGTACATTTATCGTTATTAATTTCAGCCGCCTTGTGCTCATTCATTGAAATAGCCTTGATTTTGCAGGCGCTCTGGCAAGGTCTTTTTCTGCTGACGATAGCAGTATAAGGACAAACCTTTGCACATGCACCGCATTCAACACACTTTGATTTATCAATGTGTGCAACATGGTTGTTATCGAATGTGATTGCACCTTTTTTGCATACATCCTCGCATCTGTGGGCAAGACAGCCACGGCATGCGTTTGTAACTTCATAACCGCCGACGGGGCATTCGTCGCAGGCGATATCGATAACCTCGATAACATTATGGTTATTCTTATCACCGCCCATTGCAATTTTTACTCTTTCGGCAAGAATTGCACGCTCTTTATAAACACAGCAACGCATTGTGGGCTCATTACCGGGAACAAGATTCTTGGGGATATCGAGAATGTTGTCATACAAGGTATCATTCCACGAGAGTCTTGCAACTTCACGCAGAACTTTGTATTTAAGATATTGAACTTTGGTGTCAAACTTTCTCATAATAATTCTCCTTAAAAGTAGCTGACCTTAATGCGTTTGCCCATCTTTTTGAGGCAAGCGGAAAGCTCCTCAACAAGATTCATTTTTATGCTGAAATTAATGGGCAGATCGGGATTCTGATGAGCGGGATTGATTGCTCTGCCCACATAGAAATTTATATCAGTTGCTTCTTCAAAAAGCAAGCGGGAAATTAATGAAGCACCGTCACGCTTTAAGCTCCAATGCTCATAGTGTTCGTTTTCGCCAAGATAATCCTTTGCATATTCAAGAACTTTGTTGACGGTTATAACACCTTCTGTTACAAGGTCAACACCCTCGATTTCCGCAATAGGAGGCACATCGGCTTTCTCGAAATTAAGGCTTGCTTTAATCGGTTTGTTAAGATATTTTGCGGCAATGGAAGATGTTGTGCCGCCGCAGATGATGTGTTTACCCTCTTTTGAGAAGAAGAGTGACATCATTCTGTTTGCGTCATCTCTGTTTGACGGAGGACCGAAAAGGATATTCATCGGCTCACGCTTTCTGATACGCACAACACAAGCCGTTGCATCGTCACCGGGTTTGCCGCCGTAGAGTTTGAAGCATTCATCAACAATAATTGTTGAAAGAGTTTTTGCCGTGTAGCCGACAGGAGCAAGAGTTTCGATAAACGAAATTATATCCTCTCGCTTCCAACCGAAATTATACGACATTCCTATGCCTGCATGAGGGCATCCGTCACTCATCGCAACAAAAATATCGTTTTCGCGAAGCTTTATTACGCTTTTGAAAATCTTTTTGCCGCCGATATTCATTTCGGTTTTGGGGTAATCATAATTCTGCTCGTCACGGATAACGATTACCTGCGGATTATCATACTGAATAACCTCTGCAATATCGTTGTTTTTCAGATGAATAATCGTAAAGGTTGAATATGCAACGCCTCTGACAGAGCAGACGGGAAGAGTTGCCGCAATGGTTGAAACGCATTCTTCAATAGGAAGACCCTCTGCCATCATAGTCGAAATTATCTTTGATGTCAAGGTTGAAAGAATGCTTGCTTTAACTCCGCTTCCGAGACCGTCGGCAAGAACGATAACTGTTGAGTTTTCGTCTTGCTCAACAACGTCAACATGGTCTCCGCAAAGCTCTTCGCCGTAGTGATTGACGCTTTTATAGCCGATATCTGCACACAAATCATTCATCGGTAATCGACTCCTTCAGCTTCGCAAGAGCGATTTTTGTTTCTGCGGCAGTTTCACCGAGAAGGGATGCGATTTCCTGAACAATGCGCATCTGCTTTTCAACAACTCTGTCAGCAACCTCAACGGTCTGACGGCTGATGTTTTCTTTCTTTTCACGCTCTGCTTCTTCATCGGTTACATCACGCATAATGCCGATGAGAAGATGCGAATCACGGTCATAAACAACCGTCTGCTCAACATATCTCTTGTATTCCGCAAGATACACGCGCTGGTCACGGACATCTCTGCCCGTTGAAAGAACGGTCATAAACACGCTGGGATCAAGGATTCTGACAACCTGATCACCGAGAACATCCGATGCACTGCGGATATTCATAATCTTTCTTGCTGCGGTGTTAATCTGCTGAACTTCAAGCTGTTCGTTGAGAACGATAAGTCCGTTGGGAGTATTCTTGACGATTGTATCCGAAAAGCTTTCGGCTTTATCCTTGAGATAAGGCAGACACATTGAGCTTTCAGCCTTGCCCTGCGCAATGGCAATTGCCTTTTCACGGCAGGTGTTATATCCGCAGGAACCGCAGTTGAGTTCGTCTGAGGGCTTGAATTTACCCATCTGACGGAGAATGTTGTTGATTTCAATTTCTGAAGGCAACGGAAGCTTTCTTTCAATGAAGCTGAAATTCTTTTTGAGTTCGATTGCCTTGGGCTGGTCAACCTCAAAATCCTTTGAGCCTGCATAGTTTGCAACTTCAATATAGTCCTTGATGTTTGAGGTATGGTGATATTTTTCAATAACGGGGCCGCCTACACAGCTGCCGACACAAGCAGACATTTCAATAAAGCACTTATGAATCTTGCCGTTTTCGATATCTTTAAGAACCTGAATGCAGTTTTCAACGCCGTCGATTGCAACATATGTATAGTCGCCTGTTTCGGTCATTGTTTTGAGAACGCCGCCCGTTGTGGGGAAGAATCTTGCACGGCTGAATTCGTCTTTATCGGAAACCGCTTCAAGTTCGATGTTTTCTTCTTTGAGCCATTCGGTAAGCTCTTCAAAAGTGAGAACTGCATCGCAGATTCCTTCGTAATATTCAGCTTCATCCTTCTTTGCAACGCAAGGACCGACAAAAACGGTTTTTGCATTGGGAATACGCTTCTTGATATCCTGACAATGAGCCTGCATGGGTGACATAACGTCTGCAAGATAGCCGAGAGCGGCGGGATAATGCTTCTGGATAAGCAGATTTATTGAATGACAGCAGGATGAAATAATAACATCTCTTTCTTCCTCTGCCAGAATTCTTTCATATTCGTTTTTGACGATGGTTGCACCGATTGCGGTTTCTTCAACATCAAAGAAGCCGAGCTTCTGAAGTGCCGAGCGCATCGAATTGATGCCCGCACCGTCATAGTTTGCAATGAATGAGGGTGCAAGGCTCACAACAACGGGGTCGCCGCTCTGGATAAGCACCTTTGCTTTTTCAACCTCATTTACAATTTCCTTTGCATTCTGCGGACACACAACAAAGCACTGACCGCAGAGAATGCATTCGTTGCCTATAATATGCGCCTGATTGCCCGAAAAGCGGATAGCTTTGACCGGGCAATGGCGGATACATTTATAACAGTTTTTGCAGTTTGATTTTTTAAGAGTAAGGCAATTCATAAAATATTACTTCCCTTCAACTGCTGACAAAATATTTTCGTTGAAAAATTCTTTGAAATTCTCTTTTGTTATGCCGACGTGAATATCATCATTGACCTGAATGGTTACACCAACGCGATTACACTTGCCGATGCAAAAGCTTCCGGCAAGTGTAACTTCGTCTTCAAGATGATGTTCTTCAACGGCTTTCTGAAGGAGCTCAACAATTTCGGGCGAACCCTTCAGGTGGCATGAACTGCCGACGCAAACCTGAACAATCACCAGATTTTACACCTTCGCAATAACTTCTTTTGAGAAGAATTCGTCTACTGTTTCGGGAGTTACCGAGAAGAAATTATCGTCAACGGTAACGCATACACCCTGCTGGCATTTACCCATGCAGAAAGTGCCGCCCAGCTCAACCTTATCGCCGAGCTTATTTTCGCTGATGAGATACTGAAGCTGTTCAACAACCTGTCTTGAACCTTTGATATGGCATGATGAACCGATACAAACTGTGATTTTCATTGTATTTATCTCCCTTGCTTTATTATTCGTAATCTACAACGTTTGCCCATGAGAGAAGGAATTCTCTCTCTTTTTCGTTGCCCTTAACCGACTGTGAAGCTGCAACGATGGGCATCCACTTCTGAACATACTGCATAGCAGTGTTGCTCTTCTTGCAGAAGAGTTCAAGGTATTCCTTTGCACCGTTGATGTCACCGCTGAGCCAGAAGAGAAGATAAGTTCTTGCGGCATCGGCTGATGCGTTGCCCTGGGTTGCGTGTGACCAGTCAAGGATATATGCTGTGCCGTCTTCTGCAATGATGATGTTTGAGGGATTGAAGTCGCCGTGGCAGACTTTGTTGTGCTTGGGCATACCTTCAAGACGGGTGTGAAGGTCATATTTTGTTGTTGCTTCAAGGTCAGACTGACCGATTTTTCTGTTCATCTTATCCTTGAGCTTGTTGAGAAGAGGACAGGTCTTTGACTGAACTTCAAGCTGAAGGTCAACAAGAAGTTCAAGATATTCGCTCTTCTTGTCTTCATCCTCTGCCATAAGCTGTGCAAGAGTCTTGCCCTTGATGAATTCCGAAACGATTGCCCATTTGCCGTCAATCATTGTTACTTCAAGAACCTTGGGGATATTAAGACCTGTTTCCTCAATTCTTGCCTGATTGAGTGCCTCATTGAGAACGTCGGCCTTTGAATAATCGTCATTGAAAACCTTAACGCAAACGTCGCCGTCACGGTAGATTGTCTTGTTATTTCTTACTGCTATTACTCTGTCAAGTTTCATTTTAGTATCCTCCTTCTCAATTATGCCTTCTTACCTTTGCGGTATGCTGACTTTACTTTGTCATCTGCGAAAACCTTGATGTCATCTGCTGTGGGCATAGCCTTTTCAACAAAGTGCTTGCCGTAGTAAGCATTGAGATACATCTGTTTGAGTTCGCTCATGAGGGGATATCTGGGGTTAGCGCCTGTGCACTGGTCATCGAATGCCTGCTCAACCATATCGTCAAGACGGTCAAGGAAATCTTTTTCGTCAACACCGTAATCCTTGATAGTTTCTTTGATGCCAACTGTCTTCTTGAGGTCGTTGATTGCCTTGATGAGGTTTTCGAGCTTTTCGTTGTTGTTCTTGCCGCCGAGACCGAGATAATCAGCGATTTCTGCATAGCGTGCAAGAGTGTGGGGATGGTCATACTGTGAGAATGTGCCCATCTTTGCGGGAGCTTCGGAAGCATTGAAGCGGAGAACTTCTTCAATCATGAGAGCGTTTGCAACGCCGTGGGGAAGATGATGGAATGCGCCGAGCTTATGAGCCATTGAGTGGCAGATTCCGAGGAATGCGTTTGCAAATGCCATACC
>JAXJTD010000099.1:0-3853 GCA_036309745.1 Acutalibacteraceae bacterium | reverse complement strand
GGTTCAACTCGATCCCGAATGGCAAGACCTGAAAGAAAAGTCTTTGCAGAAGGATACACAGCACCGAAAGATATATGATGATTCGATGCTAGCGAGACACCGACAAACAGATCTATCGATACCGGGGACAAATAGCACCGTTAAAAAACTGGCTTTTAATAGTAAATCGAGCGACGGGTTCAATCCATCCTTGACCCTGTGCGACGAGGTCGCGGCATGGCAAGGTGACAAAGGATTAAAACAATACGAGGTAATGAAAAGCGGAATGGGCGCGCGTCCTGAAGGGTTGCTTATATCATGCACAACTTCGGGGTATGTGAACGACTCAATTTTTGATGAACTGATGAAACGGTCAACCCGTTTTTTGATGGGTGAATCAAAAGAAAAAAGACTTCTGCCTCTTTTGTACATGATCGATGATGTCGAAAAATGGAACGATATCAACTAACTGCGGAAGTCAAACCCGAATTTGGGAGTATCGGTTTCTGTAGATTATCTTCTGGAAGAAATCGCAGTTGCTGAAGGTTCGCTGTCAAAAAAGGCTGAGTTCATTACAAAGTATTGCTGTCTGAAACAAAACAGCAGTTTGGCATGGTTGCCCGCAAAGGTCGTTGAAGACGCAAGCGGCGCACCATTGAACATAGAAGATTTTGCACACAGTTACTGTGTTATCGGACTCGATTTATCGCAGACGCGCGACCTCACCGCGTGCGTGTGTTTGATCGAGAAGAACGGCGAACTGTATGTGTTCGCTAAATTCTTCTTACCGGCTGAGCGAATAGACGAAGCAACACAACGTGACGGATTGCCGTATAACGTATACATTCAGCGTGGATTGCTTCAGCCGTCCGGGGATAACTACGTAGATTATCATGATTGTTATAACTGGATAACAGGCTTGATAGAACAGTATGAGATTCTGCCGTTGATGATAGGTTACGACAGATATTCAGCGCAGTATCTGATACAAGACCTTGAGCAATACGGGGCAAGATGTGATGACATCTTTCAAGGCGAAAATCTTTTTGGTGTCATACAGGAAACACAAGGATTATTAGAAGACAAAAAGATACACATAGGAGACAACGACCTGTTAAAGGTTCATCTTCTTAATTCAGCGATAAAGATGTCAACGGAGCGCGGGCGCGGGAAGTTGGTAAAACTTTCGCCGTCTGATCATATAGACGGTACAGCGGCATTAATAGATGCTATGTGTGTTCGTCAAAAGTGGTTTGCTGAAATAGGCGAACGGTTACGCAACGAGGGATAAAACATGGGACTCTTTAAAACGATTTTCGGCAATAGACCGAAACCAGTAGGAAAGTATGAAGGGAAATATCAGTTATTGAACGGATATTCACCCGCGTTTCATTCTTTCCGTGGGTCATTGTACGAAAGTGAATTGATCCGGGCGGCAATAAACGCACGCGCAACGCATATATCAAAACTGCGGGTTGAAATGCTAGGCGCGGCAAGACCGGCACTCCAAAGCAAGATGAAACACGCACCGAATCAGTTTCAGACTTGGTCACAGTTTCTGTACAGGCTTTCAACGATTCTTGACATTCATAACACCGCGTTTATCTGTCCTATCTACGATATTTACGGAGAGCCATCCGGGGTATTTACGCCGATACCGGGACGGTGTGAAATCGTCCAGTATGACGAAACGCCATATCTGCGGTATGAGTTCTCAAACGGTAAACGTGCGGCGATTGAATTATCGTTTTGCGGAATCATGACCAAGTACCAGTATAAACATGATTTCTTTGGAGAAACGAATCACGCATTAATGCCAACTATTGAACTGATAAACATTCTGAATCAGGGCATAGATGAGGGTGTCAAGAGTGCGGCGACCTATCGATTCATGGCACAGGTTTCGAACTTCTCAAAGGCTGAAGACCTTGCGAACGAAAGACGAAGATTCACTGAAGAAAACTTCAGCAAAGAAGCAGAGGGCGGCGGTTTGTTGCTGTTCCCGAATACGTACAAGGATATTAAACAGATTGAATCGAAACCGTGGATCGTTGACGATAAACAGATGGCACTTATAAACAAGTCTGTTTATGAGTATTTCGGTGTTAACGAAGATGTGCTTCAATCACGTGCATTCGGCGATTCATGGTCAGCGTTCTATGAATCCGTGGTGGAAAGTTTCGCTATTCAGTTTTCAGAGGTAATGACGAAAATGTTATTTACCTTGCGGGAACAGACACAAGGCAACCGCATACAGGCGACATCTAACAGATTACAGTATTTATCAAACTCTGAAAAACTAAACGTGTCATCGCAGATGTTAGACCGTGGCATTATGTCAATCAATGATGTCCGCGACATCTGGAACTTGCCGCCGGTCGAGAATGGTGACGCTAGAATAATACGCGGTGAATATTACAACGCGGATGAGAAAGTAAACGAGGAGGCATCAACAGATGAATGATAATCGTGAGTACAGGTCAATAGACCTTCTACCAATCGAAGAAGAATCTGAATATCGGGTTAAGGGGTATGCGTCCACATTTGACCCATATGTACTGTTTTCACAGGACGGGATAGATTATTCAGAAAAGATCGAACCAACGGCATTTGACGAAGCGGATTTATCAGATGTCGTTTTTCGTGTTGATCATATCGGACGTGTATATGCACGGTCGTCTGCCGGTACGGTTGAAGTATGGCATGATGAACACGGTTTAGGCACAACCGCTGATTTGAGTAAAACGCAAGCGGCGCGGGAACTGTTCGCTGATATTGAGGCGGGAAATTATCCCAAAATGTCGTTCGCTTTTACGGTCGCCGAGGATCACTTTGATAAGGCGACACATACAAGGGTTATTGATCGGATTGCAAAGGTGTTTGACGTCTCACCTGTGTCTTTCCCGGCTAACCCAAATACAGAACTTTCGGTTTCAACCCGGTCTTACTTTGACGGAGTGATCGAAGCAGAGCAAGCGGAGCGACTTGCAAGGGAAGAACGCGAGAGGCAGATCCAGAGGATAAGAATACTCACGGAGGTATAAACAATGGAATTCAACGAAATGACCGTTGAAATGCTTGAGGAAAGAAAGTCTGCAATTGTTGCAGAACTGGACAACCCCGAAGCAGACCTTGACGCACTTGAAAATGAAGCACGTGCTATCAAGGAAGAGATCGAAAAGAGAAAAGACGCAGAGCAGAAGAAAACGGAAATCCGCGAGGCTGTTGCGTCTGGCGTAGGTGAGGTCGTACAGACCTTTTCAAAGGATGAAAAAGTAATGCCGACAATCGAGGAAATCAGAAGTTCTGCTGAGTATGCAGAAGCGTATAAAAACTATATCATCAAGAACGATGACACCGAGTGCCGCGCACTTCTGAGCGCAAACGCACCGACACCCGGTACTGTACCTGTCCCGGTGATCGTAGAAGAAACCGTAAAAACTGCATGGGAGCGCAACGAGTTCATGTCCCGCGTGACCCGCACATACTTCCGGGGCAATCTGAAGTCATTCTTCGAACTGTCTGCTGATGGTGCATGGGAGCACGTTGAAGGAACTTCTGCACCTACAGAAGAGTCCCTTACTCTTGGTGTTGTCACCCTCATCCCGAAGAACATCAAGAAATGGATCACCATTTCAGATGAGGCTGTAGCAATGGCGGGCGAAGCATTCCTGCGCTATATCTATGATGAACTCACCTATCAGATCGTTAAGAAACTTGCCGCACTGTGCGTTGCAGATGTCACCGGCGCGAGCACTTCGAACGGAAGTACCGCTGTAGGCGTTCCGAAGGTCAACAAGAACCCGTCTGTTACCGTACTGGCAGAAGCGGCGGCAAACCTTTCTGAAGACGCTGAAAACCTGTGTGTAGTAAT
>JAXJTD010000098.1:0-11965 GCA_036309745.1 Acutalibacteraceae bacterium | reverse complement strand
GAATTCACTTTCAGAATCTTCTTATCGTCTTTTTGTCGATACTATCACCAGGCTTGAACTTAAAGGCTGGAATATACTGAAAGATACTCTTGAGAATGTGAACGGCTCGAAAATTATATTCCGGGGCTTGAAAGACCTTAGAGCAGGAAACGCAATTAAATCTCTTGAAGGTTACGATCTCGCGTTTCTGGAAGAAGCTCAGTCCATTTCTAAAGAATCTTTACAGTTATTATTGCCTACTATCAGAGCAAACGGCTCTGAGATTTGGTGCTGTTTTAATCCTAACACAGAAGAAGATCCTATTAATATGTTGAAAGAAAGGCCTGGCGCTGTATGTGTAGAATGTAACTGGGACAGTAACCCATGGTTTACAGAAAAATTAAGGCGGGAAATGGAAGCCGATTTTAAAGCCGACCCTGACCTTGCAGAACATATCTGGAATGGGAAATATTTGAAACAGGCTGATAATGCCGTTATGAGTAGAACCGCCGTGCGTGAGGCTATGAATAGAAACATAGAAGCAGAGGGAGATTATGAAATTGCCTGCGATGTCGCTCGCTATGGCTCAGATTCTTCAGTAATTACAATGCGCAAGGGTTTAGTAATGACAGATTTAAAAGAATTAAAAAATAAATCATTAATAGAACTTGCAGATGCGATTGAAACAATGGCAGGGCGCCGGCACGACATGAAGATAAAAATTGATGAAACCGGAGTGGGCGGCGGTGTTGTTGATATTCTGTTATCGAGAGGGTACAGAAATACAATCGGAATAAACTTCGGTTCTCAGGCACAGGAGGAAGATAAGTTTGCAGACTTGCCGTCTGAAATGTGGTGTACTTTTAATGTCGGTGAAGTTTCTTTACTGGATAATAACCGGTTATTTCATGAGCTGACAGACCGCCGGTATAGTTATGATCATAAAGCAAGAAGGCAGGTTGAAAGTAAAGACGCTTATAAAAGTCGTAATGGTGGAAAATCGTGCGACTATGCAGATTCGGTTTTAATGCTCTATTATGAGCCTAAAATAAATAAACCTATGTTGTATTAAAAAATATTAGGGAGGTATATATTTTGCAGAAATATGTGCAGAAAATGGTTCAGGAACTTGAAGACCTGAATGGGAAGATTAAGAAGGCGGATGCCGCGCTGAGCGGGAACCCGTTTGGCATGGATAATAAAAGCCGTGAGCTTTTAAGCGCACAGTTAGAAATAATGCGTAAATACGCAGAAATTTTAAAGGAGCGGATAGATTATGAAAACGATTAGAAACAAGACAGACGATTTACAGGATATTCTGAACGGCATGAAGGTAGGTGACGCGCCTGTATATGACACGGTGACAAATTTCGAGATTACCCGCGTGCCTGGCGGTTTTATCTACAAGAACGAATATGTGGGTATGTGTTTTGTGCCGGACGTTCAGAAGGCAACAGTGGGTGCAATCAAGAACAGCGTGGCAAAGGCTGGACCTAAGAAGACGGTAACGAAATAAAATGAACCGGAACCAGAAATCAAAACGAAACTTCAGAAAATCCCGGGTATGGAAAGACTTCCGGCGGAAGATGTATCTTTTAAGCCGGAAAACTGACATAATTACGGGGCACAGGCTGAAGAAAGGCTGGCAGGTTCACCATCGTTCGCTTGATGAGGCAAGGTATGAAATATTAGAGCCAGAATATTTTTTATGCTGCAATAATTTAACGCATAAAGTCATTCACTGGCTATGGGCCGTGTATAAAGATGACCCGTCGATAATCGAGAGGCTTCAGGAAGAAATGGAGATTATGAGGAGGATAAATGGATAGGTACGGGGCGAATAACGAAAATAAGAATATCTGTAAGACCTGTATCATGTGGGTACTAAAAACTAACGGCAAGGGTTTCTGTTTAAACGAGCCGTTATTCACGGAAACCGCCCGGGGCAAGTGCTCAGGTTATATCGACGGTAAACCCATGACAGAGCGGGAGTTTGACAATTTTGGGAAAACTCGTTAATATAATAATATCCCTTCTAAAGAATATTTGGGCGTGTGGGTGTCGTTGGCATCCAGCGCCCATTTTTTATGCTTTTTTGACAATTTAATTTTTTTGCTATATTATGACTAAAAAAGAAATAGAGGGAAGAAACCGCTATGAATATTCAGGATAAAATTAGAAACGTTATCCGCAAGAACTGGAGCAGGGCGCCCAACATGGCGACTACAGACCTTCTTGCGCTGTATCACAAGAACCCGCGTCTGGATTCTGTCCGCATAATTGCAACAAAATGTGCAAGTGTTGAATTATTTTTGTATGACAAAAAAGAACTCAGGCAGAACCGCAATAATGCAGAAATCATCGAAGACCACCAGATATATTCGCTGTTAGAAAACCCGTGTCCGGGTTATCGTGACCTTACGATGTGGAACCTTCGTTATTTTATTTTTGCCTGTTACAAACTTGTAGGAGAAGCGTATCTTTTAAAGGTGCGTGATAATAAAGGCGTGCCTGTAGCGTTATTGCCGGTGTCGCCTTCATGGGTTGTAACAACCCCGACAGACAATAACCGGTACTGGGAAGTATATCCGTATGGAACAGCAAGCGGAAACGCAATCAGGGTGCCAGTTGAAGATGTAATCTGTTTTAAAGACATAGACCTTTTAGACCCGTATGGGCGTGGCCACGGTGTAGCGGAAGCAATCGGCGATGAAATTCAGTCAGATGAGTACGCTGCAAAATATTCTAAAAATCTTTTTTATAATGACGCAACTCCGGCAGCTATTATCTATGCACCTGACGGAACGAAAGAAACCGCGGACCAGATAAAGCAGTCATGGAAAGAGAAAATGGCGGGGCTGTTCCACGCTCACGACATAATGGTTTTAACCGGAAATAATACAAAGTTTGAAAAAATATCTGAAACCCCTCGCGAACTTGACTTCGTTGAGTCCAGACGGTACTTAAGGGACACAGCGCTTCAGCAGTTCCATATTCCGCCGGAAATTACAGGTATTCTTGAAAACTCGAACCGGAGCACGATTGATAGTGCTTTTTACTTGCTGAATAAAAACGTTCTTGCTGATGACTTGAGAATGTTTGAACGAGTTATGAACACTCAGCTCTTGTGGGAAGATTTTGACCGAGAGCACGTGTTAGTATTCAGACATGAAAACACGGTTGAAGAAGACATTGAGCAGAAGTTAAAAATTGCTAACGACGGTTTGAGCCGTGGCGTGCTTACCGTAAACGACTGGCGCCGTGCTATGGGTTATGAAATCGACGAAAAAGGTGGCGATGTATATTTACGGGGCATGGGTTTATCTGAGGTTCCGTTCAATTCTGAACCGGTAGAGTTGCCGGAAGCCCCGGAAGAAGAACCGGAGCAGGTGGAACTTCCAGATAGTGAACAGGGTGAGCCCGAGCTCAGCGAAGAAGAGTTCAACGCATTAAAATCTTCTTACGCAAAAAAATATAAAATCAATAAAGGCGACAAAGAAAAGCGACTTGCCATGTGGAAGAGTTTTGACGCAAGGGCAACAAGCGTTGAAGACCCGTTTAAGACTGCAGCCCGTGTTGTGTTTGCTAAGCAGAACGAAATTGTAAATAAAACGATTAAAAATGCGCTTGAAAACAATAAAGACGTTATGACTGAAATTCAGCGCGTGTATAATAAAGATATGCACGAAAAGTTTAAGCAGAGCATGGCGGGCGCATTTTTGAACGGATTGAATGAAGGGGCAAAGTTTGGGCTTGAGAACCTGAATAAAAAGGATGACCCTAAGTCGTTAGGAAATAGTAATATTAAGGCTTCTCAGGATGAGCCTGAACTTCCTAAAATCCTCCAGAAAGTTTTCAATAACTGGATTGATACCTTCGGACTTGAATTGTGTACAGAAATGGATGCAACGACGGTTAAAGAATTGCGACGTGTTCTTGGTGCCAGTATTGCAGAAGGTGATGGCTTACAGGAGCAGATTAAGAAGATGCTTGCTGCAAGCGATGAGTTATTCTATGACATGAGTAAGACACGGGCTGAACTTATCGCAAGAACTGAAAGCTGTACAACAATCAACGCAGGAAGTACGGAACTGTATAAGTCAGAAGGGATTGAGCAAAAGGGCTGGTTGTCGATACAAGACGACAGGACTAGAGATGCGCATTTGCTTATGGACGGTGTTGTAGTACCGATTAACGAAAAGTTTGAAGTACCTGCAACAAGTCAGAGTGAAGGTGCTTTTATGGACTATCCGGGTGACCCTACGGCTCCAGCGAGCCAAAGTTGCAATTGCAGATGCAGTCTGTTTCCGATGGTTATCTTTTAGCGGTATATATAAAATTAAAATAATTTAAGGAGAAATAAAATTATGACTACTATGTTGGATAAATGCGCCGTAGCCGGCGATATTACACAGGGTATTGACAGACGCGGAGTGTGGACTGCGGCTATCACAGTAATTGGCGGAACAAGTGGGACAGCCGTTAAACTTGTTTCTAGTGACACAGTAAACGGTGAATATACCGATTACAAGACTTTAATCAGTGCAGCCGACGCAGAAACAGACCAGTATAAAGGTTTTGTTGTAGATTTGCACGGTGCAAAAAAATACATCAAGGTTACAGGTGCTGTAATGGCAACAGCCGTATTTGGTGACTGTGACCATGATGTAAAAGCCATTGCAATTACTGAGGGTGAAGTTCCTAGCGGTGCAGATTTGGAAAATAATAAAGAAGTTGAAATCACAGAAAATGGCGAAATTGAAATTACACCTTCAGCAGGCAAAGACGGAATGAAGAAAGTCACTGCTACTGTAAATGTTCCTGCTGATAAATGGTATATGTGGACTGTTCCGACAAACAATACTTATTCTTATGCAGGCTTAGTACAGGCAACTAACATAGCACAGACACTGTTCCTTAAGCAAGCAACTCTCGCTGAACTTGAAGTAGGACAGCAGTATGATTCTTGTTTTTGGGGTATAGGTGACTATGGCAAAATGGAAGTTACAGCAAAAGACACAAATACTGTGACTTTGAAAAAAGTGTCAAACAATCTGTCAGTTACTGTAACACCAGCAACTGAAATAGGAGCTTGGGCTAGTTCACGCTATGCTCTTGGTGTCATTGAGGTTCCTTCTCTTGATACAACAACAAGGTCATTCACAATGACTTCTAATCAGCAGAACTATACATTCACACCTAATGTAGATAAAGGTGAAGCAGGTTCTGCAATAATAACATTAACTGCTCCATCACCCTCTCTCAGTGGAGTTGCAATGTCAGCAGTAAGTGATGTAAGTACTGCGGGAAAAACATTGACTTTGACAGTATCTAAGACTTTTGGTACATCGGCAAAAATAGGTGTAGTAGACGCAAGCAGTTTCTTAACTGCAAGTTCACAGTGCACATTAGGAGATGCTTTAAGTTCTGCACAGACACTTACGATGAACGCAGGTCCAGCTGACCTTGTCGTTTCTGTTTCTGTAACTGAAAGCGGAAGTAACTATGTAATTACAGCGACTGTAACTGCCGAAGCATTTACAGTCTCAACAGCGTCACTCTTTATTTATAAATAGACGTATTTTATAAAGCGGATATTTGACAAATAAGGAAATTAAAGAGCTAAAAAAAGTGTTTATAAAATGAATCTGAAGTTGGATTGTTAGTAGAAATTTTAAGGTGATGCAAAAATGAAAATTTAAAAAGATAAAAAGAACACAGTAGATTTGCCGATTGAAACAAAAGACCTGGGCGAGCGCTCAGTTCAGTTTACAATTTCAAAAGAAGTGGTTGACCGTGACGGCGATATTTTGCGTGCCGGCGGGGTTGATTTTACCAATTACATGAAGAATGCAGTTTTCTTGGGGTTCCATAATCCGCATGATTTTCCGCTTGGTAAAGTTACTAAGTTCTGGGTAGAAGGTGATAGTGTTAAAGCAATTGTTTACTTCCCTACACTTGAAGAACTTTCAAGTGACCCTGAAAACGCAAGCGAAAAGGCTAAACTTGTCGATTTTACTTATCATTGCTACAAGACAGGTATGCTTAATGCCGTATCAGTTGGTTTTATTCCTCTTGAATGGACTGAAACAAAAACGGGTTACGACATTACAAAGTGGGAACTTCTTGAGTTCTCTGCCGTTGCCGTACCTGCTAATCAGGACGCAATCGCCGAAGCCGTAAAGTCTTTTGGCCTTGATGAATCAGTTGTCAAGGATTTCTTTACAACTCAGAAAAGCGGTAAGCGCATTAGTGCAGAAACAAAAGCAACGCTTGAAAAAATCAAGGCTTGTGGTGATGAAATCGAAAAGTGTCGGGACCAGCTTAAAAGTATTGCTAAGACAATGAATGAACTTCTTGCAGAACTTGATGATGCAGAAGAAAACTTGACAGACGGTGACGAGCCGGAACCGGACGAGCCAGATGAAAAATCCTGCACCATTGAATTGCCAGATGTAGACAATACAATCGACATTATCTAAAACTAAGCCCCGGTTAGTTCCGGGGCATTTTTTTAATAAAGGTAGGCGTTTCTTGTATCTTCAAAAATATCAGATTCGGTTTTATTTTCTTCGTTTGTTTCAAGCCAAGATTTAGCAGCCTTTTTTGTGGTAAACCACTGTTTGCTACCGTTTTCTCTTGTGGCTTCCCAAAGTCCGTCTGAAATCTTTTCTACCAAGTTCATGTTATCCTCCTAGTGGCTGGTGTCGTTACTACCGCCCTTCTGAATATAACTATATAACCATTTATAATAATTGTCAATAAGATTTTATCACTTTTTTTAAGAATTTTGACAAACAAATTTAAATCGTGTAATATACAGTTAATTAAGGGTGTCAATTTATGGCACCCACGGAGGTATAGAGGTAATCTCTATCGCTATCGTTACATTTTTTAACCCTGCTTATGCCGTAGCAATCAACGCTTCAATCGGCATTGTGGGAACCGCTGCTATTGAAGTATGCGGACAGTTTGTAAAGGCTGAATAATAAGATAAATAGCGGAAGAACGGTAACCGTTAATTTTTATTTTTGATAAATAGCGGAAGAAACGCTTTTATATATAAACAAAATAATTGCTTATAGAGGTAATAACTATGGCTATGGAAATGAAAGAACTTGAGCGTATCATCGACGAGCGCTCAGCAAAACAGGCTGAAATCGTTAAAAACGACCTTCAGAAAGAACTGGGTGCCGGTGTATCACAGGCGCAGATTGATGAAGCCGTTGCTAAGGCCGTTAAGGAAATTAACGACAAGGCAGAAAAAGACAAGGCTGACAACGTAAAGTATCTTGAAGCATTCAAGGAAGCCGTTTCAAAAGACGAAAAATCTTTCGTTAAAGAAACTCCAGTAACAATCGTTAATCAGATGATTGCTTCTGCTGCTTCTGCTATGGGTGCTAAGGGTGCTCACAATGTAGCACAGGTTTCTAACGAAGAAATCCTTGCTCAGGCAAAAAAGGACTTCCCATACAGCAAGGCACTTCACGGCGTTCTTGCTCAGAAGAAAGAGCTCACCGCAGGTGTTCCGGCAGACGGTGGCTTCACTGTACCACTCGCATTCAGCGGTGAATACATTGACGCATTGACTGCTAACACTCTTATCGACAAGCTCAACATCAGAAAGGTTCCGCTTGTACACGGTAATCTCTCTATTCCACGTATGGACGCAACTTCTGCTGCCGGCTGGGTAGGTGAAACTTCAACAGGAAAATACACACAGCCTTCATTCGGTGAAGTAAACATGAGAGCAAAGAAACTCAAGGCAATTACTGCTATTTCTAACACTCTCCTGAACGAAAGTGGTGTAAACCTTGAAGGCTGGATTGCTGACGACCTTATGCGCAAGGCTCGCATTACACTTGATGAAGCAATGCTCAACGGTTCTGGCTCACAGTATCAGCCACTCGGTCTTGCTAACAATGCAGACGTACAGACAGCAGGCGGTACATCAACTGCCCTGGCTCTCACAACTCCTAACGATATGGTAGCATTGCTCCAGCAGGCTAACGTTCGCATGGAAAACGTACACTGGCTCTTGAACCCTATCGGTGAGTCTTGGCTCAGAAACAAAGCATTTACATCAGGTCCATTCGCTTGGTCTGAAGAAATGGCTCGTACTAACAAGCTCCGTGGATTCGACTTCCACTCTTCAAGCACTGTAAACTACAACTACAACGGCGGTTCACCTTATGCAGACTTCTGGGTAGGTGATTTTGCTGAAATGATGTTTGGCGTTTCACGCGATCTTACAATCGAAATCAGCCGCGAAGGTTCTTACTCAGACGGCGGAAACATTGTAAACGCATTCGATTCTGATTTGACACTTATCCGTCTTATTACAGAATGTGACTTCGCTTGCAGACAGCCAAAAGCATTCGTTCACGGAACATTCTCTGCTTCGTAATCGGGCTTAAAACAACAGGGCGGTTTATCCGCCCTTAAACTTAATTTGAGGTGAAAAAATGACACGTTCAAAATTGCTTTCACAGATTAAAGTAGTATCAGACGGAACTACAGCATTCGCAAAGGGTACCGCTGCTACACTTGTACTTGTAACAACAGGTTCAGACAAGAAACTTCAGCACGCAGACAGCGCAGCCGGAGAATATACTGATTTTGTAACTGGTCTTGCAGCCGGAACACATAACATCGACATTACAGGCGCTAAGGCTTACCTTAAGTCAAACGCTACAACTGCCGTTGGTGTTCTTGGTGATTTTGCCGTAGACCCGGTTTCAAATTCGTAAGTATAAGGCGGTAAAATTATGATGCTGTGTAAATTAACCGATGTAAAAACTCTTCTTAATATCTCGGCTCAGGACACTTCTAAAGATGAAGTATTAACAATGCTCATCAAGAAAGTTTCTGCTGAATTTCAGTCATATATTGGCTATAAGTTAGAGCGTAAAACTTACACGGAAGAAATACACAGCGTCAATAACCGCCAGTTAATTCAGCTTAATGCCTTGCCGCTTAGAAGCGTTGAAAACGTTACGATAAACGGT
Source organism: Acutalibacteraceae bacterium (assembly GCA_036309745.1). Classification (GTDB taxonomy): domain Bacteria; phylum Bacillota; class Clostridia; order Oscillospirales; family Acutalibacteraceae; genus CAG-177. Next base: position 2,978 of record JAXJTD010000098.1, on the reverse strand, counting down.
AAGGTTATTACTGATTACAAGATTATCCCCAGTTATGCACGTTGGGGAAGGCTGTACCGGGGCGAAGGCTGGACCGGTAATTTTTATACAAAGGGTTTTGAGCATGACATTGTAAGCGGGGAATATTCTATTCTTGTAACTTACGATGCAGGTTACTATCTTCCTAACGATACGGAACATTACACGGAAGACGGCGAAGACTCATTACCTTATGATATTAGAATGGCCTGCGTAAAGGTTGTATGTATGGCATGGGAAACAATGCAGAACCATGCAGACGGCTTAAAGGCACATTCTGAAGGCGGCATCAGCGACACTTACGGCGATTTTGCCCAGGATATTGGAATTAGTGACAGTACGAAAAAAGCGCTTGCCGGATATGTTTTTTATGGAGTAGCGTAAAAATGGTTAGATATTTTAATGCTACGGTTGAAATATATGAAGAAACCCTGACTGTAAACGATGAGGGCGACAAGATAAAGTCGTTTGCTCTTGTAGATACTGTTAAGGGCGATGTTCAGCCGGCACGGCTGAGCGAAGAAGAATTGAGTGTTTACGGTGTAGACACGAAAAAAGCCGATGTAAAAAGATTTTTTTATAACGGCATAAATCAGAATATTAAAGTGGGGAACCGTGCAAGCGTTACAAGCTCAATGACGGGGACCACTAATTTATACAGCATTCAGCCGGTAAACGCATGGTGCAGGCACGGCGAGTGTTTGTTAGTTCCGGTGGAGAACGAATAGCATGGCGGATTTTGCAGACCAAATAAAAACTTTAAGTATGTTTCTTGAAAAAACTGAAAAGGAAATTCAGGGAAGAGAAAAGAAGTTTGTAACCGTGGCCTGCGCAGAAATCGAACGAAAGGCGAAAACAGAAATGCGTGACACCTTGGTAAACCCTGCCGTAACTTACGGCAAGAAAGGACACCACCCTTCTATGCCGGGACATGCACCTGCACCGGACAGCGGTACACTTATGAGAAGTGTTACCCATGAAGTAAAGGTAGAAGGGGATGAGGTAGTCGGGCTTGTAGGCAGTACGTTACGAAACCCGGACTATCCGAAGTACCTTGAATACGGAACAAGTAAGATGAAGCCCCGTCCGTGGCTCAGTACGGCAATAGAGAAAAGCCATAACTTTATAGTGCAGGCTTTTCAGAAGATAATGAAAGGAGAAGAATAAAACGGTATGCTTAACATGAAAAAATATTATTTGACGCTGCTTAGTTCTTCTTCTGATCTTGCCACCCTTTTGGGACAGAACGGCGAGATTTTATCGGCGTACCCGGAGGAAGTAACAAAGTTTCCTCTTGTGGTTTATGAGGATTCAAACCAGCGTGACGTGGCATTCAGCGACAATCTTCCGCAGGGTACGGCGGCAAGTGTAAGAATACACATATTTACGAAGGTGCTTACAGACTATCCGACAACTTCGGCAATAGGAAACGTGATACACAACCTGTTCCGGGGCGACTACTGGACGTGTACGGCAAACACAGAAATTAGCGATGTTGATGATTCTGTAAAGCATAGAATAATGGATTTTACAAGGGAATTTTATTCCTTTTAAAATATAACGTTATAATTTTTCAAGGAGAAAAATATGGCAAACGAAAACCCACGAATCGGTCTTGATAACGTTGTAATTGCACAGCTTATCAGCGATGATGAAAACGGTGTAGTTTATGACACACCGATTGCGCTTAAAGGCGCAGTAAATGCAACAGTAAACCCTAACAGCGATGTTGCGGTAGACTATGCAGACAACGGCGCGTTCTTCGCTATGAACAACCGCGCAAATACAGAGGTTAGTCTTGAAATGACTAATGTAGACCCAGCAACCCAGGCACTTATGCTCGGACAGTCTCGTTCCGGTGGCGTAACTGTAGAAACCGCAATGGACTCAAGCCCTTACTTCGCTATGGGCTTCCGTGTATGGATTGGTGGAACAGACGCAAACGGCAACAAGATTTACGAATATATGTGGCTTGCAAAGGGAAAATTCAGCGTTCCGGAGTCAGGAGCAGAAACAAAGAAAGACAGCGTAAACTTCCAGCATACTTCAATGACTGCACAGTTTATGTCTACTATCTTCGTACCTGCCGGACAGGATTCAGGAACAATCTGTACACATTGCCGTTCAGATGTTGATACATCTAGCACAGTAATTGCTAACTGGTTCAACGCTCCTGTAATTGCTCTCGCTTCACAGGCTAACACAATCACAGTAACAAGCGCTGTACTGAGCAACGGCAAGCTCACAATCACATTCGGCGCAACAAGCGCTACAACAATCGCAATGGGAAGCGTAAATGCTAACAACATTACAATTCTCGACACTAATGATGAAGTTTGCGAAGGTGTATTCGCTCAGGGCGTAACCGGAAACGTAGCGCCTACAGTAACATTTGCAACTACAGACACACCTACTCAGGTAGTAGTTGGTGCCGGTGTTAAAGATGTTTACAATGTAAGCGTAACTCCTGCAATCGTAACTGTATCATAAGTTAAAAATATCCAGTTAAAAAAAATATAGGGTGTCATTTATTGGCACCCTTTTTTATTGTAGTGTCAGACCGTGGCACTCTATTAGTGTCAGACCGTGGCACTCTATGGTGGTGTCAGACCGTGGTACTTTATGGTGGTGTCAGACCGTGTCACTTTTTTGACAAAAAGAAAGAATTGTAATAATATACATTATAACGAAAAGAAGTTATAGGTTATAGCAGAACTGGTTATATACATTATAACGAAAACAAAATTACTAGGAGGACATTAAATGTCAGAATTGGAAAAGGTAGAAAAGAAAGATGTTACACTTGTTATCGGCGGTCGTGAGCGTGTGATTAAATACGGCTTTTCTGCATGGGCTCAGCTTGAAAAGAAGTACGGCGGAATTAAAAACCTGAACTTACTTGAAGAAGATATTCAGAGTCACCCGTTTGAAACTATCCCATTTCTTTTGTGGATTGGACT
>JAXJTD010000097.1:0-1656 GCA_036309745.1 Acutalibacteraceae bacterium | reverse complement strand
TTGCAGTCATGTGCAACGGCTGACGGAACGTTCGAGGATTTCAAGACTTTGATTCTTTCGGCTGAGGCTTCGGCGAGCCAGTACAAAGGCTTTGTAGTAGACATCAGCGGTGCGGGCAATTTCATTAAGGTCGTGGGTGCTACAATGGCGACTTGCGTTCTCGGTGACTGTGACGCTGACGTGAAGAATGTTGCAATCAAGGCGGGGGAGATTCCCGAGGTTGTAACAGTCGAGAAAAAGAAAAATGTAACGATTGACGTTTCAGCTTATACAGAGCCGATTTCAATTAAATCAGCGAGCAAGGACGCTATGGGCGAGGTTGTCGTAACCTTGTCAAATATTCCTACAGGAGAGTAAACCATGAAACTTGAAAAAGGACAGACAAGCAAGAAAGACATTGCGGTTATCACAGAGGATATGGGAGAACGCTCGGTTCTGTTTACGATTTCAAAAGAGGTCGTAGACAGAGACGGAGACATTTTGCGTGCAAGCGGGGTTGACTTCACGAACTTCATGAAGAATCCCGTTTTTCTTTCATTCCACAACAGCCGAGAGTTTCCGCTTGGCAAGGTTACAAAGTTCTGGGTTGAAGGCAATGCGGTCAAGGCTATCGTGTACTTCCCGACAATCGAAGAACTTTCAACAAATCCAGAACAGGCAAGCGAGAAGGCTAAACTGGTAGACTTTACTTACCACTGCTACAAAACAGGAATGTTGAACGCAGTCAGCGTAGGCTTTATTCCTAAAGATTGGATAGAGATACGGGAAAACGGGCAGTGGGTTGGAAATGACATTAAAAAGTGGGAACTCTTGGAGTTCTCAGCCGTTGCAGTACCTGCCAATCAAGATGCAATCGCTGAAGCCGTGAAGTCATTCGGCAATGAGTTTGCAAAAGGCATTCTTACTGTTGAAAACAAATCGGGCAAGAAAATCAGTGCTGAGACCCGTGCCGTTCTCGACAAGATTAAGGCTTGCGGTGACAAACTTGAGGAATGTCAGAAGGCACTGAAGGCTTGCGGGTCAGAATTGAAATCGCTTCTTGCTGAACTTGATGATGACAAGCCAGATGGAGAGCCTGCACCTAAAGCCGATGATTCAAAGCCTTGTGGCGGTGATGATGACGAAAAGAGTTTTACAATCGTCAACGACACCGAGCCGACAATTAGCATTATTTAAGTTGTAAAGAAATACTTGACAACTGCCGAAAGCGTGGAATCAATACCCGTTTTTGACAGTTGTTTTTTTTTGCTGTAGAATACATTTTCAGAAGGAGAAAAAAGTTATGACACGGAAAACATTCAATCTTGTTGTTGAAATCGTTGGCGGTGTTTCAGCAATCGCTATCGGTGCTGTAACATACTTTGGTGTTCCTTACGCTACTGCTATCAACTCTTCAATCGAGGTTGTGGCAACAGCGGTTATCACTGTTTGCAACAATTTCGTAAAGGACTAAAAAGCCCCGAAATCATCGCAAAACAATAACACCAAAAAATTAAAAAGACCGCTCTAAATCAATCCTAGAGCGGTTACAGAGCATTTTATATGGTGGAAGAAACACCAGGAGAAAACAAAAATTGCGGAAGAAACGCAAAGCGAAAACAGGCTTAAAAATCCATAGCAAAAGGAGATTAAAAATTATGGAAATGAAAATGAGCG
>JAXJTD010000096.1:0-1984 GCA_036309745.1 Acutalibacteraceae bacterium | reverse complement strand
GCATACCCAAGATAAGCTTTATCGTGGTGCTTTTGCCCGCGCCGTTCTCACCGATAAGCCCCATAATGCAACCGCTTGGTAAAGTAAGATTTATATTATCCAAGCAAAATCCCGAAAAGGATTTACTTACATTTTTTATTTCCAGTGCGTTCAGTCCTGTTCCTCCATGCCAAACGTAATCATTTCAATAATATCGTCACGGCTCAAATTGCACGAGGCAGCAAGCTTTGATATCTGCTCGATATGTTCCTCGATCTTTTTCAAATTTTCTTCTCGTAAAAGCTCTACGTTCTTCGGCGCAACGTAACATCCCTTTGCCGGAAGTGTGTAAATAAAGCCTTCCTTTTCAAGTTCTTCATACGCGCGTTTGGTGGTAATAAAGCTGATGCGCAGATCTTTTGCAAGCCCTCGTATAGACGGCAGCATTTCGTCCTCTTTCAACTCACCGCTGATGATCTGATTTTTTATTTGAGAATAGATCTGATTATAAATCGGTTCGCCGCTTTTGTTGTCGATTAAAATATTCACGTCATCACCTCTGTTAAAACTGTATATTTACATTATACACAGTTTGAACGCTTTTGTCAATAGGTTTTGCAAAATAAGTGCAAAAAATCCCCTCGCTCCGTTATGGAACGAGGGGATAATATTTGTTTATTTGGATTTTAATTTTTCAAGATCTTCAATATAGATGGAAACCTCTCCGCAGTTCGGGCAAATCGCTACCTTGGGTTTTCCTATTCTTCCACCAAATAATTTATTTTCATCGGCAGACAATACTATTCCGTTTCCGCCACCTTCAATTTTAATGGCGCATCCTTCTTTCATTTCGTTTCCGCATCGAATACATTTTCTCATTTTATTTGCCTCCGTCATATTTTTCTTTCATCTTTTCAGCATCTTGTTCATCGTAGTACGCCCCTGCTGCTTCATCAGAAGATTTTACACGCTCTACCATACCATCCTCGTAAATGTCGGTATACAACGCCCTCGCTCAACTTGAACGAGGGCTATTTTTACTGTATAAAGAATTTGAATATACCTTTTGCCCAACCGAGCCAAGCAGGAACGTTTGCATCGAGCCATTCTACGACGGTTGGTATATCTGCCGTAGTTAGATCTCCGATATGGCTGTAAACGCTTCCTTCAGCTACCGATTTGCCTATGGCAATCATACCGTAGGCGTGATCACCAACAGCGGCATATTTACCGACAGCAAGCGCTCCCGTTGAGAAACAACCGATCGATAGTGCGCCAAAGGATATAAGACCTACGCTGATAGCCCCTGCTGCAAACAATCCGAGAGCAATAGAGCCAACCGCAAGTAGTCCGGCTGAGAACACGCCTGCGGAGATCAAGCCAAGTGACAAAAGTCCAATAGATATTACTCCAAGTGAAAGCATACCAAGGGATACGATTCCTCGTGACATAAGACCTATAGAAAACACTCCACGAGCCTTAAGTCCTACCGCGAAAAATCCGTGTGCATTTTTGCCGATGTGGTAAAGCGGCATACCGAAAATCATTTTCTCGCTTTTGCGTTCGTGAAATTGTTTTTTGAATTTATCCCAAAATGTTTCTATTTCTTTAGGTTCGATACCTTGCTTTTCGGTAATATCTTCATTGAGCAGATAATCCATTGAGCATTCAAAGAGCTTTCCCATTTTGATCAGCTTATCGGTTTCCGGGTAGGCTATATCCGACTCCCATTTGCTGATTGATTGACGGGAAACGCCGAGAATATCGGCAAGCTGCTCTTGTGTATAGTTGTATTCTTTTCTGAGTTTTGATAGCTTTTCGCCAAGTGTCATAAAATTTTCTCCTTATGTTTTCTAACGCTGCGTTGCCTTTATTGTAGCACACAAGGAGAAAACATACCACCAATTAGGCGTTTCTTTATGTAAACTTCGGGTTGCGTTTCTTTATTATACCACATTTTTATGAATATTTCAATCATATAGATGAAACGCCCTCGCTCCATTTT
>JAXJTD010000095.1:0-34837 GCA_036309745.1 Acutalibacteraceae bacterium | reverse complement strand
TAACAATCCCAGACGAGTTCGAGAAACGCATCGTCTTTTATGAGATTATCATATTTATCCGTGCGTAAAACATCGTAGGGACTTCTCGGAATTTCAAGATACTGCTTGCGTTTTGAAACCAATTCTTTTGGCAAGGCATAGAAAAGCGGAAGCCACGCAAGATTGCTGTCCTGCGGAATGGTTATTATCTGATTCGGGAACACAACGATAAAACTGTTCTTGACATTATCAGCCATAATCAATCACCATGTTTCGGAGAATATTTCACCCCTTCACTTATATATGGAGTGAAGTCGGATAAATTTTTCCTGAATTTCAAATAATTATTTCTTAACCAAGATTATTGTTAATATTGTGAAAAGGAGAAAAATCACTGCTGTAATCAGTATTAAATACGGAGTCAGATCAAATATGCCTCCTGTGGCTCGTTCGTAGGCAAAAGCATCTAATGTTTCATAACAAATGCCATAGATACAAACACCAAACGATGCTAATGATACTACGGCAGTAATAGCAGAAAAAATCTTTCTTAACTTCATTTTTACCTCCGCCTTATTTGTCCAAAGTTTACTTCAATCTCTTTTTATTTCTGTAATATATTGCAATTGAAATGATAAACACAACAATAAAAGCACACGAACAGATTATTATGAAGATAGGAAGGATATCACCTACACTGCTGAAGATATTGTCATTCTGTAGCTGATAACTAATTGAAAGAGTTTCATCGTCAAAAATTATATTTCTTTGCGCAGCATTATATTCATTTTCATCATCAAGAACATTTTCATTCTTGAATTTCTCTGCTTCTTCAGCAGTTTTAAAACACAGTATCTCTTCATCCTTAAGTTCTGTTGAAGTTTTATTGTAACTGCCTTTTTCATACTCAAATTTATCCTGCAATGGAACAACATATAAGATATATTCTTCTGTTTCTTCAGAATAATCTTCATAAGTAATGTTGTATAAGATTTTTTCTCCGGTTACGTAACCCTTTAGTTTGTAGTATTCTCTTTCAGCTTCTTCTTCGCTGTCGTACTGATAACCTACACCGGCAGGAAAGCTATAAATTGTGTGTGACGAAGTTTCATGCCATACAAGAATAAAAGGTAAAAGAAAGGAAACTAAAACAACAATAATGAGAATAATAGCAGTAATTTTAATATGTTTTCTGCGATAACATTTTTGTTCAGGTGAAAGACTTTTTTCTGCAATGTCAAACTTTTTATATAAAAATAAACGAACAAAATATGCAACTATACATCCGATAACAGATGTTGCCGGCAACGATACAAAAAGAAAAGATGGAGCATCCATAAGAACATTAAGTATAAGACCTTCTAATGTTACTACTACCAAAAATGCAATATAAGTAATATACTTTATGCATTTCTGTATATTTTTCTCTACTATTTCCTTTTTGGTAATATATTCACTATGTAATCCGGAAGTAAAATTATTAAAAGCAATCAGTGAAATAGATATAGAAACAGCACACAAAATCAATATAATTGCATAACCAAACCATAACACATTGAAATTATAAATAATATCACCGATTATATAAGCCATTATAAGAGCGGCGCAATTAAGAACAATTGAAACGATAGAGTAATTGGTAAACTTAACGATTGCTTTTTCAATTAAAAATTTAATTCTTTCAGCATTTTTAACATCTGTTTTTTCTTCATCGAATGCTTTTGCCATTTTTTCTCCATGCAAAAGCTCATCAACCGAAACGGAATATAATTCTGCTATTACGGGAAGCATTGTTATTTCAGGATAGCCTTCATTACATTCCCATTTGCTGATTGTTTTGTTGGAAACATTTAATTTGTCAGCAACTTGCTGTTGGGTTAATCCGTTGGCTTTTCTTAATGCAGCCATAAAAGAACCCATAGTTTTCTTTTCCATAAAACACACTCCTTTGTTGTTTTTATGGTTATATTCTCTGATAAAGAGATATACTTTTCAACACATCATCCGTGGAATTTGTCTGCGAATCGTAGATTATGAGTTTATAATAGGTTTTGAGATATTCCTCCAATTATATATGGAGTAAAGTTATATAAATTTTGAATCATTTTTTCGGAGTTGTCAAGGTGTGAAATATAAAAACACAGATTGCGCCGAAAAAGAATAGTTTTAATCAATATGATTTATCCAGAATCTTACGAAATCGTAAGATTCTTTTTGTTGAAAAACTAACTGCTTACCTTTATAATAAAAAATATAATTTTAAGTAACCGCCGAGGGGTGAAAAAATGAAGCAGAGAATATTGCTCGTTGAGGACGATTCGTTTTTGCGTGACGGATTGACGGAAGTTTTGCAAGGCGAAGGTTATGAGGTTATCAGTGCTGATAACTGTATGAAAGCCCGTGAGCTGATGAAATTTTTCTCTTTCAATTTAATTATGTTTGATGTTATGCTCCCCGACGGCAACGGAATTGAGCTTTGCACCGAGCTTCGTGCGGCGGGTAACAATGTTCCTGTTTTGTTTCTGACAGCTTGTGACGATGAAATTCAGATCGTTCGTGGTCTCGACGCCGGTGCGGATGATTATGTAACAAAACCTTTCAAGCTCCGTGAACTTCTTTCAAGAATCCGTGCATTGCTCCGAAGAACATCGGCTGTCACAGTTTACAATAGTGATGATATAACAATCGACACTCTCAATATGTCTGTGCGAAAAAACGGAGAAAACATTTTTGTAACTCCAATTGAATTTCAGATTCTTTCCATGCTTATCCGTAACAGCGGAATAATCGTCACTCGTTCACAGCTTCTGCAGAACATCTGGGACAGCGATGGAAACTACATTGACGATAACACTCTTTCTGTTCATATGAGTCGCCTGCGTGATAAAATCGGAAGCGGTCACATTATTACCGTAAGAGGCATCGGTTACAGATGGGAGGATTCAAAATGATTCCTTTCTTGATTTGCATAACCGTTATTTTATTTTTAGCAACAATCATTTTAATCATATTGAACGCAAATAAAAACAAACAGATTAACAATCTTAAAGAAAACATTGAAAGCTTTGTTGAAGGTGGAGAAAGAACTGAATACAGTACAGCCGACAGCAATTTTGCAAGGCTTCAGAATGCCGTTGCAGAGCTTGAAAATCTCTTGCTTCTTGAAAAAAGCAATTCCGCATCGCAGGCAAAAAGCAATGCAGATTTTGTTGCCGATATTTCACATCAGCTCAAAACTCCGCTTGCAGGACTTCGTCTTTACTGTGAAATGGAGCAGGGTTCAACACCGACTGCTTACACGGAAAAAGAGCTTCAACTGATAGCCAAAATGGAAAGCCTTGTTTTAAATCTTTTAAAGCTTGAGAAAATCAAAAGCGATGCATATGAAATGAAATTTATCAAGCAAAGTCTTGATGAAATCGTTGGTGAAATTATCGGCAATTTTAAACCGTTGTTCCCTGAAAAAGAATTCATTATCAACGGCACAGCTGCTTTCCGTTGCGACAAGGAATGGATGATTGAAGCAATCGGAAACATCATAAAAAATGCGTGTGAACATACCATAACCGATGGCAGAATTACTGCTTCCGTTTCACAAAACGAAGGCTCTGTCACGCTCGTTATTGAAGATAACGGCGGCGGAGTGCCGAATGAACAGCTTTCTCTTTTGTTCAACCGTTTTTACCGTGCGAATAATGTCTCGCCTGAAAGTGCTGGCATTGGTCTTGCAATATCAAAGGCGATTTTAGAAAAGCATCACGCAACTGTTACTGCTGAAAACAGCAAAGACGGCTTGAAGATTACAGCGTGTTTTCCGATTATAAATGCAAATTTAAAAATGTAAAATCCGAAGATTTTCTTCGGATTTTTTCTTATCTTACGAAATTGTAAGGTTATCGTCACGATTTTGAAAGAATCGGAGTTTATAATGAACTCATCAAAGATGCAAAGGAGCGATTTTATGAATATCATCGAATGCGTAGATTTAAGAAAAGAATACTTAAGTGGTGAAAATATAGTTAATGCCATTGACGGAATTAGCGTCGCTTTTGAGCAGGGTGAGTTTTGTGCGATAACAGGACCGAGCGGCTCTGGCAAATCAACACTTCTTCATGTGCTGAGCAGCCTTGAAAATCCCACAAGCGGCGATGTTATCTATAACGGCAAAAAACTTTCAGGATATAACGACAATCAGCTTTCCGTTCTTCGCCGCAGACGTTTCGGCTTTGTTTTTCAGGCATATAATCTCGTTCAGGAACTGACGGGATATGAAAATATTGTTCTGCCCGTTATGCTCGACAAGAAAAAAGTTGACGAGGCTTATATCAATAAGGTTATTGATGTTCTCGGAATTGAGGACAGACTTGAACATCTTCCGTCAGCACTTTCGGGCGGTCAGCAGCAGAGAATCGCCATTGCCCGTGCACTTGCAAACAAACCCTCTATTCTTTTTGCCGATGAACCTACGGGTAATCTTGACGGTAAAAGCGGACGAGAGGTTCTTTCACTTCTCAAATATGTCAGCAAAGAATTCGGAATCACACTTATTCTTGTAACCCACGATCTCAATGTAGCAGAGCAAGCAGAGAGAATCATCTCGATTGAAGACGGCAAAATCGTTCGTGATACAAAGGCGGGAGTTTAAGCAATGAAACGACAAAAATTGACTATAAATAAATTAGCTTTTGGCAATTTAAAAGCAAGAAGAAAGCAGTACACCTTAATGATAATCGGCATACTGCTTGCAATGATATTTTCAAGTGGTACACTGTTCTTTGTGTCGTGCTTTCAAAGCTCAAGAGAAGAACAGGCACGCCGTGAATCAGGAAATTTCTGGGGATATTTTTATCAACCCAAGGACTACATAGACATTGAGCAGGGCAAAAAGGACGGCTATATAGAACAATACGGTTACGGTCATATTATCGGCTACGGCTATACCGATGAGGAAAAGCAGGAAAAAGGCACACCGATTGCGTGGCTGGATGAAGATGCAAAACAGCTTTACTATGTAACCGTTATTGAGGGCAGATACCCCGAAAACGAGGGCGAAATCGCCCTTGAAGCTGATGCTGCAATAAGGCTCGGAATTGAGCCGAAGGCAGGTAAGAAGATTACACTTTCCGTTCTTACGGCAGACGGTGAAGCATATTTACCGCAGGCAAACGTAAAAACATATAAGCTTGTAGGCATTCTTGAAGACAAGCGTGCTCATATTGAAAATTTTAACGGTATGGGACCCGAAAATGCTCCGATGGCTGCAGCATTTGTAAGCGAAAAAGAGCCACTGGGTGCAGGCGGAAAAGAAAATATTGCACTTTACTACAATCCCACTGAGGATGCTATAAAAGAAACTATAGAAAAGAAAGATCCTCACGGAAATATTTATAAGCTAACCCCCTTCAACGAATATTTTCTTTTCAACATTTATGAGGGATTTGACACTGACAAAACCGTATCAAGAAGTATGACTCACGTTGCCGAGTGGTACGGATCAACGCTTGCGGTTTTCACTAATGTTTCGGTTGTTGCCGTGCTTGCAGTTGTGCTGTTGTTAGCCTCTTGTATGGGAATCATAAACGCATTCACAACCAATCTGCAGGAACGCCGCCGTCAGATAGGTTTGCTTCGTGCCGTGGGTACAACGAAAAGGCAAATTATAAATATCTTCGGCAGAGAGGCTTTTATTATCACACTCATCTGTGCACCGATAAGTGTTGCATTTTCTTATTTTGGAGTGTGGCTGTTTGCAAAATTAATGGGCGGCAGCTTTATCTTCTTGCCAAATCTGTTTGTTCTTATCGGCACAACGGTGGTTAGCGTTGCCTGTGTTATGCTTTCTGCTCTCATTCCCCTTATTTTTGCCGCACGTGTTTCGCCGATGCAGGCAATACGCAACGTAGAATTAAGTAGAAAAATGAAGCGCAAAAAAATAAAGCAGGAAAAGCAGTTTAATGCACCCAAACTACTTGCAAATCGCAGTATAAAGTTCTATAAGGCAAAGCAAATCGGTGTCAGCATTATTCTTTCGCTCACAATTCTGCTCACCTGCTTCGGCTTTTCTATATTGGAAACAGAGTTTCTCAACTCGGGTTGGGCTGAATATAATGTCGGAGATTACAAGATAACCCGTGGCGGTTATCCGATGTCCTCAAACTTTGTAAACATGCCCAATCTCACAGGCGGCATTTCTTATGCTGAATTTAATGAGCTTGCTTCATTTCCGCTTTTTGGCTCAATGTACGGAAGTAAAAGCTACCTCTCATTTATAGAAACTGAGGAATATTCCGATTATATGGAGTTACTCTCTCTTTCCTGGCAGGGAATTCGATATACCATAAATCACGATAACGGTCTGTCGGCGCTGTTAGAAGAAGAGAAAAGGGATGTTGAAACGCTTAAAAAATATTGGTTTGCTGAAGGCGAAAACGAACAGTATACAGCACTTAAATCTGCCGTCAAAACAGAAAAAGAGCTGTTCCGGTCTGAGATTAAGGCTTTTGATGAAATATTATTTGATAAAAATCTTAAGCGATTTGAAATAATCGACGGCAAAATCAATATTGATAAGCTCAATTCGGGCGAAGAAATAATTCTTGTAGCACCCAAAAGAATAGGTTTTGATTTCATACTGAATAAAGACGGCTCTTTGTCTATGTACGGTGTAAATGATGTTGATAATTTACCCGACAGCTTTTACAGAGATAAAAGAGAAATTTTTGCTCTGACAACCCTTGATTACAAGGCAGGAGATAAACTTAATCTGAAAATGCTTAATTCAGAAGCAACAAGCTTCAGGTATTCCAGTGAAGGCAAAGAAGAGTTTGGTAATGTTACAATAAATGAAAAAGAAGTCAAAATCGGAGCGATTGTTTCCCCATTTTCTTTCGGCGATTATATGAGCTGTCACGATGAACTCAACGTAGTTACCACCACTCAAGGTCTGGATGCGATAACAGGAATAAATCTGCCGTATGAGGAATTGCTGATCGACTCCAAAAGCGAAGTCACAGAAGAGACGGATGAGCTTGCAAGCACCTTCCTTAACGGTCTCGTTTCGGGAACTAATTTCCGCTATTATTCAGGCTTTTCACAAAACCAAGATGCACGTGAAGGCTTACAAACGCTGTTTATCTGTCTGCTTTCAATAGTTGTTCTCTTCTTCTCAATCTGCGCAAGTATAGTCAACAACTCACTTACTGCAAAGATAAGAGAAAGTAAGCGAGAAATAGGTACCCTGCGTGCAGTCGGTGCATCTGCAAAAGAAATCACGCAGTCTTATATCCGCCAGCTTCTTTCAATGTTTGTGTGGGGTTGCTCGGCAGGTTTTGTCGGTTATATAATCGGTCATATAGGAGTTGTTGCGTATTTCAAAGACCAGAGCCTTACCTTTGAAATATGGCAGGCAATGCTGATTATCGCCGTCCTTTTCCTGATTTGCAGTATAAATCTTTACGCAAAAATCAAAAAGGAAATGAAGAACAGCATTGTTGAGAATATCAGGGAGTTATAATTTCTATGAAAAAATTATTCAGTTTAATTATGTGTTTGCTGTTTTGCTTTGTACCGATAACAACCGCTTTTGCAGAGGAAATACCCTCACAGCCGAAAGTTATGGTTACGGATTACAAAACCGACGGTGAACTTAAAGCAGGTAACACGGCAAAAATTTCAATCACACTCACAAATAAAAGCAAAACCGATTATGTAAATAATATGAAGCTGACCTTCTCCGATTCAAGCGGAGATATTGTTCCTGTCGGTGTAGCATCGGGTTATGTTGACAGACTTAATGCAAAAAGATCCGTAACGTGGGATATTGACGTTAAAATTTCAGAAACTGCCTCAGAGGGAAATCACACCGTCAATATAATGTGTGAATATGAAAGTGAAGCAGGCAGCGGTTCATCCTCCGATGTAATCAATCTCAATGTAATCGGTAAAAAAGAGATTGAAACAACTACCGCACCGCAGGACACTTCTCAACCCCGCCTTATGGTTACGGGATACACCGTTGAAAATGATAGTATCATTCCCGGCGAAAGCCGAAATGTGAGTATCACAATCAAAAACACAAGTCCGTCAAAGTCAGTAAGCAACATAAAGCTTTCACTTGCCGATGAAAGCGGTGAACTCAAAACGGATGGTATGGGCACCGCTTATGTCAAAAACATTTCAGCAAACGGTACTTATGTCTGGACTGTCGGATTAACTGCTGTTCACACAGCGAAAACAGGCGAACATCCGCTGACTCTCTCAATGGAATATGAAGACTCAAATCATTCGGGATATTCCGCAAGCGATACTATCAGAGTCAATATTAAACAGAGCGTGATGGTGAAATACGATTCCGCAAGATTACCTTCAAAATCAATTCAGGGCGAAACCGTAACCGTTAGCATAAATTTGATGAACACAGGCAAAAGCACAATTCATAATGCAATGATTGATATTGACGTCAAAGGTCTTGACAGCGGCGGCACGGTGCTTGTCGGAGAAATTCCGCAGAGCGAAAGCAAAACCGGAAGCGTTAATCTTCGCGTCAGTAACGAAATTCTCGGCAAGGTCGAAGGAACAATCACAATAAGCTATGAAGATGATTTCGGAGAAATCTACACCGAAACAGTTGATGTATCAACAGTTATCGAAGAAAAAATTGTTATAGCTGATACCGAAGAAGAGGAAGAAAAGAAAAATCCTCTTTGGTGGCTCTTTATGCTCATCGGTGCAATCATCGGCGGCGCTCTCGGCTTCGGAATACCATACGCAATCCGTTCAAACAAACAGCGTAAAGAGGATGAAAAGAGATTGTGATACAAATTGCTGAACAGTTTTAATTAACTCTATAAAATAAACATTTATAAAAAAGCAGGCAACATTGTGCAAAGAAATGTTGCCTGCAAATATTTTATCTCATATCAGATAATGAGGTGTAGTCTGTGCTGTTTCTTAGATATTCTTCCATCTTGCAGTCAAGCAGCAGTCTAACATAACTCATCGGTTCATTATAAATGAGATAATCAAGTTCCGATACTTCATACATATTACGAGCGTATTCGTTTTCGACGGCGATGCAGTCAATTGAAACCATCGAGCCGTCGGCAAGTTTAACCTCAACGCAGGCGGTGTCGATATTAAATTCACAAGAAATAATGTTGTTAATCATAAAAGTAAACTCCTTATCGCTAAAACAAAAGCCATCTGATTTTTTGAATCAGATGACTTTTAAAATGATTTTTGTTTTTGCCAACCCTGTCAGACAGATGCTCTAAACAATTTTTTTAAATTACTGTTTTATGAGCACCCGGCTGAAACCGTGGGTGTTTGTTCTTAATAGACAATGTTTTTCAATTCAATCATATAACACTCTTTTGTATCGCTGTAATGACAAGTGGAAATATATCCGTATTCATCATTAAATGTGTAATAGTACTGAAAATAATCATCATATGTGTCGGTGAAATCAGGTTCACCGTAAGTATTTATAATTTTGTCACGGGTAGAGCCGATTGCCCCACCGTATGGAGTCATAAAATCAACGCCGTAATTATACCAGACAGTTATTCCTCCGACGGTGCAGTAGCAAAGTTCCAACGGATCACCGCAGACATTATAGATTTCAAGTTCGATGAACTTTCCTTCTTTGTACATTTTTATCACAGCATCATTGCCGATGATTGATGTTTCCGAATATTGGTCTGAATAAAGTTCCCAACCGTTGTTTTTCAGGTCTGAATATGAACATGGCAAAGTATACTTGACTCCTTCAAGATAGAAAAAAAGGTTGTTTTTGTTGATGTTCAGTGTACTTAATGAGGGCGTGTATCCGTTTGTCTGAGGTGTTTCATAAAAATTATTGCTTGGTTGTTCAAAATATTCGTTATATGCGGAAGTATCACTGCCCGTTATATTATTTGACAGATTGGGTTCTGTCTCACCGAACACCATTTCAGGAAAAAAGATAATTGCCAACAACCATATAACCCAAGGAGAAATAATAACTGCAATCAGAATCTTCTTCCACAGCTTCATCTTTTTCCTTCTGCCATTTTCTTTGGTCTTAGGCGGTTTTTTTGTGAAAACATACGGAACATTCTGCATAGAGAATTCTTTTCCGATATCTTCAATCATTGTGCGTATTGCCGCAAGCTTGTCTGATGTGGCATCATATCTCTGCACATTTGAAAGGTAAAAGCTGAAATCATCTTTAAGAGGAGCATCGTCAAGCGTATACGGCATAACCCTTTTGCCGTGATTGATTGCTCTGTCAAGTTCCTTTGATACCCATTTTGAACCCTGTGCTTTTTCGGAAAGAATAAGCACGAATGCTGAGCAACCGCTGATTGCTTTTTCTATCTCTGTTGCATAGCTTGAACCGCCGGGAATGGAATCGGGAGCCATCCAGCAGGGTATACCGTTGGCTTCAAGTGTTGATTTGACCCAGCCTGCATCTTCCGCATCTTCAACTTTATAGCTTATAAAAACATATTTGCCGTTCAAAACAGCATTACCTCCTCAGGGTGTTTAACCCATTACCTTGCCGCCCTTCATTTTAATGAGCTCTCTGTAACTGATAAGCTCAACGCCGTGGTCTTTGAGGTACTTATGAGTATAGGGGTCTTTCATAAGCTGGTATTCCCATACTCTGTCCTGCCATCTGCCAGTGATGCCTTTAAGTTCATCGCATTCAACAGAGGGATGGATAAAGGTTTCGGTAACACCGTCTTCGGGGATGTCTGTCCAGATTTTGAGAATGGTATCTCTGTATGTTTCGTAGCTTACACGCATATCGTCATTCCAATCGGGGAAAAGAAGATAATCGGGAATAACAACATTGTATTTCTTGCCCCATCTCTTAGAAAGAAGAGTGATTGCGGCATAGAGGAAATAGGGTGTGCCGTTGGGGCAGATTCTTTTATCATGCTTTGTGTAAAGGCGGTATGCATAGCCGTATTCGCCGCATACACGGAGAGTCATCTTTGCAAGACCGAGTCTGCCTGTGTAGTGACCGTAAAGTGAACCCATATGGTTATCTGTGTGAGAGGGTTTCATTCCCCAGCTGTGTGCAAGGTCAATCTGTGCACGGATTTCAGCTTCAAGGTCTTCGTATGAAGCGTTCTTCTCAACCTGGTCGCTTTCGTGCCACATAAATCCTTCTTCGTCAAGAAGGGTCTTGCCGTTTGTGAGAGGCTTCCAGCGGTATTTGCCCCATTCGCTTGTCATTGTAAGGTGAACGCCTATTGCGTATTCGGGATGAGCGATTGAAAAATCAACGGCATCCTTTGCTGTAGGGCAGGGGATCATTACAGTTGCGGATTTAAGAAAACCGCCTTCAAAAAGCTCCGCAACAGCCTGGTTTGCGGCGTTACACATTCCGTAGTCATCTGCGTTGACGATAAGATATTTTGCCATATTATCAATTCCTTTCGGTGTAAATTTACAAATTAATCTATTTTAAATAATATCACATACGTTCAGAATAATCAATATTATAATCGGGCATTGACATAAAATCTTTTTTGTTTTAAATTATCCGTGAGGTGTATTTGCTTGAAATATAAAAAAGTCACACAGGGCAGGTTTATCAGCCGCCCCAACAGATTTATTGCACAGGTTGAAATTGACGGTGAAATTCACACCGTTCATGTAAAAAACACGGGCAGATGCAGAGAACTTCTTGTGCCCGATGCAAGGGTTTACCTTGAAATATCAGATAACCCCGCAAGAAAAACAAAATATGATCTGATTGCCGTTGAAAAACAAACCGACAGTGGTATTCTGCTTGTGAATATGGATTCTCAGATACCCAATGCTGCGGCGGGGGAATGGCTGAAAAAAAGCGGTCTGTTTTCGGAAAATGCAATTATTATGCGTGAAAAAACTTTCGGAAAATCCCGCTTTGATTTTTATATTGAAGACGGTAACCGCAAAATTTTTCTGGAAGTCAAGGGTGTTACTCTTGAAAATGACGGAGTTGTAATGTTTCCCGACGCACCCACTGAAAGAGGCGTAAAACACATAAATGAGCTGATTACCTGCATTGAAAACGGATATGAAGCCTACATACTTTTTGTTGTTCAGATGAAAGGCATAAAGTATTTCAGACCTTATGATGAAATGCATCCCCGAT
The DNA here is from genome assembly GCA_036309745.1 of Acutalibacteraceae bacterium. Lineage (GTDB taxonomy): Bacteria > Bacillota > Clostridia > Oscillospirales > Acutalibacteraceae > CAG-177. The sequence goes on along the minus strand of JAXJTD010000095.1, from coordinate 22,728 downwards.
TTGGCGACGCTCTGAGAAATGCAGCAGAAAAGGGTGTTAAAATTATTGCAATGGACTGCACTGTAACTCCTGATTCAATGACGGTTGACGGTGAAGTAAAGGTTAAACTTTGCTGAACTTTGATTTGACCGAATAAGCATATTCGGATGGTGACATTCCCGAAAGCCTGCGGAAAACAGCAGTAAAATACTGCGGAGTGTTAAATCCGAGTTTTTCCGATATTTCGGTGAAGTTATATTCGTTTTCTCTTATCATACGCTTTGCTTCGTCGATTTTCAGCCGTGTGAAATGCTCCATTATTCCGCAGCTCATATTGTTCTGAAAAAGACGTTTGATAACCGATGCGGATATGTTGAATTCCTTCTGGATATCGTCAAAGCTGAGCTTTTTTTCAATATTGTTTTCAAGAAAATCGCAGATACGGAGCAGAAGAGTTCCGCTGTCTGCTTTTTTTATTTCCACGGTGCGTCTGTTACCTCTTATGAGGCTTATAAGAAGCTGTTCCATATAAAGTTGAACAAGCTGCTCACAGCCGAATCTTCCGTTGCCCGATTTTTCAAGCACGCTTGTGTAGGGTGTTCCCAAGGAAGTTGAAAATGCATCGGTTGCTTCTTCGATTATCTGACCCATAAGCTTTCTTTCGCTGTTTGTGCAGGTGATTACCGTGCCTGAAATGCTCATAAGTTCATCGCAAGAGCAGTCAAAGGAAAGGATAACCGAGTTTGCAGCGCTGGTTCCGTCGCAACGGATTTTGTGAAATTCATTGGGTTTATGAATATACATCTGACCTGCGTTCAGGGTCATTTCTTTTGATCCTGCGGTTATGACAACGCTTTTTTTATCAGCATAAACGATTTCCCAGAAATCGTGAAGCTCACCCGAATATGCAAAATCTTTTGTGTATTCAAAATAGTGAATAGTGTAAATTCCGTCGATGGTGAGAGGTCTGCTTAATTCCGTTCTGATGTAATCCATATTTTTCACCTCGGTTTGATTATAGCTTATAAAGAAAGTTTTTTCAATAAAAAATGAGCCGAAATTGTAAATATAATGGCTGTTTTTATAACATTACTGCCAAACTATGTGCTAAAATGATAAAGGAAAAATAAAACGGAGGGATAAAAAATGATTAAATTCGGTACAGGCGGATGGAGAGCTGTAATCGGTTATGATTTTATATGCGATAATATCCGTCTGGTTGCGGCAGGTATTCTTGCACTTGCACGTGAAGAAAATAAAACAGGCAAGCCCATAATTATCGGTTATGACCGCAGATTCCTTTCTGAAAGTGCGGCAAAATGGGTTGCGGAAGTTCTTGCCGAAGGCGGAATTGAAGTGTGGTTTCTCAACCGTTCAGCACCTACGCCCCTTATCATGCATACCGTTAAGGATAAAGGCCTGCACTACGGCATTGAAATTACTGCAAGCCATAATCCTGCAAGCTATAACGGTATAAAGCTTTTTGTCGACGAAGGCAGGGATGCTCCCCTTGAAGTTACCGGAAGAATCGAACAGCTTATAGAAGAAATCAAGAATGTTGAATTCACAGATTTCGATAAGGCTGTTGCCGAAGGCAAGGTGATTTATCTTCACAGCCCCTTCAATAAATTCCTTGACGATATCATTGACCTGCTTGATATGAAGGCTCTGCGTAACAGAGGTCTGAGAGTACTTTTTGATACAATGCACGGCTCGGGTGCATATCCTTTACAGGTTATTCTTCACACTGCTCGCTGCACGGTTGATACAATCAACCTCAACAAGGATGCTTATTTCGGCGGTCAGATGCCTGCACCCAGCGAAAAAACTCTTGCAAATCTCAGCAATATGGTAATCCGCGGCGGCTATGATTTCGGTATAGCTATGGACGGTGACGGCGACAGACTTGGCATTGTTGATAAAAACGGCAGGTACATAAACGCCAACGAAATCCTTTGTATGCTCTACTATTATCTTGTGAAGTATAAGGGCTGGAAAGGCGGCGTTGTGCGTAACCTTGCCACAACACATATGCTTGACAAAATTGCGGAAAGCTTCGGCGAAGTGTGCTACGAGGTGCCCGTAGGTTTCAAATATATTTCATCAAAAATCGATGAGGTTGATGCCGTTTTAGGCGGCGAATCCTCGGGTGGTCTTACCGTCAGAGGCCATATTCACGGCAAGGATTCGGTTTATGCCGCATCTCTTTTTGCTGAAATGGTAAGCGTAACGGGCAAATCGCCTACCGAGCTTATCAACGAGCTTGAAGCTCAGTTTGGTAAACACACAATGGTTGAGGATAACCTGGTGTTTGCACCTGAACGCAAGGCGGAAATCAATGAAATCATTATGATTGAAAAGAAACTGCCCGATTTCGGAACTGAAATAACAAAGGTGAATTACGAGGACGGCTGCAAGGTTTATTTTGCAGACGGCAGTTTTGTTATCTGCCGTTTTTCAGGTACGGAACCTCTGCTGAGAATTTTTGCGGAAAGCAGTGACGGTACCGCAGCGGAAAAATATATTGCGGATTTCAAAGCTTTTCTCAACATATAATAAAAAGGGATGTGCTGTGCGCATCCCTTTTGTTGCATCCGGCGCTTATTACAGTTGTTATTTTTTATATATCCGTATGCTGAAATTTATCTATTTTTGTCATATATAAAAAAATTGAAAAACAAGCAAAAAAATTCACAAAAAAAACTATACAAATTCAAAAAATTGTGATAAAGTAAAGTTGTTTTCAAAACAGAAGGAGTGTTGCAGCTATGAAAAAGATTTATGAAGGCAAAACAAAAGACGTTTATTCACTTGACAACGGCAACGTAATGCTTAAATTCAAGGATGATTGCACAGGCAAAGACGGCGTTTTCGATCCCGGTGAAAACACAGTAGGTCTTACCATCGAAGGCATCGGCAAGGCAAACCTTGAAACATCAATCCACTATTTTGAGCTTCTCAAAAATGCAGGCATCAAAACTCACTATGTAAGCGCAAATCTTGATGATGCAACAATGGAAGTTCTTCCCGGCAAAGTTTTCGGTCACGGTCTTGAAGTTATCTGCCGTCTTGTTGCAACAGGCAGCTTCATCCGCAGATACGGTGAGTATATTGCAGACGGCACCGTTCTCGAAGGCGGTTATGTTGAGTGCACATTCAAGAATGACGCTCTCGGCGATCCTCTCGTAACAGGCGAAGGTCTTGCAGCTCTCGGTATTATGAGCCCCGAAATGTTTGAAAGCATGAAGGCTCAGACTCTTGCAATCACAAAGATTGTTGCTGATGACCTTAAATCAATCGGTCTTGACCTCTGGGATATCAAGTTTGAGTTCGGTTACAACAACGACGAAGTTATCCTTATCGACGAAATTGCTTCGGGCAATATGCGTGTTTACAAGGACGGCAAGATTGTTGACCCCGTAGAGCTTACAAAGCTTATCAACAACAGATAAATTTAAAAACAGAAGGAGCAAGCGCAGGCTTGCTCCTTTTTGCAAAATAAAATTGAAAAAACACTTGAAAAAATATTGCACATCCATTATAATATTCGGGTACATGCTACTATGGCTCAGTTGGTAGAGCAGCGCATTCGTAATGCGCAGGCCGTCGGTTCGAGTCCGACTAGTAGCTCCATATAGGGAGAGTTGTCCGAGAGGTCGAAGGTGCAGCACTCGAAATGCTGTGTGGGGAAACTCACCTAGGGTTCGAATCCCTAACTCTCCGCCATCTCGAGTGTTCATAACGGATTCAAGTTGTGAACACTCGATTTTTTTATTTCAGTTATATTTTTGAGCAGGTGTTATGCCTGCTCTTTTTGTTTGTTACGGACAGTTTTTATGCCGGGATATCCTTTGAGATATATTCAACCGCAACTCCCTGTCTTGTGTCGGCTCGGTAATATTCCCATTCGCTTTCGGTCAGCGGTATTTCGAGATAGCCTACAAATCGGTAGTAAACAACAATTCTCTGCGTTCTGTGCTTTCCCGTTCCCTGCGTTTCGTAAACAACGATTTTGTCTATCAGTTCTTTGAGCAGCGGTGCAGTCAGAGTATCCATTTGCATAAACTTTCTCACGGCTAATATGAATTGCTCCTTGCCTTTCTGCATTGTACCGAGATTGCTCAGCTGCTCACGGTATTGCTGAATCTTTGTTTTGAGTTCAAGCCTTTCGCTTTCATATTTGTTAGATAACTGCATAAACCATTCGTCGGTTACCTTGCCCGAAACATTATCTTCATAAAGCCTTTCATACAGCCTCGCTACATCTTCGTTCCTTGCGATTGCTCTGTCAAGCTCTTTCTGAACCAGTTTCTTTTCTGCAATAAGATCTTCGTTTGTCTTTTCGGCAAGCATATTAGCAAATGCTTCTTCGTCATATTCAAGAAACTTTGCAAGCCGTTTGAGTTCAAGCATCACAACCTGCTCTATTGCATCCGCACGGACATAATGCCTTGCATCGCAGGTGCCTCTTGTGTCTTTCTTGTAGTTGGAACAACTGAAAAACTTGATATCTTTGTTACGGGGATTCACGTGATGCCACAGCTTGTGACCGCAATCCGAACAGTAAAGCAAATCGCTGAATATGCTTTTCTCACCGTTCTCGGGTTTGGGTGCTCTCCGTTTGGTGTTTTTTATGGATTTCTGAACCAGCTCAAAAGTTTCACGGTCAACTATCGGCTCGTGAACATCTTTAAAAATTACCCAGTTTTCTTTTGGATTTGCCAATCTCCGCTTGTCTTTGAACGAACGGGAATATGTCTTGAAATTGATAACATCTCCGCAGTATTCCTGGCTTTCAAGGATTCTTCCGACTGTTGTTGCCATCCATTTGCACGGGTCAGCAGGTTTTCTTCCGCTTTGCCTGATGCCTTTTTCTATCATATATGATGTAGGTACCAAAACTTTTTCTTCGTGCAATATCCTTGCAATCGTTTCGTTGCCTTTGCCCTCGAGACTCATTTGAAATATCCGTTTCACAACAGCAGCCGCTTCGGGGTCGATTATCCATTTTTTCGGATTATCGGGAGATTCGATATATCCGTAAGGCGGTTTTGAAAGCGGTTCGCCCGAATTACCTCTTATTCGGTATGATGAGCGTACTTTTCTGCTGATATCCCTTGCATAAAGCTCGTTGATTACGTTTCTTATCGGTGCAAATTCGTTGTCACCGTCTGCACTGTCAACTCCGTCATTTATTGCAATGAACCGGACATTTTTCTGCGGAAAGTAGTTGTCGGTATAGTAGCCGACTTCAAGATAGTTTCTGCCCAGATGGGACATATCTTTTACGATTATCGTTGAGATATATCCGAGTTCAATATCCTCAATCATCTGCTGAAATGCGGGACGGTTGAAGTTTGTTCCCGTATATCCGTCATCTACATAAACTCTCGGATTCTGAAAACCGTTATCCTTAGCGTACTTCTGCAACAACTTTTTCTGATTAACCACCGAGTTACTGTCGCCTTCGGTACCGTCATCACGGGATAATCGGCAGTAAAGTGCGGTAAAGCCTTGTTCTTTTTTATCCTTCGACTGCATAGTCCTCCTTTCCGGCAGTCAAACACACATTGTTCGTTTCAAGTATATCTTCATCTGTGTTTACTGTCAAAGGTATGAAATCACTTCTGATAATTCTTTTGATTTTATCATGGAACGTTGCCTGCTTATTTTTTATGTCATACGGAACAAAACGGGATTCAACCGTATATCTGACACCGTTGACTACATATTCGTTTGCACCGCACGATACGGGCTCGATAATCGCAATATTGTTTGGTTTTTTCATTTTGTAATATCCTTCTTTCTTTGGTGTTTATCGTAAAATTCAAGTGCTTTGTAAATATGTTCTTCCTTGTCTTTCGGGGTTGAAAATCTGCCGAGAAATTTATCATATTTATCGGAATTCAGTTTCAAAAATTCTTTCTGATTCGGCTTTGCAGTTGTCATGATTTTAAAAATCATATCCATATCAAGACGGTGAAGCTGCGAAAGCTGTTTCATTCTCTGTGCCTGTGACAACGACGGAGTGCAGTCCTCACTTTGTATTGTTTCGAGCAGATTATTCTGTTCTTCTTCGGTAAGATATGAAATTTCAACGGCGGGAGTAAATGCAATTTTTCCTTTATCAACCATATCCGAAAGCTCGGGGATAAGATGAGTGAGCCGTATGTATCTTTGAACCTGTCTGCCGCTTTCTGCCTGTGAGATAAATTCGGCACTTTTCAACTTGTCGACAAGTTGTCGCGAAGTTGATTTGCCCTGATGCGATATGGCATCCATTTTCATTTTGAATGCCTTTGCTTTTTCGCTCGGCGGGATATTCTCACGTTGCAGATTGCAGTCAACAACCGCAATTGTTGCGGTATCTCTGTCAATGGCATAAATTAAAGCAGGTACCGTTTTCAGCCCTGCTTTCCTTGCTGCACGGAGTCTTCTGTGACCCGAAACAACCTCGTATTCATCTTCCGTGTTTTCCTTTGGTCTGACAATTAACGGATTTATGATTCCGTTTTGCTGTATGCTTTCAATGAGCATATTCATTTCATCATTATCGGGTACACTGAACGGGTGCCCCTCAAACTGATGAAGCTTATCAATGGGTATGTTTACTGTTGATTCTGACATTAAATTATCCTTTCTATTCAATATTCTGTTCCTGCGTTTTGTAAGCGGAACGGTTGGATTGAGCTGTCTTTTTCTTTGCTTCTTCAAGGCGTTTGAGAACAGACGGCTTTTCGTTTTCTTTATGCTCCATAGCTTGATTCACTATGTATCTGATTTCTTCAAGCTCACGGAGTTCGGATTGATGGGTGGATAGGTTGGCGGTTAATGATTTCTGATGTTCCGTTAATGCAGATATCTGAGATTTAATTGAATTTATTGCACTCGGTTTGCATTCGGGATTTGCTTTCATATATCGCACAGCAGTTTTGTATTTCTCAATTTCGGATTCGTGTTCGGAATAATACTTTTCTTTGCTTTTCTCAAAAAATATTTTTGAATATTTATCATAAATCGGTTTGTATTTTTCATAGTCCTCAATCTTTGAAATGTGCTGTTTCAACCGTTTGATTTTCTTTTCATCTGCCTTGATTGATTTTCTCGTTTCGTCAATCGGATTCAGAATTTCATTCAGTTCATCAAGAGTGCAGATATTTCGGCTTTGCAGAATCATAATTGCCTGCGATATTTTCTTTAAATCTGCGACAGCACCTTTTGTCTGTGCCGATTTGTTCCAATTACTTCTGCCTTCTTTCCGCATATCGAGATATGTATTCAAAATATCAACAAGTGTTGTTTCGGGTTGGTTGAATCTCTCCAATTCTGCTTTTATTTCTTCAATCCAGCTTTTGAAAATTTTGATTTTCTCTTTGATTTCGGCAATCAGAGCATTTGTGGATTTTATCAATCTGTTCTTATCGCCCTTGTCGGTTCTTATGCCTTTGCTTTCCATCTGACGGACTGCAACTCCTTCGTGAACGGTCGGGATTTTATCAACACCTTGTCGCTCATAACTGCGGTAATCAATTCTGTCTGCAAGTTGTTTTTCTTCAAACTTTTCGTTGCACATTCTTGTCCATTCCGAACGCCAATGTTCAAGTGTTTCGGGTTTACCCCAATCGGTTGTCGGCACGGCAGAGAAGATGTAATTACCGTTATGGTCGGTTACTCTGTCACCGTTTCGGTCAAGCTCATAAACTCGTTTTTGTTTGTTGCCCCATTCACCGTTTTCATCAATAGGTCTTATCGGACACATCACATGAACGTGCGGATTTGCAATTCCGTTTGTTTCGGGAGAATGAATTGCGAAGTCGGCAATCATACCTCGTTTAACAAACTGCTCCCGTATGAATTTCTTTGCGAGAGAAATATTTTCTTCCATTGTAAATTCATTCTGTAAAGCAAAATCAAAACTGTATGCAAGTTGAGCATTTTTACCTTTTTCGATTTTCTCAACTTCGTTCCATAGAGTTTCTCTGTCAGATAGATTTTGCGGAACATACCCGGGAAGCATAATTCCCGTTTCAACAACTCCGCCTTTACGGGTATAGTCGCTGACTTCACCATAATATTCACTCTTTAATTTTTCGCCTGCACGATAGGCGGCACACGCAACAGCACTTTGACCCGCACTCCGTTTTATTTGTGTGACGTGAAAATGAAAAAGTGACATTACAAATCAAACCCTTCCATATACTTTTTCACTTCGGGCAGATCGAAAATGAATTCGGCAAGCTGATAAAAATCAGCAGAAGTCATATCTTTTGTTTCGGGACAAACGCTTTCAATCGCACCGCCTTTTTCACAAAGACGGTGAGTCCGTTTTGCTCTGTCACCTTTGGTGAGATATTCAATGCGATTCTCAAGTCGCTGTTTCTGATGTTCAAGGATTTCAATTTCCTTTTCATTTTTTATTTTTTCTTCAATTAATTCTTCTTTTGATTTACTCATAAAATCTCCTTTTCTGTTTTTGGGATACAAAAATCCCGTTGCTTCGGATGAAACAACGGGATAGGTTGAAATATTCAGTTTCAATAAATTGTGGGATAGCTGCAATGCAGCGCAAGGGTAAAACCCTTGTTTAAAATCTTTGATTTTTCATTAGCGGAGCTACGCACTCATACATTTCTGAAAGATATGTATAGAAGTGCGCCCTTCGGGGTTATCTGCTTATTTTCGGCTTTTATCTTGCTGTGTTTTTAACATATTTCATATTCACATCTCCTTTCAATTTTGAGTATAAGAAAACCGCCTCACTAAAAGTGAAACGGTTAACAATATGTGATATCTGTTGATTATTTTTGTTTGTAGCCGTCCAGAAAATCGCTTATTTTTTCAACAGCCGATTCAAGCATATCTATGTTGGGCAAAAAAACAATTCTGAAGTGGTCCGGATTATTCCAATTAAATCCCGTTCCGCAAGTAACAAGGATTTTCTTTTCGTGAAGTAAGTCCAGCGCAAACTGTTCATCGTTTGTTATATTGAATTTCTTTGTATCAAGTTTCGGGAAAATATAGAATGCGCCTTTCGGTTTGGTTGCTGTTACACCGGGAATATTGTTCAGTGCATCATAAATATAGTTTCTCTGTTCGTAAATTCTTCCACCGGGTTGCAAAAGTTTGTCTCCTGTCTGAATTCCTCCGAGTGCTGTTTGGATAATACTTTGTGCCGGAACATTGGAGCAAAGACGCATTGACGAAAGAAGATTAAGGCCTTCAATATATCCTTTAGCCTTGGATTTATCGCCCGCAAGACACATCCATCCACAACGGAATCCTGCAACTTTATGTGATTTTGACAAACCATTGAAGCAGACCGTCAATAAGTCAGGTGCAAGGGATGCAAGTGCAATGTGTTCTTCGCCATCCAGAACGAGTCTGTCATAAATTTCGTCAGCAAAAAGAATAAGTTCATTTTCGCGGGCAATCTGAACAATCTGTTCCAACACGTCTTTTGAATAAAGCGCACCCGTAGGATTATTCGGATTTATAACAACAATGCCTTTCGTATTAGGTGTTATTTTCTTTTTGATATCATCAATATCGGGATTCCAATCAGCCTTTTCATCGCAGAGATAATGAACCGCTTTTCCGCCCGCAAGCGTAACCGACGCTGTCCAAAGAGGGTAATCGGGCATAGGTACAAGGATTTCATCTCCGGAATCCAAAAGTCCTTGCATAGACATGGTTATAAGTTCACTTACACCATTGCCTGTGTAAATATCATTAACTCCGACATCGGGAATTCCTTTGAGCTGACAATACTGCATAATTGCTTTTCTTGCAGAGAAAAGACCTTTTGATTCAGAATAGCCTTCTGTTGATTTGAGGTTATATATCATATCAACAATAATTTCGTCCGGCGCAGTCAGACCGAAAGGAGCAGGATTGCCGATGTTAAGCTTAAGGATATCAATTCCGTTAGCTTCCATACGGTTTGCTTCGTCCATAACCGGACCTCTTATATCGTAGCAAACGTTATCAAGTTTTTTTGATTTTTCAAAATATCTCATATAATCACCTTGCAGAAAAATATATTATCAAAAAGTAATTTGAGTCGATGTTAAAAAAAGCTGAAAGCATAAAGAAAAAACAGATTAAATGATGAATTCAATAATTTTATTGAACATTATAGCACACGCATACACAGAAAACAACCTCACATTCAATCAAATCATTTTATCAATTTTTATGTCGTGATTTATGCCGTGTTTTTTCGCATTTTCGCTCAAACTATTTTTGCGTTCTTCCGAATACGGTGCGGTGAGTCTGAAACTCAATCTTCCTTTGAGAATTTCAAAAAGCATTCCGCCGTGTTCATCATCGTCTGTCAGCTTGCAACATTCAGGATACTGTTCGCTGAATTCTAAAAGTCTGTTTCTCAAATCCGTATTGTGTGTCCGCACATCAATGATGTCACTTTCTTCGTTAAAGCAGATAACGGTATCTTTCTGACGCTTTGTTAATCCTGTTTTCATATTGCCTCCTTTCTGCCGGATATCGGCTGATTTTTGTAATTTTTTCTCGGTTCAAGAACCGTAAAAAACACTGTTTCATCCAATGGATTTTCTCAAAACGATGCGTTGGTCATTTACGATTCTTCAATTCGGTTTTTTGCTATTTTTTCAATTCTTAACATCTCCTTTCGGGCATCAAAAAACAGCCACGAATTTAATCGTGACTGTCTTTGTCTGCTTGATAATTCAGGTTTGTCGGGAATATTTACCCCTTCACTTATATATGGAGCAAAGTCGGATAAATTTTTCCTGAAATTTAAAATATTTTATAACAGTTTTTTCTGCGGTGTCAACAGGTGAAAAATAAAATTGCAGGTAACATTTGTTGCCTGCAATTTTGGGAATTTATTCTTTATTATAAAAGTACTATTCCGTTTTCTTCACAAATTTGTTTTGTGCGGTCATCCCAAAGAGAAACCTGAACTTCGCCGATATGCGCTTTGCCGAGAAGGAGCATTGAAAGTCTTGATTGACCGATACCTCCTCCGATTGTAAGAGGTAGTTTGCCTTCTGACAATTCTTTATGGAATAACAAACGCCGCCTTTCGTTCTTGCCGGAAATTCTGAGCTGTTCATCAAGACTTTTTTCGTCGACACGGATACCCATTGATGAAATTTCAAATGCACAATTCAGAACATCATTCCAGAAAAGTATATCACCGTTAAGGGACCAATCATCATAATCGGGTGCTCTTTGGTCGTGAACCTGACCCGATTTCAACACACTGCCGATTTGCATAACAAACACTGTTTTACGGTCTTTTACAAAAAGATTTTCACGCTCTTTAGGTGATTTGTCGGGATACATATCTTCAAGTTCTTGCGAGGTAATGAAGGTAACATCACGTTCAAGCTGAACAGTCAATTGGGGATAAACATGCTTGAGAAAATCAAGAGTATCACAAATTGCATTTACAATACTTTTTACAACCTCTCTGAGATAATTTTCATTGCGGTTTTCTTTTGTAATAATTTTTTCCCAGTCCCACTGGTCGGTATAAACTGAGTGAAGATTATCCAATTCTTCGTCACGGCGGACAGCATTCATATCCGTATAAAGTCCTTCGCCCTCCGAAAAGCCGTAAGTGCGCAGTGCCATTCGCTTCCACTTTGCAAGAGAATGAACAATTGCGGCATTTTTACCTGTTTCTTTAATATCGAATACAACCGCACGTTCAGTGCCGCTCAAATCGTCATTCAAACCCGTTTCGGGGTCGACGAATATCGGAGCAGAAACACGCCTTAAATTAAGAGCAGGGCATAAATTATCTTCGAATATTCTTTTTAGCATCCCTATAGCTTTTTGCGTTTCATACATATTTAATGCTGATTTATATCCCTCAGGAACAATAACATTACTCATAAGAATCACCTCCGGGTTTTATATGTGTATGTTTTTAAGGCTGCTTCAATAAATCCTCTGAACAACGGATGTGCTTTATTCGGTCTGCTCTTGAATTCGGGATGATATTGAACTCCGACAAAGAACGGTCTGTCTGTGATTTCCACCGTTTCAACAAGAGTGCCGTCAGGAGATGTGCCGCTGAGAGTCAGTCCTGCTTTTTCAAAAGTTCCACGGTACTCGTTATTAAATTCATATCGGTGTCTGTGCCGTTCACTTATATTCAATGTACCGTAACAACGTTCCATTGTTGTTCCGGATTTAATGTTACAAGGATATGCTCCGAGTCGGAGTGTACCGCCTTTATCAATATTATCGCTCTGACCCGGCATAAAGTCGATTACCTTGTGTTTGCACAACTCATCAAATTCACCGGAATTTGCATCTTTAATGTCAAGAACATTTCTTGCATACTCTATAACAGCAATCTGCATACCGAGACAGATACCGAAATAAGGAATTTCATTTTCTCTTGCGAATTTTGCAGCAAGTATCATACCTTCAATGCCACGGCTGCCGAAACCGCCCGGAACAAGAATACCGTCGATGCCTGCGAGCTTTTCTTCCGCATTTTCTGCTGTAATTTCCTCAGAATCAATCCAATGAATACGAATGTGCGTGTTATGGTAATACCCCGCGTGGCGAAGTGCTTCTGCCACCGATAGGTATGCATCGTGAAGTCCAACATATTTACCAACAAGACCGATATCCACATAATGCTCTCTTGTTTTGATACGCTCAACCATTGCAGTCCATTCAGTAAGATCAGGCTTCGGTGCATCAATACCGAGTTCTCGGCAAACAACCGAAGAAAAATTTGATTTTTCCAACATCAACGGTGCTTCATAAAGATTAGGTAAAGTAATATTTTCAATAACACAGTCCGACTTCACGTTGCAGAACATCGAGATTTTCTTAAATACAGATTCTTCCGGAGGTTCATCGCAACGAAGTACTACAATGTCCGGGTTAATACCCATCCCTTGCAGTTCCTTAACCGAATGCTGAGTAGGCTTTGATTTGTGTTCATCCGAGCCTCTCAGAAACGGAACCAAAGTTACGTGGATAAAAAGACTGTTTTCTCTGCCAACTTCAAGCGAAATCTGTCGAACTGCTTCAATGAAAGGCTGAGACTCGATATCACCAATAGTACCTCCGATTTCAGTAATAACCACATCGGCACCGGTTTTCTTGCCCACCCTGTAAACAAATTCTTTGATTTCGTTTGTGATATGCGGAATTACCTGCACTGTAGAACCGAGATATTCACCACGCCGTTCTTTATTTAACACGTTCCAATAAACCTTACCGGTAGTCAGGTTGGAGTATTTATTAAGGTTTTCGTCAATAAAACGTTCGTAATGACCGAGATCAAGGTCGGTTTCCGCGCCGTCTTCGGTAACATATACCTCTCCATGCTGATACGGACTCATGGTTCCGGGGTCAACATTTATATACGGGTCAAGCTTTTGTGCGGCAACCTTCAGTCCTCGTGATTTTAGTAATCTTCCCAAAGAGGCGGCTGTGATTCCCTTACCGAGACCGGACACAACGCCTCCGGTTACAAATATATATTTTGTCATTTTCAATCACCGATTATTTATGCGGTATCACAGCATTGTTCTGATTAATTCCGCAGAACTTTTTTCGCTTAGATATTTGGGTGCAATATCAAATGCTGTCATACAACCTTTTTCACCTTTTTCGTAAAGTCTCCATGCAGCTCTTGCATAGGCTGTAAGTACCGATGCAGTAAACTCCGGATTTGAATCAAGTTTCAGACTATACTCGATAATATGCTGATGCTCACCGTTTGAACCTGTTTTTCCGCTTCTGATAACAAAGCCACCGTGAGGTATACCGCTGTGCTCCGATTTCATCTCTTCCTCTGTTATAAAATGAACCGTGGTATCGTAGTCTGCAAAATAGTTCGGCATTGTCACGATCTCATTCTCTATTTTTGCTGAATCCGCACCTTCCTCAGCGACAACAAAGCATTCTCTTATATGTTTCTCCCTTGTGGTTAACTCCGGCGTTTTACCGCTTCGTACTGCTTCCAAAGCCGATTCAACAGGAATGGTATATTGCTTCGCATCAAGGACACCCGGGATTCTTCTGATAGCATCGGAATGACCTTGACTTACACCTTTTCCCCAAAAAGTATAGTCCTTTCCGTTCGGTAAAACAGCGGAGGAATACATTCTGTTGACAGAAAACATTCCGGGATCCCATCCGACAGATATAACAGCAACCTTTCCCGAAACCATTGCCGTTTGATTCACATTTTCAAAATGCTCCGGTATTTTAGCATGTGTATCAAAGCTATCAACAACGTTAAAATATTTTGCAAGTTCCGGCGTTTGACGGGGCAAATCGGTAGCACTGCCACCGCATATAATCATAACATCGATCTTGTCTGTCCACTCCATAACATAATCGGTGTTTATCGCCGGAACCATTACAGAATTTGTTTTAATTGCTTCGGGGTTTCGACGTGTAAATATTGCAACAAGTTCCATATCACTTGCTGCATTTACTGCAAGTTCAACTCCTTTTGCGAGATTTCCGTATCCGTATATTCCGATTCTTATCATAAAAAACAGTTCCTTTCATTAAAAAAATAACGCAGAGGAAACCAATCGACCTTCCCCTGCGTTTAAGACTATTATGCAAAGAACAGCTTGTTCAGGGTCATAGGATCAACATACTCGCCGTCTTTGTAAACACGCATATTACCTGATGCGATTTCGTCAATCAGCATTACGTTGCCGTCCGCATCATACCCGAATTCAAACTTGATGTCGTAGAGTTCAAGACCCTTGGATTTCAAATCATCGGCAACAATCTTTGTAATAGCCTGTGTCTGTGCCTTAAGAGAATCATACTGCTCTGCAGTCATAACGCCTAAGTCTACAAGACCGTCTTTGGTAACAAGAGGATCGCCTTTAGCGTCGTTCTTAAAAGTAGTTTCAACATAAGCGGGAAGATCTTGTCCTTCGGTACAATAATCCGAATAACGACGGAAGAAGGAACCGACCGCTTTATAACGGCAAATAACCTCCAAACCCTTACCAAACACCTTGGCAGGAAGGACTTCCATTGTGGTATCGTCAAGATTTGCGGAAACGTAATGTGTGCGGATTCCTGCCTCGTTTATCTTCTCGAAGAAATAAACAGACATACGAAGATTTACATCACCGACACCTTCAATGGTAAGGCCAACGGAATTTTCACCGGGATCAAATACACCGTCCTTGCCGGTGCAATCATCTTTAAAAAGCAACAAACAGTTACCGTTAGGGAGCTCGTAAACATTTTTTGTTTTACCTGTGTATAACAGCTTTAAATTTTCCATTTTTAATACCTCTTTCTTCAGTTCTGATAATCTGCAAATTTACAAGATCAGAGTTTGACTCTGTCATAGCTAAATCAGGCGTCAATAGTAGAAATGGTCAGTGTTGTTTCCTCCAGAACATCAAGAAGAACATTTACGGTATCAAGTGCCGTAAATATCGTAACGTTATTTTCGGTTGCGAGGAAACGAATCTGATGACCGTCATTATTTTCGTTGGTGGTGCTGATATCTTTTGTGTTGATTATATAAGCAATATGACCTTGACGGAGAGCTTCGGGAACTTCGTTGCTGCCTTCACTGATTTTACCGAGAACATGAGTTCTGATTCCGTTTTCTTTAAGGAATTTTGCGGTACCGGCAGTTGCCTGGATATTGAACCCGAGCTTATAGAAACGGCGGATAAGAGGCAGAGCATCTTCTTTATCCCTGTCTGCAACAGTTACGAAAACTGTACCATAGTTCTGAAGGTGCATACCCGATGCCTGAAGAACTTTATAAAGAGCTCTGTTTAATTTATCATCATAGCCGATTGCTTCACCGGTTGATTTCATTTCAGGTGAAAGGTAAGCATCAAGTCCGCGAATTTTGTTAAATGAGAATACGGGAACCTTTACATACCAACGTTTCTTTTCGTCGGGATAAATATCAAATATACCCTGCTCTTTAAGGCTCTTGCCCATAATAACCTCTGTTGCAATATCTGCAAGAGAGTAGCCTGTTGCTTTTGAAAGGAAAGGAACCGTTCTTGATGAACGGGGATTAACCTCGATGATATAAACATTGTCGTTTTCGTCAACAATGAACTGAATGTTGAAAAGACCGACAATTCCGATTCCGAGACCAAGCTTTTTAGCATACTGAAGTATTATGCCTTTAACCCTATTTGAAATACTGAATGAGGGGTAAACGCTGATTGAGTCACCGGAGTGAATACCTGTTTTTTCAACAAGCTCCATAATACCGGGAACGAATACATCTCTGCCGTCGCAGATAGCGTCAACCTCAACCTCTTTGCCGTAAATGTATTTATCAACAAGAACGGGCTTATCTTCATCAATTTCAACGGCTGTTCTGAGATAATGACGGAGCTGTTCTTCATTAGCAACAATCTGCATAGCACGTCCGCCGAGAACGAATGAAGGACGAACAAGAACGGGATAACCGATTTCTGCCGCAGCGGTGATACCGTCTTCAAGATTTGTAACGGCTTTACCCTTTGCACGTGGAATATTAAGCTCATTAAGAAGATTTTCGAATGCGTTACGGTCCTCTGCCCTGTCAATTGCAGTGCAGTCAGTACCGATAATTTTAACACCACGGTCGTGAAGCGGCTGAGCAAGATTAATAGCAGTCTGACCGCCGAGAGAAGCGATAACCCCTTCAGGCTTTTCAAACTCAACAATATTCATAACATCTTCGGGAGTGAGTGGCTCAAAATAGAGTTTGTCAGCAGTTGTGTAGTCTGTTGAAACAGTTTCGGGGTTATTGTTTATAATAATAGCCTCATAACCTGCATTTTTAATTGTCATAACTGCGTGAACAGTTGAATAGTCAAATTCAACGCCCTGACCGATACGGATTGGTCCTGCACCGAGAACGATAATCTTTTTCTTATCTGTCAGACGGGAAGCATTCTCGCCTGTGTATGAAGAATAGAAATAAGGAATGTATGCACTTGTGTGGCAAGTGTCAACCATCCTGAACGCAGGAAAAAGACCTGATTCTTTACGCATATTGTAAATATCAAGCTCGTTGCAGTTCCAAAGTTTTGCAATGTATTTATCACCGAAGCCCATCTTCTTTGCTTGAGCAAGAGTATCTGCATTTTTATTTTCACGAAGCTTTTCTTCCATATCAATAATGTTTTTGATCGATTCAAGGAAAAAAGGTGTAATCATAGTGATTTCGTGAATTTTTTCAACAGAAACACCGTGATAGATAAGCTCTGCAATAGCGAAGATATTATCAGAACGGAACTCCGAAATATAATCAAGAAGTTCCTCAACACTCATATTGTCGAATTTTGAAAGGTACATATGATCAGCACCGATTTCAAGAGAGCGGACTCCTTTGAGAAGTGCTTCTTCAAGGTTTGAACCGATACCCATAACCTCGCCGGTAGCTTTCATCTGAGTACCGAGTTTATTGGTAGCAGATGCAAATTTATCGAACGGAAAACGGGGTAATTTAGCGATAACATAGTCAAGCTTGGGCTCGAAAGCAGCATTAGTGTTAGCAATCTGAATATCTTCAAGAGCCATTCCCACGGCAATCTTTGCAGTAACACGTGCAATAGGATAACCCGATGCCTTTGAAGCAAGAGCCGATGAACGGGAAACTCTGGGATTAACCTCGATAAGATAATATTCAGAGCTGTGAGGATTAAGAGCAAACTGAACATTACAGCCGCCTTCGATTTTAAGTTCCTTGATAAGCTTGATTGCAGAATCGTTTAGCATTTTCTCGTCTTCTTTACTGAGCGTCATAATAGGTGCCACAACGCAGGAGTCACCTGTATGAACGCCAACGGGATCAATGTTTTCCATACCGCAGATGGTGATTGCGTGGTCATTGGAATCACGCATAACCTCAAACTCAATTTCCTTATAACCCTTAACGGACTTTTCAATAAGAGCCTGATGAACGGGAGATAATTTGAATGCGTTTGTACCGATTTCAACGAGTTCCTCTTCATTGTTAGCGAAACCGCCGCCTGTACCGCCGAGAGTAAATGCAGGACGGACAACAACCGGATAACCTATCCGTTCTGCAGCGGCTTTTGCTTCTTCTAATGAATAAGTGATTTCTGAAGGAATAACGGGTTCACCGATAGATTCGCAAAGTTCTTTAAACAATTCACGGTCCTCTGCACGTTCAATTGAAGCACTTGATGTGCCGAGAAGCTTAACCTCACATTCTTTGAGAATACCTTTTTTCTCAAGCTGCATAGCAAGATTAAGACCTGTCTGACCGCCGATGCCCGGAATGATTGCATCGGGACGCTCATGACGGATAATTTTTGCCACATATTCGAGAGTGAGAGGCTCCATATAAACCTTATCGGCGATAATGGTATCTGTCATAATTGTTGCAGGGTTAGAGTTGACAAGCACAACCTCGTAACCCTCTTCTTTAAGAGCAAGACAAGCCTGAGTGCCTGCATAGTCAAACTCTGCAGCCTGCCCGATAACTATAGGACCTGAGCCTATAATCAAAACTTTTTTAATATCTGTTCTCTTTGCCATATAATTTCATCTCGCATTCTACGTTGTGACCTTACTCGAATTCTATTGTTCCCACAGGCTTTGGTGTATAATCTACAAGAACACGGTTAATACCTTCCACCTCGTGTGTAATGCGTTCTGTTATATGATGAATAAGCGAATGCGGAATATCCTCAACGGTTGCCGTCATTGCATCGGTTGTATTTACTGCACGGATAATCGCCGCCCAACCCTCATAACGTTTGCCGTTTCTTACTCCGACACTTTTGAAATCGGGTACCGCAACAAAATATTGCCATACTTTTTCTGCAAGACCGTTTTTGTCAAACTCATCACGAAGTATAGCATCCGCTTCTCTCAAAGCGTGCAAACGGTCACGGGTAATGGCTCCGAGACAACGAACACCCAGACCGGGACCGGGAAACGGCTGGCGGTAAACCATACCGTGAGGAAGCCCTAATGCTTCTCCAACAACACGAACCTCGTCTTTAAACAGAAGCTTAACGGGTTCGACAAGCTTAAATTCCATTCCTTCAGGCAAACCGCCCACGTTGTGGTGAGCCTTCACGCCGTCGGATTCAAGTATATCGGGATAAATAGTACCTTGTGCCAGATACCCGATTCCTTCAAGCTTTGCAGCTTCTTCGTCAAACACTTTGATGAATTCACCGCCGATGATTTTACGCTTCCTTTCAGGGTCAGCTACACCGTCAAGCAAATTCAGAAAACGGTCTGCAGCATCAACATAAATAAGGTTGGCATCCAATTCCTTGCCGAAAACATCGATAACTTGTTCGCTTTCACCCTTACGCATCAAGCCGTGATTGACGTGAACGCAAACAAGCTGTTTCCCTATAGCTTTGATAAGAAGTGCCGCAACAACGCTTGAGTCAACTCCGCCTGAAAGTGCCAGCAATACTTTGCCGTCTCCTACATGAGTGCGGATTTCCTCAATCTGTTCTTCAATAAATTTTTGTGCAAGCTCCGGAGTAGTAATTCTCTCCATACTTTCCGGACGAATTATTTTTTCCATACAAGCCTCTCCTTGCTTATTCGTTGGTGTAATTATCAAAATAACCCTGGATATATACGATAGGTGTTCCCTTGTCGCCCGAACCCGAAGTCAGGTCGCACAGCGAACCGATAAGATCGGTCA
The DNA here is from genome assembly GCA_036309745.1 of Acutalibacteraceae bacterium. Classification (GTDB taxonomy): domain Bacteria; phylum Bacillota; class Clostridia; order Oscillospirales; family Acutalibacteraceae; genus CAG-177. Next base: position 3,092 of record JAXJTD010000095.1, on the reverse strand, counting down.
GACGACGGGGCGTTGTTCCCTGAGAAACCATGTTGCCGACAAGAGAGGAACCGTCTTTCTGCATAATTTTCTCTTTGATTGCTTCTTGTAATGCTTCTCCCGAAAGAGCCGAAAAATCGTTATCAGCAAGATATTTCAGCTTTAATTCATTTGGTGTTCCTTCCAGACCGGGAGTATATGCAGGAGATACGACAGGGTCAGCAAGTTCCCATATTTTACCTACGGGATCTTTGAATGCACCGTCACCGTAAACCATAACTTCAATATGCTTTCCCGTAATTTCAAGCAATCTTGATTGAATATCCTCTACCGTTTTCTGACATTCTTCTCTCGGGAACAGCTTTACCGTATCTTCGCTTGATTTGTTTGAACCTAACAGACCGTAACGGGCATTAAATCCGCTTCCTTCAACAGATTCAGCCATAATTTCATCAAGACCGTATACTTTTTCAGCACCCGCTGCCTTTAAAAGACGTTTTGTTCGAGCACGGGTATGAATATCGCAGTTAAGTACATTTTTTGTATATTTTAAAACAGAACGGCAGTCATTGGCAAAGACGACCTCAACTTCTGCTCCGGATTCACGGATGAGATTTGAATAATAATCTACATAATCAACACCTGTAAAAGTATGCTTAGGATAACCGAATAACTCACGCCACTGTGCTTCAGATAAAACATCCGTATAAGGATTTATGCCTTTTTCATCCAGCTTATCCAAATCCACAAGATGGTTTCCCACTTCATCAGACGGGTAACTCAACATCAGCACAACCTTTTTGCAACCTTTAGCAATACCGCGCAAGCAGATTGCAAAACGGTTTCGGCTCAGAATCGGGAAAATAACACCTACGGTTTCGCCGCCGAACTTATTGCGGACATCGGTTGCGATGTTATCCACGCTTGCATAGTTCCCTTGTGCACGTGCCACGATGGCTTCCGTCATACAAACTACATCCCGATCTCTCGGAACAAGTCCCTCAACATTCATTGCTTCAACAACAGAACCGGTTACGATTTCCACAAGGTCATCTCCCTGACGGATAATCGGAGCACGAAGTCCCATTGAAACTGTTCCATAAACTCTGCTCATAATTATTCCTCCCAATTATTGACTTGTTTGTCTGACTGTATTATAATCCAATCAACAGCATAAGTAAAACAGATAATTCTTACAACAGTTATAAGGAGAACTTATATGAAAACCAAACTTGATTATTATCGGATTTTTTATGAAACAGCACGTTTTCAATCATTTTCAACTGCTGCTCAGCATTTATATATTTCTCAGTCTGCCATTTCACAGTGCATTCATCAGCTTGAAAGTGATCTTAATGTTCAGCTTTTTGTCAGAACAAGAAGAGGAATAACCCTTACTAATGAAGGTAAAATACTGTTTTTAAAGGTGGAAAACGCAATCAACTCTATAGATCAAGGTGAAAAGCAATTGGAAAAGCTTCGGCATCTTGAATCAGGTGAATTAAAAATTGCCGCCGGTGATACAATAACAACACACTTTCTGTTGAAATATCTTGAAGATTATCACGCCACCTATCCCGAGATAAGAATTGAAATGGCAAACTCTTATTCTTCTCAGATGCTCAACCTTGTAAAAGAAGGAAAAGCAGATCTTGCATTTGTAAATATGCCTTTATCAGATGATGAGCTTATAATCGAGCCTTGCCTCGAAATAGACGATGTATTTGTCTGTGGTCCCGATTTCGAAACAAAAGAGTCCTATTCCTGGGAGAAAGTGGCAGAATTACCTCTTATTCTTCTTGAAAAACATTCATCATCACGTCGTTTTCTTGATAAGAATTTCAAAGAAAAAAACATAGCATTGAATCCACAGATTGAAGTAGCGGTGCACGATTTACTGATTCGTTTTGCTTCCATTCATCTCGGTGTTTCGTGTGTTATTGAACAGTTTGCCAAAGTTGAATTGGAAAAAGGAATCGTACAAAGACTGTCTGTCAACCCGCCACTGCCCAAAAGGAGTATCGGCTGTGCATATTTAAAGAACGCACCGCTTTCCTATGCTGCAAAAGCATTTGTTGAAATGATCAAATAAAACAGTATAAACTGTTTCTGCGTTCTTCCGAATACGGTGCGGTGAGTCTGAAACTTTTCTATCGTCTCATTTCTGAAATCCTCCTTTCGAGCATCAAAAAACAGCCACGAAATCAATCGTGACTGTCTTTGTCTGCTTTTTCAGTTTTCTTAGATTTTTTTGAGTGGGTGTCGAGAAATTCTCCGTACTGCATAGTAACAAATTGTTCGTAGGCTGTTGCTAATTTTTGAATGCGTTTATAAATTGCACTCGGTGTTTTGTAGCCGAAAAATGCCGCAATCTGTTCAAGCGTGCATCCGTCCATACGCATCTGCAAAATTTGTTTGTCCTTTTTGTCAAGTGCCGATGTGAACGTATCGACTTTTTCTTTTGCAAGGATTTTTGTTTCAAAATCCTCACGTGGTGCAGGCAAATGAATCAGCAATTCTTCGCTGATTTCTTCGTCTGACTTGATTGCTTCATCAAGAAAGATAGGCTTTTTGTTATCGTTCCACGAGCAATACCATTTGTTGACGAAATCTCTTTTGTTTGTGCTTTTTCGTTCGCTGTAATCATCCATCTGACGGTTTTTCCACACTTCATCAATCATCGGTTGCCAGTTCTGTTCCTCAACAATCATATCCGTGAGATTACCGATAAGGTTACTGAACTGCTGATATGTAAGCCACGGAATTTCCATGCCCTGCGGCATCGTAAACAGTTTTTGAAAGCTCCATTCCATTTCCGTTTCAAATTTATTGCGAAAATGATTTTGGATTGCATAACACAAACGCCACAGGGGGAAGTCACCCGAATAGCTTGTCCACTTTCCTGGAATATCACCGTAACCATTACTGCGAGGAACTTGAATAAACTGCCACACAGACCAAGCATAACAATCCCAGACAAGCTCGAGAAACGCATCGTCATTGATGAGATTATCATATTTGTCTGTGCGGAGAACATCATACGGACTTCTCGGAATTTCAAGATACTGATTGCGTTTTGAAACCAATTCTTTTGGCAAGGCATAGAAAAGCGT
>JAXJTD010000094.1:0-1710 GCA_036309745.1 Acutalibacteraceae bacterium | reverse complement strand
CTTCTCTCTTTTTTCTTGCCCTTCTTTACTTATATATATCCGTACATTCGACTATCGAGCCCTCTTTAAGTACAATTATTGTAGAAACTTAAAGGAGGCTATTTTTATGGGTAAGTTTATTGAAGAATTTTATTACGGCAACCTTGATCCACAAGCACGTAGCACCAAAGAAAACAAGGCCGTGCAGAAACAAATGGAAGTCTTGATGTTAAATGAAGATTACTTAACTGAGAACCTATCGGGCGAAAGCAAGAAAAAGTTTCTTGACTTTTGCAATGCTTGGAGTGTTGTGAACGGTGAATCAAACCTTGATAGTTTTATTATAGGTTTCCGTTTGGGTGCTAATTTCACTTATGATACTTTTGTAAATGATGAAGCTCCATTCAAAGACTTGCTAAAGGAGTGCTAAGATGAAAGAAAAGAAATATTATATCGCATTTGATGATTTTGAACGTCGGGTGGTTGTGAACTGTATGAATGAAATGCGAAACAAACTCATTGCTGACGGAAAGTATACCGATGCTTTGGATGAAGTTTTATTGAAAGTTATTCACTCTAAACAGAAGAAGATTAAAGTAATTTACAAGGAGGTATAATGATGGAACAATTAGCGAGATTTATCGCAGACGAAAGAACTGGGCTCAAATACGAACTGTGCGGTGATTACTATATCATCGCCGGTGAGGATGAGCCTGAACGTGAGCCAATCGGCGTATGGGGTCAACGGCATTTGAACCATATCCAAAAGCACTGCAAACCCTTCTACAACAAAATGCTAAACGAACACACGCTGTATGATTATCTACTTCAACTCAACCACGACGCTGAAGAAACCTTTAATTGTTTGATTAAACAAATGGCAGAGCGTGAGGGCGTGACCGAACAACTCAAAGCAGACAATCAAATGGAGTGGGTTGCTCGAATGAATAACATCCGCAGCAGAGCCACAGAAATCGTAAATCACGATATAATTTACAACTAACCGAAGTATGGCGGCAGAGAGATTTATTCTCTCTGCCGTTGTTTTTTGTATCAAAAAATAGTAACTTTTCTGAAAATACTTTATTTTTGCAGATAACTGTGATATAATATACACGCCAAACAAAGCTAAATAAGGAAAAGGATCACTTTTTACCAAGGGGATATTATACCCTTTTTTGGTTATCATCTGATAAGAGTTCGGTAAAAGCGCAACTCCACTCAGATGGTAACAAGGGTTTTCCTTTTCTGTTTGGGCTTTGTTTGGCGACAATCGGAGTTGCGTTTTTCGGTGCGTGGCTTCGGTCACGCACTTTTTAATTTGGAGGGAAAATGAAAGCTATTGTTTATACATCTAAGACAGGACATACCGCTGAGTATGCCAAAATACTTGGCGAGAAAACGGGGTTGCCTGTATATGCTTTGAGCGAAGCTGCAAAGCAATTATCAAACGGAACGGAAATCATATATCTCGGTTGGCTTTTCGCTAACAATATCAAGGGGTATAAAAAGACGGCAAAGCAATACAAGATATCAGCTGTTTGCGCAGTTGGCCTTTGCGATACCGGAACAGCTATCGCAGAGGTTCGTAAGGTAAACGTTATTTCCGAAGAAACACCACTTTTCACTATGCAAGGCGGTATGGATAAAACCAAGCTCCACGGAATTAACAAGGTTATGATCAATATGCTGACAAAAGGAATGGACTCCAAAAAAGATCGGACGGAAGAT
>JAXJTD010000093.1:0-2479 GCA_036309745.1 Acutalibacteraceae bacterium | reverse complement strand
CATAAAAGCGGTGATGTTTTCTTCGCTAACGTAATTCTGATCGTGTGTCAAAAGGTATAGCATATCTTAACATTTTTATTAGAGAGTGCGTTTGCTAAATCTTCTGCGTCTGCAAGTTCCCATTTTTTAATGTGTACTTTCATTTCTGACTCCCTATTCACCAGATAAACGGAATGGTCCTTTAAGTGAAAGCTTCATCTATGCACTCTCCAAACAACTATTGTTTTTTCATCTGCTGCAGGAACAACAATACAGCTAACGCGAGCAGTACGACTGCATATCCAAGCACCCACCATAAATGTGGGAAAATATCAACAAAATTTCCTGCAAGAATTGCTCGCTCCATATCAACGGCATGAGCAAACGGAAGCAAATATGAGACATTCTTAAACGCTCCTCCTACAAGGTCAAGATCAAACCAAATGCCCGACAACCAGGCTGAAAGATTCGTAAGCAAAGCACCGCAAATTCCGCCAACCTGCTTATCATTCAATACGCTTCCGCAGAGAAGCCCCAAGGCAATGTAGAGTATAGAAACGGGGATGATAGATATAACAGCATATATAATATTTATCGTAATATCAATTCCAAGAATGATTGCCGCAATATAACAAATAACACTTTGAGCAATTGCAATCGGAATAATAGGTAGCGTATAACCGAGTATGAAATCAACTGAAGTCAGCGGTGTAGTATATAAGCGTTGAAGTAACGAACTGCCTCTGTCTTTTGCAATAATAGTCGCTGAAAACAGTGTCATAAATGAAAGACCGAAGATTGTAATACCAGGAGTTAAATGTTGTATTTCAAATAGCTTTACAGGAATATTCGCCTGTATTGCACTAAGCAACAAAATCAATACAAGGGGAAAGCCAAGACCAAATGCCAAATTTAGAGGATCTCGAAGTATTTCTTTAGTATTTCTGCCTGCAAATGTCAGCATTCTCATTTTGCTACCCCCTTAACGATACGAACAAAAGCCTGTTCAAAATTATCTGTCCCCGCAGTTTCTTTGATTCTCTCAGCGGTATCACAGATAAGGAGTTTACCATCTTTCATAATAGCTATACGGTCAGACAGGGCTTCTGCTTCTTCCATATAGTGCGTTGTCAGAATAATCGTAACCTTCCCTTTGAGAGAACGGATCAAATCCCACAGATCACTTCGAGCAAGCACATCGAGCCCGAGCGTAGGCTCATCAAGGAATAAAATCTCCGGCTCGCTTATCAGTGCCATAGCGATGCTCAACCTACGTTGCCAACCGCCTGACATTTTTCCTGCTTTTTTCTTGATAACAGATTCAAGTCCGAGCAATTCGGTCAGTTCTGCGATTTTTGTATTTTGTTTGTTCTTTGTAAAACCGTGAACACCGCACATTAACTCAAGGTTCTCTCGAACTGAAAGACCTGGCGCAACCGCAGTTTCCTGCGGAGAAACGGCTATAAGCGATTTCACGGCGGCAGTATCTTTACAAATGCTTTTTCCGTTAAGAAATGCATCTCCGCTTGTGGGCTGCGTAAGACAGGACAACATTTTTATAGTGGTTGTCTTGCCGGCACCGTTTACGCCGAGCAGAGAAAATAATTCGCCTTTGTGCACAGATAAACTAAGGTTATCCACCGCAACCACATCTTTATATTTTTTGGTTAAACCGTTGATTTTGATAGCATCCATAGTTTATCCCTCCGTATCATATTGCTTTTTCAAGCCTTGATATACATCCGTAAGCATTTTACTTATAAGTTCCCAATCAAAATTATAATATCCTGTTGCTATCATTGTTGCGATACCGTGAACATACGTCCACATTTCCAAATGGAACAGCTTCGCATCCGAACCTTCAAGGCCTGTGTTATTATGAACAATAGTCTCCATTTTGTCGGTGAGTTCTGACCCTTCGGAAATTGCTTCATCTGATCGATCACACATATATAAAAGCTTAAACAATTCTTTTTCTTCTTTTGCAAATTGGATATAAGCCATACCATTCGCTTTGTATGTAGGGAACTCTCCACTTTCTACCTCTCTCTGCATATACTCTTGGCATAATATATCCGCTTTTTTTGCAACTGCAAGGCGTAGTTCGTCCATAGTTGCAAAGTTGGAGAAAACCGGTTGCGTAGAACAGTTTAACACAGAAGCAACCGTTCTTGCGTTAATTGCTTGTGCTCCGCTTTTTCGAACAATATCAACTGCGGCCTTTACAATATCTTCTTTTGTCACTTTAACTCTGGGCGGCATAATGCACCTCCATAATATAGTTGTTGTTATATATCGCTTGATATTTTATCACTTTAGCTATTAAATGTCAATTGGTTTTGCAAAAATATCAAAAATAGCGACAGAGAGGTGATTATTCTCCCTGCCGCTGTTCGTTGTTAGGGGTAAATCATATCGTGGTTTACGATTTCTGTGGCTCTATTGCGGATATTATTCATTCGAGCAACCCACTCCATTTGATTGTCCTCCTTTAGTTTAT
>JAXJTD010000092.1:0-1635 GCA_036309745.1 Acutalibacteraceae bacterium | reverse complement strand
CGTGTATCATCTACACGCCCCATACCTTTCATAACAAGAACATCTTTAAAATTGACTTTTTGTACCATATTCTCACCTCGCATCTCTTTGTTTGTTGCGATAATTTTTCTCGCAAAGTTTAATGATTTCGTTTTCAATCTGTTCAACCGTATAATTCTTCGGGAAATATTTGCGAAGTTTTTCGGTCGGAATTTTAATGCGCTCCTTTTGGTTCGCTTTATCTTCGCTCATAATCTCCGCAATTACTTCGGGCGTAAGACCTTCCGCTTGGCTTATCTTTTTGAAGCGACAAGCCTGCGAAAGTGATGGTGTGCAATCGTTTTCTTCGATTTTCTCCAAGAGGTCTTGTTGCTCTACCTCGTTTAAATAGGAAAGCTCTACGGCGGGAGTGAAGGAAATACGACCTTCATCCACATATTGCAGAATTTCAGGGATGAGGTTGGTTAAGCGGATATAACGCTTGACGGTATCTTTGCTCGTGCCAACGTCATCGGCGATTTGTTCAGTCGCCAACTTCGGTGCAAGTTGCTCCGAAGTTAGATCGGCACGGAAACCTCTATGAGCTAATGCTTCCGCTTTCATCTTATAAGCGAATGCTTTCTCGCTTGGCAGAATATGCTCTCGGTGCAAATTGCTGTCCACAAGCACAATCGCCGCCGCATCACGATCAAGAGAAACAATTAAGGCAGGGATTTCGGTAATCCCTGCCTTTCTGCTTGCCATAACCCGTCTGTGACCGGATATGATCTCATATTCATCTGTCGTGTTTTCGAGTGGTCGGACTATAACGGGAGAAACAATGCCGTGTTCCTTAATGCTTTCGGCAAGAGCTTCCATTTCCTCGTTATCCTGAACTTTGTAGGGGTGGTTTTCAAATGCGCGCAATTTATCTATTGCTATAATTTTCTTGGTACTTTTCATCGTTCATTACCTCTTTCTTTATTCTTATTTAAATCGTTTCGTTTCATTTCGATATTGCGTTCGGCATCAAGGAGTGCCTTGATTTTCGGAATGTGTTCCTCAATGCGCATAGCAATTCGCAGTTCCTTCCGCAAGGGAGTGATTTTCTTGGTTATCTCCTTGCATTGTTCTTTGAGTGCCGTATCTTCTTCGGGTGTTTTTACACGGCGAAGTTTCAGCCGTAGTGCATAACGTTCCTGCTCTAATTCAGAAATACGGGCAGATAAGTTTTCTTGGAAATTTAATAGTTTTTTCGGAGAGTCGAGATTGTTATCGCAAAGCAAATTGTATTCCTCGATATACTGATCCAACTTTCGCATTTCTGCTCGCATCATCGGAGATACGGGGCGGTTATCGTATTCTTGGGTATTGCCCACGATGCAGATTTTAAGAAGCTCTATAAAAAGCTCAAATAAAACAATAATCGTGTCATCCCATCCTGATATATACCTATCTCTTTCAAGCACAAGAAGCGGACGTCTTTTCCAAGCCGGTGTTACAAAGGCATAGAGTTCGGGTTTGCGCTGATTTTCCAGGCATCGCTCCCGTATGCGTTCCTTAGAATATTGCTCACCAAGACTGCTTATACGGACGGCACGTTTCCACCCCTCTGCATATACCGAAGGGTGGTCATAATAAAAGTCACGTTCAAATCGGTAGCCGAGTGTTTTAAGG
>JAXJTD010000091.1:0-3239 GCA_036309745.1 Acutalibacteraceae bacterium | reverse complement strand
TTTATTGTTTTCTACTTTTTGCACTAATCTGATGTGAATTAATGTTAGCAAAAGCCTTTCGGTTTGTCATATCGCCCGGCGATATAGGTGTCAAAAATTATTATTAAATCTCAAAACCGTTGATATATATAGGTTTATGAGCCTTCATATCAATAGAAATATAATTTGATTAAAAATCAAAAAGTGAGGAAACACAAGAAAAACAGAGAAAACAAGAGTTCGGTATATCGCCCGGCGATATTTTTCAATTTATTTTCTGCGTTTTGCACAAAATTCACTGTGTCCTGATGTTATCACATTCTTTTTAAATTGTCATATCGCTGCCGTTATTGTGTAAAAAAACAAAGTAAAAAGCCCGAAACCGTTGATATGTAACGGATTCAGGCTTTGTTAAAGTGTGATATTCAGATTTATTCAAAAATCAAAAAGTGAGGAAATGCGAGAAAAACAGAGAAAACGAGAGTTCGTTATAACGCCGTCGATATTTTTTGTTTTATTTTAAGCGTATTGCACAAGAAAACTCCCTCAGTGAGAACACCGAAGGAGTTCGACAAATTGGAATTTATCGCTCTGTTAGAGATACTTAAAACAACGTTCTTGCAATGACGGCATCCTTAAGTCTGTCTTCCAGATTACAGAAATAATCCGAATATCCGCCTACTCTGACGATAAGATCCCTGTAGCTTTCGGGGTCTTTTCGTGCTTTCAGGAGAGTTTCCCGGTTTGTTGCCGTAACCTGAAGCTGAGTTCCGCCCATTGAAAAATAACCTTTTACCAAGGCTTTGAGTATTGACGCAGGGCAATTCTGATTTATGGACAGATTCGTTACCGCTATGCCGTAAATATCTTTTTGTTCATAACACGCCGCACTTGTAAGCATTGCCGTAGGTCCTTTAACCGCTTTTCCGTTTACAGCAGCCAATGAATCCGCTACGGGGGTGCCGCCCTTCCTGCCGTCAGGTGTCGGACCTACCACAGAGCCTGCAGAGATATGACGGGTAAACTGGTGTGCAGTCGGAAAGAATCCGAGACCGAGATCGAGCTTTCCCGTGAGGTAATGCTCATAAAATCCGGTTGTGAAATCACGAACGAGTGCATCTGCTTTTTCATCTGCCACACCGTATGAAGGGCAGGAACGAAGCTCGGCAAAAAACTCCGCATTCTCTGATTTTAAAAGCGAGAGAAACTGTTCGGGCGAATAACGTTTTTTGTCAAAAACCAGATGCTTGATGGCAAGCAGTGAATCCAACGTGTTGGGTATACCCGAATCGCAATGAATTGAGAAGGTATATCTTGCACCGCCCTGAAACCAACCTATCCCTTTGTCGATACAATCGTCGATAAAAAGCGTGCGGATGGGAGCAAAGCATTTTCGTGCACGTTCGTTCCAGTAATCATTGATTGTTTCCATCTGATTATCCTGTTCTTTTCGAAGAACTGCAATAAAGTTATTATAAAACTCCTCAAAAGACGGAGAATCGGGAAGACTTGCATACATATAATCTTCAAATATTTTCAGAACATTGATTTCGTTGTCTGTTCCTCCGGAATATGTACAACCCGCAAACGATGTTTCGGTGCATCCGCCGCCCGCAAATTCCAATGCATCTTCTTGTGTAAGATGCGGTATTCTGCCGCACAGACGCTGACGGATAGCCTTTTCGTTATAAAAAGCAGGCTGACCGCCGCCCTGAAGAATCCTCTTTGCCGAAAGCTCCCATAAAGACTCGGGCATTTCGTCCGTTACCCTGAGCTCGATTAAAGGACGAGCAAGACCGACAGATGCTTCCAGCACCTGATATGTCACGTCGCTGTAGTCGGGACCGAGAGTGACACTCCAGCGGTCGTTTATCTGTATGTTTTCCATCATACAGCGAAGCCACGGGCGAAGATCCTCACCCTTGTGATATGGTTCGAGAATCGAATCAAGTCTGCCGACATTATCCCATTCGTCCAGAGAAAGGCAGAAATTAAGAGCAACTATCGCTTCGTATGCCGTTCTTGCAGGAGAAAAAGGAACTTGCTTTAATGCCTGCAAAAGTTCTGTCGGAGCACCCATTTTCGGAAGTGCTTCCAAAACACGCTTATGATAGGTACGTAATCCGTCAACAAGGTCAAGCAACGCCGTTCTGAAATCACTGTCTTCCTTGTCAAGCAGGCGCTTTTCATATTGATTGATACCTTCGCGCAGAATTCTTTTGTAATTAAGCATACTGTGATTCCATTCACCTGCATAAGAATAGCTTTTGGTGAATTGAGTCATAATTTCTGCGGCACGGGGACTTTTTTCTCTGAGCTTGTCCCATTTTATATCAATCTGTGTTGCGTATGACGGAATAACATAAACCTCACAGCCTGTTTTTGTGTCTGTATAAATTCCCGTTGTCAGACCGCTCGGAAAAAGCGGTGAACCTGCTTTATATACAATGGGGCAGGTTTCATAGTAGCGGCGGTATGCACGGCAATATATTTCCGGGAGTGACCCGTTGTCGGATAATTCCAGCAAGCCCGATGCAAAGGGCTCGCCGATATCCGAGAGAAATTCTGCATTTGTATTCATAAATCAACATCCTTCTTTCGAACCAATTAATACGGTCTGCTATGAATTATATATTCTGAAGATATTACAACTCTATGTTGCGGACAAACAACGATATAAATCGGTTTGATGTTTTGCGGGAGTGTTTCGTTAAATTGGAATTTGTCAGTATTACAACTGCTTAATCTCATTGGCAATCACAGCCACATCCTTTGCGTTTGTATCAATTATAATGGTATCCAATGTTTGATACATCGGTATTCTTGCTATGCTTCTCTCAATTACATCTTCAGAGCGAATACCTCTTTCTACATCCATTGATAATCTTTCGCACAGAGTCTTTTCATCCGCTACAAGTGAGACGCATTTCACCTCACAGTTCTGTGTATCCAGCTTCTCAAGTATGGAATCGATAATTCTCTGCTCGTGCATCACCCAACAAAAAATAATATTCTCGTATGCAGAACATTTCAGAAAATTATTGAGTAAGTAACAAATATTATTCGTCACCATTGCTTTTGTTTCATCGGTTTCTTGGAACGGATTTGCATCCCAACACCAATCTCCGTCAAGAAATACACTATTCGGTAAATCCTGTTTGAGCTGTTGGCACACAGTTGTTTTTCCAACTCCCATAGTGCCACCAATCATATATAAAGTTTTCATCATTCCCACCTACAAATTCAGCTTTGTCGAATTG
>JAXJTD010000090.1:0-2314 GCA_036309745.1 Acutalibacteraceae bacterium | reverse complement strand
ATTTGTCAATAGGTTTTTTAAAATTTTTTCGATTTTTTTCGAAAAAATTTTTTGAGCTCTTTTTACGGGGAATTGAACGGAAAAGACGGACAGTCTGACCTCTCAGCCATTCTGTATTTTTACTGAGAGGTCGTTCTGTACTCAGTTCTGAGAAAACTCATTTGCAGAGCCTTTTACGGCTTTTTTATTTTGTTGAGTTCTTCATTTATACTGAGCATCTGCTCTTTCGTAATATTGATTCCTGCAGCACCCACAAGAGAAATAAGGCGCAGTAAGGTGAAAGATCCCATCATTTTCATCATAGGTTCAATATTTTCAGATTTAAAAGGTGATTTTTCTCCTGCAGATTCAAGTATTGATGAAAAAAGCTCTTTGCCTTTTTCTGTTTTCATAATGTCATCAAGCCGGCTGTTGAGTGAAAAGAAGCCTTCGGGCTCGGTTATGTCAAACCAGTTAAGCACAGCTCCCTTTTCTTTAAGACGGTAGTTGTTGTTGAAGGTCTGTACCTTTCTTATAAAGCTGTGGTCTTCGCAGTCACCTGCCTTCGCTGTGAGGGTGGTTGTTTCTTTGTTCTCTACTTCAAAGGTGAAAAAGTGCCCGTCGTTTTTCTTTTTGCCAAGACTTTTTCCGTTTGCAAAAAGCTCTACCTCAGGCTGGTTTGAATACACCTTGACCTCTGTAATGTCTTCAACACGGTCAATATACCGTTTGGAACAGATGTGAACAAAAGGTTCATCACTGAGCCAGGCTTTGTAAGCGTAAAAGGAATCTTTTTTATACTTTCTGTCAAAAGTGACAAGACCTTTGTGATTCTGACCGTTTTCACCTCCCTCGTTTCTTGAATCCGCACCAAAATCAAACATATTCCACACATAAGTTGCCCACAAGTAATCTCTTGTAAAGAGCTGTTTTATCATTTCTTCGTGGTAATAAGCCTGATACTCTTCGGTATAATCACCCTGAGCGGGGGCTGAGGTGTGCCAGTTGAGTGCTTCGCAGCCGTATTCACTAACACCGATGGGAATGTCAGGATTCTGTCTGTGAAAATCGTCAAACCAGGGGCCGTTCATAAAAACATCGCCACCGTACCAACCAAAATAGTGGTTGTATGCAACAACATCAGGGATTTTAAGATATTCATCGTTGATATCATTCATTGAAACTGCCGCAAGAGTGGTAAGACGGGTTTTATCCGTTTCGTGGCAGAGGTCGTTGAGATAACGGTGGTTTTTTATAATGTTTTCATCTGATTTTCCTGAAGACCCCATTGTGATTTCGTTTGAAAGACCCCACACAACAATTGACGGATGGTTGTAATTCTGAGTTATCAGCTCTTTCATCTGAGAAACAGTGTTTTCAAAGCCCTGCTCAGCGTGGGTTGAAATATAAGGTATTTCCGCCCACACAATCATACCGTATTCATCACAAAGGTCATAGAAGCACTGACTGTGCTGATAATGAGCAAGACGCACAGTGTTTGCACCAACCTCTTTTATAAGCTCTATATCTTCTCTGTGATGCTCAGGGAGCAGAGCGTTGCCCCATTCCCATCTGTCCTGGTGGCGTGAAACTCCTCGCAGAGGGTATTTTTCACCGTTGAGAAAAAAGCCTTTTTCAGGGTCAATTGTGAAACTGCGGCAACCGAAACGGGTACTTACCTTGTCAAGAATTTTGCCGTTACGGCAAAGAAAAACTTCGCAGGTGTAAAGATATGGGTCTTTTTTGCCGTGCCAGAGATGGACATCTTTTATTGTCAGCACGGCAGTTGCTTCATCGGCACTGCTTTGAAGCTCAGCAACAGTGTGAGCTTTTGCATCTTTTATGACATAATGAAGTTCATCGTTTTTTTCGTGTCGGCTTATATAGGTATGCACGGTGATTTCAGCATCTTTTCCGTTTATTGCAGGGGTAACAGCAATTCCGGGGCCACCGTGATACTCAAGGTCAAAGTGAGATTCTGCTGTTGCAATAAGATTTACATTGCGGTAAAGTCCACCGTAAAAGGTGAAATCCGCATTCTGCGGATAAACGCAGGGGTCATTACTGTTGTCAACAGCAACAGCGATGATATTTCTGTCTTTAAGCACAGGGGTTATTTCAGCTCTGAAAGTGGAATATCCGCCTTGGTGAGATGTAATAAAGCTGCCGTTGACATAAACCTCTGCTGAAGAGTTGGCACCTTCAAATTCAATGAAATATTTTTCACCTTCAGGCATTTCATGCTTAAATAATTCCTTTACATAAAGGCACTTTCCTCTGTAATAATCGTTTTCACCGTCCTGTCCGTCAATAGCGTTCCATGGGTGGGGCAGAT
>JAXJTD010000089.1:0-1745 GCA_036309745.1 Acutalibacteraceae bacterium | reverse complement strand
GGTTCATTCTGGTATCGGGTTATATCAAACTTAAATATTTGCATGAACTTATCAAGGCATTCTTCCCCACTGTCAGGATACAATTTAGCAAGTGTGTCCATATAATCTACTACCTGATTATATTTTCTTCCTTTAAGCTCTATAGCACGTTCAATTTTTTTTAGGGCTGACTCTGTAAGGCTTGACTGTGGTATTTCAAGCTCATCGGCTCTATGTTCAACGGCGCCAAGCCATTCAGACTTTGAGTCATAAGCCGTTTTTTTAAGTCCTGTTGTATAGTCCTGCATTATTGAATTAAGTAACTGACGGTCATTTTCTACCCATAGACCTATCCAGTTATCCCTTAATACAGTCTTATTAATTATAGTTCCCGTCTGACGGTTTACTCCGGAAGGCTTTTCTTCAATAATTAAATCACGCAAAAAAAACTTTTCTTCTTCCGTTATTGGTGTAAACCTTATAGGGCTAAGGCAGGGTGCAAGATGTTCTTCTTCAGGAAGTTTATTTTTTGCAACGGTAGGTAATTTCTTACCGCTTAAAATATGACTTTCTAATTTCTCAGCATCCCAGCCTTCATTTACAGCGTCTGCAAGGTCCCAGCCTTGCTCTACATCGTGAGGCGGATATACAAGATTAATTTTAGTGTCAGGTAATAATTTTTTTATTCTTTCAATTGCCTGTCTTCCCGGAGTGTCAGCATCGAACGAAAAATAAACTTCACGCCCCGTAAGAGGAGCAAGATCAGATAAGCCTACTGAAGGCGCTCCGCCATACCAGCCCACTACCGCCCATGTAGTAAGTATATCTTTTAAGACTCCTGCCACCTTCTGACCTTCTACAAGAAGGACTCTTGCATTAGGTTTCTCTTCAAGAGAGCGGGCGTTATAAAGCGGATAGTGCATCCCTCTAAGGGCTTTGCACCTCCATTCATAATTTTTTGCATTACTGAATAAAGTATAAGGATAATCTACCTTGCCGTCTGATTTTTTAATCCTCACTACCCACATAACAGGAAGCCACTCATCACCTTTTTTAACTTCCAATGGCCAGCGGGCTATTTCATTATGCTGATAAGGTAGTTCCGGGGCATTTTTAATCGGGTGAGATAACTGTCGCCATTCTTCTTTTCTCTCTTCCTTGCCGTATGCGCCAGGAAAATAAGAAGCATCGTATTTATCAAGGATTTCTTTTGCTGCTTCATAATTGGATAAACCGTTTAATTTTGCGTATAAAGTAACGGCATCTTTACCCACCATTGTATCATCTGCGTAATCGTTAAAGGCGCCTGTCGTAAGGTTGATTTTAAAACTTCCTTTATGGGTATCATGTCTTAATGGATTTGTGGCGCTCCACTGGCCGTTTTCTTCTTCACCGTCTGGAAGCCAAGACTTTATGTAATTAAGAGCGATTTCTGCAGCTCTTTCGTATATGTTCACGCTCTGTTCCTCCCTCTATAAATAAAGGCGCTCGTCTGTCCGAGCCGTCAAGCGTCTTTCCGCTTTGTCAACATTTATTCAGGGGTTCAAAATGTTCTGATTAAAAAGGGATGTCTTCCGGGTAGTCTGACGCTGGAGCCGGAGTTGTGGCTGGAGCCGATGCAGGTGCAGCAGGTGCGCTCTGTGCCTGTGGTGCGCTATTATTTGCACCAAGTTCAGGGAGCCATTTACCATTAATATCTGTAACGGTGAAATTAATTTTAGTATATTTCTTTCCGTCTTTCTCCCACTTGTCCTGTTTGAAATTGC
>JAXJTD010000088.1:0-1873 GCA_036309745.1 Acutalibacteraceae bacterium | reverse complement strand
TCCATACCCTTTCCTGAAGACAGGCGGGACCCTTCCGGCCGGACCGGCCGGAAGGGCTTTTACCGGCGCCTGCCGGAATCATCCTGAAAAAATAACGCTGAAGTGAAAAGTTTATTTCCACTCTGAAAAACGCGTTCTGAGGAGTGGCGTTTACTCTTTCAGAAAGAGGTATTTGCTATTATTTATCTGCACAAGAGTTGAAATTACTGTTACACTTACATATGGTTGCAGGCGTCTGGCAGGATATAAACCTGTTTTCAGGGCATGGCAAACAAGCGGACTTTAGTCGAGTTTTTTAGAGGTGCAGGACTAACTTCCACTTCAAAATGGTGTTATGGGATGTCCTGACAGCCGCCTGTGATTAGTTTATTTTTTGAGAAGGTAAGGCTTGAGAACAACCTTATCTTTCTCTATCTTTTTAAGACCAAATGCGGTCAGCTTTTCGTAAAGATCATGGTACATGAAGTCAGCCACATCAAGAGGACTTTTGCCGCCCAGTTTTTCAACAGGGGCAGAATCCACATGACTAAGTACAAGGTTTAAGGCATTTTGGTCCACCAAACCAAGATTTTTAAGATCTGTACTCTTGGGAAGGATGTAGCGCAACTCGATGTGCTTATTTTCCAGTGTGCCTTTTTGGCCCGATTGCATTGGATCGCAGTAAAAGACTCTGGTACGTCTGGTTCCATCATCGCTTGTTTCCATAGCGTCAGCAGCAGAGAACTCACTACCCCTGTCAGTCAAAAGGACGTGTACATATTTGTTAAAAATCTCTTTGCCGAGGGCCTTTTCTAAAAGATCAACGCCCTGCTTCATGGAAAGAGCGGTCTTTGATTCCTGATAGACTGCAAACATAACGCCGGCATTCACAAATTTGAAAGTCTGAATGAAAGGTCCATTTGTTTCGTCATTGTAAACGGTGTCCATCTGTGTCACGAAGACATCAGGGTTCTCCGCGATATACTGTTTGTAGTCCTTATAGGTACGCCCTTGCAGGTATTTGCGGTCTGCCCGCTTTTTATACCCTTTGGATTTCTTTTTCGAGATCTTCCTGGATACCTGACGGCGAAGGTCCATAACAGTAATGCCTGCGATCTCATGGAAAACATCTCCTTCGATATAATTGTAGAGCGTTTTCTCAGAGATACCGAGTTCCGGATGATTGGTGATGATCTGGTAGGGAGACTGGCCCTGGCGAAGAAGCGGCCCTATGATATCAGCCATTGCCTTGGCTTCCTGAACGGTAAGATTTACCCCCAGTCTGGAGTCGACCAGCGTGGAGCGATAATCCATCTGAGCATCTTCAGGGCAGTACTGATACTTATCGAACCTGCAGTGGCTCCATTTTGAGCAGCCGTTACAGGCTCCGGGAGAACGGTCACGCCTTGAACAATGGAAGGGGTCATACTCCGGGCAATCTGTTGTACACTGTCGTCCAAAAGCACATTTGCGATAATTGTTGCATTCCAAGGGCATCTTACATTTATGGGTAAGAGCGCGATGAAGTTTGATCTCTTTGCCAACGGTTGATTTATCTTTGCCGATCGTTTGAGCGATAGCTGTTTTTGTAGAACCATTGATAATGCCGGTAAGGATAATACGTCTTTCTTCCAGTGTCAGATGAGAAAAAGCGTTGGATATACTCATGAGGACACCTGCCTTTCCGGCGGCTGTCGAACTCATCAAGTGTAAGACTAATTGCCACAATTATGTAAGTGGAATTAAGTGAAAGACTAAAATCCACTTCGTCCCCTTCAGAGTGGAAATAAACTTTTCACTTCAGTAAAGAAAAGAAAACGAAAAGAATAGAAAAAAGAGATTGATATTTCAGGAAAAGCAGTTATAATAGATATGTTCGCAGAAAGAGGAACAG
>JAXJTD010000087.1:0-7367 GCA_036309745.1 Acutalibacteraceae bacterium | reverse complement strand
CATTTGTGCACTTGTCAAGTTTTTTATGAAAGAGGGTGTCAGTTTGGAAAAATGGATTGCTGAAGTAGTAGGGCTTATGCACATTCACGGCATCAGCCAAACGGAATTGGCGGAAAAAGTTGGGGTTTTGAGACCGCATATCAATAGAATCCTCAACGGAAAAGAAACTCCCAAAGGAGCCGAACAGAGAATTAAGAAGGCTCTTGACGAGTTGATTGCTGAAAAGAAGTAAGAAACAATTGAATAATCGGGTGCTTTAGTGTGGCTTATCAGCCGTTACACACAACAGCTTTCTTCATTTTGGCTTTTTGACCTCCTATTCATAAAAACCATCATTAGACGTTAATCATTATTCACACAGGCGGTTGGTAGGTCACATTAAGGCACCTGATGGGAAGGAAGGATAGTATGACAAATCTTGAAAAAATTCGCAATCGTAGTCTTGAAGAAACCGCAACATACATTTTAAGGCACGATGATTTATTGTGCGATAAAATTTGTAATGCGCAAGGCGATTGTCCGTATGGCGATGACGTTGAATCGGTCGATTGCATCGAGTGTATTAAAAGATGGTTAAATCAAGACGTGAATGAAGGGGGAACAATTTAATGCCAAAATTAAAAAAGACCGCACGTCAACAAACGGCGGCGGATATTAAGTGTTTATTTAAAATGGGTCTTGCCAAGAAGGAGTGGACTCAGGGCCACTTGGCAAAGGTTATGGGGAAAGCACCTGCGGTGATATCAAGGGCTTTCAACGACCCGTTTAAGCGGGACTTGGGTTTGCTTTATGATATAGCGGAAAAGTTAGGTGTTGATTTATCCAAAGCGTTAGGTGGTGATTTATCGTGACTTTTATTGAATGGTTTTGTTTTTTTATAGCTTTATTTGGCATTACTTGCGGCTGGGTTGGACTAAGTTCCAAAGAGAAGACCGACAGAGAGAATCGCCGACTTCGTGAAGCGTTACAGATTGAACATAACCGCGCAGAGTATTTTCGCATTAAAGCTGAACACAATGCGGTTTTTGATTTTGAAAAAGTAAATGGTAAAAAGGAGAAATAAAAATGAAAAATTCAATTGAAATTCTGTTAGACATTCTAAATTACGTGCAGGGCGAACATTTTAACGATGCAAAGGCAGTTGATATACATACTTATAGTCACTGCGATGAAACTTACGTTACCCTTAAGCTCAGAAACGAAGATACGGTTAAAATCTGTGTTGAGTACACGTCGCACGTTGAGGAGCAGGGCGATGGCGAACAGTAGAATGGACTTAGCACACATCATTGCATCTGCTCTGCTTCTGAAGGCGAATGCAGAGATTATAAAATGCACCGATAACGGTTTTAACACCACGGTGCGGCTAAGAACAGATGATAAGCTTATTGATGTTAAGGTTGAGGTTTATGACCTTGAAAAAGAAAATGACCGCACGCCCGGGGGAACGGACGAAACGGTCGAAAGGATAGTATGTGATGAGTATAACACAATTTAAATCGTATGTCAAGTTTCGTTGTGAAAATTGTGGCGGTGAGTTCTATGAGGATGAATTTAAAATTTATACCGAACGCCACGGCTTTAGTGAGGGACCGTTTGAGAAAATCCCCGTTTGCCCTTATTGCAACAGCACGAATTTTGAGGGGGTGGAAGGGGATGGCTGATACACTTAAATTTAAGGTTCACAAAGCCGATTTAATGACCGCCGACCACGTTAAAATTGACGGTGAAGCAAAAGAAATTATACGCCAGGCACAAAAGGCAACGGGATTACCCGCTAGAACGATTGTAAGCAAAATGATTAAGTTTTGTGCTGACAAATGGGAGGTTGAGGAAGTATGACCGAAAAGGAATACAGAAGTCACCCTGCGGTAAGCAGGTCGGAGCTTTTTAAGATTTTGGATAGTCCTGAAAAATTTAAGTATTTGAAGGAAAACCCCGAACCGCCAACACCGGCACTTCTTTTTGGGCAGTTGTTTCACGCTATGGTGTTACAACCCAAAGAGGTTTGGAAACAGTTTACGGTTGCTCCAAAGGTTGACCGCCGAACCAAAGACGGCAAAGAGGCTTGGGAACAGTTTTTAATAGACAGTGCCGAAAAAACGGTGGTGCCTATGGATATGGTAGAACAAGCCGCCGAAATGTGCAGGGCTTTAAGGGAACACCCAATACCCAAGGTAAGGAATTATATTAAGCAATTGCTTTCGGGTGAAAAGGAAAAAGAGTTTTTTTGGGTGGACGAGCTTACCGGGGAAGAGTGCAAATGCAGAGTTGACTGTATATCTGAAGTTGGTGAGCTTTGCACCATTGTTGATGTTAAGACCACCACCAAAGCCGATACGGAATCATTTATAAAAGATGCTATTAAATACGGCTATGATTTTCAGTCGGCTATGTACACCGAGGGTGTTCAGAAGAATATTGGCAAACAGTGTATTTTTGTTTTTATTGTAATTGAAAAAGAGCCTCCTTACTCGGTGAACATTCTGCAAGCCGACAACATTTTAATGCGGCGAGGCGGTGACCTGTTTCGTGAGGCAATGGGGATTTACCACGATTGCAAAACAACCGATAATTGGTACGGCTATTTAGGCAAGTACGATATGATTAACAACCTGGCGTTACCCGCTTGGTTAGCAAAGGAGTATGAATAATGGAAAATAATGAAATGACAGTACAAAACAACAATCTACCTAATATGCCTAAGAACGGCATTATTGCTCAGATGGATAATATCAATCAAGGCACCGTTGCTATTGAAGCGAGCAGAGCAATAGCAGAAGCACAGGGCAAATTGGTTATTGCAAAGCGTTTCCCTCGTGATGAGGTTACGGCTTATGCCAAGGCTATGGAAGCTTGTCAGCGACCCTCGATGGCGGAAAAGGCTTTTTATTCTTTCCCTCGTGGCGGACAGACTGTAGAAGGTCCTACAATTCGATTTGCTGAAGAGCTTGCCCGTTGTTGGGGTAACATTGACTATGGTATTAAAGAACTTTCGCAAGACGAGGGCAAAAGCGAAATGCAAGCCTACGCTTGGGATTTGGAAACCAACGCACAGAGCGTACAGAACTTTACAAATCTTCATCAGCGTGAGGTTGGAAAGAAGATGCAAGTTTTGACTAGCCTTAGAGATATTTACGAAAACAACGCTAATATGGCTACACGCAGACTTAGGGCGCGTATTCTTGCAATTTTGCCCGGTTGGTTTGTTGAGGATGCTATTGCAGAGTGTAAAAAGACTCTTGCAGGCAACAATGATACACCACTTATTGACAGAGTTAAAAAGATGGTTGTTCAATTTGCAAAGCTTGGTGTTACCAAGGAACAACTTGAAGGTAGGTTGAAACGAAAAATTGAAACAATGACCGCAGATGATTTTGTTGAGTACACCGGAATTTTTAACGCTATAAAACAGGGCGAAAGCAAGGTAGCAGAATGGTTTGAAGCACCAACAGAGGCTACCGACCTTACGAACGCTCTTAATGGGGTGGTGGAATAATGCTTAACTTAATTGTTCTTCACGGCAGGCTTACCGCCGACCCCGAACTAAAGCAGACACAAAGCGGTGTTTCATTTTGCAATTTTACTATTGCCGTTGGCCGTTCGTACAAAAGCGGAGAGGATGAAATAACCGACTTTTTTAATTGCACTGCTTGGCGTGGACTTGGCGAAATGATTTCAAAATACTTTAAAAAAGGTAAAGAAATTGTTTTAAGCGGTGAAATGCAGAGCCAAAAATGGCAAGACAATGACGGTAACAACCGTATATCGTGGGTGGTTTCTGTAAGCAATGTTGATTTCTGTGGCAGTAAGAGTGACAGCAAACCATCGGCAGATGTTGACCCGAATAATGACCCACTTAAAAACTTTGCCCAAAGCAATGGATTTGAAGCCGTTGAGGGTGCAGATGACGATTTACCGTTCTAGCGGGGTGGCGGAATGAGAATAATAGTAGATACCAGAGAACAAAAGAACTCTCATATACTTAAATATTTCGCCATTCACGATATAGATTACATAGAAAAGAAACTTGATGTTGCGGATTACCAAATTGAAGGTAAAACTGATATTGCTATTGACCGCAAACAGAATTTGGATGAACTTGCACGAAATCTTATGAACCGTGCCGACCATTCAAGGTTTTGGAAAGAGGTCCGCAGGGCGAAGGAACAAGGCACAAAAATGATTGTGCTTTGTGAACACGGAGGACAGATTAAATCCATTCCCGATGTTTCCGGGTGGCACAGCAAGTATTCTCCTGTTTCGGGCAGGGCTTTAATGGATGAAATATACCGGGTGCATATAGCCTACGGCGTTGAGTTTCTTTTCTGTTCCAAACGTAGCACCGCCAAACGAATATTAGAACTGTTGGGGTGGCGGAATGAGATATAACTATAATCTTGATAAAATAAGGGCGTTGAATCCTTTATCGGTTGAACTTGACCGATACGGAATAACAGCAGATCGCAAAGGGTTTGCCTGTTGCCCTTTTCATAGTGAAAAGACCGCATCCTTCAGGGTGTACCCAGATGGGACCTTTCATTGTTTTGGGTGCGGTGCTCACGGTGACGTTATAACCTTTGTTATGAAGATGCAAAACATCAGTTTTAGCGATGCTTGTGCAAGGCTTGACGGTGACGTTTCTTATTCGGAACAAAGAAGGATAAATAAAATCAAACGAGAGCGTGAGAAAGCGGCGTTACAGCGTTCACGTGCTGAGGATGAATATTTTAACGCTTTGGATTTGTTTACGGCAAACGAGCAAATTATAAGCGAAATGAAGCCTGATTCGGCGGAAGATACTCCCGATGGCGTATGGCTTTATGCTCTCAATATGCGCAGTTTACTTGAATATTATTTAGAAATAGCAGAAGCAGAATATATGAAAGGGGGCGGATAAAGGTGGATTTTTCTAATCTTACAGGCAAGGAACTTTATTCTGATGAGGTTATAGCCTACGTTATGGATGAAGAGGACCCGCTTATAAGAGAACAATTAGGATTTGATTTGCTTGACCGTGCGGCGGTATTTGGCGACCGAATAGAAAAACGTGTGGAACGTATGCTAAAAATCGCTGAAAAGGATAGAGCGTCAAAGGAAAGGGAACGTAAAAAGGCAAGTCCTAAAAACTTTGACCGGTATACCGATTTTGGCGAACGTTACCCCGCTATGAAATGCGGTGCTTGGGTTGCCAATTTGAGCGGTGTATATAATCCCGACGCTATGCCCGATAATCGCCTTGCCTGTCCTCATCCTATACTACCGGCAGAAGTTATTACTAACGTTGAGGATGGTACTCAAAAAGTTAAAATCGCCTTCAAGCGTTCAGGCAGATGGCAGGAACATATAGTGCCAAAGGTTGTTGTTGCCAACAGAAGCAAAATACCGGAACTTGCCGGTGTGGGTGTAGCGGTAACGAGCGAAACCGCCAAAAGTCTTGTTAGATATCTTGCAGAGGTTGAGCAACTTAATCTTGAGGTTATTCCTGAAATAAGAGCAACTGCCAAAATGGGATGGTGCGAAGATGGGTTTATGCCGTACTCTTCAGACCTTGCTTTTGACAAAGACGGTAGGTTTGACGGTCTTTTTGATACCCTTAACGAAAGCGGCTCTAAAAGTAAGTGGTTTGATTTTGTTAAAGAGTTAAGAACCGGTAACAGAATAGAACCTAGGCTTGTTTTAGCTGCAAGTTTTGCAAGTGTACTTATTAAGCCTTGTGGACTGCTCCCCTTTTGGGTGGATATATGGGGCAGAACGGGCGGAGGTAAATCGGTTTGCGGAATGCTTGCGGCATCTGTTTGGGCTGACCCCGAAATAGGTAAATATATTTCCAAGTTTGACAGTACAATATCCGCTTTTGAAGCAAGAGCGGGATTTTTAAATCATCTGCCTTTTGTGATTGATGATACCGCAGAAATCAGAAAGCGTATGAAGGATGATTTTTCGCAGCTTATTTATCAACTTGCAAGTGGCGAAGGCAGGGAGCGAAGCAACACCAAACTCGGCCTTGCACACAAAACAACGTGGAATAACGTTATTATTTGTTCAGGCGAATCACCCATTATAACAGAACAATTGCAAGGCGGTGCTGTTAACCGTGTGCTTGAATATGAGGTTGACGATGGCGATATTTTTGAAGACGGTCAAGCGGCGGCTGCAACGCTTAAAAGTAATTTTGGTTTCGCAGGCAAGATGTTTGTTGAAAGCGTTTTGAATATTGGTCTTGATAGGGTTGCCGAAATGCAACAGGAAACGTTTAAGGCCATTAAGAGCGATGAATACGAGGACAAACAGTTGCGGTCCCTTTCTGCGCTCCTTGTGGCTGACAGAATCGCCACAGATACGCTTTTTAAGGATGACATATACTTACAGTTTGCTGACGTTGAAAGATGCCTTACAAACAAAAATACGTTATCAGAGAACGAGCGTTGTTACGAATACGTACTTGGTGAATGTGCCATCAACGAAAACAAATTTGTTCCCGGTGGGCGTGATGGAGATTACCTTGGCGAAGTTTGGGGGAAGTATTTCAAAGACAAATCAGGTACCGAATGTATTGCAATCATCACCAACGTGTTCAGGCGGATTTGCTTAAACGGCGGATTTTCCTCCAAAGCGTTTCTCTCTTGGGCCGAAAAGAAGGGTGTTTTACTTACTGACGGCAGAGGTTGCCCGAGTAAAACGGTTAGCCTTTGCAACGAGAAAAAGCAAAAATGTTACGTTTTGGCAATTCCAAAAGAGAATTTAGAGCCGGAATTTGACGATGAAACGTTCTAAAAGTGACCAAGTGACCGTGGTGACCGTAAAAAACCATACTTTATATTACGATTTTAAAAAAATAAAAATTTTTATCCCCTCTATGCGCGCGCGTGAAAAAATGGTCACTTGGTCACCACAAGGCGCAAAGGTGCATAAATAAAGGTTTTTTTCGGTGACCGCAAGGTAACCAAGTGACCGAAAATGAAAGGATAGTGTAAAAATGAATAACAAACCTGCTATATCAGAGCAGACTGTGGAGCATATTTTATGGGCGAACGGTATGCTTGAGGTTCAAAACGAAGTGTTGCAACGGACTGTAGCCGACCTTCGGGCGAGGGTTAAATCCCTAACAGAAGAAAACGAAAACTTAAAAACTAACGTAGCCGTGCTTAAATGCACCGTGCAGAGAATTTCGGGGGTGTGAGGGAATGCCGAAATTTAAAATTCTTGATAAATATTGCCCGATTTGTGAAAAGCAACTTAATTCTTGGGATGCTCGTTGCAGTAAGGCTTTGGCATATAAAACTCCAATTTGCGAAACTTGCATAGCTAAAGAGTACGATATTGAAGTATCTGCCTTGCGTAGCAAAATGGAAAGAGTATTTGAT
>JAXJTD010000086.1:0-1610 GCA_036309745.1 Acutalibacteraceae bacterium | reverse complement strand
GACCATGCCGCCCACCTGGCTGATGAAAGCTTTCCGCTCGGCAAGGCTGTTGAGCGTGTCCAGTGACGGCAAATCACCGCCTGCCGAAAAAGCCCTGCCTGCACCTGTCAGAATCATCACCCTGACGTCAGGATTATTTTCCCCTCTCCTGATGGCAGCAATAACGCCATCCACCAGCTCCAGGCTCATGGAATTAAGGCTCTGCGGCCGATTCATGGTAATAGTTGCCACATTGCCAGTTTCACTGTATAAAACCGCTTTATCATCTGTGCAATTATCCATAAAACATTCCTCCTCAATGATTAAGCACATTATATGCTCAGTATACAATTGAAAAATTTACCAGTCAACTTGAATTACTCCCTCCTAACGCCTAGGCGTTTGAGGAGGGAGATTCCCACTTCTACGAGAACAGCCTTCTGCCTTGGCAAAAGGACTTACACACTCTCCGTGGGCGTTAATTTCCGTAATTCCTACGGTATTTTTATGCTTTGAAGCTTATGCAGATATTATTTCTTTTGCTTTAGCCAGAATATTCCTGGCTGCATTCACATCTCTATCGTGATGATGCCCGCATACCGGACAATCCCATGCACGAATAGCAAGATTTTTTGTATCTTTATTCTGATAGCCGCATTTACAGCACGTTTGAGAACTTGGGTAGAGTCTAGGAACCCTTACCACTCTGCAGCCATGGGGCACTGCCTTGTATTCAAGCATCCTGAAAAACTCCGACCATGATACATCAGAAATGGCTTGTGCCAGTTGATGGTTTTTCAGCATATTCCTGACCTGCAAGTCCTCTATACCGATCAGTTGGTTTTCCTTGACCAGTTTAGTGGAAACCTTGTTCAGATAGTCCTTGCGGATATTTGCTATTTTTTCGTGTACCCTGGCAACGATGATTCTCTGCTTATTGCGATTATTACTGCCTTTTGCTTTACGTGAAAGCTTCCGCTGCTCCCTTGCCAGTTTTTTGCTGTATTTCTTCAATGTTTTCGGATTAGCAGCAACATCACCATTAGAATCGGAGTAGAAATCCTTAATTCCCACATCTATGCCTATTTCTCCGCCATTATTAGGAAAAATTTCTACTTCTTCCTCAACACACAGGGAAACAAAATACTTGCCTGTAGCCTTGCGTGACACAGTGACATTCAAAATTCTGCCTGTGAAATTCCTGGAAAGCTTTATCCTTACCAGGCCTATTTTAGGAAGCTTCAGCTTGCCATTCTTGATTGCAATATTGTTATTAACGCACTGGGAACGATAGCTGAGGCAATGATTGTGCTTTGATTTATATCTCGGATAGCCTGCTTTTTTGGCAAAAAAGTTTTTGAATCCCTTATCCAAATCCTTTAACGCCTGCTGCAACGAGGTACTATCCACCACATTCAGCCATACATAGTCCGGCTCACATTTTAACTCGGTCAGCATTTTGCTGGTCTGCTTGTAAGTCACGCTTGTTTTTGAATTTGTCCATGCTTCTTTACGGATATTCAAAAACCTGTTATACACAAACCTGGCGCATCCCAGTGTCTGATTGATTAGCTGTTGCTGTTGTTTGGTGGGATATATTCGATACTGATAGCCTTTTTGCTGTAACACAT
>JAXJTD010000085.1:0-10006 GCA_036309745.1 Acutalibacteraceae bacterium | reverse complement strand
GAACTCGGTGTTCAAAAGAATTATGTTGCAAAAGACGGTTCTCAGCTGATTCTGTTGTAATTATGCTGTAACAAATAAAAATCAAAATAAAAGCAAACAAGCCCGTTGACTCATTGTCAGTGGGCTTGTTTGCTTTTATTCGGTTATCATACATTCGGTAACTTTTCCGTCAGGCATAATTCTGACAGTTTTGATTTCCTGCGGTTTCCAGCTCATTGAGAATTTTGTGTTAAGAGCGGTGAAATCAACCGTAGCATCGGTTGCGGTGCCGTTTGTTTCAACAATACGCATGATGATACCGTTGCCGTTTTCTGCAGACTTGATTGAAGTGACAACAATATTTTCTTTATCAACGTCAAGTGCAGAATAAATCTGAGGTAGATTTCCGCCGTGGTGTGTTTCCTGATGTGTCTGAAGCGGATTGTTAAGAACTTCCGATGCTTTGAATAGTTCGGAATTGACCTTCTGAATATGAGGAACGATTTCATAGGTAAATTCCTGCTCGCCCTTATCAAGAAATTCCATTTCACCGTCACGCATATGCTGACCGAAGTGGTCAAGGTATGCACAGCTTCGTGCAATCATCATACGCAGATCATTACCGATTGAACAGAAACTGTATTTGCCTGTGTTCAGAAGTCCGAGACCCTTACCAGTTTCATCGCATATATCGCACCATGCGTGTGAAGGCTCTTCCTGACCGTTTGCATCCTTTTCAATAAAGCCATAAGGCATGGAATATGTGACGGTTGAATTGTTTACATCCGCTTTGAACGAAAGCTTGACGGATTTATACTGCTCATCAAGATCAAGAACTGTTCTGACTGTAAGCTTATCGCTATCGTCATAAAGCGAGTAGTATCTTGTCAGTACGGAATTGCCGTATTTTACAACGGATTTGACGGTTACCCTGACAGGACCGTTTTCAACAATCTCAAGAGTACCTTCGCCAAACTGACCTATATCAATATTATAATCAAAAACTCTGTGTCCCCATGTATCGTTGGCAAAATCGTCGCAAACAACTGCTCTGCCAAGCAGACCTTCGGCAAATTCGGTGTTGCTTTCTTTTAATATACAAGAAGAAACTGCACCTGTTTCTTTATCAAAAACAAATCTGACCTTACTGTTTTCAAGGCTGTTTTCTGTTGCAGTAAGATGTGACTCGAAGGATTTTTCATCGTTGTTTTCTTTGTGATAAAGATAATATACAGCGTAACCGTAAGCAGGAACATCTGCTTCAAAAATGCACTTGTAAAGATGCTCACCGTCGGTATATGAAGCACGCACAAGCTGGAACGGGACTTCATTACCCTTTGAATCAAGAACCTTTGAAATGTACTGCGAACCGAACTGCGCAATAGATTTAACAGCAAAAGAATGAGGGTTAAACACAACCATTGGTGAGCCTTCGCCCTCTTTATACCACATTCTGCCTCTCATTTCAGAATCGTCAGCGTCAAGAAAATCGGTAGTCTTGATTCTCCAAGTTATACGCTGTGCAGCAAAGGTGTTTACATCAAGAGCTGTTTCACGAGCGTAACCGTAAGAATTTTCTGCATCAAAATATGCTTCTTTTACTGAACAGCCAGCAAGGATATCGTGGAACTGATTGAACATAACCCGTTCCCATGCGGCTTCAATCTGCTTGTTATGCAAAGCAGAACCCGTCATTATATTAGCAAGAACATCCAGTTTTTCAGCCGTTACAAGCTCTGTTTCTGCCCTGCGGTTGATGTTTTTAATTCTGCTGTTTGCGCTGTAGCAACCGCTTGCGTGGTGCTGCAAATCCTCGTTTACAAGCGGCATTTCAGTGCCCTGTGCTTCTTCAAAATAAGTATCGGGGGTGGAATATTTGAAATCACCGTTACAGATAAGCTTTTCAGCGTTTTTAAGGTGCTCCTTTGAAGGTCCGCCACCGTGATTACCGACACCGAAAAGCACCATCATCGGCTGATTTTTGTTGTAATAGTGGTCAACAAGGCGCTGCTCGTGAACATCTCCGCCGTATCCGTCAGGAACACGGAAAGCATTGATAACACTTCCGTCAGGGCTTTGCCAATAATGCAGATCATCAAACGGAAGATTAGGTTTTTCTGTACGGTTGTCAGGTCGCTGATAAATGTAATTGTCTATTCCTGATTTTTTCAGCAGCTGAGGCAACATACCGTTATGTCCGAATGAGTCAACATTGTATCCCGTTTTTACGATGAATCCGAAATTCTCTTTGAAAAACTTTTGTGAATAGAGCATGTGACGGCAGAATGCCTCACCCGACGGAATGTTGCAATCGGGTTGCACCCACATACCGCCAACAATTGCCCATCTGCCTTCTTTTACTCTTTGCTTTATTTCTTCGAACATTTCAGGCTCGTTGAGTTTTATCCATTTATAGTAGCTTGCACATGCACTTGTGAATGTGTAATCGGGAAATTCGTTCATTCTGTCAAGTGCGGAGCGAAAAGTGGATTTAACAAGCGACAGTCCTTCAGGGACACGCCATTGCCAGACGGGGTCAAGGTGAGCGTTTGCAATGAGGTGGAACTTTTTCTTCATCTTTCAATCTCCTTTTTATGAATTCATTTTTATTTTGAGAAAAAATGTTTTTCAAGAGATGCACACAGATAGTGATAAACAGGCAAGTGATATTCCTGCACTTCATAAGTTTCGCAGCTCGGAACATTTATTGTAACATCGCACAGCTCCATCAATTTGCTTGGCTTTTCACCTGTCAAAGCAACGGTCTTTACGCCAAGTGATTTTGCAACGGTCAGGGCATTGATTATATTTGCAGAATTCCCTGAAGTTGAAATACCTATAACAAGATCATTTTTGCATGCGTATCCATATACAAGCTGTGCATACATCATCTCAGGATCTGCATCATTAACATAAGCGGAGAGCACGGATATCTGGCTTGGTAAAGATATTGCCGGTAAAGCTCCTTGCAAACCTTTGCGGAGTTCTTCCGGTATGCGTTCATCGGAAACAGGTCGCTTCAAATGAAAACCTTTCATGAGTTCGCCTACAATATGTTCACAATCTGCCGCACTGCCCCCGTTGCCGCATATAAGTATCTTTCCGCCTTGTTCGTATGTTTTTATCATAAGTTCAAGAGTATTTTTAATTTTACTCTCGCAGGACTTAAGAGCAGGATAGCGTACCATTAGCTTTTCCATTCATATTTCTCCTTTTATTCCGCAAACCGCTACACACAAAGCAGCAACATCTCCAAGTGATTCACCAAGCTCTGCAGGAACTATTTTGCAAACATTGCGCGATTGAGGAAGAGTTTCTTTTGCAATAACCTTTTCCATTTCTGCTCGTAATAATTCTTCGCTGCGTTGAAATATGCTTCCAAGAATTATCTTTTCGGGGTTGAGTATATCAATCAGCACTGAAAGACCTCGACCTAACATATGTGCACACTGCTTGTATACTTCCAATGCACTTTCATCGCCTAATATAGCGATATCAGCGATAGATTTGGCTGTTATTTCATCACCCGAAAAACTTACAGGATGGCCCATTTGTTGGTTTTCTTTTGCAATGGTTTTTCCTATTTGAGCTATACCGCCGCCGGAACAGAATCCTTCAAATGAACCTGCTTTTCCGTAACCGACCGGTCCATAATCAGAAAGCCTTATATGACCTACTTCGCCTGCCATATCACAAGCACCGGTGTACAGTTTGCCATTCAAGATGAGTCCCGCACCAAGACCCGTGCCAAA
This sequence comes from Acutalibacteraceae bacterium, assembly GCA_036309745.1. Classification (GTDB taxonomy): domain Bacteria; phylum Bacillota; class Clostridia; order Oscillospirales; family Acutalibacteraceae; genus CAG-177. The sequence goes on along the minus strand of JAXJTD010000085.1, from coordinate 6,275 downwards.
AGTAAGAAATATCATATTCTGTGTCCCTCTTCCTGCTCCGAATTTCCATTCTGCAAGACTGCATGCATCTGCATCATTTCTTAAAAAGACAGGAACATTGAATTCGTTTTTTAGCACATCTACTATTTTAATATTATCCCATCCGGGAAGATTAGGCGGTGATTTTATTATTCCGTTTTTAGAGTCCAACGGGCCTCCGCAACTTATACCTATAGCATCACATTTGCCCATTGTTTTTGCAATTTTGATTATCTTATCAATAGTGTTTTTGCAATCCTTTGTTGGGATTTTTTCCTTTTGTATAACTTCACCCGCATCATTGCCCGAAACCACTGCGCATTTGGTTCCGCCAATGTCGATACCAATAAATTTAATAACTGACACCTCCTGTCTAATACGTTCCATTGATTATGATTTTATTATACTTTGTATGTCAGAATCCTGCATTGTCTTTTTTTGCCTTTGTATTGATTTTTATTATCAGACAAGTTAAAATAGAGCAAAAGGAAGTGGGCTTATGCAGAAATATACAAAGAGCAGATTTATAGAAAACGGCTACCTCAGTGCAACCAAAAAGCAAGAAAACACTTTTATAGAAACGCATTTTCACGATTTTTATGAGCTGGAGTTTATTGTTTCGGGCAACGGTACATATACGGTTGACGGAACCGAATATGAAATAGAACCGGGCAATTTGTTTTTCTTGACTCCGCTTGACTTTCACTATGTGGATATCAAGGATGCCGAACTTTATAATGTTATGTTCTCGGGCGATATCTGCAATCAGACTTTTCTGCAGAGCCTCACAAAAAACTCGCCGGTGTTTCTGAAAGTAAGCGGAGAAACCAAACTTTGCTTTGAAGTTTTGCTTAACGAACTCTGCAACAATATAAATGATAAGGATTTTTCCGAAATGTTGCTCAACGCCATTATTGCAAAACTTAAAAAGGAAACTTCAGATGACGAACCAATCAGGGAACTTTCCGCAATAAACAAAGCGGAGTTATATGTTCTCAACAATTTCAGAAATGAGCTTAAACTTGAAGATGTTGCCAACGAGGTTGCACTTGCACCCACATATTTTTCACGGCTATTCAAGGCAGAAAAAGGAATAAACTTCAAAGTTTATCTGAACAATATGCGCTTTGAATATGCAAAAAAACTGCTTGAGCACACAGACATGACCGTGCTGCAGATATGCACGGAATGCGGATTCAACGACTATCCGAATTTCATAAGACGTTTTAAACAACACACAGGATATTACCCTGTTCAATACAGAGAGTTGTTTGGATAAAACTAATATATAATTGAATATTATAAACCTTTTAAAAACGAAAAAGAGCAAAAACCGATTTGGTAACTTAAATAATGCAATTTTTACAATCTTCAAAGTGCAGTCTAAACCGATAAAAATCACATATTTTCCGTTCAATTTTTCTTAAACGACAATACATAATAAAAACTAAATCCATTCGACAAAAGTTAATTCTTAACGGTTTAGAGCGATAAGAATTAACTAAAAACACCGTGTCTTGAAACGCAATAGATACAAAAATTCCTGACTATTACCTAGCGTAGAGTTAGAAATTGGATTTTTGTGAATAATCTCTCCGCCGTCGGTTTTGCCGACGGTTTGCCGCCGTAAAGGTTATAGGGTGAACCGTCACTTTCTCAATTTGATTAATTTTCCGAGAATCCACAAACCCATACAGAACAAAGAAAAAAGCCAGGGAACACCTAGTGTTTCCTGACTTTGTTTTTATGGTGCGAGTGTTCATAAGGGATTTACTCAAAATATAAGCAAAACCGGCTTCAAACATAGTATTCTGCACTCCTGCTGTTGCTTAATAGAGAAACATATGGAGGAATACATAATGTCAAATATCATTGAAGATTTTTATTACGGCAACATTGAGTCGCAAGATGTCAATTCAGAATTAACACCCAAGCTCAAGAAGAAATTGAGCAATCTTGCCGAGAAAGAAGAACAACTCACAGCAAGACTCGCTGGTGAGGATAAAGAGCTGTTTCAAAACTATATAAGTGCATATATTGAGTTTTCAATAACAAGTAACGCTGACAGCTTTATATCAGGCTTTAGACTTGGTGCAAAATTTATATACGATACATTTGTTAAGAATACGAAAGGATGAATGCCCTATGAAAAGCAATACAAATATTCAATATAGACAAGTTGGAGATTTCAACATTCCTAACTTTATCTTACCGCCCGAAGAAGCAAGTGTCAGGCTTGGTAAATGGGGAATGTTACATAAGGATTATTTGCTAAAAAATAAAAAGGTGTTATTTACAACACTGCTTACCCAAGGCAAACTCTATCAGCACTGTGCTGAAGTCGAAACTCAGGCAAGAGATATGTTTGACACTCTTGTTGACCAGATGAAAAACGCAGAAGGTGTAACCGAGCAACTGAAAGAAGAAAATCAGTTGGAATGGGTGTGCCGTATGCAGAACATTAATGCAAGGGTTAGAAAAATTATTAATAACGAAATTATATTTAAATAAAAATATTTCGATATGGTTAAAGTTTGAATCGGACTCCAAATTTTATAACTAAAGAAAAACCAAATAAAAAGTACAATTCCGTCTTCTGCATTTGTAAAAACAGAAGGCGGAATTAAGTGCTGCAGGAAATATTGGTGCAGACAGTTCTTGAAATCATTATGTTGAGCAGATTATGCGGAATGTCCTGAATTCAAATGGCTTATATGTGATTTCTCCGGAACATTCTCCGATATACTCTTCAAGGGGTGAAACCTCAGTGATTTTTGCGTCGTGTGTAACATTCATAACAGTTTTTCCGGGAATACCGTAAGGCTCATAAACACGCACGATATATCCGTTGCCGTCTTCAGCAGGCTTGATACAATCAACGATAAGACCTTCATTTGAAAGAGTAACAACAGGCTTTTCATTACTTTCGCCTTCAAACACAACAAAAGGAGAATTGAAAAGATATGCTTCCTGAGCAACCTTACCTGCCGATAAACCACCCATATGAGGATAGATTGAATATGCAAAATCGTGTTCACCTGTATCACGGAAGCGTGTAGGATTGTCAACGTTGCGCATAAGAGTTATAGTCATATCGTTGTCAATAACATTGTGACCGTATTTGCAGTCGTTGATAATTGCAACACCGTAAACATCATCTGACAAATCTGTGAAACGGTGAGCAGCAAATTCGTGCTTCCATTTTTCGGCAGGTGTGTTCGGATGGGTGTTACGTTTTGTAATGCCGTAAGCAATTTCGTAGCTTGCATAAGCAGAAACCACATTTACAGGGAAAGATGCCTGAAGAATTTTATATTTTTCCTGCCAATCAACGTGAGAAACTACGTCAACCCTTGTAATGTTTGCATACGCAATAATATCCTGAGTAAGAACGGTGTTGTTATGCTTTTTAGTAACCCTTACCGTCACACGCTCGTCATTTATATCAACAAGCGTAATTTCATTCTGCCAATTCATATCAACAGGACGCATTTTGTATCCGTCATCAATATTCCATGCATCCTCATGCTCGGGACCGTCCTTATATGTAACAAGGTTGTTAAGGTTGTCACCGACAAACCTATCTGCACGCTTGTCATAGAAATCGCCGAGAGTACCGTCCTCACGGATAATGAATGTAAAGAAGGGCGTTTCAATGCTGATTTTTCCGTTTTCCTTGTTTGCTGTAATTGCTTTTTCAGTATGTACAACTGAAGTTTTGTGATATGTTCTTGCACTGAAGCCTGCAAGATTTTTTACATATAAAATACAGTTACCGTCTGCATCTGTAATAACATTTGATGTGTTTTCTCCGTCCGTAAGTGCACAGCTTTCATACTTTTTGTCAACCTTTACGTATGCACTGCCGACAAATGAGTTTGGGTTATAAACTGTAACCTTGTCCTGTGCATCATCGCAAAGAGTATCAGTGACAAGCTCTTTTTCTTTTTTCTCTGCGAATACAAAAAGCTCTTTGTAGATTTTTTCTGCATCATCATAAACTGTATCTATAGAGCTGCCGGGAAGAACATCGTGGAACTGGCAAAGAAGCAGATCCTTCCAATGCTTTACAATTTCATCATATCCTGCATCCTTACCCTTGAGCTTTGCAAGAACTGAAAGCAAGTCAAGTCTGCGAAATGCCATTTCAATGTAACGGTTGTTGCGTTTTACATCGGCAATAGTTGTATATGTGCCCTGATGTGTTTCGACCGAGAGCTCACCTTTCCACACAGGAAGATTTTCACGCTTTTTGTCAAGTTCAGTGAAATAGTCCTCTGCTTTTCTGATTTTTACCTCAGGCATACCGGGAACTGTCTGAAGCAGACGGTAATTCTTAAGCATTTCATCGGTTACACCGCCACCGCCGTCACCGTAGCCATAGGACAGAAGAACGTGGTCCCATGTTTCTTTTTGCTGAAGCTTATCTGAAACAAGGCTGATATTTTCACAGTCAATTGAGTTGTTGTAGCAATCTTTTGTGATAGGTACTGTTGCGTAAAGATTACTTCCATCAATACCTTCCCAGATAAAAGCATTATAGGGAAATTCATTGGCATTCTGCCAACGCACCTTGGTTGTGTAGAAGCTTTTCATTCCGCATTTTGTGAAAATCTGCGGAAGTGATGCGGGAAAACCGAAAGAATCGGGAATCCAGCAGACATCACTTGTTTTGCCGAATTCTTCTTTGAAGAACTGATGTCCGTAAAGAAACTCTCTTACAAGTGATTCTGCACCTGAAATATTAAGGTCTGATTCAACCCACATAGGGCCTACAAGACGCCATTTATCTTCCTTCACACGCTGACGGATCTGCTCAAAAACATCAGGATAAACTTCCTTGATATAGTTATAGACCGAGGGCTGTGAAAGCGAAAACTCAAATTCATCGTATCTGTCCATAAGTCGGAGCTGATTAAGTGCAGAACGGCCTGATTTGCGGATTGTATCCTTGAAACGCCACAGCCACGCAACGTCAATATGAGTAGAAGCAACGCAGTCAACGATACAGTCATCGTTTGACAGCTTCAATTCTTTTAATCCGTCAAGCAATTCCTTGTGAATTGCGATAATATTTTCAAGAAATTGGGTGTAGTCAAGGGAATTGTCGCTTTTACGGATTGTATTTTCAAACAAAGTGTTGACCTTGGCTTTCGTGTAATCATTCTTGATGTACTTTATAAGGTCACGGACAAAATCCATAGTATATGAAAAATCTGCAATTGCTTTATCTGCAATAACATACTGAGGATTTTCAACAGGTCTTACCATTCTTTCATCATTGCAGAAGGTACAGGCATATATTTCAAGCTCAATGGCAATTTCTCTGTCGTACATTGAGTCTTCAAGGTAAACCCTGCAGCGTTGTTCACCGTTGTCAACACCTGCAAAGCGTTTTCCGTCAATTGAAACAAATGCTTCGCAGTTGCAGGGCAATCTCAGTTCAAGATAAGCTGACTGGTGTTCCTGCGGCTTTTTAGGTGTGAATACAGTTTTCATCATACATGTTTTATGGTCGCAGAATGTAATGGTATCAGTATAATCTGCCCAATCTGTAAGAGGAATATATGTTTCCCTGTCCGCATAATCAAAAATTCTGTACTGCCATGCATCAATGGGGAACGTTTCCATAATCGCTCTGTTACGGTACAGCCATAAATTTTTGTCAATCATTTGTTCTACCATAGGTATCACTCCTTGTTTTTTGCATAGGTTTTTTGTTTTATTGTAGCTTTTGGAACAAAACATTTCATTGTTTCTTTTTGTTTTATTATTGTCTTTTTTTGCTATGCCATTGTTTTTTATTGCAATAAACAATCAAGCGTAGTAAAATAAAACTCAACACAAATAATTATATTATCAATATCAATAAAAATCAACATCAGTTTAAAAATACAGTTGATTAAATGAATACGATTAAAAACGCAAAATTCATTAAAGAAAATGCAGATTTCGGTACAGTCGTTCCCGTTTTCATCAAGGCTATAAAGCCCGAAAAAGCAATCGGCAAGGCAACACTTTTCTGTTCTGCGCTCGGCTCTTATGAAGCATATATCAACGGAAAAAGAATCGGTGATTTTATTTTTGCACCGGGTTGGACAACCTATGGCAAACGCCTTCATGGGTATGGGACAACAGAAACGGTAACCTTCAAACATTGAAGGTTCGTGCATGGATGGACGAACTCGGTGTTCAAAAGAATTATGTTGAAAAAGACGGTTCTCATCTGATTCTGTTGTAATTATGCTGTAACAAAT
>JAXJTD010000084.1:0-1995 GCA_036309745.1 Acutalibacteraceae bacterium | reverse complement strand
TTACTACTTTGTTGCCGAGTACAACAAATATGCGGTAGACCAGACCCGTTACCTCTCCGCCGCTAACCTTGAGAGCACCGGATACTCCGCAGGCTACTACTACTTTGACACTGATGGCAAGATGCAGACCAAGAATGGTCCCTGGACCGACGGCTACTTCTACGATCACAACGTAAAGGTCAACGCCTATAAGCTCGTTGCGTTCGAAGGCAATTGGTACTACATTTGCGAGTACAACAAGTATGCCGTAAACGCGACTCGTAACCTCTCCGCCGATGTAGTTGCCGGTACTCCCTTCACCGCCGGTCAGTATCAGTTCGGTGAGGACGGCGCAATGATTTTCAGACAGGGCCCCAACGCTGACGGCTACTTCTATCAGAACAACGAAAAGGTCAAGGCTTACAAGCTTTGCGAGTACAACGGTGATTACTATCTTATCGCTGAAAACAACAAGATCGTCAAGAACGCTACCCGTAACGTTCAGGCGGCTTGGGTAGGCGACACCGGCATAGCTCCCGATCAGTATTCCTTTGACGCTGAAGGCAAAATGGTTCTCTGACACATAATATTTTGCATTTCTATTTCCGGCGCTGTCTACACAGGCAGCGCCGGCTATATATCGTAAATGCAGAGTTGATTTATTCCTAAAAGCAACGCCGTCAAGTGAGATAATCTCCTGCTTGACGGCGTTTTCAAAAAGCGCACACACGACAAACGCATGAAAAAACTGTAATGAAAGATTAAAGAAATGAACTAAAAAAAGCACCGCCTTTATTCTATAATAGAATAAAGGCGGTGTAAAAAAATGGATGAAGTATTACGGATGATAGAAATAATAGAAGATATCAGGCAGCCATGGAAGGTAAAGCACAAGTTGCTTGATATTGTAGTAATAGTGCTGTTTGCAAAATTAGCAAATGCGGATGATTGGGAAGAAATAGAATACTGCGCTGAGTATAACGAGGATTTTCTAAAACAATATATTGGGCTGGAAAACGGAGTGCCGTCTCATGACACAATAGAAAGAGTCATGGGAATGATAGATCCAGAGTATATGCAGAAGATTTATGAAAAATGGAATGAATTGGTGAATAGTAACGAAGGAGAAAAACTGCAAAAAATAATTAGCATTGATGGAAAGACTATGCGTGGCAACGCAACTGCAGCCCAAAAAGCAAATCATATTGTATCTGCATGGTGCGATACAGACGGATTTTGCTTGGGACAGGAAGCTGTGAAAGAAAAATCTAATGAAATCACAGCGATACCAAAATTATTGGACACAATTAATGTGAAGGGCTGTGTTATCACTATAGATGCCATTGGAACACAAACAGCAATAGCTGAGAAGATTCACGCAAAGCGTGCAGATTATACTTTGGCAGTTAAAGAAAACCAGCGGAATTTATATGCAGAAATAAGTGAATATTTGGGAAATAAGGAGCTGCTGGAGGAAATAAAGAAGAGCGGCGGATATAAAATGACAAAAGAGAAGGCACATTCAAGCTTAGAAATCCGTGAATATTACCAATGCAGTGACATCAAGTGGATGGCTGAAAAAAGCAGATGGAAAGGCATAAAAAGTATAGGAATGGTACGAAAAACTATTAAAAAAGGGGATAAAACAACAGTTGAACAGCGCTATTATATCAGCAGTCTTGCGGATGATATAGATTTATTTGCAAGGACAATCAGAGAACATTGGTCTGTTGAGGTAATGCACTGGCATTTGGACGTAACTTTCAAGGAGGACGCCAATACAACAAAGGATAAAATTGCCGCTCAAAACCTGAATATTATTAATAAATGGTGTTTGTCAATCCTAAAGTTGTTTGAAATCGGTAAAAAGAAGATGTCCCTAAAAAAGAAACGATTCTGTATTTCCCTTGATACAAGGAAGTTCTTTCAGCAAATTATGGCTCTTTGATTTTTGAAAAATACTGCGTACTCTTTTTTATTGATTATGACTTTTCATGCGTGGGACGTGAATAATCT
>JAXJTD010000083.1:0-1628 GCA_036309745.1 Acutalibacteraceae bacterium | reverse complement strand
ATATTAACTTCTATGTAGGCAGAGCAGTAAACCCCGCTCACCAGAACCCTGATCTGCCTATCAACTTTAATATTAAAATGAATCTTGTAGAGGAACTTTCAAAGTGCCTCAAAAAGATGGGAAAGAAAATAAAAGTAAGTTATTTCTAAGGAGGGAATTAAATGCGTAAGTTTGATACTAAAGTACAACACCTGAAATATAAGGTCTTGCGTGAGGTCGCGCGTCAGGCCTGGAATGATACTCTCCTTCAGAATATTATTGAAATCCCTAAAATGATCGTACCCGGCAAAACCTCTACCATGCGTTGCTGCGTTTATAAAGAACGTGCAATTTTAAGTGAGCGTGTTCGTATTGCTATGGGCGGTGACAAAGATAATCCAAATGTTATCGAGGTTATTGATATTGCTTGTGACGAATGCCCTGCGGCTGGTTATGAAGTAACCGATTCTTGCCGTGGCTGCCTTGCTCACCGCTGTGAAGACGTTTGTAAACGCGGTGCTATCTCCTTTGACCACAACCACGTGGCACATATTGATAAATCAAAATGTGTTGAGTGCGGCCAATGCGCAAAGGTTTGCCCGTATTCCGCCATTATCAATCGTAAACGCCCTTGTCAGATTGCTTGTAAGGTAAAGGCAATTTCTATTAACGAGGATAATGCTGCGGCTATTGATAACAATAAATGTATTCAGTGCGGTGCGTGCGTTTATCAGTGTCCTTTTGGTGCTATTATGGATAAATCCTATATCCTCAATGTAATTGACCTTATTAAAAAGAGCGAAAACAATGAGAAATATAAGGTTTATGCCATTGTTGCACCTTCTATATCGAGTCAGTTCACCTACGCAAAACTCGGTCAGGTAATTACAGGACTTAAAGAACTTGGCTTCTTTACCGTAATTGAAGCGGCTCTTGGTGCCGATATGGTAGCTCAGGCAGAGTCAAAGGAACTTGCTGAAAAAGGCTTCTTAACCAGTTCTTGTTGCCCCGCATTTGTGCAGTATATCAAATCGGCATTCCCCGATTTGTTGCCGCTTGTGTCGCATAACCTTTCGCCGATGGCGGCTCTTGCAAAATACATTAAAACTACGGATGAAAATGCCAAGGTTGTATTTATCGGCCCTTGCACCGCAAAAAAAGCAGAGGCACAGCTTGAAAGTGTTAAACCGTATATCGATGCGGTTATGACCTTTGAAGAATTACAGGCTCTTTACGATAGTAAGGATATTGATATTACAACCCTTTCTGAAGATGTTTTGGATAACGCTTCTTACTTCGGTAGAATTTTCGCCCGTAGCGGCGGTCTTTCGGATGCAGTTGCACAAGGTCTTAAAGAGCAGAATATTGAGTTTGACCTTAAAGCAATTACCTGCGACGGTATTGAAGAATGTCGCGTAGCGCTTCTTAAAAAGAGTAAAAACGTACTCGATGCCAATTTTATTGAAGGTATGGCTTGTATCGGCGGTTGTATCGGCGGTGCGGGATGTCTGACACACGGTGAAAAGAACAAGGCAGAGGTTGACAAATACGGAAGAGAAGCATTGGAAAAAACAATAACCGACGCCATTTCCGTGCTTTAACCGAATATGACAAAACCTACTTTGCGGTGATGCAGAGTAGGTTTTTGT
>JAXJTD010000082.1:0-186724 GCA_036309745.1 Acutalibacteraceae bacterium | reverse complement strand
TCCTGGGGCTGAATTCGGTCCCAAGGGTTCGGCTGTTCGCCGATTAAAGTGGTACGCGAGCTGGGTTCAGAACGTCGTGAGACAGTTCGGTCCCTATCTGTCGTGGGCGCAGGATATTTGAGGAGAGCTGTCCTTAGTACGAGAGGACCGGGATGGACGCACCGCTGGTGCACCAGTTGTCACGCCAGTGGCACAGCTGGGCAGCTAAGTGCGGAACGGATAAACGCTGAAAGCATCTAAGCGTGAAGCCGCCTCCAAGATAAGATATCCCATGGCGTAAGCCAGTAAGACCCCTCATGGACTATGAGGTTGATAGGTTGCATGTGTAAGCGTAGTGATACGTTCAGCTTGGCAATACTAATAGGTCGAGGGCTTGACCAATGTTTAAATCTCTTGTTTCGATTTCTTCCCCTATCTTTAACTTTGTTCAGTTTTCAGGGTGTATTAAATACCGGATTTTAACCGTCTCATCAGAGGCGGTTTTTTATTTAATTGTTGTAAAGGATATAATATGAAAACAGTTGAAATTATAAATCAGTATGCAAAAACATATTCAGACCCGCCCGAAGGCGTCCGCAGGGCAGGCAGAGGTCTTGTGTTCCGTGACGGCAAAATACTTTTATCCTACGAAAAGAACACCGATGTTTATATGAGCCCCGGCGGTGGTATTGAGCAGGGAGAAAGCATAGAGGAATGCTGTGTCCGCGAGCTGAGAGAAGAAACGGGGTACGTGGTGAGGATTCTCAGACCGCTTGTTGTAATTAACGAATACTGCTTTGAAACCCTTTATGAGAGCAATTATTTTGTTTGTGAAATAACGGGGGAGTGTAATAACTCGCTGACGGATATTGAGGTTGAGCACGGTCTTATGCCTGTATGGGTAGAAATTGAAAGGGCACTTGAAATATTCGGTGAGTATGCATCGAAAAGGGAGGATATAGGGAGCCTTTATCTTCGTGAATTTACAGTGATTAATAAATATCTCAAAATAAAAGCAGCCGCTTTGTAACTTTTTGTTGCAAAGCGGTTTGATGTTTGTTAGAATTATAATAGTTTAACCGAAAGGGGAATTGCTATGAAAAATTATGATGTGGTTATTGTAGGAGCATCAACCGCAGGCAGCTATTTTGCACGAAGAATGGCAGAAAAGGGCTTTGAAGTGCTTGTAATTGATAAAAGCTCCAGGGATAAAATCAGCCCCGAGTATGACATTTTTCATATGGAAAAGAAAGAAATGGAGCGTTTTGGTCTGCCTGTGGTGAAGGAAGGCGACGGAATATGCGAGTTTATTTTCAGTGATCAGGATATGCTTTCGGCTTACAGCAATTACCCCAAGCCTGCTCCTACTGAGGTTGTTGGTATGCATAAGCACGACTACATTGTGCTTATGGATGATTGGGCTTCCGAGGCAGGTGCGGATGTTGTTTATGAGGCGGCTTATGACAGCCTTATTTATAACGAAAACGGAAAAATCTGCGGTATTACTTATATTAAAGACGGAGAAAAAGTAACGGTAAACTGCCGCCTTGTTGCCGATTGCTCGGGTATACCTGCCGTTGTAAGACGCAGTCTGCCCGACGGATACGGTGTGGAAAAATTTGAGCTTACCTGTGATGATATTCTCTATGTTACCCTCAGATACGTTGATTTCACAGAGAAAAAGGGCAGATGGCTTCGTTCACAGTTCTGGCTTGCCTACAAGAGCTGGCTTGCACCCAGTGCAGGCAGTGATGCAATTCTGGGTATCGGCGCTTGCTTCGGCTTTGATTATGTTGAAAAGTGTTTTGCGTTCTTTGAGAAAAACGCAAAGCTTCCTTCATATACGGTAAGACGCATTGAAAAAGGCAGAACACCCTATCACAGAGCACCCTATTCATTTGTTTCTGACGGATTTATTGCAATGGGTGACGCAGCTTGCCTTACAAAGCCCAACTGCGGTGAGGGCTGCACGGCATCTCTCGTTATGGAGCAGATTGCGGTTGACGTTGCATCAAAGGCAATGGAAAACGGCGCATATCCAACCCGTGAAGCACTCTGGAGTATCAATAAGCTTTATAACAACACTCAGGGTAAAGAATTTGCAAGCCTTATGGCACTTCTGACAGGCGTTGTCAGGCACAGCCCAAAGGCAAATGAATTTCTCTTCAAGCATGATGTTATTTTCAGCGAAAAAATTCTTGGCGGTATGGGTAAGGAACTTGAACTTACCGCAGGAGATATTCTTAAAATCGTTGCGTTTGTTGTTGCAGGTATAGTTACGGGTCATATTAAAATTTCTGAAATCAGAAGTATTCTTGATGGTCTTATAAATAGCGGAAAGCTTACTGAACATTATGAAAAGTTCCCCGAAACTCCCGAGGGCTTTGAGTCTTGGGTCAAGGAAGCAGAGACACTCTGGAACAAAGCGGGCAAGCTTTCTGACTGGAAACCCGAATTATAATAAGTATGAACAGTGCAGAAAACTATGTAAGACAAAAGCTTTTTGAAATACAGGATTCGGATTACCGTGATTTTCATTCAAGGCTTATGCCTACGGTTGATAAGGATTTTATTATCGGAGTACGTACACCCGAGCTGAGAAAATTTGCAAAGGATTTTTCAAAATCTTCGTTTTTATCGGAGTTCCTTAAAACACTTCCGCATAAGTATTATGAGGAAAATAATCTCCACGCTTTTATGATTGAACAAATCGGCGACTATAATAAATGTATAGCGGAGCTTAACAGATTTTTGCCTTATGTTGATAACTGGGCAACCTGCGATATGATGCGACCAAAAGTTTTCAAAAAGCATTTGCCTGAACTTCTTGAACAGATAAAAATATGGCTGAAATCCGATGATGTATACACTCTTCGTTTCGGTGTAGAAATGCTTATGTGTCACTATCTTGACGGTAATTTCAGCGTGGAATATCCCCATTGGGTGTCGGAAATCAGAAGCGATGAATACTATGTCAGAATGATGGTTGCCTGGTATTTTGCAACGGCACTGGCTAAGCAGTATGACGCCGTTATCCCTTATCTTGAAAAGAAAAAGCTTGATTCTGACACGCATAAAAAGGCAGTACGCAAAGCGCTTGAAAGCTACCGTATTTCAGATGATAAAAAGGCATATTTGCGTACGCTTTAAAACGGATGAGAATTCAAAAAATGTTTGATAAAAATTTTTAAGGAGAGATTAATATGTATTACAGAATTGAAAATGAATTTTTTACCTGCGAAATCGATGATATGGGTGCCCAGCTTCATTCACTGAAATCAAAGGATAATGGTACGGAGTACATATGGCAGGGCAACCCCGATATATGGTACGGTCAGGCACCCGTTCTTTTTCCCGTTATAGGTCAGCTTATCAATGATAAATATTTTTACAATGGCAAAGAATACACAATGCAGAAGCACGGTATTGCAAGAAAACTGCTTTTTAAGGTTAAGGAATGTGAAAGCGCAAAAGCTGTTTTCAGCCTTGAAAGTGATGAAAAAACCCTTGAAGCATATCCTTTTGATTTTGAGTATCTTGTTACCTTTGAGCTTAAAGGTAAAGCACTTGTAAATACAATGACAGTTATCAACAAAACCGACGGAGAAATGTATTTCTCAGTGGGTGCTCATCCCGGTTTTAATTGTAAGGTAGGGGATGTTATTGAATTTGAACAGCCCGAAACTCTTGCAACAGAGCGTATTGACAAAGAAAATCTTATTATAGACGAAAAATTCCCCTTGATTGAAAATTCAAGGGAAATCGTTATCACAAAAGAGATTTTTGAGCCTGATGCACTTATTCTTTCAGGCATGAAGTCAAAGAAACTCCGCATCAAAGGCGAGAATGAAATTGAGTTTACCTTCGGCGATTGTCCCTTCCTCGGAATCTGGGCAAAACCCGGTGCACCTTATGTCTGCATTGAGCCCTGGTACGGTGTGAATGACGGCAGAGAAGTCAAGGACGATATTTCAAAGAAACGCGGCATTCAGCGTCTTGATAAAGGCGAAACCTTTGAGTTTAATTGGATTGCTGAAATATTATAACGGTAAAAACGGCTTTGGATAACCCAAAGCCGTTTTGTTGTATCAATTATTAAAAAACTTTTCAGCGTATCTTACAGCAGACATTGCATCAGTACCGTAGAAATCAGCATTAATCATACGGGCGTATTCTTCCGTCATAACCGCGCCGCCAACCATTACCTTGCATTGAGATGCGGTTTTATTGAGAAGCTTTATGGTGTCTTCCATTGCGGGCACGGTTGTTGTCATTAATGCACTTAAACCTACAAGTTTAACATCATATTTTCTTACGGTTTCGGCTATCTTTTCGGGAGCAACATCCTTACCAAGGTCAATAACTTCATAGCCGTAGTTTTCCAGAAGAACCTTCACAATGTTTTTGCCTATGTCGTGAACATCGCCTTTGACCGTTGCAATTACTATTTTACCTTTACCGCTTTCACCTGACGGTATGGCGGCTTTTATTGCATCAAAGGCTTCTTTTGCTGCCTGTGCGCTCATAAGAAGCTGAGGCAGGTAAACTTTCTTTTCCTCAAATCCCTTACCTACCGTGTTAAGAGCAGGGATAATCATTGTATCGATTATTTCAAGAGGAGAAAGTTCTTTAAGCTTTTCTTCCGCAGCGATACCAGCCTGTTCTTTCAGACCGCTGATTATACAGCTTTCAAGACTGATGTTATCTTTCTGAACCGTCTGTGACTGAGCAGGAGAGAGGGTATCGGCAAATTCAATATAGCCTGCAAAGTTTTCGTCTTTTCCCGTCAGTGCGGTGAAGCAATACCAGGCTTTCATCATTTCAGTGGAAAAAGGATTGATTATGGCACAGTCAAGACCGCACTGCATAGCCATTGTATAAAATACTGCATTCATATCAGGTCTTGAAGGCAGACCGAAAGAAATATTTGAAACACCCAAGCTTGTTTTTATTCCCATTCCGTGCAGAATTTTTACTGCTTCAAGGGTAATGTTTGCACTCTGAGGGTCGCTTGAAACAGCCATCGCAAGAGGGTCAACAATAATATCATTTTCGCCTATGCCGTATTCCTTGGCACAGGCAATGATTTTTTTGGCAATGTCAACTCTGCCTTGTGCTGTTTCAGGAATGCCGTTTTCGTCAATAGTAACGGCAATAACCGTACCACCGTATTTTCTCACAAGAGGGAAAACCGCTTTGATGCTTTCTTCTTTGCCGCTTACGGAATTTATCAGGGGCTTGCCGTTATAAATACGCATTGCTTTTTCCATCGCTACGGGGTCGACGGTATCAATCTGTAAGGGTAGGTCAATAACTGCCTGCAATGCCTTGATTACATTAACCATCATCTCCGCCTCGTCAATTTCGGGAAGACCCACATTGACATCAAGCACGGAAACAGCTTTTTTGTTCTGGGCAATGCCTTCGTTGAGAATGTAGTTTATATCGTTTCTGCGAAGTGCTTCTTTGAAAAGCTTCTTGCCCGTAGGATTGATTCTTTCGCCGATAATAACGGGAACATCACCGATTTTCACAGCGTGGGTATATGATGAAATAACGGTGTGTTTCTTTTTTTCGGGAAGTATAAAAGGAAGATTTTTTGTTTTTTTAACAGTTTTTGCAATGTGTTCGGGAGTTGTGCCACAGCAGCCACCGATTATTGTTGCACCTGATTTTACAATTTCGCACATTATGTCTGAAAACTCATCGGGGTCAACATCAAAAACGGTTTTGCCGTTTTCTGTTCTGGGCAGACCTGCATTGGGATTTACGATAATGGGAACACTTGAATTCCTTGCAAAATCAGGAACAATTTCAAGCATCTGGCGTGGACCCAGTGAACAGTTTATGCCTATTGCATCTGCACCCAGACCTTCAAGCATTGCAATCATTGCCTGGGGATTTGCGCCTGTCATAAGCTTCTTTGTTTCGTCATAAACGCAGGTTACGAAAACGGGTAAATCGCAGTTTTCCTTTGCTGCAAGTACAGCCGCTTTTGCTTCAAGGCTGTCGTTCATTGTTTCAATCAGCACAAGGTCGGCACCTGCTTTTGCACCTATTCTTACGGCTTCACCGAAAACGGAAACTGCATCTTCAAATTTCAGGTCTCCCAGAGGTTCAAGCATTCTGCCCGTAGGGCCGATATCCAGAGCAACATATGCGTCAAAGCCCTCACAGGCTGTTTTGGCATTTTTGACAGCGGCGGTGATAATTTCTTCAAGGTTGTCAAACCTGAATCTGTTTGCGCCGAAAGTGCAGGATGTTATAATCTGAGCACCTGCTTCAAGGTAAAGACGGTGCATTTCAATAATTCTGTCAGTGTTTGTAATATTCCACATTTCGGGCTTTTCTCCTGCTTTGAGACCCCAGGATTGCAGAAGAGTGCCTGCACCGCCGTCACAGTATGTAATTGATGTTTTGATTTTTTCGAGAATGTTCATATATAATTCCTCTTATCTGTAAGGACAGTTATCGTTTTTGCAAATCATACAGCCCGGACCTGTGCAACTGTTTTTTTCTTTGCCTATGCCTATAATTGCAGTAACGGATTTTACGGGTACCATCATCAGGCTTTCGGTAAGCCCCATACCGATATTTTTCTTGGTCTGCAAAAATTCAACAATATCTTTCTGATATTCGAGCATAAGGTCGCCATAGCCGGGGCTGAATCGGGGGCGGAGATAATCGGTATCTCCCAAAGAAAGGTTGATTTTATCGCAGAATGCTTCAATTGCTGCCGAACCTATGCAATCGGTAACCAGACCTTTAAGCGGGTTAACAGTGAAGTTACGTTCAAGAAGCCTGCCTGATTCAATTCCTGTTGTAGCCGCCATTATGTAAGCGTAATCACATCCCGAAAGATTTTTTGCAAGTGAATGGCTGTAAAATATCTTGAATCCAAGATCAACAATGCCGCCGGCAATCGTTACGGGGACTTTTTCATAGCAAGCTATAAAATTTGCGCATTCCATAAATTCTTTTTTGCAGCAGGAAATAATTTCGTCTGTTATGAAATTACAGTAATCCGTATCATAATAGCAAAAGTAGGGTTCTATATCTTTACGGACTAACTCTATATCATCGGATGTTTTCCTTATAATTTCAATCATTTTTTTGTTTCACTCTTTTTCTTAAATATAATCAACTTGCTGAAAATATAGTTTATTATGACAACTACTATCCCCACAATGATTTTTGCCACAAAATCGTTGACTGAAAGCAGTGTTACAAGCACAAAAAGTGAAATTGTTTCAATCACAAATGAAAAGATTCTTGCACCCATAAAGCCTGTGAATTCCTTGCCTGCCACGGAAGGCGCCCAGCTTTTTGAATCAAATACCCAGAGCTTATTTGTTACAAACGCAAAAACAACACCCACAATCCATGCGATGAAGTTTGCGTCAAGGTAATCCGTACCGCCGATAAAAAGCTTATGAAGCGATGAACCTTCGGGAATGACGGTATTGAAAATGCCTTCCCAACCGATTGAAATAAAAAGACGCTTGAAAATATAGAACGTGATGAGGTTTACAACAGTTGTCATCACGCCGAAAAAGATATAAGTCACAATTTCTTTTGTGAAAAGTTTATCAATTATTCTGCCTGAAAAGCTTTCTTTTTTAAAAATCTTAAAGAGCAGTTCTCTGATTTTATCAATCATAGCAATCTCCGATTAATTTATTTGCCGCAACAGTTATACTTATTTTAAAACAAAAGCATAATAAAGTCAATAAACCCTTGCATTTTCGGTACTTTATGATAAAATAATATGAGGTGAAATTATGAAACGTGGGCAGAGCCTTGAAAACAGAATACATTTCATAGACGAAATCCGTGGCTTTGCTGTATTGTGTATGATCATTTATCACGGTTTTTATCTGTTCGGCACATTTTTTGAGAATGAAGCGGCAATGAAACTTTTTGAGTTCTTTATGCCTGTTCAGCCGCTTTTTGCAGGAGTATTTATTTTCATCTGCGGAATGTCCTGCACATTTTCGAAAAATAATACAAAAAGAGGATTGATACTTCTGGGTATTGCTCTGGGTATGACTCTTGTCACAACTCTGATTATGCCTGCTGTCGGATTTACGGGATGTGAAATATATTTCGGAATTCTTCATTTCCTTGCCGTTTCGGTTTTGTTTTATTCGCTTTTGTCAAAACCGCTTTTCAGTATAATGCCTTTTGCGGGTATTATTGTGTGTGCGGTTCTTTATGCATTCACAAGCGGCATCGAAAAGGGCACTCTCAGCTACGGTGAGCTTTTTTTATTCACATTGCCACCGTCGCTTTACGAATCAAACATTTTAATGCCTCTCGGTATTCATACAAAAGATTTCACCGCAGCGGATTATTTTCCTCTGTTTCCGCAGATTTTTATTTTTTTTTCGGGCGTTTTTTCGGGCATATATCTGTCACAGAAAGGATATCCCGATTGGAGCAGGAAAAAAAGGATTTCATTTTTTTCTTTCCTTGGCAGAAATGCCCTTTTGATTTATGTTGTTCATATGCCCGTAATTTATGCTTTGGGATATGCTATATATGTAATAATTTAAAATAGGAGATATAAAATTATGAGTGAAGGATGCAGCGGCAACTGCTCAAGTTGCGCAAGTAATTGCGATTCAAGAAAAGAAGCACAGGATATGAGAATACCCTGCGGTCCTTTCA
The DNA here is from genome assembly GCA_036309745.1 of Acutalibacteraceae bacterium. Classification (GTDB taxonomy): domain Bacteria; phylum Bacillota; class Clostridia; order Oscillospirales; family Acutalibacteraceae; genus CAG-177. The sequence goes on along the minus strand of JAXJTD010000082.1, from coordinate 178,075 downwards.
GTAATGTAAAAAAAGTTATCGGTGTTGTCAGCGGTAAAGGCGGTGTAGGTAAGTCACTTGTGACTTCAATGCTTGCAAGTGCAATGCAGGCAAGAGGTAATTCCTGTGCCGTTCTTGATGCGGATATAACAGGTCCCTCAATTCCCAAATCATTCGGAATCAAAGAGAGAGCAAAGGCTGATGAAAGCGGACTTCTTCCCGAAGAAAGCAAGTCAGGCATAAAGATTATGTCAATCAACCTTCTTCTTGAAAACGAGGAATCTCCCGTAGTGTGGAGAGGTCCCGTGATTTCAGGTGTTATCCAGCAGTTCTGGAAGGATGTTGCCTGGGGTGATGTTGACTATATGTTTGTTGATATGCCTCCCGGAACAGGTGATGTATCTCTTACGGTATTCCAGAATCTTCCCGTTGACGGTATTGTTATTGTCACAACACCTCAGGATCTTGTAACAATGATTGTCAAGAAGGCTTTCAATATGGCAAAGCTGATGAATATTCCCGTTCTCGGTCTTGTTGAAAATATGAGTTATTTCGTGTGCCCCGATTGCGGCAAGGAATACAAAATCTTCGGTGAAAGCAAAATCGATGAAATTGCGGCTGAACTTGGCGTGCCCGTTCTTGCAAAGCTTCCCATTGACCCCAAAACAGCAAACCTTGTTGATAAGGGTGCCATCGAACTTGCAGACGATAAATATGTTGCAGAAGCTGTTGATTTTTTATCAAAGTTGGATTAAAATAGCAGTATAAATTTTAGGAGTTGAAAAAAATGCTTGATATCAGATTTCTCAGAGAAAACCCGGATATCGTTAAGGAAAATATAAAGAAGAAGTTCCAGGACGGCAAGCTTTCACTGGTTGACGAAGTTATCGAGCTTGATGCACAGTCAAGAGCTGTCAAGACAGAGGCTGATAACCTGAGAGCTAACCGTAACAAGGTTTCAAAAGAAATCGGTGCGCTTATGGCTCAGGGCAAAAAAGAGGAAGCTATGGCAGCAAAGTCAAAGGTAACAGAATTTTCCGAAAGACTTGCAGAGTGCGAAAAGCTTGAAGCTGAGTATGCCGAAAAGGTTAACAAGATAATGATGATCATTCCCAATATCATCGATCCCAGTGTGCCTATCGGTAAGGATGACAGTGAAAATGTTGAGGTAACAAAATACGGTGAACCCATTGTTCCCGAATTTGAAATTCCTTATCACACAGAGATTATGGAGCGTTTCAACGGCATTGATCTTGATGCTGCAAGAAATGTTGCAGGTAACGGCTTCTACTATCTTATGGGCGATATTGCACGCCTTCATTCTGCTTGTATTTCATATGCAAGAGATTTTATGATTGACAGAGGCTTCACTTATTGTGTGCCTCCCTTTATGATCAGAAGCAATGTTGTAACAGGTGTTATGAGCTTTGCTGAAATGGATGCTATGATGTATAAGATTGAGGGTGAAGACCTCTATCTTATCGGTACAAGCGAGCACTCAATGATCGGTAAGTATATCGACACCATCGTTAACGAAGATACACTTCCTCATACTCTTACAAGCTATTCTCCCTGCTTCCGTAAGGAAAAGGGTGCGCACGGCATCGAGGAGAGAGGCGTTTACAGAATTCATCAGTTCGAAAAGCAGGAAATGATTGTTGTATGTAAGCCCGAAGACAGTATGATGTGGTTTGAAAAGCTGTGGCAGAACACTGTTGACCTTTTCCGTTCACTTGATATTCCCGTCAGAACTCTTGAATGCTGCTCAGGCGACCTTGCAGACCTTAAAGTCAAGTCATTTGACGTTGAAGCATGGTCACCCAGACAGAAGAAATATTTTGAGGTTGGTTCATGTTCAAACCTCGGCGATGCTCAGGCACGCAGACTCAAAATCAGAGTCAACGGTAAGGACGGCAAATATTTTGCGCACATACACTCAACAACACCGTTGTTGCACCTCCCAGAATGCTTATTGCATTTCTTGAAAACAACCTTAACGAAGATGGCAGCGTGAATATTCCCGTTGCACTCCGTCCTTACATGGGCGGCAAAGAAAAGCTTGTTCCTGTTAAATAATGCGAAAACCTCCCGTTACGGGAGGTTTTTTTATGGGTTCAGGTAATCAATTGTATCAAGGATTTTGTTGATTTCAAGCTTATTTTCCGAATCGCAATACGCATAAACAGCTGTGTTGCCAACATAAATTGCAACGTTATATTTGCCGAGTGAGTCCAATGAATAAATTGTGAAATTAGCCATTTGATGTTCGATTTCAATGCTGTACGGGTCATTGTATTTGTAACTTACCTTTTGGTATACCTGTGAATATATATTGATTGCACTATTGTTATTGTTAAAATCGAAAAACTCAAAATGTATATCATCTTTGTTAAATGATGTGCACTTGTTGAGAACGCTTTTGAACCCTGGATCACTTTCGTAATACAGTTCAGTAATATCCTGCGGTTCATATCCCTGTGCAGCTATCGCGTTCCAAACTTGTTCGGATGTTGCAGGCGTTTTAGGCTTGGTTGTCAGTTCAAGTACTATCATTATAAATAAACCAAAAAGCAGAAGAACAACAATGAGCCTTATAACGCCCTTCAAATCCCATTTTGCAGGTGCTCGGGGTGATGGCGGCATATAATGTGCTCTTGATAAACCTTTCATTATTTCCTATACCTCTTAGTGACGGATTTCTTTTAAAATCTTTTCAGCTAAACCTGCATTTTCTGTGTCGGAATTTACATGTATAACTGTTGAGTCCTTGGCTATTATGCAGTTGTAATTTTTTTCTGTTTTTACTGTATGTTTTTGATATTTTGCAGAATTGATATTCTGACTGTAAATTATATAGCTTTCGGGATTATCCAATTCTGCAGATTTTTGATTATAAAATTTTGATGCGATAGACGATGAATCAAAAGTCATAAATTCAAAAACAACACCGTCTTTTTCGTAAGCAAAGCCATTTTGTGCTCCGTTGTTTTGTTCAGGATATTTTGATGAAAAACCAACGGAAATGAGATGTTTAATAATTTCGTCAACACTTTTCTGCTTTTGAGGCCTTGGCATTCCCAAAGCGAACCACATAAATATAAGCATGATAAGGGTGTATATCATTCCCTGAAGGAACGGATAGGGTATATCCGGCATAGTGAGAATTTTGTACCATACACCGATGATGCATACCGACGGAACTAAAAATATGAGCACTAATTTAATCTTTTTCATCGTGCACCTCCATTTTATGACATTATATCCCGTTTGCCTTTAAAAGTCAATTGCCCAGCTTGATTACATATCGGGAAGATTAAGCTTATTGTCGTCAAGTAAAAATAAAAACGGCGGGATGAAAACATCCCGCTTAGTCTTTTGCTTTTTATTCCGCCAGACCAATACCGAGGCTCACGGAAAGTGCTCTGTCAACTCTGGTCATATCGTTTTCGTCAAGAATGCCCATTTTCTCACGAAGTCTTTTCTTGTCGAGGGTACGTACCTGTTCAAGCAGAACTATTGAATCCTTGGCAAGTCCGCAGCCGTCGGCATTGACACGGATATGTGTGGGCAGACTTGTTTTGAATCGCTGGCTTGTTATTGCGGCGGCAATAACGGTAGGGCTGAATTTGTTGCCTACATCATTCTGAACAATCAGAACAGGTCTTGTGCCGCCTTGCTCTGAGCCTATAACAGGGCTCAGGTCTGCATAATAAATTTCTCCCCGCTTAACGGTCAAAATTATCACTCTCCATTGCAGCATATCGCTGCCAAGTTATCTCACAACTATTTTTGACACACGGCAGGCAAATTAATCGTATATTTGAAATCGGGGAGCAAAAAATTTCATTTTGCCTGTCCTTTACTTTATTATATTCAGATGCTATAATAAAGGTATCAGATACCGAAAAATAAAAACGGAGATGATATTCGTTGAAAAAGATTTTGAGAAAGCTTACGGCAATGCTGTTATCTGTTTTGCTGATATTTTCTTGTGTTTCTTTTTCTGTCAGTGCATCTTATGAAAACGAATTTTCATATATCTATGTTGAAAATACAGGCAGTGACGGTGATGTGATCGCTTACAGATACGTTGATGAAAACGGTAATGAAGTGGTTCCCGAAGAAAGCTTTGCTCGCAGAAGAGCAATTCTGCCGTCATCATATAACGCAGTGAATTCGGGTCTTGTAACAAGAGTGAAAAGTCAGGGTGAATCAGGTGTTTGCTGGGCGTTTGCGGCAATGAGTCTTATGGAAAGTGACAGTATTGCAAAGGGTTATAAAACGCTTTCTCAGGCTGATTTTTCAGAGGCACATCACACCTGGTTTGCAGGTATGGGACGCGCGGAAAATAAAAATGACCTTGCATACGGTGACGGATATTATGTTGAAGAGCCTTATCTTCGCGGCGGAAACTGGAAGATATCGGCTGCGTCCCTTGCAAGATGGACGGGAGCCGCAAATGAAAGTGATTTTCCGTTTTATGACGGAAGTCTTGAAAATATGGGTAATTATCCCGAGAGTGAAAGATATAACACATCTGCGGGGGTTATAATTGAATCAGCTCAGTCACTTACAACAGCAGAAGATATCAAGCAGTGGATATTAGACCACGGTTCGGTAACAGCTGCGTTCTATTATGACGATAATTGCTATAACTACTCAACCGCTTCCTATTGCACTCAGACACCAGGAACAAACCACCAGATTACTGTTGTGGGCTGGGATGACAACTATTCCGCCTCAAAATTCGGCTCTGCCTGCAAACCGTCAGGCAACGGTGCGTGGATTTGCAAAAACAGCTGGACTTCCTATTGGGGCGACAGCGGATATTTCCGCATATCTTATTATGATGCATCTCTTTCTATGTTTGCAGGGTTTACCGTGCAGAAGTCGGATGATTATTACAGAAACTACACCTACAACGGTGCGGAGTGGTACAGTGCACTTGGTATTAAAGCTCCTTTACAGGTAGCAAATGTGTTCACGGCAAAGGGGCACGAAAGTCTTTCGGCAATAGCAGTGCAGACTTACGGCAGTGATATTCAGATGAAAGCCACGGTTTATAAAAATTTAAAAGCCGGCTATACATCACCCATAAATGGCACGGAAGCCTGTTCCGTGGAAACGGTTATCAGTAACGAAGGTTATCATACCGTTTATCTTGATTCTCCCGTTGACCTTGAACCGGGCGAAATATTTTCGGTTGTGGTGAGATACTATAATCCCAACGGAATAACATATGTCCCTGTTGAGAATAATACCGTTGACGGTCTGGCGTACAGCAGCCGTGAAGGCGAAAGCTTTATTGATATTTTTGGTACGGGCAATAATTGGAAGGCGGCTTCTTATCAGGGTGTACATAATTTCTACATTCAGGCTTTTACAAAATGCAATCATCAGCTTGAAGCAGAAGGAACAGAGGCAACCTGTACCGAAAACGGCAGTGAAAAAATATACTGCACTCAATGCGGCAGGATTGAAGCACAGCGTGTTCTGAAAGCAACGGGTCACAGCTACGGAGAATGGTCTGATTTTGAATATGATGCTGCGGAAGGTATGCGCATAAGCAGATGTATCTGCGGTAACTGCGGTGACTGTATGAAAAGAGCATTTTACACCAGCAATGTAATTACTCTTGACAGATTAATAGAGTTACTGTTTGATAGATTCAGATTGATAATTTCAAGAATTTTCAGCATATAAAATAAGCACCGTACTCAGCCGGGTACGGTGCTTTTTCTTATTCTACTGTAATTGTATGAACTTCATTATCTGCAATCGAAAGAGAAATTTCAAGAGTGCCTTTGAATCTTTCGTTGAATGAAATTTCTTTTCCGTCAAGGTAAACTTTGTAAATTTTGCAGTCACAGTCGTTCATGGTTGCAATAACGGTTGATTTTTTGCTTTTGCCGAAGCAGGTGATTTGTGCTTCAAATTTCTTGTTGCTGTCACTGAAAACCGCATTGTCAACCCAAATATCAAAACCTGTGTTGAATGTGCCTGCCTTGAAATATGCGTTTGCCCACATTGTTATGGGTGTTGAAAGTCCGCCGAAATTGTGGAACCAGCCGCCTCTGCCTGTTACAACATTGACCATCTCAAAAGTATAATATGAATAATCAACCTCACGCTTCCAGATGTCAAGAGCAAGCTTTGCGATTGTATATGCAAAATCGCTTTCGCCAAGGTCAAGCATAGCTTTCCATATGAACCACTGATGGGGGAACCATACATTTCCGTTCCAGTAACCGTTGACCATAAAATATCCGGCAGTCATATCAACAGCACTTATACCGTACGGGCAGAGCATTTCGCCTTCGGTTTGAAGATGATTCAATATAGCGTTTTTCTGCTCGTCGTTGCATGCACCTGCTATGATGGGGTAAATTCCGTCAAGACCTTTGTTAAGATTTTCGCCGTCTTCCGCAAGCATAAAGCCTGTGGGATTATAATTCTCATCGTGAAGAACATAGCTGAAATATCCGCTTTCCTTATCCCACGAATATTTTGTGAGGGCATCGGTAAGCCTTGAAATATCAGCATCATAAACGCTTACATCATCGGTTTTTCCAAGCTTTGATGCAATCATCCGCAGAATTTTTCCGCATCTTATAACCTGAGATGTAGATATAACCGGTGCCGATGTGTCGCGGATGTTTCTGTCCATCATTGCAACCTGGGGAGGATAATCGTCCATACCGCTTGATGAATAAAAATAATCGTAGGTTGTTGTTAGTCCGCTTTTGAATTTAGCGGTTGTTGAACCCCTTACCTTGCCTGCAAGGAAATCATAATAAAGCTTGGCTCTGGGATACATTTCAAGGAGCTTAGCCTTATCGTTTCTGCGTTTGAGCAGTTCAAGATACAGATACATCTGTACGGGTACGGGAGAACCGTGATGCAGGAATGCATAGTCGGGGTTGCTTTCGTCACTCAGGTAAGTGTCCAGAATATATTCGGCAAAGGCTTCGGAATAATCAATCATACCAAGACCGATGAAGCCCGAATCCCAGGTGTAAAGGCAGTCCCAACGCTTTCCGGGAGTGTGATGAATGATGTATTCGCCGTGCTTGTATATGGGATAAACGGTGTTTATCATTGCCGTAGCCCTGAGAATTTCGTTGCTCAGTTCATAACCGCGACCGTCTTTGTTAAGAGAAATTTCAGGTGTTTCACCCATTCTTTCCTCATATAACTTCTCGTATTCTTCGGCTGTTTTGTATTCGGTATTTCCCTTTGAAATAACCGCATATTCAATATGTTCACTGTCTGGGTCAACAAAAATTGTATGAATTATTGAGTTGAGGAAAAATCCGTCATCACTGTGTTTGCGGCTGAATGCACCTGTAAAGCTTTCAGTTACATCGTCAAAGGTAGGGTCGGAGTTTGAAAGCCTTGCAGTCATACAGTCTTCAAGAGCGCCTGTTTCTATTTTTCGGAAACGGGTGTTGTTGTTGAAAGTGCGCAGATGAAAAGTTCCTTCAACATCTGCGTATTTACAGGATGTGATGTATCCGCCGTCTGCACATTCCGCTACTTCGTATTCAGGCATGAAATCATAAGCAGTCATTTCTGTTTTTATGTTGCAGAAATTGTCTTTTTCGCATATGCAGAAGAAGTCAAATTCAATTCCGCCCGTGCCGAGTGCTTCAAGAGAGAAGCTGAAATCGCCTTTGCAGATTTCACCAATCTCAAAATATTTTGTTACGGGTTCATCGGCAGGTTCAAAATCAAGCTGTGTTTTGCCGTTCATAAGGAACGATGCAACTGTGTTTCCGGCAGTGATATTGACACCAACCATTTTGCCCTGCTCATAATGAATGCCGGATGTTCTGTATCTTATTGCAAGAACGGGGTTTGTGTATTCGTTTGTGACATCAATTGTGAATGCGGCACTGTCGCCCTTTTCACAGCCGAATGGAGGCAGGTATCTGTGGGGCATATGCCATTTGCCTGCTCTGTCACCGAGACCGAAGCCTCCGGTGAATCTGTTATCCGCAAATTCACCTTTTTTATAACCGTCTGCATTCTGTTCATCCCATGGTCGGGTTACGGCATATTTATAGCTGTCGTAATCGGTTGCCTTTTTAAAATCGCAGTTTTCAGGAAGTGTAAGTTTGCAGTATGACGGTTCGGGATACTCGATTGATTCGAATAAGTTAATTACGCAGTTCTGCATAATTTCCGTATTATTCACAAGTTTCGTTCTTATCAGTGTGCTTTCATCATCAATCTTTACATACGAAACCTCGGCGTACACCCTGTCTTTCCATTCAAGGTCATATCTGTAAGTGAAAACGGAATAGTCACTGCTGCAACGCCAGGGATGGCAGCCCGAAGGCAGAGTGGTGTTAGGTACTTTGATATCGCCGCCGAATATTGCAGGTGCAACCGTAACGTCAAAGCGTACACCCTTTGCAAAATTGTGGTCGGCAATTCTTGAAATACCCATATATTTTTTGCTGTAAGGTCCCCAGGCAGGGAAGCATTTTGAATACATCATGGAAAACATCCTTTATTATTTAAATTCGCTGAATACTATTTTCAGGTCAGCACCGCTGACATTGAAATCAATCCATTGTCCGGTTTCTCCGTTTCGGGTCAGTGTGAATGTGCCTCTTTCTCCCGTACCGGTGTATGTCCATATACCGTCATTGTATGTGGTTTGCAGATTCATTCCCTGAACCGCATCGGACAGTGCGTCTGTGAGCAATGCGCCCGCTTCCGTCTGGGGAAAGCGGTTTATATCTGCCTCGAATGTGAGCCCGTTATATGTAACCTTGCACAGACTGTTTTTATATTCGAGAAGAAGAGGAGAAAGTGCGTCGGGGGTCAGAAATTTTATGGTGAATTCTTCTGCGTTATTTTGTGTAAGCTGAGCTGTCATTTCGGTCTTACCGTATGTAATGGTAACAAGAGAGTTGAATTGTGTCGGTGCAGGGGGAGGGGAGCTGTCGGTTTTGCTTTGTTTTTCACATCCTGCCGCAAGTATAACAAGAATTACGGCAAAAAGAGAAAACGCTTTTTTCAAAAAAATCACCTGCTATTCAAATTTTGAAAAAAGCTCAGGCAGGAAGTTAAGCACATCACTCGGCAACATTCCGCGCATTGAAGTTCTTTCAGCAACAATATCTGCCGCAAGGCCGTGAAGATAAACCGCCGCAACTGCCGCGTTATGGGGAATCATACCTTGTGCAACGAAGGAAGCGGTCATACCTGCAAGCAAATCTCCGCTGCCTCCTTTGGACAGACCCGAATTACCTGTGGTGTTAACATAAACCGCAGGCGAATCTTTGCTGCATACAACGGTGTTTGCTGTTTTCAGCACAACGGTAACTCCGTATTTTTTTGCGAAATCATCAGCAGTGCCTATGGGGTTTGCAATAATATCCGCAACGGTTTTTCCGCACAGACGGCTCATTTCTCCGGGATGGGGAGTAAGAATAACAGGTGCCTGAGCATCTTTCAATATATCTATATTTGTGCTCAGTGCATTTATTCCGTCTGCATCCAATATAATCGGTGATTTTATTTCTTTGATAAGATTGTGAACAAGGGTTGTTGTATCTTTGTTGAAGCCCAATCCGCATCCGATAAGTACAGCACTTGCTCTTTTTGAAGCTTCAATAATATCTGCCATTGCGGAGTATGCGAAGGTTCCTTCAAAATTCGATTCAAGAGGAAGAAGGAGAGATTCTGTAAGTTTTGGTGCAATTCCCGCATATGCACTCTGAGGGAAAGCGGCGGTTACAAGTCCGACTCCTGAGCGAAGTGCACCGCTGACGGCGAGGTAAGCGGCACCTGTCATCCTCATACTTCCGCATACGCAAAGTGCATGACCGTAGGTGCCTTTGTTTGAAACGGGTTTTCTTTTCGGCAACATATTGCGGACCTCTTTTGTGCCATAGGTAACGCAGGTCAATCCGTCAAGATTTCTAAAATCACTTTCATTTATACCGATATCCGCAACATAAATTTTGCCGCAGTATTTGTTGCAGGGTTTCATAATGTGAATGGGTTTATAAGCTGAAATGGCAATCGTTATATCCGCTTTGAAGCATACGCCCGATACGGTGGCTTTATCGCAATCTGCACCCGCAGGCACATCGATTGATATAACCTTACCTTTGGCGGCATTTACAGCCTGGGCAAGCACACTGAGTGAATGATTGAGAGTGCCTGAAAATCCGGTGCCGAAAACAGCTTCAACAATGATATCCGCCTGCTCGAGAACGGGTCTGTGAAGAGTAAGGTTATTGTCGTATCTTATAACATCAATACCTGCCGCTTCAATGAGTGAAAACATATCAATGGCATCTGCCGCTTTGGGTTCACCGCAGGCAAGCATAACCGTTACCTTACAGCCCTGTTCCCACAGTGCACGGGCAATAACAAAGCCGTCGCCGCCGTTTTTACCTTTACCGCAGATGACAAGCACATTTTTTCTGTTGTCCCTGCTTATTGCAAATTTGTTTTTTATTATCTTTGCGCAGGCCTGACCTGCATTTTCCATAAGCTGAGGGAAGGAAATGCCTCTTTTTACGGCACTGCATTCCGCCTGATACATCTGTTTTCCGGTAACAACAAACATAATACTTTACCCCCACATTTTCTTGATTATATCATAACATACACAGTGCAGTATTGGAAGATAAAAAACTTAAATATTATGTATTTTTTTGCATTTTATTATTGATACACTGATTGCATGTATGATATAATACAAAATGGATATTTATACAAGGGGGTACTCTTGTGGAAGAGTATATCAATGGTTACATACGCCCCAGACTCCAAGGCGATGGCGGAGAAATTACATTTGTGAAGCAGGATGGCAATGAAGTTACTGTGCTTTTGCAGGGTGAGTGTTCAAAGTGTCTTATTCTTGACCGTTGTCTTGCCTGGATCGAACAGCGCATCAAGGCTGATCTTAAACAGACCGTCAAGGTTATCGGAATACGTAAAAAGCCTTATTTTCAGGATGTGTGAGGTGAATTATGGCACATATCAAGGTAGTCAGAAGAAGTATGCGGCCCGAAGAATGGGTTAATCTGCGATTCGGATGGCTTAAACGGCATATTTACAGTGAAAAAAATGAAATTACAACATTTATGATCAGGGATGCCCGTCAGGTTTCCGAGATGAATTTTGAATATTATGACGAGGATTACAGACCGCTGAGCAAAGGCGATATGTATTTTACACCTGACGGTACGGCATTCATAAAAGCGGAGTATGAGCTTCCCGAGCATCTTGCAGGCAAAAAATATTGCTTTTCGCTTAAAACCGCCGCTGAGATGATAGTCAGGGTAAACGGTGTTTACGTCGGCGGCATTGACCCCAACAGAGAAAGGCTTGACCTTTCCGATTATGTTGAAGGCAGAAAGCTGAGCTTTGAAATTATGGGCTATAACCGTTCGAAGCCCGATGATGAGAGAAATCCCGAAAGCCTCAGCGTCAGAGGTTGCCGTCAGATTTTTGAGGGCGGTTATATTTCTGTGGTCAATCAGAATGTACAGTCTCTGGTCTACGATATAGAAATGCTTCTGGATGCGGCTCTGAGCGAAGCTTTCAGTGAAGAATTTTCCGGGTTTGTCATCCGTGAATTGGATCTTGCGCTCAATCTTATTGATTTTGATGATGTGCGGGACGAAGATGTGAAAGCAGCTTCGGAATACATAGACAAAAATATCTTCTCAAACAAGAGTTACAGAGGAAGCGGCAATGTTGCACTTGTTGCGCATTCACACCTTGACATTGCTTACTACTGGCGAAGAATTCACGCGGTTCAGAAAAATCTCAGAACAGTGCTTATTCAGCTTCGCCTTATGGATAAATACCCCGATTTCAGATATGCACACACTCAGGCATATACCTATGAAACGGTTGAAAAATATTATCCCGAAATATTCGAGGAACTTAAAGCCCGCATTGCAGAAGGCCGATTTGAGCCTGTGGGTGCAATGTATGTTGAACCTGATTGCAATGTACCGTCATGTGAAAGCCTTATAAGACAGTGTCTTTACGGCCAGAGCTATTTCAGAGAGAAATTCGGGCTGACGGTGAATAACTGCTGGCTGCCAGATGTTTTCGGCAACAGCTGGATTCTTCCTCAGATTCTGAAAAAAAGCGGTGTTGACTATTTTGTTTCCAACAAGATGTCAACGTGGAATGATACAAACCGTTTTCCGCATAATAATTTTATATGGCGCGGCATTGACGGTTCTCAGGTTTATGCCTGCGTACCGCCTACACACTTTATTTCGTGGAATATGCCAAGTCAGATTCAGGAAAACTGGGATGCTTACCAGGATAAGAATGAAAGTGCACAGACTCTGCAAATGTTTGGCTACGGAGACGGCGGAAGCGGTGCGACGGAAGAAATGGTTGAAATTATGCACCGCTTTGAAAAGCTTTCGGTTATGCCTGAAACAGAGCATATCACCGCAAAAGAATTTCTTTCAAAGAACTTTGACGGAAATGATAAGCTTGCGGTCTGGGACGGCGAGCTTTACCTTGAAATGCACCGAGGTACATTCACAACAAAATCAAAGCTTAAAGAATACAATCGAAGACTTGAATTCATGCTTCGTGATGCAGAGCTTATCAGCGTTCTGAGAATGCAAAACGGATTTGAATATCCTGCTGAAAAAATAAGAGAAGTTTATAAAAAGCTGATGATAAATCAGTTCCACGATATTCTTCCTGGCAGTCATATAACTCCCGTTTGCCGTGATGCGACAGAGGATTATGAGTGGTGCGAGAGAGAACTTCTTGAAATTCTCGGTAATGGAAGCAAATACTTCAACACGCTTAATTTCAGGCGAGATGAACTGACTTTTATACCGTCTGAAAACGGCAGTGTTACAAGAAAAGGTATAAAAGGATTTTATGCAGTGCCCGGTACAGATGCTCTGTCCTGCGGAGAAATTACAGAAGAAAAATTTGAGGGCGAGTGGATAACCGTCAGCGGAAACAAGGCTGAAACTCCGTTTTATATATTGGAGTTTGCTGACGACGGAAGCATAGTTTCGCTTTACGATAAAGAGCTTTGCCGTGAATGGGCAGACGGAGATTTCAACAAGCTGAAAATGTATCACGATACTCCCGGAAATTATGATGCGTGGGATATTTTACCTAACTATAAGGACAGACCCTGCGAATTGCCCGTTGTACAACCCCTTGAATTTATCGGAGCTGACGGAGAGTGTGCCGAGTTTTCGGTTACATTCAGAACGGATAACAGTATGTGGCAGATGATAATCCGTCTTTTCCGCCGGTCCAGAGGAATTGAAGTTGAGAATAATGTTGACTGGCACGAAAAGCATAAGCTTGTCAAGGCGGAATATGGTTGCAACGTGCTTTCAAGAGAGTTGATATGCGATACGTCGGCAGGAATTATCCGACGTGAAACACATCGCAACACAAGCTGGCAGCAGGCTCGCTTTGAGGTTTGTCACCATAAATGGTGCGATATGGCGGAGCAGGGCGGCGGAGTTGCACTGATTAATCAGGGTAAATACGGCGTTTCGGCACTGAACAACACAATGGCACTTTCGCTTCTGCGCTCAACAATAAGACCCGACCCCACATCGGATATGGGTGAGCACAGCTTCTGTTATATGATTTATCCCCACAGAGGGGATGCCGTATCGGCAGGGATAAACAGAAAGGCGTTTGAATATAATATACCTCTGAGAAAGGCTGATGTTCAGTCTGATTTTCCGGATTTCGGACCCCTTTGGCTTCAAGCCGTAAAGCTTTCTGAGGATGGCGGCAGAATAATTGTCCGTCTTTGTGAGCAAAACGGCGAAAGGGGAGAGGTTACACTTCCTCAGAAGGCAGATGTTCTCAATTTGATTGAGGATAAAATCGGTGAAACAGATAAGATTTCCTATTCACCGTTTGAAATAATTACACTCGGATTTGACAGATAAGGAGAGATTGAAATGAACAATTATGAATACTGGCTTACATTTGATGAGGCAACAAAAGCAGAACTCGAAGCTATAACCGATAAAGCAGAGCTTGAAGACAGATTCTATAAAGAGCTTGAATTCGGTACCGGCGGTCTCAGAGGTGTTATGGGTGCAGGCCCCAACAGAATGAACAGATATACTGTTTCAAAGGCAACAAAAGGTCTTGCGGATTATCTCAATGCTAATTATGAGGGCGAAAAGTCTGTTGCTATTGCATATGATTCAAGAAATAATTCTCAGCTTTTTGCAGAGGTTTCGGCAGGCGTTCTTTGCGAAGCAGGTATCAAGGCGTATCTTTTTGATGCTCTTATGCCTACTCCTGTTCTCTCCTTTGCGGTAAGATATCATAAGTGTACGGCAGGTATTGTTATTACTGCCAGCCATAACCCAAAAGAATACAACGGTTATAAAGTTTATGACAGTGAAGGCTGTCAGCTTGTTCCCGAGTATGCGGATAAAGTTATTGCATATGTAAATGCAGTTGACGATATCCGAGATATCCCCTGTGCTGACCTTGCAGAAGCACAGAAGGACGGCAGACTTGTTTATATCGGCGATGATACGCTTGCTGCTTTCACGGCAGAAGTCAAGTCACAGAGCCTTTACAATGAACCTTCGGAGCTTAAAATTGTTTATACTCCTCTTCACGGTACGGGTAATATCCCTGTGCGAAAGGCACTTGAAGGCAGGGATGTATCCATCGTTGCTTCTCAGGAACTTCCCGACGGCAACTTCTCAACCGTACGCTCACCTAACCCCGAAGAGAAAGATGCACTTAATCTTGCTCTTGAACAGGCAGAAAAAGAGGGGGCAGATATCGTTATCGGCACGGACCCTGACTGTGACAGAGTAGGCGTAGGTGCTCTTCATAACGGCAGTTATGTTTTGCTTACCGGTAATCAGACAGGCGCACTTCTTATGGATTTCATTCTCAGATTCAAGAAGGATTCAACGCCTGCAAATGCGGCGGTTGTAAAGACTGTTGTAACAAGCGGTATCGGTGCCGCAATCGCTGAAAAGCACGGAGCAACAACCGTTCAGACTCTTACGGGCTTCAAATATATCGGCGAAAAAATCTGCCAGTGGGAAAAGAGCGGCGAATACAGCTTCCTTTTCGGTTATGAAGAAAGTTACGGTTGCCTTGCAGGCACTCACGCAAGAGATAAGGATGCAGTATCAGCTTCAATGCTTATTGCAGAAATGGCAGCTTATCACAAGAATAACGGCAAAACTCTGGTAGAGGCACTTGACGAAATTTATGCCGAATACGGCTACTATTACGATTGCCTTGAAACCTTCGTGCTTAAAGGCAAGGAAGGCGCAGAAAAGATTCAGTCAGCCATGAAAGCACTCAGGGCAGACGGCGAAAATCTTTTTGATGACCTTGACAGACTTGCAGACTATTCTCAGGGTATTGACGGACTCCCCAAGGAAAATATGCTTATCTTTGATTTCAAGGACGGCTCATGGGCGGCTGCAAGACCTTCGGGTACAGAGCCCAAATTGAAGTTCTATTTCTCCGTTAAGGGCGAAAACAAAGAGCAGGCATCTGCAAGACAGCAGTTAATCAGAAACAAGCTCGCTGAGAAGGTTGTGGGCTGATAATAAAAGTATTTCAAAATCAAGGAGGCAAACAAAATGAAAAGAATTCTGGCGTTTGTTCTGGCAGGAATTATGGCATTTTCAGCGTTTGCAATGATAGGTTATGCAGACGGACAGCCTGTTACCGCATACATTGCAAATTATGATGAAGCTGAGGCTGAGTACAGCAGAGAGATCGATTGGTACAGTGTGAACGGCAAATATTATTTCTTCATCCCTGCATCAATTGATTATGAAACAGCAAAGCTCTGTATTCCCGGCACTTATACAGTTGACGGTGTTGATTACAAAGAGCCCGCAACTCTTGCAACGGTTTTTGGTGACAAGACCGAGATTGAAATTGTTGCAGACGGTAATACGTACAATGTTGTAATAATAAAGGAATCCAAGACGGCTTCTGTTTTCATTGAAACAGAGTCGGGTTCACTTGATTATATCCATGCAGTAAAGGGCAATGAAGAAGAAGGCACAATCGAAATCGTTGATGTTGACGGTAAAGTTCTTTACGACGGAGCGCTTGAAATCAAGGGCAGAGGTAACTCTACCTGGCAGATGGAAAAGAAGCCCTACAACATAAAGCTTGATAAAAAAACAGACCTTTTCGGTATGGGAAAAACAAAGAAGTGGAGCCTTATCGCCAACCACACCGATTTATCGCTTATCAGAAATGTTCTTGCTTATGAAGCTGCAAAAGCGGCAGGTATGCCCTACACACCTCAGTTTGAGCCCGTTGATGTTTATATCAACAGAGAATACAAGGGTGCATACCTTCTTACAACAAGAGTAGGCATTGACGGCACAAGCGTTGATGTTGAAGACCTTGAAGGTAATACAGAGGATGCCAACAAAAACGACCTTGATACATATCCCAAGGCAGGTTACTACGGCACATATGCAGGCCTTCTTGCAGGTACAAAGAAGTGGTATGATATTCCCAACGATCCCGAAGATATCACAGGCGGCTACATCATTGAAATGGAGCTTGCCAACAGATATACAGACGAAGCCTGCGGCTTTGTTACTGACCGTGATCAGCCTTTCACAATGAAAACACCCGAATATGTAACAAAGGCACAGATTGATTATATCAGCGAACTTTATCAGAAGTTTGAAGATGCGGTTTATGCAGGTGCGGATATGGCTGAAATCGGCAAATACTGCAATGTTCAGTCACTTGCACAGCTTTACCTCATCAATGAATGGGCGTCAAATATGGACGGCGGTCTTACCAGCACATATTTCTACAAGCCCGAAGGTGAAAACAAAACTCTCTACGGCGGCCCTGTGTGGGATTTTGATATTGCGTTCGGCAACAACGAAGGAGCACGCTTCGGCAATAATTACAATGATCCTTCAAAGTGGACCGTTTGCTATAACAGAATGTACAGAAACACAGTTTTCGGTAAATGGGATATTGATGAACAGCCCAATGTTTTCAATATCATCACTAAGAACGAAGGCTTTGTTGATGTTCTTGACACAGTATGGAACGGAGCAATGAAATCAGCAGTTGCAGAAACCATTGAATGGGCAGAAACCGAGTATGCCCCCTCAGTTGAGGGTTCTGCGGTTGCAAATGCAATCCGTTGGAATATTTTCGGCACATACGATGTTAATGAAATCAAAAAAGCTTATGCCGATGAAGTTAAAGCTGTTGTAAACTTTGCAAAAACAAAGTCCGCAACAATTACCGCAGGTGTAGGCGAGGTGCAGAATGATGCTCCTCAGACCAACGCAATTGTGAAGTTTTTCAAAGGCTTCCTTGTAGGTATCAATGATATCTTTGAGAAGGCTGTTGTTGCACTCAATCTTGTGAATAAAATCTGAGACGGTTCAAAATAAAAAAGAGGTGCTTTTATGAAAAAGATTATTTCTGCTTTATTGGCTTTCATTATCGCTTTTTCATTTTGCGGTGTGACCGGCTTTGCCGCAGATGAAGCGATATCCGCTTTTTCCGTAGGAACGGTTGAAGAAAAAGAGCACGGAGCACAGCTTTCTGTTGACTGGTATAAAACAGAAAGAGGAGCTTATGTTTTTATTCCTCAGTCGGTAAACCTTGCAGAAGCAAAGATTTATTTTACTGCAAGCGATGATGTGTATGCTGACGGTGTCAGAATAACAAGCGGATCATCCGCAGCTTTTCTTGACGGCAAATCGGAAGTCACTCTCACAAGCGGCAATGCATCATACAAGGTGAAAATTGTTGCAATATCGGATGTTTCTTCTGTATTTATTGAAACGGAAAGCGGCTCTCTTGACAGTGTGCATGCCGATAAGGAGTATAAAGAAAAAGGCGAAATAACAGTTATCGGTGCAGACGGTAATGTGGAATATGACGGCGAACTTGATTACATAAAGGGCAGAGGCAACACTACCTGGGGTCTTGATAAAAAGCCCTATAATCTCAAACTTGAAGAAAAGGCAAATCTTTTCGGTATGGGTAAAAGCAAAAAATGGAGTCTCCTTGCCAACCGTGCAGATGTTTCACTTCTCAGAAACAGCCTTGCTTTCACGGTAGCCGAAAATGCAGGTTTATCTTACACACCAAAGTTTGAGCCTGTTGACGTTTATATAAACGGCGAATACAAAGGAGCTTATATTATCACAACAAGAGTTGAAACTGATAAAACAAGAGTTAATATTGATAATCTTGAAGACCTTAACGAAGAAGCAAACCCCGATGTGGATATAGAAGCACTTCCCAGGGGCGGCGTTTACGGCAAATATTCGGGATACCTTGAAGGTACAAGAAAATGGGTTGAAATTCCCGATAACCCCAAGGATATTACCGGCGGATACATAATTGAAATGGAACTTCCGGGCAGATATGACGATGAAATCAGCGGTTTTGTCACCAAAAACAGTCAGCCTGTTATTTTCAAATCTCCCGAATACGCTTCGGAAGATGAGGTTATTTACATTGCAAGCTACTATCAGCTTTTCGAAAATGCAGTCTTTGCAAAAGACGGTCTTGATGCCGTAGGTAAGTATTGCAACATAGAATCACTTGTTGATTCTTATGTGTTCAATGAATGGGTTGCAAACCACGATGCAGGTCTTACGAGCACTTATTTTTATAAACCTGCCAATGATACTCTTTACGCAGGCCCTGTCTGGGATTTTGATAAATCCTTTGGTAACTGTGACGTAATCAGATACGGACTTAATTATAATAAGCCTGCTCAGTGGACAGTTTGCCACAGTCATCTTCGTAACGTTACCCTTTGGGGCGGTGCCGATGCAGATAAAATACCCACATTCTATAATCATCTCGCAAAGAATGCAGATTTTGTGAAGCTTTGTAAGGATAAGTGGAATTCCGTGTTTGAAAGTGCCTTTACTTCGGCTGCTGAATACATTACAGGTGACTACGCTGAAAAGCTTGAATCATCTGTTGTTGCAGATGCAATCCGCTGGAACACCTTCGGAACGGATGATGTGAATAAAATAAAGTCTGCATATGCGGCAGAGGTTAAAGAAATTGCAGATTTTGTACAGGCAAAAACCGCATTCATAGATGCAAATATAGGCACTGTCGCTGTCCGCGAGAATGAAGAAACAACATCCTTCGGAGATAAGATAAGCATAATATTCGGTAATTTCGTTGAAAAGCTTATTTTACTTTTCGGTCTTGAAAATATAATCTGATTATTAATCCCTGCGTCATTTGCGGCGCAGGGATTTTTTGAAAAAAGTGTTGACAAATTTAATTTTCGGTGTTATCATTACTCACGTAAAAGCTGTGACGAAGAAAGCAGAAGTGTAAAGCTTCCAGAGAGTCGGCGTTTGGTGCGAGCCGTCAGCAGAGCATTTCAAGGCTATCCCTTCCGAGCCGAAACCCCGAAAGTTTTTATGAGTAGACGGTTTCCGTAGATGCTGCGTTAAGGCATAGGGCTTGTTGGAGTCCGATGAGTGGCGCAAAGAGCGCAATTTGAGTGGTACCGCGGGTTAGATTTTACTCGTCTCAAAGCAGAAATGTTGCTTTGGGGCGTTTTTATTTTTCCTCAGAGCGAAAGGAGAGAAAAAGATGATAACTTTTGGTCAGGGTTCAGTCGAAAACAAAATAATGGAGGTTGCTCAGCGAATTATTGCGCTTCGTCTGGATATGGGTCTTACCCAGGGCGAAATGGCTAAAAAAATCGGTATGAGCGAAGAAGAATATTGCTACTACGAATCAGGCAGCAGAGATTTCAGCTTCACTTTCATCTATAAACTTGCGCAGGTATGCAATGTTGAAATTACCGATATTATGGAAGGCAGCAGCCCCAGCTTGACAGAGTACACTCTCACAAGAAAGGGCGAAGGAATGCCCATAACAAGAAGAGAAGGCTTTGTATATAATCGCCTTGCACCCTTCTTTAAGAATAAAATTGCAGAGCCTTTCAGAGTTGTTATCCCTTATTCGGAAGAGGCTCTGAACCCTCCTTATCACTGTGTTTCACACCAAGGTCAGGAGATTAATATTGTTACAAGAGGCACCCTCAAAATGATTATCGGTGACAGAACTGAAACTCTCAACGAAGGTGACTGCATTTATTTTGACTCATCCGTTCCTCACAATGAAATGGCTGTCGGCGGTCAGGAATGTGAATTCTATGCGATTGTTATTTCACCTGACGGTTCATCTGAAATGAGCGAATATGTTGAGGAAATCAAAACACCCAGCACAACCAATGTTGACCTCGCAAATCTTCAAAATCCCGTCTATTCAAAGTTTATTGAGACAACTGTTGATGAAAGCGGAGTTCTTAACGGCATTACTTTCAAGAATGATGATAAATTCAATTTCGCTTTTGATGTTGTTGACGAGCTTGCAAAGAAATGTCCCGATAAAACTGCTATGCTTCATGTGGGAAATGACGGAACAGAGAGACGATTCACATTTGGTGATATGAGCCGTCATTCAGCGATGACTGCAAATTACTTCAAGTCTCTCGGCATCAAAAAGGGCGACAGAGTAATGCTTGTTCTCAAACGCCACTATCAGTTCTGGTTCTCGATTCTTGCTCTCCATAAGATAGGTGCAATCGTTGTTCCTGCAACCAATCAGCTTGTTGAACACGATTTTGAATATCGTTTCAATGCAGGTCAGATAAGTGCAATCGTCTGCACTGCTGACGGTGATGTTGCTCATCAGGTAGAGCTTGCGGCAGAAAAGGCGGATGTTCTCAAAACCAAGATTATAGCACACGGTGTCCGTGAAGGTTGGCACAGTTTTGACGAAGAATACAGTAAATTCAGCGATGTGTTTGAAAGACCTTCGGCAGAAGAAGGAGCATTTGGCTATGATCCTATGCTTATGTTCTTCACAAGCGGTACAACAGGATACCCCAAAATTGCAATGCACAGCCACAGATATCCTCTCGGTCACTTCATCACGGCTAAATATTGGCATAATGTTGACCCCAACGGTCTGCATTTCACAATTTCCGATACAGGCTGGGGTAAGGCGCTCTGGGGCAAGCTTTACGGTCAGTGGCTTTGCGAAGCAGGTATATTTACCTATGACTTTGACCGTTTTGTTGCCGATGATATCCTTAAACTTATCGGCAAGCACAAGATAACAACCTTCTGTGCACCTCCTACAATGTATCGTTTCTTTATAAAAGAAGACCTTGCCAAATATGATCTTAAATCCATCAAGTATGCTACAACAGCAGGTGAAGCACTTAACCCCGAGGTGTTCCAGCAGTTCCTTAAAGCGACGGGTATAAGACTTATGGAAGGCTTCGGTCAGACGGAAACAACACTTGCAATCGGTAACTTTGTAGGTTCATCAATCAAGGTAGGCTCAATGGGTAAGCCCAGTCCTCTTTTTGATGTTGACCTTATTACATCCGAAGGAACAACCGCAAAGGTAGGCGAGGTCGGTGAAATCGTTGTAAGAACAGATGCAGGTTCACCCTGCGGTCTGTTTATGGAATATTACAATGACGAGCAGAAGACCACAGAAGCATGGCACGACGATATCTACCATACAGGCGATACCGCATGGCGTGATGAAGACGGTTTCTTCTGGTATGTAGGCAGAGTAGACGACCTTATCAAGTCATCGGGCTACCGTATCGGACCTTTTGAGATTGAAAGTGTTATTATGGAACTTCCCTATGTTCTTGAATGTGCAGTTTCAGCCGCGCCTGATGAGATCAGAGGTCAGGTTGTTAAGGCGGATATCGTTCTTACAAAGGGAACGGAAAAAACCGATGCACTCAAAAAAGAAATTCAAAAATACGTCAAGGAGCGTACAGCACCTTATAAGTATCCCAGAATCGTTGAGTTCAGGGATGAACTTCCCAAAACAATCAGCGGTAAAATCAGACGTGTTGACCTGCGTGCAGGTAAATAATGCAAAAATATCCCCCGAGTTCAGACTCGGGGGATTGTTTTTATCTTGTTATCTCATTATCTTATTGCTTCAAATCCGGGCTGATATGCCTTGAATACATTTGTCATATCGCCATATGCAACCACGGTGAAATCCTTGCTGTCTGCGGCAACGGAAACTCTTGATGTAACCTTTTCTGCCATATTTTCAGCTGTTATTGTGCCGTTAAGAAGGTCGAATGTACTGTATACCGCACCTCTGAGGAGGATGGTTGCAAGGGGAGTTTTGTAGATGTAAAGTTTGCCCAGACCTGTTGTGTCAGCCTCAACGGCAGCCTTTGCACTCTTGATATAATCGTCAACATCAGCGGTCTTTTCGGGTGCCGCAATGTCATAAACCTCGCCTACACCGCTGTATGCAGTGGGGAATGAGGGGCAGATATAAATGAGGCCTTTTTTGTTTGCCTGTTCAATAAGAGTTGACTGAACCGCACTGTCTGTTGAAAATACTGCAACATCCTTGCCTTCTACATCACCGTTCATATAATGCCTTGCGATAGCTTCGCGCACGTATTTCTGTGCGCCTTCAATCTGAACGCTGTTTGTATCTGCACTGCTGTCGTTGATGAATTTGATTCCCTGAGCTTCACAAGCGTTCTTGATAGCATTTACCGCATCTCTGATAAGCTTGTTGCCTGACATTGTTCGTGAAACAAAGAAGGTGATAAAGTATTTTGCGCCTCTGTCTTTTGCCTGTGCAACAATATCCTCAGCGGCTTTTGACCAGTCAACACAGAGAACAAGGTTTGAAAGCTCTGCGATTTCTTCAATGTTATCTTCGGGCTCTATGCAGGCAGTGATAAGTTCAGGATTGATTTCCTTAGCTTTGTAAATAGCGTTTCTTGTATACTGAGTTGCTCTTGCATAAATGATTGCACCGATTTCAGGGTCGGCTGCAAGCTCTTTTGAAAGAGTGATGATTCCGGGGTCTCCGCCTTTGAGAATGCGGCTGTCATCATACTGCTTGATTACGATTGAGTTGGGGTATTCAGCTTCAAGCTCTCTTGCCGCTCTGTAATCCTCGGGGTACTGTGCTTCGGGTGCAACAAGAATTGCAACCTTTTTCTGAGGAGTAACAACATCTTCGCCTTTTGCACCGGGGTTGTTTTTACAACCTGCTACTGCAAAAATAAGAACTGCCGCCATAATCAGGGCAAGAATTCTTCTGAAAGTTTTGCTTGTGAATTTCATAACACTACCTCTTTTGTATTTAAGATATTTTTTGCTTTATCTTCAAACATCTGTCTGATTTTTATCGGTGCTATTATTTCAATCTTATCCGAAAGTGCAAACAGCCAACCGAGAAGTTTGTCGTCAAAAACCGTGAATACTTTTGCGTTACAGTATCCTTCTTTTTCGTCTTTTCTGAACTGAACGGGAGTGTTGAATCTGTTTTCAATCAACTCAATATATTCAGACGGGAATCTTATTACAAGCCACTCTTTGAAATAATAGCTTGTTTCCATAGGGCTGCCGTCAAAATAACTTGTTGCCGAAGCAATATCATCAGTGAATTCTTTTGATTCTGAATTCTTTAATTCAACATTCTTTATTCTGGGAAGGTTTATATATTCCGCTTTTTGGGGATGTTCTGTTCTTGTGAAAACAAACGAGACATTTCCGTCTGCAACCGTAAGCACAATAGGGTTTACCGTAATGGTTTCAAACTCTACCGAGTCCGAAAAAGTATCTCCCGGTCTTGAACGGGAAGCGGTCAGCGTAACCTGCTTTTTATCCCGTATTGCAAGCCTGAGATTATTCAGGATTTCCGATGAGGTTTTTCTTTTCGGCGCATATGAATTAAGGTTGATTGTGGTGCTGAGAATCAGATCAAGTGTTGGTATGCAGGTGTTTCTGCGAAGATATTTTTTAATATAATCCGTTTCGTCTTCGGAAAGGATGTCAGATGAGAATATTGCTTCAAGGATGAGCCTGACCGCATCCTGAGAAAAACTCTTTACAATGTAGTATCCACGCTTCGGTTTTGTAACACTCACGATTTTTACCGTTGTCCGATTAACCGCTTTTATGTCGGATATAATATTTCTTTTTGAAACGTTGTATCCGTAACTGTGCATATGCTCGCATATTTCATCCAAAGACATAATGTTGTTTTCATCGGAAAACATTGTAAGGATTTCCGCCAAAACAATGAGTCTTGTTCTTGCGTTGGGGGTTGTTTCCAAAATAACCGCCGCCTTTTGAGTGCCCTTAGTATGTCAGCTTGCTGTTGACATCAATAAGAACATTTTTATCAATTTTAAGAACTTCTCTGTCGTAGCTGTAAATACCGTTGACTTCAAATTCAACATCGCTTACCTGGGTATAAACCGTTGCGCAAAGGCCTTTTTTGATAAGTCTGTATATCTGTTTTTCGTGCAGATGCTTGTATGCAGCAGAAAGCTTTTCGCTGTTTGCGAACATTATATATCCGAATGAACGGTTTTTATTCCATACGTGATTGTCAATATTCCAGCTGTATCCGCCGAATTCGCTGAGAACAAAGGGTCTGCCTCTTGTGGTGAATCTTGTAGGTGCAGTGACGGGTACGGTGTATCTGTGCATACTCTTGAAATCAGGTCCGTTCTGATCGTGCCAGCCGCTTGCATGGTCAACAAATCTTGACGGATCAATTTCTTTGATTTTTGTGCCGATTTCCTTTGCGTCAAACTGACCCCAGCCTTCATTGAAGGGTACCCAGCAGCAGATTGAAACACTGTTGTAAAGGTTGTCAATCATTGCCCAAAGCTCTTCTTTGAATTCTTCGCGCCATTCGGGTTTCTCTCGTTTGAAGCTCTTATAGAGATTATCCTTGACATGAATGCTGAAAATGGGCAGTGCACCTGCAAGAAGTGTTCCGATGTACTGACCGCCGCTTATCATATCCTGCCATACAAGCATACCGAGTCTGTCACAGTGATAATACCATCTGAGAGGCTCTGCTTTGATATGTTTTCTCAACATATTGAAGCCCAGCTTTTTCATTTCAGCAATATCAAAAATCATTGCTTCGTCGCAGGGAGGAGTGAGCTGGCTTTCGGGCCAGTAGCCCTGATCCAGAAGACCTCTCTGGAAATAGGCTTTGTTGTTGAGTGCAAGTCGGGGGATGCCGTCGCCGTCTTTCATTATTGAGAATTTTCTCATTCCGAAATAACTTTTTACCTCATCCTTTTCGCCGTCACAGTCAAGTGTAATGTAAAGATCATAAAGGAAGGGGGATTCGGGGCTCCAGAGTTTTGCATCGGGAACGGGGATTTTTGCTTCTGCGGAAATCTCACCGTCGTAAACAACGCTGTTGCCGTCAGTGATTTTTGCATAAAGCTTTCCGCCGCAGGCACAGTTGTGATTTATTTTTATGTTGATAACTCCTTCATCAATATCGGGAGTGAGCTTTATATTTTCGATGTGGCAGTGATTTATGGGTTCAAGCCATACTGTCTGCCATATACCTGATGTGGCGGTATACCAGAAGCCTTTTGACTGATGAACCTGCTTACCTCTCTGCTGATGACCCGAATCGGTGGGGTCGTAAACTTTTATAAGAAGTTCGTTTTCGCCTTCTTTGAGTGCATCGGTAATATCAAAGCTGAAAGGATTGTATCCGCCTGTATGCTCACCCATAAGTACCGAATTTACCCATACGGTGCACTGCCAGTCAACCGCATCAAAATGAAGGATTGTGCGTTTACCGTTAAAACCGTCATTAAGAGTGAAATATCTGCGGTACCAGAGACGATCTTCGGGTTGCAGGTGCTTCTGCACTCCCGAGGCAGCAGACTCGATTGCAAAGGGAACGAGTATCTTTCCGTCAAAGCTTTCGGGTTTGTCTGCATTTTCACTTGTGATTGCGTAATCGTATTCGCCGTTAAGGCAAATCCATTTTTCTCTTTCGAGCTGGGGTCTGGGATATTCGGAAAGGGGACAATCCCTGCTGATATCCTTGAACCATCTTGTTTTAAGTTCGCTCATAGTTTTTCTCCTTAATAGAACATATCTTCAAGTCGGATATCGCCGTTGACTGTAACGGCTTTAACCGTGAATTTCTGTTTTAATCCGTGAACTTTCTTAACGGAAATTTCAAGTTCGTATGTTCCGTCTGCAACACTGATAACCTTGATATCCGTTTCGTTCCAATCATAATCCTCCGCATCAGATTCGGCATACTTTGTGTTGAAATAAAGCTTGCCGTCGATTTCTGTATATCTGTCGGATTCTGAAAGAATTTTATCTGCGGCTTCTTTGGTGTATGTTGCTTCAAGGGCTGCGCGGAGTTCATCATATGTGCCGATTTCATTTGAAACAACAGGGGAAAAGGTTCCGCTTTCGTTTGTGATATCCTTGCCGGTTTCTGTGGGAAGATGGTTTTCAACAAAAATGTCTTCAACAAGGAATGCGTTTGAGTTGATAAGATATCTGAGCACTGTCATCTGACCTTCGCCGACATAATTTGCATCAAGTGTATCGGGCTTGAATGAGCAACCCGTGAGCAGAAGTGCAATGCATATTACCGCGGCAATTATTCTTTTCATAAGCATAATTCCTCTTTCAGGTTATAATTAAATATATTATATATAAAATATTGTGATTAGTCAATTACTTTTCGGCAAAATGAACAATAAATTAAAAGGATAAATGCAAAAAGGGGAGCAGGCACAAAACCTGCTCCCTTGAACATTTATGTTTTCTGAACTATTAGTGCAACTTTTCAGAAATAGATAAGGCGAGTTTTATAAAAGGTGAAAATAATATATCGGTGATTTTTGAGAATGTTTTTTCGATAAAAATTTGCCTTACCAGTTCTGTTATTGTGCAAACTATGTAAACGGCAACAACCGCAATAATGGACACAGGGATTATTTTTATTGAGGTTTGGTAACTTGAATTGTTAAAAATAGTTTGCCAGAAAATATTCCTCAAATAATGGTTTTCGTGAATAAGATATACACCAAAGGTTGCGGATGCAACAATGTTAATAAATTTGTTGTTTTTTATTGTTGTTTTTGCAAATGTCATGAAAAGACAAACCGAAATCAGTAGCACGGGCAAAGTTTGCATGCCGTATAAATAATTTGAAGGTAAGCTGAATGTTGTTATTTTTGTTTTTAACAATGAGAAAAAAACAGATGACAGATAAGTTGCGGCAGTGAGAAGAACAGTGAAAATTACATAATGATTTTTTTGAATTTTGCTGCTTAACCCATAAAGTTTAATATATCCTGCTGTTGAATATATAAAAATAAACCAAAGTAACTCGTTGCTTTCGTATGTTGATTTTGTAAAAGTAGGAATTATACACCAACAAAATGTTGCAACCAAAAGAATGATCTGATATGTTTTCTTGTCAATAGAAAGAAGCAGCTTGTTCAAAAAGGGATGAATTAAATAAAGAACAAAGTAAGTGCTGGCAAACCACCACTGAGATGTTGTGATGGGTAAGAAAGAGGGTAACAGATTTGAAAGATCAAGATGGTTTTTGAAAACAAAATACAATATGATAAAAAATATTTCAAATGCTACTGAATAAAAGAAAACCTGATCCCAGGTCTTTTTTATCCTCTTAAAATTGAATAAACTTTTATTGTTATCAATCAAATAATAACCGGAGATTATAACAAAAACATTTACGCCGATTTTTCCACCCATAAGAATGAAATTGTACCATAGTTTAGGGATTGTTAGTTCGTGATCTATGAATTGAAATTCACCGTGTCTGGCAAAATGATGAAATACAATCATAAACATACATACAATTCTTAAAAGTTCAATTGAGGAATTACGGATTCTGGTATTATTTAAGTAAAGTTTTATTTTTTTCATAAACAAACCTCGGATATGTAAAAGATGTATAAAATATTTTATTAGATTATAGCATTTTTGCTTATGCTTTGCAATTATTAATTATCTCAATTTTATCGGTGGTTGGTGTAACATATGTATTTAAAACATTAACACTTTTTGATCACTTGGATATGTTATTTAGGATAATACAAAAGAGTGGCTTTGCAGCCACTCTTAATTTTTTATAGGGTAGGGGAATTAACCGAAATATCTTTCAAGAAGACCCTGGAATGCCTTGCCGTGTCTTGCTTCGTCACGAGCCGTTTTTCGTAATTACGTTTATGATTGTTTATTGTGAAATGTATTTTTGATAACCATTAGGCTTTTTAAAACTGTTTTATACAAAAGAGGACTAAACAAATTAATATGAGTTTTAACAAACTACTTGACAACATATAAAATAATTGGTATTGTAATGACGCAAGGCACAAATTGGGGCGTAGCGGCTCAACGGTTGCAAAATATGTGCAGATGAACGGTGCGCCGCAAACCATAAGAATAGCGGTGCAGAAACTATCATAGAAAGGATAATAATTTATGGAAGAAATAGTACTCTACTTAATGCTGGTTTTTGCAGGCATAATCTTTTGGTGTTGGATTATTTATCGACTTGTTACAACCAAAAAGAAAAATAAGGCTATATACAAAGCCGCTATGAAAAAGAAACCGGAAGATTTGAATGATGAAGAACGACGTATCGTACTTTATGAACTGGACAGACTCTATTCTCTGAAACAGTTTACACCTATGGAGTATGATACAATTAAGTCAAGATATTTAGGTAAACCGTCGCTTGTAGATATCGCTGGAAAGGATGTTGTGCTTGCGGCACAAATATCTGTAAATAACAAAGCACTGGCACAGCAAGCTAAAAAGGCAGAAACAAAAACTATCATAAAAGATGCTGCCATCGGTGGAATTGTTGCGGGGCCGGCAGGGGCGGTTGTCGGAGCTGTTGTTGGAAAAAACAAGGTGGAAAGCAATTCTGAAAAAGACTAAATTATAGGAGCGGGGTGCGTGCCCCGCTCTGTTCTTTTCCCTTTCTTCCGTTTGTAAAAGTACATTTCTATAAACAAAAGAACAAAAGGGACACTTTTTATTGCTTTTGGACTAACTTGAAAAGCAGAGGGATACGCAAAGGACACAGGAACGCAAAGAGAGGGAACAGCATACGCCGTTCCCTCTCGGAAAAACTCTTTATTTATTGTGAAATATATTTTTTATAACTATTTAGTATCTTTACAAATTCAGATAGGTTTTAGCAAAGTCCTTGACAATATATAAAATAATTGCTATTGTAATGTTGCAAGGTACAAATTTGGGCATAGCGGCTCAACAGTTGCAAAATATGTGCAGATGAACAGTGTACCGCAAAGTATAAGAATAGCGGTGCGAAATTTATCACGACAAAACTAATAATATGAGGTGAATATTATGAAAAAAATTATTACATTACTTTTGGTTGTTGTTATGTGCTTTGCTTTTAGTGGCTGTGACAGCAGAGACAAAATCAGAAAGCAAGCAGATACAGCACCGGTATTGAATATGTCAACATATGCTAATATGCGTGAGGAAAATGAGGCGAGAGCAAAAGCAGAATTTGACGGCAAGGTTTTTTCCTATACCGCTAAGGTTTATGAAATAAATGACGGTTATTGCTATGTTGAAGGAGCTTGGTATATGAATGTTTATCTTGAAGAAGAAGACCTTGTAAAGTTAAATAAGGGTGATATATACACATTTGTCGGTGTGTTTGAACACACTGTGTTGACTCCAAATATGAGAAATGCAATTGTGTTGGATAAATAATATGATACAACAAAACAAAAAGAGTGGCTTTTCAGCCACTCTTAATTTTTTATAGGGTAGGGGAATTAACCGAAATATCTTTCAAGAAGACCCTGGAATGCCTTGCCGTGTCTTGCTTCGTCTCTTGCCATTTCGTGAACGGTATCATGGATAGCATCAAGACCCTGTTCCTTAGCCATCTTTGCAAGTTCGAATTTACCTGCGGTTGCACCGTTTTCAGCGTCAACTCTCATTTCGAGGTTCTTCTTTGTGCTGTCGGTGATTACTTCGCCGAGAAGCTCTGCAAACTTTGCTGCGTGTTCTGCTTCTTCGTATGCTGCCTTTTCCCAGTAAAGACCGATTTCAGGGTAGCCTTCACGGTGAGCAACTCTTGCCATTGCAAGGTACATACCTACTTCTGAGCATTCACCTTCAAAGTTAGCTCTGAGGCCGTCGATGATTTCCTGGCTTACGCCCTTTGCAACACCTACAACGTGTTCTGCTGCCCATGACATTTCGCCTGACTTCTGCTCGTTGAACTTTTCAGCGGGAACCTTGCACTGGGGGCAGAATTCGGGTGCTGAATCTCCTTCGTGAACATAACCGCAAACTGAACATACAAACTTTTTCATGATACTTTTCCTCCAAAATTTAAAAATAATTTTTTGTTAATTTATGATTATCCGACTTGCTTTGAACAAGATGGACAATACCCTGTGAATAAAACGGAATGTGATAAAATTTTTCCGTCAAAAGCCTTTGAGGCTTCTTTGCATAACCCGCAGTCGGTATCAAGAAATATATCAAAAACACCGCCGCAGTCAAGGCAGGTGAGGTGATAGTGAAGGTTGATGTTGCCATCGTACCTTGCCGTGCCTCCCGAACCTATTCTGATAATTTTACCGTCGCCTTCAAGCTGAGCCAGATTTCTGTAAACCGTTGCAAGGCTCAGAGCCGGTATTCTGGGTTTGAGCGAAAAATAAAGATCTTCCGCTGTTGGGTGGTCATACCGTGAACACAAATTTTCCAGTATTGCGTCGCGTTGCTTACTGTGCCGTTGAACCTGCATTCTGTTCACTCCTTTCGCTCTGCCGCTAACGATAATCGTTATCGTTAGCGTTATTATAGCGTACTTTTTTGCGTTTGTCAATAAGTTTTTTAAAAAAATTTTTCAAAAATCCGAATAAATCTGAAAATCGCCCGAACACATAAAAAGTATTGTATTTTATATGCATTTGAATTATTATTCAGATGTAAGGAGGCTTCTTATGAAATGCATTGTAACTATTGATAATGAACACGATGAGGAGGTGCTTGTTTTTGCCCGCAAAAGAACAAGGCTTGTGGATGAAATTGAAAGCCTTGTTGCAAACGGTGCAAACGAAATAACAGGTTATGCCGACGGAGAGATATGTATGATAAATGCTTCGGATGTTTATTGTTTTACGGTTGAAAACAATAAAGTATATGCGGTGACGGCAGATAATAAGCTGCAAATTAAACAGCGCCTTTATCAGCTTGAAGAGTTTCTCGGCGACGGCTTTATCAGAGTCAATCAGTCCTGCATAGCCAATATAAGGTTTATTTCCAAATTCAGTGCGGCTTTTTCAGGCGCACTCAATGTGACCTTCAAAAACGGATATTCCGACTATGTGTCACGGCGCAATGTGAAAGCAGTCAAAGAAAGGTTAGGTGTAAAATAATGAATAAATATCTTAAAGAGTATCTTCACAGAGGTCTTATGTTTGCCGGCTTCGGACCTGTTATATTAGGAATAATCTATTTTATACTTTCAAAGACAATAAACGATTTTTCAATAAACGGCAGCGAGGCATTTCTTGCCATTGTTTCTATTTATGTGCTTGCCTTTGTTCATGCCGGTTCAAGTGTTTTTAATCAGATTGAACACTGGCCGCTTGCAAAATCTTTGCTCTGCCACTTTGTAAGTCTTTATATGGTCTATGTCCTTTGTTATTGCGTGAATTCCTGGATACCTTTTGAATGGGGAGTTATCGGAATTTTCACTGCAATATTTGTTGCGGTTTATTTTGTGGTATGGTCTGTGGTATACTTTATAGTAAAATCCACAAGCAAAAAGTTAAATAAGACACTGTAAAAAAGAAACCGCCTTGCTTTATGGCAAGGCGGTTTTGCTGTTATTCTGCAAATTCTTTTAATTTTTCACCGGATATGCGGTAAACTGTCCATTCATCCATAGGTGTTGCACCCAGAGATAAATAGAAATCAATGCTTGGTTTGTTCCAGTCAAGGCAACTCCATTCAAGCCTGCCGCAGCCTCTTTCGCAGGCAATTTCTGCAAGTGCTTTGAGCAGACCTTTGCCGTATCCCTTGCCTCTGTATTCAGGCAAAACAAACAAATCTTCCAGATATATTCCTGCTCTGCCGAGGAAGGTTGAAAAGTTATGGAAGAAAAGTGCAAAACCTACTTCCTTACCGTCTTCAACAGCAAAAATAACCTCAGCTTTTTTCTTTTCAAAAATCCATTCTTTTAAAATCTCAGGTGTTGCCACAACATCGTCAAGCATTTTTTCGTATTCGGCAAGCTTCAAAATGAAATCAAGTATAATTTCAATATCGTTTTCGTTTGCAAATCTTATTTCAAAATCTTTATTCATAAATATCACCCGATACAATATAACATTTCCGAGGTGCATTTTGCAATAAATATTGACATTTTATTTTCTTTGATGTAGGATTTAACAAACAAAAGGAGATGTGTACTATGCTTTCGTTCAGAAATAAACTTATTACAAAGGTGGGCGTTCCCGTTTTTAAATGTCCTGCACTGCCTTTTATACATATTTTCAAAATGTTCAATATGCCTAAAAAGAGAATCTCATTAAGTGAAAACGGTATAGGTACCAAGGATGATCCCGTATATCTTACCGCACACAGAGGAGCCTGGACTGATGCTCCCCAGAACAGTCTGCCTGCATTCAAAAAATCCGTTGAACTGGGCTATTACACAGCAGAATGTGATATCCGTCTTACAAAGGATAACAAGTGGGTTGTTCTTCATAACGATACTGTTGATTCTCTTTTCTGCCAGAAGGGTAAAATTGAGGATATCACTTATGATGAAGTCAGAACTTTTACCTACAAGGACGGCCCTGCTTTCTGGACTTATAAAGATCTGAAAATCTGTTCTTTTGAGGAATATCTTGATGTTTTTGCAGGCACAAACACCCGACCCCAGATTGAAATCAAGACAGAAACCTATGATATGCTTTATACGGTTGTTGATGCAGTCAAGGCGAAAGGTCTTGAAAAAAGCGCGATAGTTATTTCCTTTGATCTTGAACAGCTCAGACAAATCAATAAAATAGACAGCAGCATTGAACTCTGGTATCTTATTGATGAAATCACACCTGAAAACATTGCCGAAGCACAGGCGATCGGACCTAATGTGTGGCTTTCACCCAACTATGACAGAAACAGTGCTGAAACCATTAAACTTGCTCTTGACGCAGGTATAGGTGTTTCTTTCTGGACTGTCAATAAACTTGAAGATGCAAGGAAGCTTTATGACCTTGGCGTAAGATATATTGAGAGCGATGTGCTTTGTAAGTAAGTGTAATGGGGCGGTAAAACTGCCCCATTATTTTTGCGTTTTCGGTTGACTTTTTTTATAATTATGGTATACTTAATAAAGTAACTTACGAAAGGGTTTGACTATGGGCTTTACTGTAAAAGGCTGTAAAATAAACGGGCAGGGCAACCCTGCTGATATGGTTGTTTCAGGCGGCGTCTTTGGCGGTGCCTGTGATACCGTTTTCGAATTTAATAACTGTGCTGTTTTTCCCGGCTTTATTGATGTTCATGTTCATCTCAGAGAGCCGGGATTTTCTTATAAAGAAACCATTGAAACGGGTACAAAAGCCTGCGCTCACGGCGGCTATACCACCGTGTGTTCAATGCCTAATCTTAACCCCGTGCCTGACAGTGCTGAGCATCTTGATGAGCAGCTCAGACTTATCGGAAATGATGCGGTTATAGCCGTTGCACCCTACGGAGCAATAACCGTGGGTCAGAATGGTGAAGTACTTTCCGATATGGAAGCTATGGCGGATAAGGTCTGTGCATTTTCAGATGACGGCAAGGGTGTGCAGAGCGAAGAAATGATGCGTGAGGCTATGGTAAGAGCCAAAAAACTTGGCAAGATGATTGTTGCTCACTGCGAGGAAAATTCTCTGCTCCGCGGCGGATATATTCACGACGGCAAGTATGCCGCAGAGCACGGTCACAGAGGAATCTGCTCCGAAAGTGAATGGAAACCCATCGAACGTGATCTGAAGCTTGCGGCGGAAACGGGCTGTTCATATCATGTATGCCACATTTCAACCAAAGAGAGTGTGGAGCTTATCCGCAAAGCAAAGGCAGCAGGCGTTGATGTTACCTGCGAAACAGCACCTCATTACCTTATTCTCAGCGACAAGGATTTGCAGGAACACGGACGATTCAAAATGAATCCTCCTCTGCGTGACGAAAGTGACAGACTTGCACTTATCGAAGGTATCTGCGACGGCACAATCGATATGATAGCGACGGACCACGCACCTCACTCTGCTGAGGAAAAGGGCAGAGGACTTGAAAAAAGCGCAATGGGAATTGTGGGTATCGAAACCGCATTTCCGCTTATGTATACACACCTCGTGAAAACGGGCGTTATCACTATGGACAGGCTTGTTGAGCTTATGAGCACGAATCCTGCAAAAAGGTTCGGCTTCAACAGCGGTCTTGAAGAAGGTATGCCTGCCGATTTCACTGTGTTTGATTTGAACAGCAAATATACAATCAATCCCGACGATTTCCTTTCAAAGGGCAGAGCAACTCCTTTTGAAGGCTGTGAGGTTTACGGTGAATGTCTTATGACAGTAAAGGGCGGAAAAATCGTCTGGCAGAAGGGAGAAAAGCGATGAACAGAGGAATTTATGAAATTCTCGAAAACAAAGCCCTGACAAAGGATATTTACAGAATGATTCTTTCAGGCGATACATCACACATAACCGCACCCGGTCAGTTTATCAATATTCAGCTTGACGGCTTTTATCTTCGCAGACCTATTTCAATCTGCGATTATGATGATGCCACAATAACAATAATTTATAAAGTTGTAGGTCACGGTACAGAGGCTATGGCAGAACTCACCGCAGGCGGAAAGCTTGATGTGCTTTGCGGTCTTGGTAACGGCTTTGATATTTCAAAGTGCAGTGAAAAGGCTGTGCTTATCGGCGGCGGTGTAGGTGTGCCTCCTATGTACAACCTCTGCAAGAACCTTCTTGCAGAAGGCAAATCGGTTTCGGTTATTCTCGGTTTCAATACTGAAAGCGAGATTTTCTATGAAGACGAATTCAAAGCACTGGGTGCAAAGGTTTATGTTTCAACTGTTGACGGTTCATACGGAACAAAAGGCTTTGTAACCGACGTGCTCAAAGACCTTGAATATGATTATTTTTATACTTGCGGTCCCATGCCTATGTTCAGAGCAATCGAGAAGATTGCCGCAACAAGCGGTCAGTACAGTTTCGAAGAGCGTATGGGTTGCGGTTTTGGTGCTTGTATGGGTTGTTCATGCAAGACAAAATACGGATATAAAAGAATTTGCAGGGACGGTCCCGTGCTTGAAAGGGAGGAGATTATATGGTAAACACAAAGGTTAATCTTTGCGGAATTGAGCTTGATAACCCTGTTATTCCTGCTTCGGGTACTTTCGGTTTCGGTTATGAATTTGCAGAGCTTTATGATATCAACTGTCTCGGAACTTTCTCGTTCAAAGGCACAACCAAGGATTCACGCTTCGGTAACCCAACACCCCGTATTGCAGAGTGTGACAGCGGTATGATTAATGCCGTAGGCTTGCAGAACCCCGGTGTTGAAAAGGTTATCAGTGAAGAACTTCCCAGGCTTGCAAAATGCTTCTCAAAGCCCGTTATGGCAAATGTCAGCGGATTTTCGCTTGATGAATACGCATACACCTGCGAAAAGCTTGATAAAGAGGAGCAGGTCGGCTGGCTTGAAGTCAACATAAGCTGCCCCAATGTTCACGGCGGCGGTATGAGCTTCGGCACATCTCCCGAAGCTGCGGCAGAGGTTACAAAGGCAGTTAAGGCGGTAACAACAAAACCCGTTATCATCAAACTTTCGCCTAATGTTACGGACATTGTTTCAATCGCAAAGGCTTGCGAAGAAGCAGGTGCAGACGGTGTAAGCTTAATCAATACACTTCTCGGAATGAGAATTGACCTTAAAACAGGTAAACCTGTTATTGCCAACAAAATGGGCGGTTTCTCAGGTGCGGCAATAAAGCCCGTAGGCATCAGAATGGTTTATCAGGTAAGTCAGGCAGTAAACATCCCCGTTGTCGGTATGGGCGGCGTTGCAACCGCAGAGGATGTTATAGAATACATTATGGCAGGTGCAACGGCTGTTGAGGTCGGTGCGGCAAACCTTGTTGACCCTTATGCAAGCAAGAATATTGTTGAAAACCTTCCTGCTGTAATGGCTAAGTACGGTATTAAAAATTTAAATGATATAAAAGGATGTGCACACAATGGGTAAAGACGTAATCGTAGCATGTGACTTTGCTTCTGCTGAGGCAACGTTTGCATTTCTCGACAAATTTGAAGGCTGTACACGCAAGCCTTTCGTTAAAATCGGTATGGAGCTTTATTATGCAGAAGGCCCCGCAATCGTAAAAGAAATCAAAGCAAGAGGTCACAAGATTTTCCTTGACCTCAAACTTCACGATATCCCTAACACAGTCAAGAAGGCTATGGCTGTTCTTTCAAACCTTGATGTTGATATCACCAACCTTCACGCCGCAGGTGCAACAGCAATGATGCAGGGTGCTCTTGAAGGCCTTACCCGTCCCGACGGCACACGCCCCCTTCTTATTGCAGTTACACAGCTTACCTCAACCGATCAGGAAACTCTTGAGAGAGATATTCTTATCAACAAGCCCATCGACGAGGTTGTTATGTCCTATGCTGAAACAGCAAAGAATGCAGGTCTTGACGGTATCGTTTGTTCACCTCTTGAAGCAGGCAAGGTTCACGAGCGTTGCGGTGAAAAGTTCCTCACCATCACACCCGGCGTACGCTTTGCTGACGGTGATGTCGGCGATCAGAAGCGTGTTATGACTCCCGCAGCTGCAAAGGAAATCGGTTCAGACTACATTGTTGTAGGTCGTCCCATCACAGCAGCAACAGACCCTGTTGCCGCTTACGAGCGTTGCGTTGCAGAATTTTGTGACTGATTAACAGAAAGATGAATTTTAAAATAAGGAGATAATACAATGGAAGCTTACAAAAGAGAGTTTATTGAATTCCTTCAGGGTGCAGGCGTTCTCAAATTTGGCGATTTTACTGCAAAATCAGGCCGTAAAATTCCCTATTTCGTTAATGCGGGTATGATCAAGACCGGTGACCAGATTACCAAGATGGGCGAATTCTATGCAAAAGCTTACTTCGACAAGCTCGGCAAAAAAGAAGCTGTTCTCTACGGTCCTGCTTACAAGGGTATTTCCCTTTCAATTTCAGCAGCCGTTGCACTTTCAAAGAACGGTCTCAATGTTCCCTTCTTCTTCAACCGTAAGGAAGTAAAGGACCATGGTGAAGGCGGTACATTCGTAGGTTATGTACCTACCGAAGGTGAAGAAATTGTTATCATCGAGGATGTTATCACAGCAGGTACCGCTATCCGTGAATCAATGGAAATTCTCGGTAACCTTGACGGCACAAAAGTTATCGCTACATTCATTATGGTTGACCGTAAGGAAAAGGGTCAGTCAGAAAAGGGTGCTATGCAGGAAATCGAAGAGCAGTTCGGCTTCCCCGTTTACTCTGTTGTTGACGTTTACGACATCATTGAGTACCTCGAAGAAGACCCTGCAAACGAGGAAAACGTTACCCGTATCAAAAACTATCTTGCTGTGAATGGAGCAAAATAAATGAAAAATCTTATGAACATCACCGACCTGACCGTCGAAGAAATCGATGAGCTTATTGCGGTTGCTGATGATATAATTGCAAATCCCGTCAAATACCGTGATAAGTGCCGTTATAAGAAGCTTGCTACCCTTTTCTTTGAACCTTCAACAAGAACCCGTCTCAGCTTTGAGGCGGCTATGCTGGAGCTTGGCGGTTCGGTGCTCGGTTTCTCAGAAGCTAACTCATCATCGGCCGCAAAGGGTGAAAGTGTTGCCGATACCGCAAGAACAGTAAGCTGCTATGCAGATATCATTGCGATGCGTCATCCCAAGGAAGGCGCACCTCTTGTTGCATCAATGGCTTCAAGTGTGCCCATTATCAATGCAGGTGACGGCGGTCACAACCACCCCACACAGACGCTTACCGACCTTCTCACCATCAAGCGTGAAAAGGGCAGACTCAATAATCTTACCATCGGTTTCTGCGGCGACCTTAAATTCGGCAGAACAGTTCATTCACTTATTGAGGCAATGTCGAGATATACGGGTGTAAAGGTTGTTCTTATCTCTCCCGATGAGCTGAAGCTTCCCGGATATCTTAAAAAGGAAACACTCGAAGCAAAGGGCATTGAATATCTTGAAACAACAGATCTGAGTGCCGTTATGCCCGAACTCGATATTCTTTATATGACCAGAGTTCAGCGTGAACGCTTCTTCAATGAGGAAGATTATCTCAGACTTAAAGACAGCTATATTCTCACTCCCTCAAAGCTTTCAAATGCAAAGAGTGACCTTGCGATTCTTCATCCGCTGCCCAGAGTAAATGAGATTCACACTTCTGTTGATGCCGATCCCAGAGCCTGCTATTTCAGACAGGTTCTCAACGGCAAATTCATCCGTATGGCGCTTATCCTTAAACTGTTGGAGGTGGAGTAAATGCATATTGATTCAATCAAAAACGGCGTTGTAATTGACCATATCAAAGCCGGCAAATGTATGGATATTTACAAGCACCTTGAACTTGATAAGCTTGATTGTACAGTTGCAATCATCAAAAATGTAAGCAGTAAAAAAATGGGTCGTAAGGATATAATCAAGATAGACTCTGAAATGGAAGTTGACCTTGAAGTGCTGGGATATATTGACCCCAACATTACCGTTAATATTATTAAGGATGAGAAGCTTTGTGAAAAGAAAAAGCTTACTCTTCCTGCAATGATAAAGGATGTTGTGAAGTGCAAAAATCCACGTTGTATCACTACAACAGAGCAGGATTTGCCCCATATTTTCAAGCTTACAAATGCAGAAACAGAAACCTATCGCTGCATTTATTGTGAATCGAAGGCGAAATAAAACTGTTGAATCCGACAGCTGCGGCTGTCGGATTTTTTATGTTCCAATCTTGAAAAAAATGTCGGATTGTGCTATAAATTATATGGTAATTAATATAAGGAGATGGTTTTATGATTAAACATATAGTTTGCTTCAAACTGAAAGATAACAGCCTTGCTGAATGTGAAAAAGCAAGGGATGTGCTTATGTCAATGAAGGGTAATGTGCCTCAGCTCAGAGATATTGCGGTAGGTATTGATTTTCTTCATTCAGAGCGTTCGTATGATCTTATTCTTGAAGTTATTCTGGATGACTCAAAAGCACTTGAAGATTATCAGAATGACCCGTATCATTGCTCGGTAGTTAAAACTCATATGCATGCTGTGAGAGAAAGCAGTGTTGCAATCGATTATATAATTGAGGAGTAATTTTTATGCAGTTGCTTGAAATAAATAAGGAGAAATATATCGGCCAGGCAGACCCGTTTATTCTTGAAAGCGGCGGCAGATTCTATATCTACACCACAGGTAAAGACGGTATTTATGCCTATTCTTCCGATGAGCTTCTTTCGGGCTGGAAGTTTGAGGGCAGAGTTTTTCATTACAATGATCCCAAGGTTTACGATTATTGGGCACCTTCCGTAATTGAGCTTGACGGTACTTTCTATATGTATAACTCATTCGAATATGATGATGATATTCCCGATCAGGGCGGCCATCATCAGGCAATGTTTGTTTCATCGAGCAAAAATCCTCTTGGCCCCTTTGAAAACGCAAAACAGCTTCTTCATCCCTTCTCAATAGATTCTCACGTAGTGAAGAATGAAAACGGACTTTTTATTTTCTATTCAACCAACACCTTTGTGGGTGAACGAATCGGTACATACATAGTTGTTGACAGACTTCTTGACCCCGAAACCGTTGCAGGTAATCCCGTACCTGTTATAACCGCATCCATTGATGAAGAAATTTATTGCAGGGACAGATACGAAAAAGGCATTCATTGGCATACCCTTGAAGGTGCTTTTTATTTCAAAGAAGGTGATTGGCAGTATGTTATGTACAGCGGTGCCTGCTATGAAAACGAAAAATATTTCATCGGTTACGCAAGGGCAAAGACCGATGAAAGTGATCTTACCAAAATCA
Source organism: Acutalibacteraceae bacterium (assembly GCA_036309745.1). GTDB lineage: Bacteria > Bacillota > Clostridia > Oscillospirales > Acutalibacteraceae > CAG-177. Next base: position 138,080 of record JAXJTD010000082.1, on the reverse strand, counting down.
GATTTGAGAAATATCCCGATGATAAAACCTATGCCCCCGTGCTTAACAGCAACGAATGGGAAGAGGGTACTGGACATCATTCAATGATAAAGCATAAGGGAGAATGGTACGCAGTATATCATGCCCGAAATGCAGAAGAAGACGGATTGAACGGCGACAGAAGAAATGCAAGAATCTGCCGCCTGAGCGTTAATGATGGTGTTATAACCGCTGACAGAAAGCAGTTTGAGATATAACGTATCAAGGAGAAATAAAAATGAAACGATTTTTAACACTTGTTATGGCGGTGGTTGTTGCCGTGGCATCAATACCTTTTGCCGCCGCAGCAAAGAAGGTGACACCCGTTGTTATGGTGTCGGGTTTTGGCGCAACGGCACTTGTTGAAGACAGTGAAGCAGTGTTTCCGCCGTCGTTCAATACAATTCTCAATGCACTGGGCATAAATGAGGACTTAACCCTTGAAAAAGCGATTGATGAACTTGAAATATGGACTCAGGATGAAGGCTATGTTGTTCAGCTTTCTGCCATAGTTGAAAGAATAATAGAACCCATTCGTGTTAATGATGACGGCAGCTCCGCTTATGACCTTAAACCCGTTGTCAGTGGTGCGGAAAATACATCACTTGCAGCATTCAAAAAGCAGGATATGCTTGATTATGTTCCCTATACAGGTTCGGAATTTCTTGATATGGAGTCCGTTGCACAGCGTGTAGGTGACGAAAATGTATTTAACTATATGTACGATTGGCGTATGGATTATGACACTGTTGCCGATGATTTCAAGGCATACATTGATGATGTTCTTGAACTGACAGGTGCAGAAAAAGTAAGCATTTATTCAATAAGCCAGGGCTGTCTTGTGGTAGGTCAGTATCTTTACAAGTATGCAGACCTTGAACAGACCGACAAAGTGGTTTTTGATACACCCGTTCTCGGCGGCGCATCCTTTGTAACCGATATACTTTCAGACGGAAGCCTGACCCTTAATTTCCCTGTTATACTTGATTTGCTTTCTGATATTCTTCATATGGAGCTTAAAATTTCCGAGGCTGAAAAGCTTGTGGAATTCCTTGAAGGTGAGTGGATTGCAGGAGCAATAGACATCGGCAAAAATATCATCGTTCCTCCTATGAAGGGCTGCATAGCTTTCTGGCAGATGGTTCCTGCTGCTGATTTTGATGAATATGCAGGGGTTTATCTTGACAGTCAGGCAAACGCAGAGGTTATCAAGGCGGTTAAAAATTTCCATAACGGATTTATGGGTAATATAACGAAAACCTTTGAAAATGCAACCGCTCACGGCAGTGAAATATCAATCAAAGCTTGCAGCGGATTTCCTCTCGTAACAAATTCAGATGTTAATTCGGATGCCATAGTTGATGTTGAGTATTCCTGCGGTGCGATTTGTGCGCCTTATGGTGAAACCTTCTCCGACGATTATGTGCAGGCGGTTGATAACGGTAAAAACAGCATCTCGCCCGACAGAACAATCGACCTTTCCGCAGGCTATTGGCCCCACAGAACCTGGGTTGTTGAGGGACTCTATCACGGACAGGTTGAATGGTGCCCAAGGTCACTTGCACTTGTGGAAACCCTGCTTTTCACCGATGAAATAAAGGATGCATATTCATCATATGAGTTACCTCAGTTTATGCAGAGTGAAGCGCCTACATCCGCCTTGTCAATGAGATTTGCCAATACAAACAGTAACTTCCTTTTTCTTGAAGACGGCAGGGAAGAATACACATTGACTTTGAAAAATGTGTCAAAAGAAAAGACCTTTGTAATAAATTCCGTTGAGTGTGATAACGGTGCGGTGAATCCGGTTTATTCATCAAAAAAGGTTCTTCTTCCCGGTGAAAGTCTTAATATAGCGGTTACCGCAAAACAGGCGAAAAGCGGTGAGATAAAAGTTGCATATTCCGAAATGAAGAATGTTTTCAAAACATCGGAAAAGCTTTTCGGCATAACCGTGCTTGAAGATTACAGCGGTGCAACTGCGGAAGATACAATGCCGGGCAACTCAAATCTTCCCGTATTCGTAAGATACTTTATAAGTGTTATAAAAGATTTGTTTGCAAAAATCGTATCAGTTTTTAAATTTTAAATGAAAAATCCCCATCCGAACGGATGGGGATAAATTTTTATCTTTTTAAAAATCAGCCGTACCTGTTGTTCTGGGGAAGGGGATAACATCGCGGATGTTTGAGATACCCGTAAGGTACATAACAAGTCTTTCAAAGCCCAGACCGAACCCGCTGTGCTTTACACCGCCGTAACGGCGAAGGTCAAGGTACCAATCGTAATCTTCGGGGGCAAGACCAAGCTCTTTGATTCGTGTTTCAAGCAGGTCAAGGCGTTCTTCTCTCTGGCTTCCGCCGATGATTTCACCAATGCCCATAACAAGGCAGTCGCAGGCTGCAACGGTTTTGCCGTCGTCATTAAGACGCATATAGAATGCCTTGATTTCCTTGGGATAATCCGTAACAAAAACAGGCTTCTTGAAAATCTTTTCGGTAAGATATCTTTCGTGTTCTGTCTGCAAATCACAGCCCCAGCTTACCTTGTATTCAAATTCACTGTTGTATTCTTCAAGGAGTTTTATTGCATCTGTGTAGGTTACTCTGCCGAAATCTGAATTTGCAACGGCGGTAAGTCTTTCAAGAAGTTCCTTATCAACAAACTTGTTAAGGAATTCAAGCTCCATGGGGCAGTTGTCAAGCACATAATTAATAACGTATTTAATCATTGCTTCCGCAACATCCATATCATCACTAAGCTCCGCAAAAGCCATTTCGGGCTCAATCATCCAGAATTCCGCTGCGTGTCGCTGAGTGTATGATTTTTCTGCTCTGAATGTGGGCCCGAAGGTGTATACCTTGCCGAATGCAAGAGCCATTGTTTCAGCCTGTAACTGACCTGATACAGTAAGATATGCAGGCTTCTGAAAGAAATCTTCGCCGTAGTCAACGGTACCTTCCTCTGTTCTGGGCAGGTTTTCCATATCAAGAGTTGTTACCCTGAACATTTCGCCTGCACCTTCGCAGTCGCTGCACGAAATAAGAGGAGTATGTGCGTATACAAAACCCTGCTCCGTAAAGAATTTGTGAATTGCATATGCGGCAACGGAACGGATCCTGAAAGCGGCGTTGAAAAGGTTTGTACGGGGTCTGAGGTGTGCTATTGTACGCAGAAATTCAACGGAATGACGTTTTTTCTGTAAGGGATAATCGGGAGTTGAAAGCGCTTCGATTCCGATTTCATCTGCATTTATTTCAAAAGGCTGATTTGCCTGAGGCGTAAGAAGCAGCTTGCCCGTTACCCTGACGGCAGAGCCTACATTAAGCTTTGCAATATCTTTGTAGTTATCAAGCTTTTCGGCCTCAAAAACAATCTGTACGCCTTTGAAACAGCTTCCGTCGTTAAGTTCAATAAATCCTATTGCTTTTGAATCTCTCAGTGTTTTTACCCAGCCGTATACTGTTACGTTTTTATCTGCATAGCTTTCAGGCGATTCAAAAAGCTTTTTAATTTCAAGTCTTTCCATTTTGTGTTCTCCGTTTGTTTTAGAAATTTATTCCATTCCAACCCCAGTAATTGGCTTCGTCATACTTAACGTAAATATTTGCTCTGTCAATGCCAAGCTCCTCGTTAATAATTTCGCTGAGCGCGGCGGTGAGTCTGTCGTAAGCCGCATCGGAGGCTGAGCCGAAAATGCTTACCTGAAGGAAGGCGTAATCCTGCGTGCCGTCGCCCTTGAAATACATGCTGGTATTATCGTCGAATGCAAGCATAAGCCAGGCTTCGCTTTTGCCGGGGATAAGAGCTATTGCCTCGCCAAGCTTTGCTTTAAGGCTTTCTTTGTTTTCGTCTGTAAGGGGCTTGCTTACTGTTGTTCTGATGTAAGGCATTGTGTATTCTCCTTTTAGTTGATTCTTATGAAGCTTCTTGCTTCAACAACCGCACCCAATACGGTGCAGTTGCTGTCTGTGTAATTTACATAAACCATTGAGCCTGTGTCATATTCCGTGCAGAATACACCGTTTTCAACCTCATAATGGTCAGTCATTCTTGCGTTACGCAGGTCGTTGAGAGCTTCGTTTGCTTTGGTGTAAAACTCTGCGGCTACGTTGATTGTGTTATCGTAATAGAAAATATCTGTTTCTGTTGTGTCTGTTACGGGTTCATAATTCCATTCGTAATGTGGGCAAGCTCCGTATTCAATGCATTTCAGAAGAAGTTCATTGCTGTTATTGCTGGTGTTTACCGCTTCGCCGGCGTAATCAACTATACCGTGTAATATAAGCTGAACGAAAGGAATGCTTACATATGAACCGCTTTCGGATGCCGCTGATTCAAGAGGCAGATTGATTACGGTATCAATATTTTTCAGCATATAGAAATTGCCGGTTGAGGTCATTGTGCTGTGGTCGGTAGAAAGGGGTGCAATGGATTTTGCGATTTGCACGGATGCATCTTCACGAAGAAGACCGCCATGTGAAAAATCAGAATAAAGCAAATTGCCTGCGTCGTTTATGCAATAACCCGAAAAACTGAGATTTTTGGTGTTGTTAAGTACCGTTGCAACAACATCGGAAAGGGACGGGATTTTGCGGAGTTTCCTTTCGGAAGAAACATTTTTCATATAATCGTTAAGGTAGCTGCCCGGCGTGTAAACCGAATTGTTCTTTCTGATGGCTATGGCATTACCTGAATTAAAGCTTTTTGAAGAAGAAATCAGATTGATATCAAGATAAAGACTCATTTTCTGAGTGGAAATATATTCAGAAAGCTCACTGAGCTTTTTTTCTCCGCCCAATCTTGAAAGCGGATGTGAGTCTTCAATATTTTTTGAGTCAAGACCGCCGCTGAATATGCCTGAATATCTTACATTTACATTGTTTATGCCTTTGTTTTTCATTCGCACAAGCATATCCTGAGCCTGCTCAAATGTAGTCAGATTTTTCAGATAACGGAACGGCCCGAAGCTGCTTTTTGCGGCACCCGTAAGGGTGAGGCAGAAGGGGAGGTAGTCACTGCTTTCAACTGCTTTTGTTGAAAGTACGGAGTTTCTTATAAGCTGTTCTCTGCATGCCGAGGCAAGCCCTGCATATGTTGCGTTGTTGCCTGAAAGAAAGCGGTAGCACAGAGAAATTTCATTTAATGCCGGTGTTTTGGAAGAATAAACAGTTTTATTTTCGTAAACAGAAGGGGTTACGTTGAATGATGAATAGACTTTATTGTATTCACTGACGGTTGTTGCTTTGTCTGCGCTTATTGAAGCAACCGCATCACCTTTCTGAATAAGCGCTACAAAAGCGGAATCACCGTGCTTTATGCCGAATGCAGGAACGATGGCGGTGCCGTCACTTTCAATACCTGTTGAAGGGTCATCGCCGTAAACACTGAAAGTCAGAGGCTCAAATGATTCGTCGTAGGTTGCGGTTTTTATAATTGCACCGCTACCGTCAGGCACAAGAAGAAAGTCATCTTTATAAGAATTGTTGAAGGCTCCGAAGCCGTTAAGGATATCAATGCTTTCAACAAAGGCATCGGGGTTACCCGAAAGATTTTCGTAAGTGCAGTCTGTATACATACTTCCGTCTTTGAGTGTCACTTTAAGCTTTGCCCTGAATGCGATATCTGTTTTTTCAAGAGTTTTCTTTTCGGCAGTGGCTTTATCCGTGTAAATGTCATAAATGAACTCAGCACCGTTTTCGAGAAGGTTATAGGTTGCCGTACCGTATGCAACGGAGTTATCCTGAGAATTGAGAATGTATATATCCGTGCCGCCGCTTACGGTCAAAGCAACAACGCTTGCATTGCTGGTTAAAGCTTCGCCGCTTGCAATTTCATCAAGAAGAGGAAGTGCCGACCATATTTTGCTTCTGCTGGTTTCAAAAATGCAGAAACTGTTTGACGATGGGTCGATTTTCAGCTCAACAAAGCCGGATGATGCGGCTTTTTCAGAAAAAGACTGAGCACTTTCGGAGTAATGTACACTTGCATCTTCATCGGGCATTGTAACGATGTTGCGTGTTTCAATATGTTTTTTTACCGTAACACCGTTTTCTTCTTTTTTCGAACATCCAGGAAGTATGATTATACAAAGGCACAAAAGTGCTGAAAGTATTCTGATAAACAGAGGATTTTTATTGTTCATTATTGTCATAATAGCTTGAATCCTTTGCAACTTCAAATGTAAACACAACACCGTTTTTTACGTTCTTTACTCCGTAACGGCACTTGTGATTATCCATAATGCTTTTTACGATTGACAGACCCAGACCGAAACGGTTTTCGCTTCTGCCGTGAGCTTTGTCTGCTCTGTAAAAGCTGTCCCACAGCTCGGCCATATCGGTATCGTTTATGTGTTCACCTGTGTTGAATACACTGATTTCAAATTTATCTTTACTTTCTGTGCACACAAGTTCAATATGTTTTTTGCCTGAACAATGAGAAATTGCGTTTGTAATATAGTTTTTGAGAACAATCTCAATTTTATCCTCCTGACCGTAGCAGGCAAGAGGCTGAGGAATACGGTTGAGCACAGTTATGTCTGACTGCTCTGTCTGAAGAGAAAGATGGTTGAGAAGAGAGGCGGCTTTTGCACCAAGGTCAAAATACTGAGGAAAGAAAGGCTGTGCCTTACTTTCAAGCTTTGAAAGTTCAAGCAGTTCAACAACAAGCACATTCATTTTCTGGCTTTCATCGTAAATTATCTGGCAGTATTCTTTTATAACCTCAGGGTCATCGCTTATGCCCGCGCAAACGCCCTCGGCATATCCCGAAATAATGGCTATGGGAGTTTTCAGCTCATGCGAAACATTGCTTATGAAGGATTTTCGTGCGTTGTCGAGAGCGTGGCGACGCTCGATATCTTTTTCAAGAAGCTTGTTTTTGTCTTTAAGGTCTTTGAGTGTTGTGTCAAGCGTAGTTGAAAGAGTGTTGATGCTTTTACCGAGTTCACCAATTTCATCACGTCCGTAATCACCGCATTTTTTTCTGAAATCAAGAGCGGCCATATCTTTTGTAAGGTCGTTCATTTCAACAAGCGGTTTTGTGAATCTTGCAACGAGAATGTAAAAAACAATAGCCATAAGCATAATCATTGCTACACTTATGAAAGTGTAAACTCTTCCCGCAACATTTACTATGTTTTCTACGTCAGCAACTTCAAAATAAATGTGAATGGTTTCGCCTGTCTGCAAAGGCACAGTGTAAACAAAAAATTCAATGTTTGTGGCTTCTTTTTTTCTGATTTCAAAGTTCTCATAATCAACAGCATTCTTGTAGCTGTCAGAGGGTCTGAGAGTATCATAAACAGCTTTTGAAGCGCCGGAAGAAGCAAAATGTTCACTGCTTGCCGCAGAATTTCCTGAGCTTGAAGTGTATGATAATGAACCGTCAGAATTAACGATTTCCAGATCCACATTGTTTTTGACGGCGATTGAATAAAGGTCAAAATAATATGTAGCTGTTCCCGGAATGAGGTTATCTATGCTTTCGGAAACATTGCTCAGATCGCGATATGTCTGAAATGCGAACACCTTGAAAAGCATGGGTTTGCTGAAAACAGAAATAAGAACAAGCAACGTTGCAAGAACGCACACAACAATGGCAAAAAGTTTTGTGCGTATACGGCTTTTCTTGTTTTTTAAAGATATCTTTTTCAACAATTACACCTCAATCTTATATCCTACTCCGTAAACAGTTTTAAGGTGGTTTTCACCCCACATACCCAACTTCGTTCTCAGGCGTGCAACATGAGAATCAACCGTTCTGGGATCACCGACAAAATCAACACCCCATATGCTGTCAAGAAGTTGCTCGCGTGAATAAATTCTTCCTGTGTTGCCTGAAAGCTTTACGAGTATGTTGTGTTCCTTGACGGTGAGCTCAAGAGCGTTGCCGTCAAGAGTTATTTTATGAGCAGGAATATCAATAACGAGACCGTTGATAGTAATGATATCTTTTGCGTTTGCAGATGCGGTAGCTTGTGCTCTTTTAAGAAGGGCTTCAACGCGTTTTACAAGCACAACGGGGCTGAATGGCTTTGTTACAAAGTCATCTGCACCGCTTTCGAATGAGCGGAGCTCGTCAAATTCCTGGCTTCTTGCTGTAAGCATAAGCAGGGGAACAGAACTTGCTTCTCTTATTTTGCTGCAAACTTCCCAGCCGTCAGCTTCGGGCATCATAATATCGCATATAACAAGACTGAAATCGCCTGCGGCAAAGAATTTTTCAATGGCATCTCTGCCGTCAACCGCCTCAACGGTTTCGTATCCTGAATTTTTGAGGAAATCACATACAAGCCTTCTGATTCTTGCTTCGTCATCGGCTACAAGTATTTTTTTCATTGATTCACCGCTTTCGGGAGATAATTATACAGATACAGTTTACCACATTATATATATAAAAATCAAGTTATAAAGTAAATTCGTCATTTGTGTTAAATTAAACCTGAAAAAATGTGTAATTTTTTCAGAAAAACTATTGTGTTATATTTTGTTTTTTAGTATAATAAAAAAGTATTTAATCTGGGTTAAAGCGGCTTCGTGCCGTGTACAACCTTTCGGAAGGTGTGGTTTTATGCTCGGCAAATATGTCAGAGTCAGGGTTACAAACCCGATCCGCTCCGTAAACAGACAGTTCGGTTTTGTGTACCAGCTTAATTTTGGCGCAATCGAAGGAAAAAAGAGGTATGACAATATCTCGCACGGTGCTTACATTATGGGTATCAATCATCCGGTAAGAACCTTTGACGGCAGAGTTATTGCCGCTATCAAAAGGGGAGACGGCAGCCCCGCTGTGTATGTTGTTGCACCCAAAAGTATGCGTTTTATTTCCTATCAGATTGAGGATGCCATAGCCTTTGCCGAAAAGGGCAGGGATTACAAGCTGGAGTGTCTTTACGAGCGTTCCTGCGGTGCTGTTGTATACCGCAGAATCAACGATGAGCTTCGTTATCTTCTCATTAAAAACAGACGCAGTACCCACTGGGGTTTCCCCAAGGGTCATATTGAGAAGGGTGAAACTCCCGAACAGACGGCAATGCGTGAAGTTCTTGAAGAAACGGGAATCCATATCCAGATTCTTCCTCAGTTTGCATCAAAGTCTGAGTATACAATCCAGGGCAGGGTAGAAAAATCCGTAACGATTTTTCTTGCCAAAACAAAAGACACGCAGACGATAATTCAGCGTGAAGAAATTGAGGATTATGTGTGGCTTAATTACGATAAGGCAATGGATACTCTTCGCTTTATCAATGACAGAAACATTCTTCGCAGTGCCCACGATTTTCTTGCGGAACAGAATATAGTTTAAAGTGAGGTCAGTCAGATGGCAGAAACGATTGCCGATTACCTTGTAAGTATCTTTCAGGGGAAGATTCCCGGGGAACTCATAGTTTTTATCATATCAATGTTTCCTGTTGTTGAACTCAGAGGCGGTATGATTGCGGCAAAGCTGCTTGATGTTGAATTTATCAAAGCTTTCATTATTTGTTACGCAGGTAACATTTTACCGATTCCGTTCATTCTCCTGTTTATAAGACGTATCTTTGCTTTCCTTAAACGCTTTACAGCGACAAAAAAGCTTGTTGAGAAGCTTGAAACAAGCTCGCTGAGAAAAAGTGATAAAATCAGGAAATCAAGGATCTGGGGGTTGCTTGCATTTGTTGCAATCCCTTTGCCCGGCACCGGCGGCTGGACAGGTTCTCTCATTGCGGCACTTCTTGATATGAGAATCAAAATTTCATTTCCCGTTATTGCTCTGGGTGTGCTCATAGCAAACCTTATAATGTCTGTTTTTTCTTACGGACTTCTAGGCGCAATAGGATTATAAAAAACGAACCCTTTACTCACTGTGATGTGGGTAAAGGGTTTTTCTTATGCGTAATATTTCATATTGAGATTTACAAGATCGCCTACAATCTTTGCAATTTCTTTGGGAGTGCCGTTGATTTTGCCGTCAAGCCAGGAAAGGATAGTGGTTTTTGCACCGGAAGTAACATAAACCAGATAAATATTTGCTTCATCTCGATTCAGTGCATTTTTTTGTGACAAAACAAGGTCGAGGAGTCTGTCGTAATAGACTTCAACCAATCGCCAGATGAAATTGTTGAACATATTGGAGTGAGCCAGCATTCTGTAATATTCCATATCTTTGCTGAGATATTCGCAAATCTGTTCCAGAAGCTCGATAACATTTGTCATAATATTTTGAAGTTCAAATTTTTCTACATACTCCATAAGAACTTTCAGTTCTTCATTTTCAATCTGTTTGAGAACGCTGTCAACATCCGAATAATGTGCATAGAAAGTACCACGGCTGATATCCGCTTCTCTTATGATATCCGAAACAGTGATTTTACATAAATCCTTTTCGTGAATAAGTTTTGCCACAGCTTTTTTGATCAGATTCTTTGAACGTATGGAACTTCTGTATTCTGCCTTCGCCATATAAATTTCCCCCCAATATTTCTCTTATATTAATTTATATATTTTTTTCGAAAAAGTCAATAAAAAAATAATCAAATTAATTTTTTGTTTATATTTGCTTGTGAATTCCGGGTGTACCTGCTATAATATTTTACGAATTAAACCGATAAGAAAGGTGAGTTGTATGAAACTTGTAAATCAGACCGAGCAGATTTCGAAACGAATGGGCGATGAAGCGGCTGTGCGCATTATCTGTGAAAGCGGTTTTGACGGTCTGGATTATTCGATGTTCTGCATGAGTGACGATAATTGTATTCTTAATACATCCGCATATAAAAAACATGTTGAAGGTCTGAAAAAGCTTGCCGCATCCTATGGCGTGACTTTTGAACAGGCTCACGCACCGTTTCCTTCTGCAAAAGACGGTAATGCTGAATACAATGAAAAAACCTTTGAGAAGCTTAAAAGAGCTCTTGAAATTGCAGGCATTCTTGATGCGAAAATCTGTGTTGTTCATCCTGTTCAGTTCAAAGAAAATCAGTTTGAACAGAATATGGAACTTTATCATAAGCTGGAACCGTATGCGGCGGATTACGGTGTTAAAATCTCCCTGGAAAATATGTGGGGATGGAGTGATGAACTTAAAAGAATAGTTCCCAATGTATGCAGTGTTGCAGAAGAATTCAACCGTTATGTTGATGCTCTTGACCCTGCACACTTTACTGCCTGTCTTGACCTGGGCCACTGCGGACTTGTTGGAGATAATGCGGGCGCAATGATAAGACAGATGGGTTCAAGACTTGGTTGCCTTCATATTCACGATAACGATAATTTTAATGACAGCCACACTCTGCCTTATACATCCGCAATGGATTGGGATGATATACTTCACGCTCTCGGTGAGATTGATTATCAGGGTCATTTCACTTATGAAGCAGATAATTTTATCCGTGATTTTCCCGAAGATCTTCTGCCTGTCTGCGAGAAATTTATGCACGATGTAGGCAGATCAATGATGAGCAAAATTGAAAAATACAGGGTGAAAAAATGAGCCTTTTTATTTGTCCCGTTTGCAAGAAGAATCTGACAGAGCTTGAAAAACTGTACAGATGCGAAAACGGACACTGCTTTGATAAATCAAAATTCGGTTATGTAAATTTACTTCAATCGCAGAAGTCATCTGCGAAGCGTCACGGCGATGACCGTATGATGGTCAGAGCAAGGCGTGATTTTCTGGATTCGGGAGCGTATGCTTTTTTGCGTGATGCACTTTGCGATGTTTGTTGCAGCTTTTTGCCTTGCAATGCAAAGGTGCTTGACGCAGGTTGCGGCGAAGGTTATTATTCTGAGGGAATAAAAGCTTTTTGCAACAAAAATATTGATATATACGGTGTTGATATTTCGAAGGACGCACTGGAATTTCTGGGCAAAAGAAAATGCGGTATGTCCTGCGCGGTGGCAAGTCTTTTTGAATTGCCTTTTGCCGATGAAAGCATTGATGCGGTGCTTAATATTTTTTCTCCCGAAGCAGATTCCGAATTCCGCAGAGTGCTTAAAAACGGTGGGCATCTTATAAGAGTTATTCCCCGTGAAAAGCATCTTTTCGGACTGAAAACCGCAATTTATGATAAGCCTTATCTCAATGAAATGCCGCCGTCCGAAATTGAAGGCTTTGAGTGTATCTTCATAAAACAGCTTGAAAGCAGACTTTGTCTTGACTCAGGCGAAATGATACAGAATCTGTTTAAAATGACTCCCTATTACTACAAAACGGGAGTTGATGATCAAAATAAAATCAACAGCCTTGATTATCTTGAAACCGAGGCGGAATTTGAAATAAGAGTATACCGAAAGGAACAATAATTATGCATAAAAGACTTGCAATTACACCGCCTATGGGCTGGAACAGCTGGGATTGTTACGGTGCCGCCGTTAATGAGGAACAGCTCAGAGGCAACGCCGAATATATGGCAAAATATCTTAAAGATTACGGCTGGGAATATATTGTGTGTGATATTCAGTGGTCTGAGCCTACCGCAGACAGCTACTATTATCACAATTTTGTGCCTCTGTATATGGATGAATTCTCACGCCTTATACCTTCACCTGAAAGATTCCCTTCGTCGTCAGACGGTAAGGGCTTTAAGCCCATTGCGGATTATGTTCATTCATTGGGCCTGAAATTCGGTATACACATTATGCGAGGAATTCCCCGTCAGGCAGTGCATCGTAATACACCAATCAAATGCGACGGTATAACTGCAAGGGATATTGCACAGCAGTTTTCGGTCTGTTTGTGGAATACGGATATGTACGGTGTGAATCCCGATGCAAAGGGTGCTCAGGAATATTATAATTCTCTCTTTGAACTTTACGCATCCTGGGGCGTGGACTACATAAAGTGTGACGATATTTCAAACACGGAATTCCTTAAAGATAATCCCTATTCCGCACGCAGGGAAATTGAAATGCTTCGCAAGGCAATTGATAACTGCGGCAGGGATATGGTACTCAGTCTTTCTCCCGGTCCCGCACCTGTATGGGAGCATGAGCATCTTGCTGCCAATGCAAATATGTGGCGTATCACCGGTGATTTCTGGGATGAATGGAGCAAGCTTTATGCTATGTTTGAGCGTTGCTACGCCTGGCAGGATTATGTTCAGCCCGGTGCCTGGCCCGATTGTGATATGCTTCCTCTGGGTCACATTCAGCTTACGGAATTACTGCCTGAATACAGAAGCAGATACACCCGTTTTACCAGAGATGAGCAGATAACAATGATGACTCTCTGGGGTATCTTCCGTTCACCTCTTATGATGGGTGGAGAAATGCGTGATAACGATGAATTTACCCTCTCACTTCTCCAAAACAGAGAACTTATTGATATGCTTAAAAACTCCTGCGGAGCAAAGCAGTTCAGCCGTAAAGAAACCGACGGCAAGGGTGAAATTATATGGACATCCAAAGGTGAAAACTGCAAATATGTTGCACTTTTCAACACCGATGATGAACAGAGAAGCATCAGCTTTGATGTTACGGATATTGCAATGGGCGGTATGTCATATTCCGTTTGGGATATGTGGAGTCATAATGAGTATGCTGTAACCGATGGAATATTTACCGCAGCCGTAAATCCCCACGGCGCAAGACTTTTCAGAATAAAGGTGAAATGAATATGGAAAGACAACCCAATTTAAGGCTCGCAACCCAAAAGCCCGACCATATTATGGTCAGCATCTCAGGTGATGCAAAAACTTCAATGACAGTAACCTGGCGTTCAAGTGCAGATGTAACAAAGGGTTATGTTGAGTACTATGAAAAAAACGGCGATAAAAAGCGTGCGGAAGCAATCGTAAAACCCTTTAAGAGCGACGTCAACACAAGCAATATTTTCTGGGCAACACCCTCAGACCTTAAACCCGGCACCAGATACTACTATACCTGCGGCAGTGATGAAAACCGTAGTGAAGAGTATTGGTTTGATACCCAGGAAGAGAATCTTACAAAGTTTAAATTTATTGCAATTTCAGACCATCAGAAGGATGACGACCACTATAATCCTGATTACACATCGCTCAACAAATTCCTTAAATATGTTCTGGATAAGCACCCCGATGTGAAATTTATTCTTACGGCAGGGGATAACACAAACTGCGGTCAGCACGAAATTCAGTGGAATGCTATGTTTGAAGGAATGCAGGGCATTATGGAGCATTTGCCCTATATGATGAGCTGCGGTAATCACGATAACAGAGGTTTCAGGGAGTATTTCCCTAACGAGGTTGACAGATATTATGCCGAGCCTGCGGAATTTTTCAACACACTGCTTGAATACTCTTATCCCAAAAACGGACCCGAAGGCTGGCAGACCGAAATTTATTCTTTTGATTACGGTAATGCTCATTTTGTTGTTTACGGTGTCAATGAGCCTGAACTTATGAACGAATGGGCGAAGAAAGACATTGCAAACTGCGGAAAAACCTGGAAGTTCGGAGCGCATCATTTCCCCATTTACTATGCAGGTCCCAATCTTGCCAATGATGACAGCTATCCGATGATGAGAGAGTCCATGGAAATGCTTGATGTGCTGTTCTCAGGTCACGAGCATAATTTCTCGCGCTCATTCCCCATAAAGAATGAAGAAATTTTTGACAGACCTTCTCAGGGGACGGTTCATTATGAACTCGGCAACGGTAATTTCAATCCGCCCGGAACAAAAACAACCGATAAGATATGGCACGCATCTTTCTATCCGCAGGAGGAAAAGGTTGCGGCATTTGCCCTTGTCGAGGTTGACGGCGACAAAGTCACTCTCATATCGGAGCTTAATGACGGCAGAGTAATTGACGAATGCCGTATTGATAAAGGAAATGACGAAATCCGTCCTTACAGAGTCGCACCTGTATTCGGTGAGGGAAGAACAAGAGTTTATTACAAAGGTTCTGATTTGGGGCTTTGCAATATGTCAACACCTCCCGTATGCAAAGACGGTGTATGGTATATGGCTTTTGCAACCCTTATAAGATTTGCAGGCGGTGAAGATATAAGAAGCGAGGGCAGTGTTACTCTGAAAATTTACGGCAAAGAAGCAACCTTCACGGAAGGCAGCAGAATTGCACAGGTGAATGGCGTAGATTCTGACCTGGGATATGAAGTTTTCAGGGGCAACGAAGGTCAGCTTTATATGCCTGTTGACAGTACCTGTAAGGCATTTGGAATGAAGTGGGCATACGCAAAAAGAAACAACTTTATTACTGTTGAGCATATCAGTGAAGATCATCCTATTGTGCCTCAACCCTGATAAAAGTAACGGGTTTTTTAATATTCTGTATAAATTTTCGAAAAAACCTTGTTTTATTCTGAAAGGTGTTATATAATAACAGAGTATGGAGGTGACCGAAATGACTGATAAAACAATAAAGTTTTCAATCAAGGACGAAAATGAGGCAGAGATGAAAAAGAATCTTCTTGCCGTTTATGAAGCTTTGAACGAAAAGGGTTATAATTCAATCAGCCAGATTGTAGGCTATATCCTCTCCGAGGACCCGACCTATATTACCACACACAATAATGCACGCAGTCTTGTCAGAAGGCTCGACAGAGATGAACTTCTTCAGGCTATGGTCAAGTGCTATCTGGGAATTGAATAATCTTGAAGGAGTGATACTGATGGCTAAGAAAAAGTTTCTTATGTATAAGGGCAGACCTCTTGTAAGAAGCGGTAAGACTATTTATTACGGCTATATGAGCGACCCTTATGTTGTAATTATGCAGGTAACAAGCACCCGCGAAATCAAGGGTGTTGAGGTTGCAGACAGAGTTGTTGTTCAGCTCGTTAATACAGACCCCGATGTGAGAATGAAAGACAAAATTGTCAAGAAGGCAGAGCGCAAGGGTCTTTACAGTGCAATGGATATCGGTTGCATCTGGCTTGAAAGAGAGCTTAAACAAGGCGCATAATTCAAAAAAATACGGCTTGCACATTGAGTGCAAGCCGCTTTTTTTATGTCTGATTATTCAACTGTAACTGTGCCGTCTTCGTCAACGGTGATTTTCATACCGTCTTTAACGTAATCAAGAAATTCCTGACCGAGGCAGTCAACTGTAATCATGGGTTCATCTGCCCATACAGCTGAGAGAACCGCACCTGCGCAAGCAAGTGAGTCAATGTGCTCTGAGAAGAGCATACACTTGGGGTTACGCTTCATAGCATTTGCGCAATAAAGAACCATACCGCCGGTTGTTGAGCCGATTGTCTGAGGAAGACAGAGGGCTGTTCCTACCATAGGCTTGTTGTAAAGGTCAGTGTTGTTCTGATCGCCGCACTTTGCTTCTTTATCGCCGAATTGAAGAGCGTTCTGGAAGGAAGCCAGAGTGTTGAAACCGCCGTGTGAAACAAGAGCGTTTGCAGTGCATTTGCCCGCAACAACGGGACGTCCTTTGAACTGTTTCATCTTACTTTGCCTCCTTTGTGATTATGTCAAGAATCTCGTCACTCTTGTAGTAACGTGATGTTGTGTATGTTCTGAGCTTGTTTGAGTTTGTGATAACAGGCATCTTTTTGCAAAGAGGATTGTTCATATACATAAGGGGACAGATGTAGCTGAGAACAACGCCTGTTTCTTTAAGCTTTGCAGCATAAGGGGTTTTGTTGAATTCTTCAACAACTGCGGGTGCTGCGGTAAATACGGTGGGGATTGAAACCTTTTTAAGACCGTTCTTTTTAAGACCTGCAACAACATTGTCGGTCCATTCAATAAGCTGAGCGTGTGAAAGGTGGGGGCAACCAACAAAGCAAAGCTTGGGAGTTGCGTTCTTATCCTTCCACATTACGGGGTAGTTAGCCTGAACTCTTTCAAGTTCTGCATCGTCAACAACGTAAACCTTTGCTCCTTCTGCGATAAGGCTTTCACCCATTTCAACTGCTTCGGGAGTAAGGTTTGCAACGTGATAAAGACCAACCGCACCGTTTGATGCTGTTGCTGCACCGAAATCTTTAAGATATGCCTTTGTATCGCCGTCGAGCTCTGTGCCGATCCACTGGTCAAGACCCTTGATGTAAGGAACATCTTCCATAACCTTCATGCCGATGGCTGAACCGAGAATCTGAGCTTCGGGCTTCTTTGTTGTTTTAACTTCAACAATCCAGGTAGCCTTTCTGCCTTCGTCTGTAACAAGACCGAAATAAGGAACTCTGCCTACGATTGAACCGAAAAGCTCAATAATGCCTGAGTTTCTGTTGCAGCGTGCGCCGAGAACGGAGTTAGCATAAACAACGGCTGATGATTCTGCCCATGAAAGAACTTCGCCCTTCTTGGGAACGTTGCCTACTTCATCCATATAGCAGGTACAGGTGTATGATTTGTCATCAACAAGGCCGAGCTTTGAAAGCTGAGCATCATAGCTGTTCTGCATGCTGTACATAAACTTATTGAAAATAAGCTTCTGAAGGAAGTTTGCAGGCACCTTGGGATCAAGGGGCTTGGGGTCAACAGAGAACTTCTGCTGTGAAAGTGCACCGCCTTCAATAAGCTTATCCATAAGCTCATAAACGGGTTTCATAACTTTGAGGCCGAAGCTTGTAACAAGGTGGCCCATTTTGCTCTCAACGGGAACCATTTTTGTTGCACCGAAGGCTTCGCCGTAAAGCACAAGGGTTTTCATAACCTTTGCCATTGTTTCGCCTTTGGAACCGTTGAGAATGTCCTGCTCTTCCTGAGTAAGAATCATTTTGTATTCCATAATTGCATTGTCCTTTCCGCAATTTTTTTTAATTGTAACACTTTGTTCGGATAAATTCAACATTATTTATTAAAAAATAAATAAATATTATTTACCGATTCTGTTGACTGCATATAATGTACGGGGTGATGGTATGCGGTACAGACACTTTGGCTCACGAAGCAATAAAATTGCTTTCAGACTGATTTGTGTTTTTGTTGCTTTGCTGACAGGAGTTTTGCTGACAGATGCAAAACTCCGCCCTGCAATATATGAACTGGCAGCGGTTGAAGCCCGCAGAATAGCTGTAAAAATTATTAACACTGCGGTTGAAAATGCACTTTCAGACGGCGGAGTTGCTTATGCTGATATTGTTGCAATAAGTCGCAATGAAAGTGGGGCAATTACAGGGATTACCACGGATATCGTTAAAATGAATTTATTCAAATCAAAGGTAACAAATGCAGTCGATGATGCTTTTTTACAGAATGAAACCGTAACGGTTACCGTGCCTCTGGGCAGTGCGACGGAAGTGGCTCTTTTTTCGGGTTGGGGACCTGACATTGATGTAAAAATGCATATTGATTCATCTTCTCAGTCGGATTTCAGTAATATTTTTGAGAGTGCGGGCATAAATCAGACTCAGCACAGTGTTATGCTCGGCCTTGAAACCGACGTTGTTCTGACAGCGTCTGGCAGACGGATAACGCAGAACATAAAAACTTCATTCTGTATTGCACAGACCGTTATTGTGGGCACAGTTCCGAGTGTTATGGTTGAATAAAAAATTCGTTGATTTTACGGCTCTGAATTGGTATAATAAATTTATTAAAAAACAAGGGAAGTTTATTATGAATTTTGAAAATGCAAAATCAAGAGCAAAAGAGCTCCGCGACTTGCTTAACTATCACAGCCACAAATACTATGTTGAAGATAATCCTGAAATAGGGGATTATGAATATGATATGATGCAGCGTGAACTGGCTGCAATCGAGAAGGAATATCCTGAGCTCATAACTCCCGATTCTCCTACTCAGCGTGTAGGCGGCAGTGCAGACGGTATGTTTGAACCTGTCGTTCACTCCGTTCCTCTTGAAAGCTTGCAGGATGCATTCAGCACAGACGAAGTCTGTGCCTTTGATTCAAGAGTAAAGGCAGTTTTTGAGTCTGCGGAATATGTTGTCGAGCCTAAAATTGACGGTCTTTCTGTTGCGCTTGAATATGAAAACGGTGTTTTTGTAAGAGGTTCAACCCGCGGTGACGGTAATGTAGGTGAAGATGTTACTGCAAATCTTCGTACTGTCAATTCAATTCCTCTCCGCCTCAAAGAGGATGTGACCATTGAGGTCAGAGGTGAGGTTTATATGCCCAAAAAGGTGTTCGCATCTCTCGTGGAAGAACAGGAGCAGAACGGCGAAAAGGCATTCAAGAATCCCCGTAATGCGGCGGCAGGTTCTCTCCGTCAGAAGAATCCCAAAATTACTGCAACAAGAGGTCTGGATATTTTTGTTTTCAATATTCAGCGTATTGAAGGCGGTAATATAACAGGTCACAAGCAATCCATAGATTATCTTAAAGAACTGGGTTTCAAGACCATACCGTTTTATAACAAGTTTTCAACCGTTGAGGATGTGCTTTCAGAACTTGAAAGAATAGGCAGTATCCGTTCATCATTACCATTTGATATTGACGGTGCGGTTATCAAAACCGATTCCTTTGCTCAGCGTGCAGAAATCGGTAGCACCGCAAAATTCCCCAGATGGGCACTTGCTTTCAAGTATCCTCCTGAGGAAAAAGAAACAACGGTTACCGATATAGAGGTTGCCGTAGGCAGAACGGGTGTGCTGACACCTACTGCCGTGTTCGAACCCGTGCTTGTTGCAGGCTCAACAGTTTCAAGAGCAACCCTTCACAATCAGGATTTTATTGATGAAAAGGATATCAGACTTGGCGACAGGGTTGTTATCCGCAAGGCGGGAGATATTATTCCTGAGGTTATAAGAGTTGTGTCCCACGCAGAAAACAGTGAAAAATTCACTCTGCCATCCGTCTGCCCTTCCTGCGGTGCAGGGGTTATCCGTGAAGAGGGTGAAGCTGCTGTACGCTGTGTCAATCCTCAGTGCCCCGCACAGCTTTTACGCAATCTTATCCATTTCTGTTCACGTGATGCAATGGATATTGAGGGAATGGGCGACGCAGTGCTTGAAAAGCTTGTTTCAGGCGGCTTGCTTACAAAGGCAAGCGAAATCTACACTTTGAAGAAAGAAGATTTTATGACACTTGAAGGCTTCAAGGATAAATCGTCACAGAATCTTGTTGATGCCGTTGAAAACTCAAAGAAAAACGACCTTTCAAAGCTTGTTTTTGCTCTGGGTATCCGTCATGTGGGTCAGAAAGCAGGTAAGCTTCTTGCAGATCACTTCGGCACAATGGAAAATATAATGAATGCGGATGTTGAAGCACTCACTGCCATTGAAGGCTTCGGCGAAATAATGGCACAGAGTGTTGCGGACTTTTTTGCTGTTGAGCAATCAAGAAGAGAAATTGAAGCCCTTGCCGCTTACGGTGTCAATATGACCTCTCAGAAGGAAACCATCGACAACCGTTTTGAAGGCAAAACCTTTGTGCTGACAGGCACATTGCCTACCTATTCAAGAAATGAAGCCAGTGCAATAATCGAAAAATTCGGTGGCAAAACCGCATCCTCTGTATCAAAAAAGACAAGCTATGTCCTTGCAGGTGAAGAAGCAGGCAGTAAGCTTGTGAAAGCACAGCAACTTGGCGTGACAATCCTCACGGAAGAAGAATTCAACGAGATGATAAAATGAGATATTCAAAGGAACACTGCTGGGTTGAAAAAACCGCAGACGGAGTAAAAATCGGTATAACCGATTACCTTAGAAACAGAATATGCAGGAATTTCATAATAAATCTTTGCGATGAGGATGATGAAATCAGAGCGGGGGAGATTATGGGCGATGTTGAATCCTGCGATTTCTTCGATATTATTGCTCCTGTCAGCGGCACGGTTCTGCGTGTGAATGATGATGTTCTTATGAATCCTCAGCTTCTTCTTGATGGAAATGTGTGGCTTGCGGAATTCACCGATGTTTCATACACGAAACCTCTGATGAGTGAGGATGAATACGAAATATTTTTGTCCCATAAATGAACAGAAGCGGATTGCAATTTGACTGCAATCCGCTTTTATGTTGTTCTGATTAATAATTGTCTTTTATCGCATTACCTGCCGCACGGAGAAGTGAATCCTCATGGCTTGACGGAAGGTCGCAGCTGTAATGCCATATCATAACACCACCGAAGCCGTTGTTGACAGCATATTCGGTTTTATCTCTGATAACTTCGGGCGTGTTGAACCAGAAATTCTTGTCGGTATCGTCACAGTGATACCAGCCGTTTTCGTCAATACCCTCATAACATCCGTTGTAACCGTACCAGTATGCAGACATATCTGTGGGTCGTGAATAAAACGCAAGACCTACATTGACTTTTTCGATAGGCATACCGTAAATGCCTACCTTCTGAACTGCTTTCACCGTATCTTCATAGGTGGCATGTTTTCCTTCTTCATCAACCATATCGTAAAGCATTATTTCGAAGGTATCGATTGCTTCAATGGCGGCAGTTGAGAATTTTATGTTCCAGTCATTTCCCGCCACACCCAGGGTGTAATCTCCCAACTTTTTATCAAGAGATACGAGGAAATTGTTGAAATGATGCCAGGCGTTTGAAGAAAGGGGGTATTCATAGTCAAAATGAACGCCGTCAAAATCATATTTGTCAAGCACGGCAATAATATTATCTTCAAGCACTCCGCTTGCAAAGGCTTTATTGTGTTCTTCACTCTGTGCTTCCATCTGTTCTTCCCATACATCCGAATCCGTTTTGCCCCAAGGACCGAGAAGATTAAGGGTGATTTTTACATCTCTGTTGCCTATTGCTTTGCGGAGATTGGCAAGTGCCGTTTCAAGCAATGACTCGTTGCATATGACTTCACCTTCGCTGTTGAATGAAGCACATTCAAAAAGAATAACATCGGTTATAATGTCAAAATCTTCGGGGTAAAGGCTGTTTTCGGATTGAATATATTCTCCTCTGACATAGGTCGTGACTTTAAAATTTTCAGCCTTTTCAGTAAACGGAAGTGAAGTGATTCCGAAAAGATTTGCAATAATCAGTGCAAGAGAAGTAAAAAAAGAAACTATCTGACTTATGAAAGTTGTCATATTGTATCATCCTTTTTTGTTATTGTGCCGATGACGAAGCATACAATTCTTCAAGCTCGTCGTAATGAGTGTAGTTATTTGCCTGCGTAATAAGATCTTCCGCATCAGTGTAAGGCTTGATAACTCTTTTATAGACAGATTCAGCTTTGAGCCAGGCGTTAAGTTCACGTTTTATTTTTATGCTTTCAATAAAGCTGTGAGCCTCTCTGTTGGCAATTTCTTCTCTGACCGCATCGTCGGGAGCGACTATGTTGTCTATACCGTATTTTCTGATAAGTGCCGCAGATTCCTTTTTGATGCGCATATTCTTAATTGCATCTGATCGTATTTCTTTTTCGGAAGCGGTTTTCTTCGGCAATTTTTTTGCGGTATCCATATCCGCTTTTGCAGTGTCATAAAAATATACAAGCCCTTTTGAATAATCCTCGTGAGCCTGTGTGAGCCTTGCTTTGCCTGCTTCGGTTGTGAATTTATTGAGATCAGCCATGATGACAGCGGCTCTCTCTATTGCAAGATTGGTTTCTTTAATCTCTTTTTTCAGGGCTTTATCGGCTTTTTTGTCAACGGATAATTTTTCTTTGCCGTAAAGAGATTTTGCCTGATGAATAATTTCCATCGCTTCGTCAAGCTCGCCGTCTTCAAGTGCGCCGAGAGAATAATTCTCAAACATTGCACGAATTTTCAGCACATCAACATAGGCTTTGTGCTTGTTTTCCGTCAGATCATAGAAGCAGAATGGAATAAGGTTGAGCAGTGCTCCCAATGCAGAGCATAAGATAAGCACTTCAAAAAGATTGTTTCTGATTGTATCGTCATAGAGAACATTGTAATCTTCAAGCAGACCCATTTTTTCGTAAATGGAGGGATAAACCATACCCGTGAAAAAGCCGATAACCGTGCCTATCATACCGAGGGGCCCGAAAAGTCCGTCAACCCTGACACCTGTTTTCCACTGATGATAGTCCCTCATATCCGCACTTATCTGATGCTGAACAATGTTCCAGAAGGTGTTGATAAAGCTGTTGATATACCACAAAACGCATACAAGAATAATATTTTTGTACACAAAATAAAGGATAAGAAGTATTACAATGTTAATGGAGTTGGCTGTTATCAGCAAATTCCTTTTTCCCATTACTTTGATTGCCAGAGGAGCGAGAAGCATTGACCACAGCGCGGCATTTCCGATAACAGTGTTTGCAACGCCAAGCATTTCCTGGTATTCACCGCCGTTGCCGTAAACAAATGACCATCCCAGCACAACGCCGTAGCCTGATTCAAGGAAAACGACCCATGCCGCAGCCTGAATTATCCAGTAATATTTGTTCTTTGCAACCTCGCGGATAGCATCAAACATTCTGACGGCTTCGGGTTTCTTTTTGGGCAGAATAAGTCTTTCTTTGACCTTGCGGAAGAAAACGGTGCCGATTATCAGACCGATAACCGTGAATATGGGGTAAATTACTCTGTAAGTCCAGATATTGTTTAGACCCCATGTTATTCCTGCAATGAAAGGAACGGCAAAGCCCGTAATAGTGGGAGCAAGGGAATAAATAACCTGTGAAATGCTCATTACGGTTGCTCTTTCCTGAGCATTTGGTGTTATTATCTGCTGAAAATATGTATAGCTTTCATTGTAGAAACACAGAAAAATATTAAGAAGCATATACATAAACCATACAACAACTGCTTTTGTGATATACTCCATATTCTCATAGGGTAACCAGACAAAAACCGTTGTTATAAGAACAATAGGAAATCCTGTTTTTCTTATAAACGGAAGAAATTTACCGCCTTTTATGTGGTGATTGTCATAATACCAGCTGCGGAAAATACCTATCGGAATACCTACAAGATTTGCAACAATAAGCATAACCTGCAAATCCACAGGTCTTAATCCGATGCTTGCACCTACCAGGAAATTTGCGGCATCAAGTCCGATTGCGGATGCAAGCAGTGTTGTCCAATGAACACCGAACCCTGCACAGCTGAGGCTTGCAACCTCCTTGTAGGGAATATAATTACCTTTGGCAGGCTCACTCCAATATTCTTTTACCGTCTGAACCGCATTTTTGGCTTTTGATATGATGCCTGCATTTTCTACATGTGCCATACATACAACCTTCCTCTGAGATTAATTGTAGTAAACTTCCTTTAAAAATCAAAGATTATGCAATGTTCTATGTTGTTCCGTGGAGTTATATTTCAATAATTTCCACGTTGCTGTTAATATTGCCGTCATATGAATTGATGCTTACGTCAGCCCCTGTCGGCACATATAAAACAGCCTTCATCCCTTGCGGAACAGTGAGGTTGATAACATAATTATCCGATACCTTTTTATAATTCAGAGTGATTAAACCTTTTACGCTCGGAACCGTGCAGTTCATACTGTCAGATATATCATATTGAGGCCTGATTTTAACCTTTTCATAGCCCGCTTCAATTGGTGATATACCTGCAAAATGCTTGCTCATTATAACAAGAGGTCCGCCACTCCATGCGTGATTCTTGGTGCCTTGCCAGGAATCCCAGAATTCCCAGAGAGTAGAGTAATCCTCACTCATCATATCCTCATATCTGTCTTTGATTCTGCTTTTTGCAGCTTCATATTCTCCCATTCTGCAAAGAGCTTCAAGAACATAGTATTCCATATACGGACTTGAATTTTTTGTGCTTGTGAGTACATTTGCAATGGTATCATACTGTTCTTTTTCAGCAAGTCCCGATAAAACGGCAAGAGCATTGGCTCTGTCGTCAGGCTTTTTAACATCTTTGCTTTTGAAGCCTTCTTCGGTCCAAAGAGCTTTATATCCTTTTGATATTGTATCTTTTCTTTCGGTGATAAATGGGATGTCTTTTTCTTTGCCTGAAAGCTCCGCCATTTTTTCTGTGGCGGAAAGTGCATGGTAATACCATGCGTTTTCGATGGCTGTCATATCTGCCTTTTTGCCCCAATCAGCCCAATCCCATGAGCCGCCGCGATGAACCACAAGATTATTTTCACCGATTTCCCAAAGTTTCAGATAATCAAGGCAAGCTCCGTAAACCTTTTCGATAAAAGCTGTGTCGCCTGTATATTCATAGTAAGTGAGAAAACCTGCGATTCCTGCAAGCTGCTGAACGGGAAGCTCAAAATAGTCACCGCTTATGGGAACAACGGTCTGAAATACTTTGGTGTCATCAACATGGGAGAGCATAGCCTCGGTACCCTTTTGGTACAGCAGGTAAGAATTAGTGTCCATTGAGTACATCGTCATAATCATTTCGCTTGTAACATCGCCCCACCATTGAGCTCTTTCTCTGTCGGGGCAGTCCATAAAATTGTCACGCATAGTAACGTACAGAGTACGCAGGGATTTTTGCCAGAGTGAATTCAGAAATTCGTCGTCGCATCTGAAATCACCGCAGAATGAGCTGTCATATCCTGTTTCGCGGTACTTCAAGGAAACAACAGTAACACCTTTCGGGATTTTGTAGGTGATATGTTCTCCGTTAAACCAGCCCAAAGCCTCAAATTCCTGTTCGCCCTCTTTTGTTTTGTAGGTAGTTGAAACTGCGCCGATCAAAGTGTTTTCCGTTGTTATGCGGATCTTTTTTCCGGCAGGTGCAATGATTTTAAGATAAGGGGTAAGCTGTGCATTATAGGGGATATCCACGGTTATTTTTTCACCGAAAAGCTTTTTTACGGTATAGTTTTCATAACTTTCTGAGTTTTCATAATCTTTAAGACCGTAATCCTTCAAAAACGGTATTCCTCTCGGATAAAGCTTGCCGTAAGCACCTTCACCGCCGACGGTATATTCTGTTGCGTTTTCCCATCCGGAAGCATCATAAGCTTCGTTTATCCAATCGCCGATTTCTTTCCTTGCGTCATAATAAATACTGTATTCGGCAAGTCTGTAATTAGGCGGGTAAAGAGCGCTGTCAATATAAGCACTGTTCCTTTTCACCTTCCAGCTTTTGTCGGAAATTATGCTGACATTTTCGTCTATGGCTTCAAAAAGAAAGCCGCCCTGACCGCTGCTGCAATAGGAATAGCTTGTTTCGTTATCCCAGAACCATACCAGAGCACAGATTGAGTTTTCGCCAGCTTTGAGATAAGGGGCGATATTGATACTGTCATAATAGCCGCTGTTTTTATCGGGACCCCGTTTTACATTTCCTTCAAATACAACGGTTTTACCGTTTATGTAAAGCCAATATTTCGAGTCAGCAGAAATGTCAGCAGTAAGTTCTTCGGGAACCTTATCAAGAATTACTTTTTTACTAAAACACATCCAGACGTTTTTCTCCGTCAGATTTTCCTTATCCCAGATCCATCTGGCTTTCCAATCGTTTTTTTCTTCGGTTGAAATCACACTGTATTCGGGGATGCTGTCGGGTATATCGTAATTATTCGTATACGGTATCATTGCAGAATCACCGAATGAAAAAACTGAAGAAATAAAAGCTGCCGCAATGGCAAGATAAGAAATAATTGTCTGTATGATCTGCATAGGAACCTCCCTGATGTGAATTCTTATGAAATGTACAACCGAAATCATTCTATCATAATTGTAACAGAAATTCAACGCTTCTGAAAACTGTTGCTTTTTTGTATGCAGGTGGTATAATTATTTAAGTATAGCTTTTATTACGGGAGTATTGCAGAAGAACGCAGTAAGTAATTAAAGTTCTGACCGCTACCTGTCAGAAAAAGGAGAAATAAAAATGAACAAACCGAATGTTATCATAATAATGACCGATGATCAGGGTTACGGAGATCTGAGCTGTATGGGTGCAACGGATTTCAGAACTCCGAATATAGATGCCGTTGCCGAAGACGGCATAAGATTTTCTTCAATGTATTCGGCATCACCCGTATGTTCACCTTCAAGAGCCTCATTGCTTACAGGCAGATATCCTGCAAACGCAGGTGTCAGAGCGATTCTTGCAGGTCATCGCAGAGCATCGGGACTCACTCCGGATGTTCCTACAATTGCAACCGCACTGAAAAAACTCGGTTATAAAACAGGAATAATGGGAAAATGGCATCTGGGTCTCAAAGATGAATGCAGACCCAATGCCAACGGATTCGATGAATTTTCAGGGTTTCTTGCAGGCTGTGTTGATTATTATTCACATATTTTTTATTGGGGTATGGCTGACGGTAATACCAATCCCACTCACGATCTCTGGGAAAACGGTGAGGAAGTTTATGAAAACGGCGAGTATATGACCGAAAGAATAACTCGCAAAAGTGTTGAGTTTATTCAGAAGCATCACGATGAACCCTTTATGCTTTATGTTGCATATAACGCACCTCATTATCCGATGCACGCACCTGAAAAATATATCAGAAGATTTCCCTATCTTTCGAAAGACCGTCAGATTATGGCGGCGATGATCAGTGCAGTTGATGACGGTGTGGGTGAAATCAGGAATGAACTCATCCGTCAGGGTCTTCTTGAAAACACAGTTGTATATTTTCAGAGTGATAACGGTCCGTCGAGAGAATCAAGGAACTGGCTTGACGGTACGCAGGATTATTATTACGGCGGAACGGCAGGTATTTTCAGCGGGCATAAATTCAGTCTTTTTGAAGGCGGAATAAGAATTC
Organism: Acutalibacteraceae bacterium; assembly: GCA_036309745.1. Classification (GTDB taxonomy): domain Bacteria; phylum Bacillota; class Clostridia; order Oscillospirales; family Acutalibacteraceae; genus CAG-177. Next base: position 110,568 of record JAXJTD010000082.1, on the reverse strand, counting down.
CCGCAATCCTCAGCTGGTACGGAAAAACAAACACCGCAGTTGAAAATGCTCCCCATATTTCAACCGATATTTTCCCTACTTTGCTTGAACTTTGCGGAGGCAACCCCGAAGATTATGAGCTTGACGGAATGAGCCTTGTTCCGATGATTAACGGCACTTCAAATGCAGAGCATGAGTATATTTTCTGGGAAATGGAGGGTCAGACCGCTGCAAGAAAAGGAAAATATAAACTTGTTCTTAACGGTCAGCTTGTAGAAGGTGAAGAACAACGCGCGGAAGTTTTTCTTTCGGATCTTGAAAATGACCCCGGTGAAAAGCATAATCTTTGTGATGAAATGCCTGAACTTTGCGAAGAAATGAAGGAAAAAGCACTTGCCTGGCGCAAAAGAATTGAAGCAAACTGGGATGAAAAATTTGCAGATAACTATAAAAGCCTGACTTGATTAAAGCAAAACGATGTAAAAAAAAGAATCAGCGGAGGTGGAGTTTGTCGTGTTCAGAGATGTTTCAAGAAAGAAGCAAAGCCTTTCTGCCGAAAAAATTGCAGATATATTAAAGAATGAAAAGAGAGGGGTTTTGTCTGTTCACGGTGAAAACGGTTATCCTTACGGATTACCCATAAACTATTGGTTTGATGAAGAAAACGGATATGTTTATTTTCACAGCGGAAAAAAGGGACACAAAACCGATGCGATATCATCCGATAACAAAGTTTCGTTTTGTGTGTATGACGAGGGATATAAAAAAGACGGAGAATGGGCATTGAATATCAGCAGTGTGATTATTTTCGGAAGAATGTATATTGTTGAGGATCCGGAAAAATCTGCTGAAATATTCCGCCGTCTGAGTCTTAAATTTACTTCTGATACTGAGTATATCGATTCAGAAATAGAAAAGTTTGCAAAAGATACGGTTTGTTATGAATTGCGGCCTGAGCATATTACAGGAAAAATTGTTAATGAGTCGTAATTCTTGTTTATCAGAGTGGCATAATTGAGCCGGAAAGTTGGTGAGCGTAAGGTGAGCGGAGTTGTATTCAACATACAAAAATTCTGTATACACGACGGTGACGGTATCCGTACCTGTGTTTTTCTTAAAGGGTGTCCTCTCAGATGTATCTGGTGTCATAACCCCGAAAGTTTTGAAAAAACACCTGTTCTTTCTTTTAATAAGCAGAAATGCTCATCGTGTGGAAGCTGTCTTGCGGTTTGTCAGGCACGGATAACTGAAAACGGCATAATGAATATTGACCGTGAAAAGTGTATAAGGTGCGGTAAGTGTATCGGAATCTGTCCGGGAGAAGCAAATGAAATTCTCGGTAAGGAAATGACCGCATCGGAAGTTATGACCGAGGTGTTAAAAGACAAGATGTTCTATGATACATCGGGTGGGGGGATTACGGTTACAGGCGGTGAACCGTCATATCAGCCTGATTTTACCTTGGAACTTCTTTCTCTTGCAAAGGATGCAGGGATTTCTCTTGCCATAGAAACCTGCGGTGTCGGTACCCGTGAATTTTACGCAAAAGCCGCTGATCTCGGTGCGACTTTTCTTTATGACATAAAATGCATTGACCCGTTGCTTCACCGTAAACTTACAGGATCGGATAACACTCATATTATTTCAAACCTTCATTACCTTATGGACAGGGGTGCGGATATCATTATCAGACTGCCGATGATTCCCGATTGTAACGACAGTAATGATGATATTTCGTTGCTTGCTTTATTTCTGAATGAAAATAAAGGGCGGTACAGATATGCGGAAATTATGCCGTATCATACACTCGGTACGGGAAAATCCGTGAAGATAGGTATGGTTTCCGGATATGCCCGTGAAAGTGCGGGGGATAATGAAATATCCCGCTGGTGTTCACTTTTTGCTTCTCACGGCACAGATGTGAGAGTATCAAAATAAAAAGGGGTTTCTTTATGAATATAGTAAAAACAGCACCCTTTCTTTACGGGTATTTTCTCGATCAGACCCTTGAACACGGCGAAAGAGCAGGTCTTGCTCTGCTTTATGCCGCAAAAAATATTGAGATTAAATTTTCCTGTCGGTTGCTTCCCGAAACTTCATTTGAAGATAAGTACGGAACCGCAACTTACACACCATCGGAGGGCCTTCGCTTTCATGATGATAACATTATGAAACTTGCCGAAGAATTCCCCGAACATAAGGAAACATTTCAGCGGTACATTGACGATTTGAATGTTTTCAGAGATAAAGCAAAAAGGCTCTATTCCGAGCCTACGGAAGCGCTTGACCGTTCAGGTGCCCAGTGGGGTGGTGGCTGGGGAGGACACTCCAATCCCGATTACGGCAGAATTGTAAATTACGGTACCGATTATATCCGTTCGATTATCGCTGAAAACCGTGGTAAATATCCCGACGAGGCCTGGTTTTACCGCTCGTGCTCTTACGTGCTTGATGCAATGGATATCATCGGTGAAAGATACCGCTTATCAGCTATTGAAATGGCTGAAAATTGTGAAAATGCTGCCGACAAGGAGTTTCTTCTCCGTATGGCAAAGGCATTTGAAACAGTGCCGAAAAAGCCTGCTTATGATTTCACATCGGCAATGTGTTCTTTTATGCTCGTCTTTGCCCTTGACGGAAGCGATTCTCCCGGTCGTTTTGATCAATATATGTATCCCTCATATGAGAAAACAGAAAATAAGGAAGAAATTATTGACCTGCTGGACAGACTGTGGGATTATTTTCATGATCACCGTTCGTGGAATCTCTGCATTTCGGGAAGTGATGAGAATTGGAATGACGAATCCAACGAACTGACATATGATATACTTGATATGGTGAAAAGGAAAGGTTATCAGACACCTAACCTTACTTGCAGAATTCACAGAAATACACCCGATAAACTCTGGAACGCTGTTGCCGATACTCTCGCAACAGGAACGGGTCTCCCTGCACTTTACAATGATGATGTGGTCTGCACTGCGCTTGAAAAGATCGGCATTCCGCCCAAAGACAGCCACGATTACTGTATGAACGGCTGCAATCAGATAGATATTCTCGGTAAGAGTCATATGGGTCTTGAAGACGGCGAGGTTGTTTTTACCAAATGCCTCGAATTCGCGCTTCATAACGGAGTGAACGCAATAAACGGTGAGAAGGTTTCCGTTGAAACAGGTGACCCTGAAACCTTTGAAACCTATGAGAGATTTGAACGGGCTTTTATGGATCAACTGGAATATGTGACATATAATTCCTGTGCAAGTGCAATTACCTGGCAGCATCTTCGGGGCGTGTTTGAACCTCATCCTCTCCGTTCCTGCCTGATTGAGGGGTGCCTTGAAAAAGGCCGTGATTACAGAAACGGCGGCCCTCTTTACAATCACGGGCAAATTTTAGCCGAAGGCATTGCTGATACAGGTGACAGTCTTTATGCTGTTAAGAAGCTTGTTTACGATGAAAAGAAATACACAATGTCCGAGCTTATAAATGCACTCAATGCAAACTTTAAGGGTTACGAAAAGCTTCACCGTGATTTCAGAAACTGCGAGAAGTTCGGAAATGATATTGAAGAAGTTGATATAATCACTGCGCGGATACTCAACCGCTTTCTCACCGTTCTCAAACGCAACAATACATACAGGGGAGGGGTATTTACAGGCGGTTGCAGCACGTTCAACCGTGCCGCAGGCTACGGACGGCGCACCGCGGCACTGCCAAACGGAAAGCTCAGCGGTGAACCTCTGCTTGCAGACAGTATCGCAGCAACACCGGGCCGTGACAAAAGCGGACCTACCGCACAAATCAAGTCTGTTCTCAGATATAATCATACCGATGCTTGCAGCGGCTTTGTTTTTCAGAATAAATTTGAAAAGAAGCTGTTTTGCAGTGAGAAGGGGAAAGCCTCTTTTATTGCACTTGCAAAAGCATATTTTGCAGGCGGCGGACAGCAATACACCGTTACGGTTGTTTCTCCCGAAGACTTGCTTGATGCAAAAGTAAACCCCGAAAACCACAGAAATCTTATCGTTCGTGTCGGCGGTTACAGCGATTATTTCGTAAACCTTGACGAAGCGCTTCAGGATAATGTTATTGAGAGAACATTCACGGGAAACTGATAAATTAAAAAAGTAATTTTCAGAGGTAATATATGATTCTGATATTAACAGAATGGTTTACATTCTGAAACAAAACAGCCGCCTTCGGGCGGCTGTTTTGCTGTGCTGAAAAGTTCTATCTGCGCTGTGTTTTGCCTGATAAATCACCGTATAACGGTGTTGCCATACCAAAGCCGCCGGATACAGTTAAGATTTGCCCCGTAGTATAAGCTGATTCATCGCTTGCAAAATACACTGCCGCCTCTGCAATTTCTTCAGGAGTACCCATTCTTCCAAAAGGTATGTGCCTGAGAAAAAGGTCTCTGAATTCTTCGGAAAGCTTTTCTTTCACTGCATCTGTTGCGGTCATTCCCGGAAGAACAGCATTGCAACGAATGTTGTTTTTGGCTTCGTGTACCGCAATCAGTTTGGTAAGATAATTTATCGCTGCCTTACTTGTTCCGTATGCAACCTGCGAAATATCAGGCACAAGACCTCCTACGGAAGAAATGTTGACAATGCTTCCTCCGCCTTGTTTTGCCATATATTTTACGGCTTCCTTACTTGCCGCAAAAACACTTCTCAGGTTAATATTAACGGTATTAAGAAAAATATCGGTATCGGTATTTGAAAAATCAAGGTCTTTCCCGGGGTCTGATGTGCCGAAGTTGTTTATGAGCACATCAATGCCACCTGCATCTTTTATAACATCTTCGGTCATAGTTATATAGGATTCGGGCTTACTTGCATCATTATAAACATATTTTACTTTATAACCTTGGGAAATCAGCTTATCCGCTTCGCTCTTTGCAAGTTCAAGATTTCTTGCTGCCATAAATACCGTGGCGCCTTCTTTGGCACACGCTTTGACACAAGCCAGACCGATACCTCGTGTAGATGCGGTAATTAAAACGATTTTGTCTTTTAATCTCATATTTTTGCTCCTTTTTTGTTTGTATAGATCTGAGGCAGAAAAAGTACGGTGAGTATTCCGAGTGCAACACATATCAATTCAACAGATGAAAGAAGTTTTATCGAATCAATGGCAGCAATGGATTTTGTTGTTCCTGCATCTGTGAGGCTTGCCGCTCTGTTGGTGAACAGCGGTACAAGTACGGCAACCCCGAAGGGCGCGGCAAGGTCGCGGAAAAGTCCGTATATTCCCGTTCCCGCACCTGAATCTTTGGCGGAGATACCTGATAAAACAACTTTCATAAATATTGTGCCGTTTCCTCCAAGTCCGAATCCCAGTATGCCCAATGAAGCGGCAAGTAAAATAACCGATGTGTTTGCTGAAAACAGAAGCATAAAAGCACAGCCTGCTCCCGTAAGAGCCAATGAGCCGACAAGCACCTTTTTTGGCTCACAGCGGTCTGCAAGAGGTCCGAGAATTACGGCACCGAGAGACATTCCGATATACATAATGGAAATCGCATATCCGGAAATAACAGAATTCTGAGGTTGAGTATAATTGACAAAAATAATAATATTAGTCATATTTGCCTGCATAAGTCCCTGAGTAAGGAAAAGAGCAAGCACGGAAAGTATAAAAGATTTCCTTTTTATAAATTTCCATTGCAGAATGGGGTTCAATGCCTTTTTTTCTGCAATATACAGACCCGCTCCTGAAACAACAGCCGCAATAAGAACAGAAAAAAACATCGTTGATTGCCAACCGAAAATCTGACCGAAAGAGGGTATGCAAAGCAGCAGACTGAAGAAAAGTAATATAAAAAATGCACCGTAACGGTCAAAATTTTTTATCTTTTTTCGTGCCGATGCTTTTTTGTCACCGATTAAAAGACAAAGCAAAAACACAACTGCCGATATGGCAACGCACACCCATATCATTGTGCGCCAGCTGTAATGTTCGATAATTAATCCGCCGAATGTGGGGCCGAAAATTACCGAAACACTGGAAATGAACATATAAAGAGCAAAGCCTTTTGCAATTTTATCCGAAGGGAATTCTGTCAGAATATATGAGATTACAACCGGTGCAATGGCGGCTGTTCCTATACCGACAATAAAACGGGCAATAAGCATAAACAATAATGAATAGGCTGTTGCGGTCAGAATGTTACCTATTATAAAGACTGCTATACCGATTAACAGTGTTATTCTTCTTCCTGCCAGATCTCCCAACTTGCCCAGAACAGGTGCAAAGGCGGCAGTTGACATTGCCATAGCAAGCGCAGTCCATGTTGTGTTGTTATACGGAAGATTCAATTCCTCCACAAAAGCAGGGCTGAACAAAGATGTAAAACCGCCAACCAATCCCACAAGAAAAGCGGCGAGAGCATAAGGAGTAAACCCTTTTATATGGGGCTTTTTAAAAATATTTTCCATTTGATTCACTTCCGATCCGTACATAGTATAACCGCTTTACTGAGTGTTTATTAAAAAACATCAGGAGATGCATTAATCGGAGTTTGGATTTTATATATGAAACTCAAAGTTATAAAATAAAAAATAAACCACGGTTCCCATACACTTGTACGGGAACCGTGGTGTTGGTTTTGCCTTATCGGTTGTGCTTTTTAATATCAGCCCGGATTAATCAGTCTGCAAGCTTGTATCTTGTAAGATTTGAGCTTTTGCGGCGTGCGCCTCTGTCAAGAACACAGAAAACGGGTTCACCGTTTTCATCGGCATAAATTGTCATACCTTCGGCCTCAATATCTGCGCCTACATTTCTTGTGAATGAAACCTGAACATTGCCGCTTTCAACATCAACGCAGTAAATATGCTTGTTGCCGTCCGATTCGTCACAGGACATATAAAGCTTTCCGTCAAACATTTCCGCGCCCTGAACTCTGTCCACAGGTTGAGAGAGAGGTATGGTTTTAACAAGAGTCAAGGTATCAAGATCAAAAACATTGAGTACGGTTGCTTTTGTCCATTCAGCGGTATAGATATAATTCTTTTCAACATCAACCGCACACCAGGGTACGCCTTCCTTGTGAAGGTCATAGGGAAGGGGATAGTATTTGCCTGTGTATTTCAGAGTTTCGGCATCATAAAGTACAATGCATGAGCGTTCATAATCGGGGCCGTCTTCGACAGCGGCATAAACAATTCCGTCGTGGAAGGTCAGACCGCCGATGTGGTCATAACCCATTTCTTCAAGCTCATCGGGAATTGCATTTGTTGTGATGCGGAATATTTCTCCTGTTTTGATATCAGCCTTGCCCAGATTCTTTTTGCCGCTGAAATAAAAATATTTACCGTCATTTGTCACACCCTGAGAGGTCATATGATAATCATACAAAACATAGGTGTCCTTGGAAATAACATCTGCGCCTACGGGTGCAGGTGTGTCTTTTTCGTCAGCGCCAACAACAAGAAGCATAATTGCAGCTATCAGCGATACGCACTTTTTAAAGATAACATAAATTGTTCCGAATGTAGCAGTCATAAAAACATCTCCGACTTATTTTTTTATATGATATAGTAAAAATTCTGTTATGTCAAGTAATTATTTCTGTAATCTGTTTATCAATTACCGCAAATTTAGTTCTGTGGAGATTTTTAAGAAACTGCGATATTTTTAAATGAGAAATTTGTATTGTGTTTTATCGGATTTTTGTTATAATTAAAAAAGAGGTGATTGTATTATGTTTATTCAAAGAATTATAAGTTTCTTTTTGGCTGTTGTTACATTTTTGGGCTGCATTTTCACCTTTCAGAATCCGTTAAAAGAAACAGACTTTGAAATTTCGACAAAGGAGGTTGTGCGTGATATGGAAAAATATGCAGGTATTCATTCTGAAATCAAAGATTGCGGCGGTGTTCCTGCTCTTTATATCAACGGTGAACCTCACGCCGCGGTAGCATATATGACTTATCTTGAAAAATTCAACGAATATGATGACTTTGCGTCTGCGGGGTATAAATTTTTCTCCGTACCCGTTCTTTTCTCGGGCAGATGGATAAGCATAACCGACGGACTTACCCCGTTCAAAAAAGGCATATTCGATGAAAAGGGTGCTCCCGATTATTCGCTTTTTGATGAAGCAGTGGAGAAAATTCTTGAAGAGTGTCCCGATGCTTACATAATCCCGAGAGTCAATATAAGTATGCCTGTCTGGTGGGAGAAAGAAAATCCCGATGAACTTAACATAAAAGACGGAGTGCCTTGCAGAGAATCTTTCTATTCACAGAAATGGCTCGCCGATGCATCGCAGTTTTTGCGGGAATTCACACAATATACAAATTCCTGCAAATATGCCTCACACATTGTGGGTTATCAGATAGCAGGCGGACAAACAGAAGAATGGTTTCATTTTGATATGAACGGCGGATACGGCGAATGTGCAAAGCCCGCATTCAAGGAATTTCTTGAAAAATATTATCCCGAAATTGAGTACAAAGGTTTGCCCGATCTTACCTTACTCAACAAAAAAAGCGATTATTTCAATGATGAGTATCTTACACGGTATATTGAATTTGCAAACTTCAAGATTGCAGAAGCAATAAGTCACTTTGCACGGATTGTCAAAGAAGAAACAGGGGATAATGTTGTTGTCGGTACGTTTTACGGGTATACGCTCGAAGTGACAAACTCCCTGCAAGGTAATCATGCGCTCAATTATATATTGAAAGATAAAAATATCGACTTCATCTGTTCGCCGAACTCGTACATCGGCACCCGCGCTCCCGATATGGACTGGACCGAAATGTATCCTGCCGATTCAGTTCGTCTGCACGGAAAGATGTGCTTCCAGGAGTGCGACATAAGAACTCATCTGACAGTGCCTCTTTCTCAGAAAGACCCGTCAACTGACCCTTACGGACTTCTTGAAGCTCCCGTATGGCAGCCGAGAGAATCAAAATATCAGGCTGTCAACGAAATCCGAAGATCGTTTGCTCGCCAGCTTATAAAAGGCAACGCTTTGTGGTGGTTTGATATGTGGGGCGGCTGGTATGCGGATGATGATATTATGAACGAAATGGCAGTCTATAAAAACATTTATGAGCAAAGCTTGACCGATGCTGACAGAAGTTCAAAGGCGGAAGTTGCAGTGTTCATTGATGAAAGCGCCTATAAATATCTTACAGACAGTCCGTTTCGTAACATTTTCTTCAATCAGCGCAAAGAACTCGGTTTTATGGGCACACCGTATGATATTTATGATGTTTATGATTTTGAGGCGGTTTATCAAAATTACAAGGCGGTTATATTGTTATCAACTGCCAGAACAGTTTATATGGAGAACGCACGTAACCTTTGCAGAACAAACGGTGTTCCTTACATTATGACTTCAAAACTGAAAGACAAATTCACTGTAAACGAGTTGAGAGCTTTCTGCAAAACAAACGGAGTTCACATTTACTGCGAAACCGATGACATTATTTATGTGAATGAAAACTACATCTGTGTTTATGCGGTAACTGCCGGCGATAAAACAATTAATCTTGATAAGGAGAGAAATATCAACGAGTTACTCGGCGGCACTTACCAGGGCACTGAAAGCACTTTTACCGTTAAGATGCAAAAGGGTGAAACAAGATTTTTCAGGCTTGACTGATTTTTTTGCTTGATGCTCTGAGAAACACAATATAAACAAAATAAATTTTTGAAACCCTATTGAATTTTTGCAAAGATGGGTATATAATACTCATCGAAATAAATACAGGGGAGCTTGTGCTTGCAGGCTGAGAGGAAGTAATCAAACTTCGACCCTATAACCTGATGCGGATAATGCCGCCGTAGGAAGTCATACACAAAGATTTTTTACAGGAGGCTTCCGAAAGGTTGTCTCCTGTTTTTATTTTATACTTTAAGTTCCGGGGAGCCGTTCTGAACGGCTGAGAGGCAGGTAAACCTGCGACCCGTAAACCTGATCCGGATAATGCCGGCGTAGGAAGCATAGCAGAAGTATATTGTAATTTACAATAATCCGAACTGTACTTCAAGAAGCCTTCGCCCATTTCCGGCGTAGGCAATTTTTTATTTTTGGAGGTAAAACTATGAAAGCAAGTATCGCAATCCAGGTTCTTCCCACGGCAAAAGACACAGACGACCTTATCCGCATTGTTGATGAGGTTATCGCATTTATCAAAAGCAGCGGTCTGCACTGCCATGTAGGGCCTTTTGAAACAACAATTGAAGGCGACAGCTACGATCAACTGATGGATATTGTTAAGGAATGTCAGCACATTGCAATAAAAGCAGGCGCAGAAAGCGTTTCGGCTTATGTGAAAATTGTTTACAGACCCGAAGGCGAAATACTGACGATTGACAAAAAGATTAAAAAGCATGCTGAAGCGTAATATTCCGTCAATCATCGCCGTTGCTGCATTGCTGATTATCTGGCAGTCAGTCTGCATAACAGGGCTCATACCGTCTTATATGCTGCCGTCACCCGTAGAGGTAATGCGGGCTTTTGTAAGTGAATTCCCTTTGCTTCTCGAAAATTCCGTTATAACTCTGCAAGAGGCTTTTGTCGGCTTGTTTCTCGGGGTCAGTGTAGGGTTTTGTGCGGCAGCGCTGATGGATACATTCAATATTCTGTACAAAGCATTTTATCCGTTACTCATTATCACGCAAACGATTCCTTCGGTTGCCATTGCACCGCTTCTTGTGCTCTGGTTCGGTTATGAAATGACTCCCAAGATTGTCCTGATAGTCATATCAACATTCTTCCCCGTAACAGTCGGACTTCTTGACGGGTTCAGAAGTGCGGATAAAGACGCAATCGGATTACTGCGTTCTATGGGTGCCAACCGCACACAGATTTTTCGTTACATCAAATTTCCTTCGGCATTACCTCAACTGTTTTCGGGTCTGAGGATAGCCGCGGCATACAGCGTTGTGGGAGCAGTTATAAGCGAATGGCTCGGTGGCTTCGGCGGTTTGGGTGTTTATATGACACGGGTGAAAAAAGCTTTCGCTTTTGATAAGATGTTTGCCGTTATTTTTCTTATATCGGCAATTTCTCTTGCACTGATGGCATTGGTCGGATTTGCAGAGAAAAAATGTATGCCTTACCGTAATATAAATGAAAAGGAGAAAAAAGTATGAAAAAAATAATTGCTTTATTATTGTCGGTTTCGATCATTTTCGGTTTGTCGGCTTGCGGCAAAACCGAAAACAGTAAAATAACAATAGTTCTTGACTGGACACCTAACACCAATCACACGGGAATATTTGTTGCCCGGGCTAACGGTTATTTTGAAGAAGCAGGTATCGATGTTGAAATCGTTCAGCCGCCCGAAGGCGGTGCGGAAGCTTTGGTAGCTTCGGGCAAAGCACAGTTCGGTGTTTCATTCCAGGATACTATCGCTCCTGCTTTTATAGGTGATAATGCTATTCCCGTTACCGCTGTTGCCGCAGTTATTCAGCACAACACATCGGGCATTATTTCAAGAAAAGGCGAGGGGATGGACACTCCGAAAGGTCTTGAAGGCAAGAAGTATGCAACCTGGGATCTTAATGTTGAAAAAGAAACAATCCGTGATGTAATGAAAACTGACGGCGGTAACTTTGACCTTGTTGAGCTGATTCCCTCTACGGTTACAGATGAAGTGTCGGCTCTCAAAAGCGGTTCTGTTGATGCTATATGGATTTTCTATGCCTGGGCAGGCATAGCTTGTCAGACAGCAGGTCTTGAAACGGATTACTTTGAATTTGCAGACATAAATCCCGTGTTCGACTATTATACCCCGATTATTATCGGCAACAATGCCTGGCTTGACGAAAACCCCGAAACAGCCAAAGCATTCCTTGAAGCACTTTCAAAAGGATATACATATGCAGTTGAGAATCCCGAAAAAGCCGCAGATATTCTTATGGATGCCGCACCCGAACTCAGATCAAACAGTGAGCTTGTATATGCAAGTCAGGAATATCTTGCATCCGAATACATTGCCGATGCTTCAAAATGGGGTGAGTTTGACCCTGAACGTTGGGCGGCTTTCTATAACTGGCTGAATGAAAAGAATCTTCTTGAAGATAAAATCGACCCCGATTTCGGCTATACAAACGACTATCTTCCCGAGTGATATGAATAAGTTAGAAGTAAAGAATGTAAGCAAAAGTTTTGGCGACAATCACGTTCTGAAAGATATTTCCATTGAACTGAATAAAGGTGAATTGGTATGCTTGCTTGGTGTCAGCGGCGGCGGAAAAACAACATTGTTCAACATCATTTCGGGTCTTTTAACACCTGATAACGGTCAGGTTTTGCTTGACGGAAAAGACATTACCAATCAGCCCGGACATATCAGTTATATGCTGCAAAAAGATTTGCTTTTGCCTTACAGAACAATTGAAGATAATGCCGCACTGCCTCTTTTGCTTAAAGGTATGAAGAAAAAAGAAGCCCGTTTGCAGGTGTCGCCCATGTTCGGACAATTCGGACTGGAAGGAACACAAAAAAAGTATCCTGCTCAGCTTTCGGGCGGTATGCGTCAGCGTGCGGCACTTCTGCGGACATATATGTTTTCAAAGGATGTTGCACTTCTGGACGAGCCTTTTTCTGCACTTGATACCATCACAAAGAGTTCAATGCATAAATGGTATCTGAATGTCATGGAAAAAATTCAACTTTCAACGCTTTTTATTACCCATGATATTGATGAAGCAATTCTTATTTCAGACAGAATATATCTTCTGTCAGGTTCGCCAGGAGAAATCACCGGAGAAATAATTATCAAAGAACCAAAACCCCGACGTGATGATTTCAATTTAACGGAAGTATTTCTGGCGTATAAACGAAAAATACTGTCATTACTGTAAAAAATTCGGAAAGGACATTGCACAAAATGATTATGCAATGTCCTTCTTTATTTGATAAAACCACTTGAAACAGTAAGAAAAGTCCGCTCAGGTTGACAGTAAAAACAGCCCGTGTTATGATAAGTTTGTAAATAAAAATTTACAATAAATGCATTCAAAAATACACCGCGTTATAAGGAGCAGATTATGACAACGAAGCTTGAATTGCATACCGATGTTTTGGTTCTCGGAAGCGGCCCTTCGGGTTTTGCAGCGGCATACACGGCGGCAAAAAACGGTGCGGGGGTTATTCTCGTTGAACAAAACGGTGATGTTGGAGGAATTTCAACCTCAGGGCTTATGAGTCATTGGACAGGAAGCTGTGCCAGCCCGTTGTTTGATGAGATATTAAGGCGAAGTGCTGAAAAAAACGAAGGCAAGTTTAAAAATGTAATAACCAATATTATTGACCCCGAAAAACTGAAAACGCTTTACCTTGAAATGCTTGATGAAGTTGGCTGTAAGGTTATGCTTTACACTTTTGCCGAAGATGCAATCTGTGACGGCGACAAAATTCTCGGAGCTTCTGTTGTCAGCAAATCAGGGAAAACAGATATTTATGCAAAAATCACAATAGATGCCACAGGTGACGGTGATATTGCCGCTCGGGCGGGAGCAGAATTTGTTCTCGGCAGAGAAAGCGACAATAAAATGCAGCCTGCAACTCTTATGTTCAAGGTTGGTGGTGTTGACTGCAACCGAGCTGTGTTTTTAGGCTCATTTGAATCAACTTATGAAACACCCCACGGTGAATTGCAGGCACTTGCAAAGCAGCATATTCCGTATCCCGCAGGACATATTCTGACTTATGAAACTACACTGCCGGGAATTGTTACCTGTAATATGACAAATGCCATTGAAATTGACGGCACCTGCGCAGAAGACTTAACCGAAGCAACACTTGTATGCCGCAGACAGATGGATGATATTGTTAAGTATTTAAGAGCGTTTGTGCCGGGGTATGAAAACTGTTTTATCATAAGCTCTGCTTCATTGATCGGCATCCGTGAAACCAGACACTTCAAAGGTAAATACACTTTAACAGAGCAGGATATTCTTGAAGCTAAGGTGTTTGACGATTATGTTGTCAAAGATGCTTACTTTAATTTTGATGTACATAACATTGCAGGTTCGGGTCTGGATAAAACAGGAGTACAAAAGTATTTTCCGCAAGAAAAAGGCTATACGATTCCTTACCGTTGCCTTCTTCCCGAAACCAAAGAAAATCTTTTGCTTTGCGGAAGAAACATATCAGGCACACATATGGCACATTCAAATTTCAGAGTTATGCCCATTTGTGTGGGAATAGGTGAAGCGGCAGGTGCGGCGGCATGTATTTCTGCTTTGCAGAACCGCAATCTGAATGATATAAACGCAAATGAAATCAGAGAAATTTCAGGACTATAAACAGAAAAAAGGAGAAACAAAATGAAAAAACTGACTTCAATTATTTTAAGTGCTGTAATGGTTTTGGGTATGTTCACCATCTTCGGATATGCAGAAACCGAAAAACCGTTTTATCTTGTACTCGGCGATTCTATTGCTTACGGTTCAGGTCTTTCAAATTCAAGAGAGGCCTGTTACGGTAAAATCGTTGCGGATACCAACGGTTATGATTATGTTAACCACTCAATACCCGGTCACACAACAACAAACCTCATCAACCGACTCAAAGACGAAACAGTAATTGCTGACCTCGAAAAAGCAGATATCATCAGCATCTCAATCGGCGGTAACGATTTCCTGATGAGCAATCTCATTAACCTTATGTTTGAATCAATTGTTCTCGGCGATCATAGCGAATTCGACAAAATCGCAGACGGCTTCTACACCAACTTGTGCGAGATAGTCAGAATCATAAATTCACACAATTCAGATGCTGTTATCCTTATGCAGACTCTCTATAATCCTCAATCAGGTTATCTCAGAGCACCTTATCAGGAAGGAGCAGACAGAATAAACGCCGCAATAGAACGCTACAATACCGAAAATCCCGGTGAAATTGTTGTTGCGGAAGTCGGAACTGCTCTGGGTGATGATATGGCAAACTACGCAGATGATGAAATTCATCCCAGTGCAAAGGGAAATGAGATTATAGCAGATGTTATTCTTGATAAACTTGAAGAACTCGAACTCGGAACCGATGCTTCGCCTGTTGTTGCAGAAAAGGGCAAGGATATTGAAATTCCTGAAATATTCACAATGCCACTCCATTTTGCAGGAGATATATTCCACACAATTTCGGTTATATACGGGTTCTTTGCAGAATTAATATCATAAATTAATTTCTTGAATCTCAATTTACATGGCAACAAGCATAGCTGCACAACACAGAAACGAATAGGATGTTTTGTCATTTGTGATTGAAAAGAAAGGTTATATTGTGCTATAATTATTTCAGCGAATCGTAATTCAGGAGGACCTGTTCTTATGGAGAAAACCTTGAAATCAAAAATATCAGCAATAATTTGTCTTGTTTTGGGCGTGGCTTTTGCTATTGTCGGATTGTATTATTTCCACATGCAATATCTGTGTTATGAATATACACCGCTTCAATTTATTCTCGGCTTTGTTGTCTGCCTTGGAGGAGCGTTGCTTTCTGTACCGCTGAGCAAAAAAACAGAAAAAAAGAAAACCGTATTGAACGCAGTCTTTACGGCTTTGGTCTTTGCTTTTGTACTTGTCGGACTTATGTTTATGATAAATGCCGTGATCGGCAGCGGTGAGCTTGAATTGGAGGCAATGGTTATTCCTGTGTATCTCACATTCATCATAACATCTGTTATGGCTCTGCTTGGTGTGTTCAGGATATTTAACAATAAGGTTTTAAAATCAATTCTTTCTATACTTATACTTATTGGATTTCTCCTTGGAAGTCATACATATATCAAATCCCATATTTATGTTTTACTTTACGAGGATTACACTGCCCCTGCACCTGTTATATCAACAGTATCGAAAGAAAAGAATGATGATAAAATGATTATCGGCGATTTTTATGTCAGCACAAACGGCAACGATGAAAACAGCGGTACAAAAGATTCACCGTTTCTGACAATTGAAAAAGCGGTTGAAGCTGTAAGAAATACAGATAAATCAGGCAAAAACGGAATAACCGTCTGCATCGAAGCGGGCGAATACCGTGTGTCTTCTCTTAACTTTACCAAAGAGGATTCAGGCACAGAAGAATGTCCTGTAACATACTGTTCTTATAATGGTGAGGTTATCATCAATGGTGGTATAACACTTAATACTTCCGATTTTGAAAATGTGAAAAGTTATCCCGGAATTGCAGAAAGACTTTCTGCCGATGCTCAGGAAAATGTTATTGTTCTTGACCTGACAGAAGCACCGTATTCACTCACAAGCGATGATTGGGGTAAGATTTATGCGATCGGTTCTTACCACACGGCAGATAATTATGACGGCGATTATACGGGTCCGCTTTATTGCGAGCTTTTCGTGGATGACATAAGACAAACCATTGCAAGATATCCCGATAATGAATATCTTTATACCGAAGAGGTTGTAAAAACAGGCTTGGGGAAGGAATCCGACGGTTCACTTACAGAGGTTAAAGACTGGGATAAAATCCGCAATCCCGAATCTGATGTTTACAAAATCAGTTCTGAACTTGCAAAGAAAATTTCAGGTTGGAAAAATCTTGATGACGTGTGGATGTTCGGATATTGGAAATATGACTGGGCGGACGCTTCAACTCCCGTAGGGAACTTCAATAAAGATACTTGTGAACTTTCTCCGAGGTTCGTCAGCCTTTACGGAACAAAAACCGATGCGCCGTACTATTTCTTCAACGTTCTTGAGGAACTCACCGCAGAGGGTGAATGGTATCTCGACAGAGAAAACGGATTGCTTTGTATGTGGGAACCCGAAAACATGGATAATGCAGAAATTATTCTTTCTCTTTCACTCAATCCTGTAATAAATTCCGAGGCTGATTACATCACCTTTGACGGATTAACCGTAAAAGGGACACGAAGTGACGGCGTGGTTATAGCAGGCAATAACAATACCGTTCAGAATTGTCTTATCAAAAACGTTGCAGGCAATGCTCTTGTTATGAACGGAAGCAACAATCTTGCATATAACAACGAAATTACCCGTACCGGAAAGGGTGGAATTATTATTTCCGGTGGTGATACCAAAACCCTTACTCCCGGCAACAGCAAGGCTGACAACAATTACATTCACGATTGGTCAGAAATTTACCAGACCTATCAGCCTGCCGTTACTCTTGAAGGCGTGGGAAATATTTGTTCCCACAATGAAATGGCAAACTCTCCTCACGAAGCAATTACTTACAAAGGCAACAATCATATTATTGAATATAATCTCATCCACGATGTATGCCTTCTTTCGGATGATGCAGGTGCGATTTATTCGGGAAGAAGCTGGGTGTGGTACGGTAACATTGTAAGATATAACTGTATCTATAATGTAGGTTCGGAAAATCACGGTCCCGACGGAATTTATCTTGATGATGCAGTTTCAGGTCAGAAGATTTACGGCAATCTTCTTATCAATATCCCGAGCAATTCAATTCACGTCGGCGGCGGCAGAGATAACGTTATAACCAATAATATTATCCTGAATCCCGGCAACAATGCTCTGAGATTTGATGACAGAGCACGAGAAGGCGCGCTTGAAAACGGATGGTTTACTCACGCTTATGTAGGCAGTGGCGACATGTGGGAAGCGTTGTATAATTCACCCTGGCAGAGTGAAACCTGGCAAAATGCATTCCCTGAATACAAGAACTGTACAGACGATATTTCAGAATCGGATTCGCCTGATTATATTCCAAACCCTGCCAGCACCTTCAAGAATAATATTATTATCAATAAAAATATGGGCTACGGCGATGTTTACAGCTCTGTCCGGAAATTCAGCGATATAAGCGAAAATGCAATATACAATGTTGGCAGATGTGATGAAATATTTGTCGATCCCGATAACGGAGACTATAATATCAAGAATATTGATGAAATCAGAAAAGCCGCTCCTGATTTTGAAGAAATCCCTCTTGATATGATAGGCAGGGTGAATTGACAAAATCCGATTTATCGTTCAGACAGCAAAAGATGAATAACGAGAAAGGACCTTGCACGGTATGGTGCAAGGTCCTCTTTGTTGACAGTAAAAAAAGCTTGTGTTATGATAAACCCGGTCGGAAGAATTTAACGGGCAGGTTATAAGAAGTGATTAAAAAATTATATGAGAAAAGTGAAATTTGGTTTGCAGTAGTATGGATTATTGCATATGTTGTACTTGCATCAGCAGGAGATAATATATCGACAAATATAGGTATCTCAAAAATTGTTACATTACCTGTATTGATGGTACTGTCTGTGGCATTATTTTTCTTTGTGAAAAGAAATGGATTGACAGAAAAATATGGTCTTTGTAAGCCGCAGATTTTCTCAGCAAAGATGCTTTTTTACTTCCCGTTGTTTGTTCTTCTGACAGCCAATTTGTGGTATGGTGTTGTGCTGAATGAATCACCGTCAGAAGTATTGTTATATATCTTGTCCATGTTTTGTGTAGGTTTTCTGGAAGAAATGATATTCCGAGGTTTTTTGTTTAAAGCAATGGCTGAGAATGGTGTGAAATCAGCGATTGTTGTTTCAAGTATCACATTTGGAATCGGACATGTTGTGAATCTTTTTAATGGTTCCGGGGCGGAATTATTAACCAATATTATACAGATGATATATGCAGTGGCTGTAGGATTTGCTTTTGTGATGATTTATTACAAGACAAAGAGTTTGCTTCCTTGTATCATAACTCATGGTGTTTTTAACGGACTGAGTGCATTTTCGAATGAAGCTGTAATGACAACGCAAAGACAAATCATTTCGGGTCTTTTAATTGCGGTTATTGCAGGTGGGTATGCATTGTATATTGCAGTAGTTGTTAAGGAAAAGAATGCCAAATAATATAAAAACAACTTTTGCTTTTCAGTTTATCCGTTTCACAAATTTCAACCTGTCAAATACAACCATTTGAATGTTTTAAATCATGGACATTGCCCGACAGTAAAACTGTTCCGGGTAATGTCCTCTTTTCATGCACCAAAACCAATTAAAATAAGCAAAATTTTTCAACTGATAATATCCAAGTGGTAAAAAAACAGAAATGAAAAAAGCTGAAACCGTTGTATATCGACGATTTCAGCCTTTTTTAAGATGGTCCGAGTGGCGAGACTTGAACTCACGGCCTCTTGACCCCCAGTCAAGCGCGCTACCAACTGCGCCACACCCGGATATTCGGTTTTGTGTCAAGCTTTTGTGCTCAACGAATGCTATTATATCACAGAATTATGAAATGTCAAGACAAAATTTTAAAAAAATCAAAAATTTTTCAATGAATTAAAACAGGGGAGCGTCACATACAACAAAGCGTTTTGTTGTCGGTTTGTCCTCGTCAATCAATGAGTAAGTTGATGTCTGTGTTATATACCTTATCAATGAAAATGATATCAGCATTATGTTTCTGAGCCGAATTCATACAGGCGGCATTTTCGTTTATGAGGAATTCAGGTGAGCAGGACTCGTCAGGCAAACGTTTTTCTATGATGTTTTCGTGACCGATTATATCGTCAAAATTGTTTCTGATATAGCTTTCACTCATTACAAGGCAGATGAATTTTATGTTTTCTGCATATCTGTCAGGAAAATCATTTTTCCAGTTGAAAGGAATATAACAGCCTTCGATGATGAGGTTTTGTTTGTTTTCAATAGCAGTTTTGATTATTTCACGAACAATGGGCCACAGATAATCCGTAAGTTCTTCCGTGCTGCTTAACGGTGTGAGATTTGTGTTTTTACTGCGTATCAGCCCCATTTTCAGGTGGTCGATTGATAAATACGGGTATTTATATTTTTCGAGCAGTTTCTGTGCGAGAAGAGTTTTGCCTGTGTGCGATGCACCTGCAATCAGAATAATCATACTTGTTGACATCTCCTCGGGAAATTTATTTTACATATGCTTCAAGTCTGTATATCGGCATACCGAGTGATGCGAATTTCTGCTCATATTCAGTTTCAATGTTCCCTTCGAAATCGCTGTTATGGAGGTCGAGAGAAATATTTTTGAGACTGAATCCGAAGCCGGTAAGCTGCTCTATTGAATACTCAAAGAAGTGCATATTATCGGTTTTCTGATGAATTTCGGCACCCGGTTTAAGCACAGCTTTGTAGCTTTTGAGAAAGCGTTCATTGGTCAAACGGTGATTTGCATATCTTTTTTTGGGATAGGGGCAGGAAAAATTGAGGTAAATTCGCTCTACGGATTGGGGCTTTATGTATTTCTCAAGATATTCTGCACCCGTATCAAGGAATTTCAGATTTGTTATTCCTTCATTCATTGCAGTTTCGCAGGCTATAACAAGTACGTTTGAACATTTTTCAAGTGCAAGAACATTTATATCGGGGTTGCGTTTTGCAAGTTCACAAGCAAATCTGCCTTTGCCGCATCCGATTTCAAGCACAACAGGCTTATCATTGCCGAAAAGCTCCTGCATATCCAGATATTCTTTCTTTTCAATGGCGGTTACAAAATTACTGTCGTCACTGAAAAGAGTTATGACATTGTTGCACTTTTCAAGACGCTCATCAAGATGTTTCTTTTTTCTCATTCTCATAGCAGTTCACCTGATTTCATTCTTTTGGTACCGCACCTCTGTGGGCAACAACAAAAGCACTGAGTTTTGCTCCTGCATTGCCTGCGGCGATTATATTTTTGCTTTTCAGATATTCGCAAAGGAAGGCGGCACTGTAACTGTCGCCTGCACCGACGGTTGAAACAACCTCTGTTTCAACGGCAGGGATATCATAAAATTTATCGTTCAGCTTATCGTATATAAGCGAGCCGTTACTGCTTTTGGTAAAAAGCACAAGACGGATATTCTTAAACTTGCCGCAAATGGATTTTACTGTTTCCCTATCGTCATCTTTTATACTGTAAAGACCGAAACCGTGAAGAAGCGGCTCTTCTTCATCGCTTATTTTCAGAATAGTTGCATTTTCAAGGCAAAGACGGCATGAGTCTTCGTCATAACATCCGGGACGAAGATTTATGTCACAAAAGATTTCTCCGAAATTTCCGCTTTTAAGAATGTTTTTCACTGTGTTGCGGGATATTTCATCACGCTGTATGAGTGTGCCGAATGCAAAAACATCCGCTTCACAGTTATCTTCGGTTATTGAGATTTTATCGTATGCGGCAGGGCGGAGTACATTGTATTCGGGGGTTCCGTCTTTAACGGTAACAAGGCATTGACCCGTCACAAAATCGTTTTTCTGAACATATGCGGTGTTTACACCGAATTCATGGAGTTTTTCAAGTGCTGTTGCTGCCAGTTTATCATTACCCACTGCGGAAATCAATGCGCTGTCCGCACCCAGGGCGGCGCAGTGTGCGCAAAAATTCAGAGGTGCACCGCCTATTTCAGCTTCGCCGTTGAATATATCAAAAATTATTTCGCCTATGGCAAGTATCTTCATAAAAACAGCTCCGTACGAATAATAGTATAAGTATAACCGCAAAAATGATTAAAGTCAAACCAAATGATATTGAAAAATGCAATTTTGTATGTTATTATATTCCGGTAATATTACTTCGGAGGTATTTTATGCTGACTAATCTGTTACCCGAAAAACTTTTTTATATCCTTATGGTTATCGGTTCGGCGGGAATATGCACCGCATTGCTTGCTCTTTTCAAAAACAAGCTTCCGAAAGACCAGGGCAGAGAATTTGCATTCAACGGCAAGCTTTCCGCAGGAAAGGTGAGAGGTGCAGGCATTGTTTTTGTTTGTGCATTTATAATTGCCGCATTGCTTTTTGTGCCCGTATCTCTTGAATATGTGTTCTACTATGTGCTTGTTTTCCTTGGAATGCTTTCAGGTTATCTTGATGACCGTGCCGAAAAGCCCTGGGGCGAATACAAAAAGGGTGCTATTGACCTTGTTATTTCCGCATTGACTGCGGCAAACTTTGTTTATTTCAATCAGAACCTCACAAGTGTTTCTTTCTTTGGTATGACACTCGATATTCATCCCGTTCTTTTCGGAGTAATTGCCGCTGTTCTTGTGTGGATGCTTATCAATGCGGTTAACTGCTGTGACGGTATTGACGGTTTCTGCGGCAGTCTTACAACCGTTTCCATGGTTTCTGTTATGGCGGCAGGTGCGGCACTTGGTATGGATAAAAATATTAACTTGCTCGTTATCCTTATGATACTCGTACTCATTCCTTACCTCTGGAAGAATGCTGAACCCAGCACAATGATG
This sequence comes from Acutalibacteraceae bacterium, assembly GCA_036309745.1. GTDB lineage: Bacteria > Bacillota > Clostridia > Oscillospirales > Acutalibacteraceae > CAG-177. The sequence goes on along the minus strand of JAXJTD010000082.1, from coordinate 88,400 downwards.
ATGGGCGATGCAGGTTCAAGAGCATTGGGTCTTTTCCTCTGCATCTGCGTACTCAAAACAGGAAATATTCTGCTTGCAATTCCTCTTTGCTTTGTGATTTGTCTTGACGGCCTTCTTGGTATTGCAAAGGTATCGCTTATACGCTTCCTCAAAATCAATGCATTCAAGAATATCCGTACACCTTTGCACGATCATTTCAGAAAGAACAAGGGCTGGTCAAACACTCAGGTTATATTCAGATTCTGTATGATTCAGGCACTTATTTCCGCAATAACAGTTATTGCGATTACAAAATAAAAAGAATAACGCCTCCGTTGCCCATAGGCTTCGGAGGCTGTTTTTATTGTATTGATTTTGTTGTGGTTTTGTCAAAAAAATGAACATCTGAGGTGCTGAATGCAAGGTTGATGATATCTCCGCTGTTTATCTTACGGCTTGTTTTTATGCCGGCAACGTGTCTTTTACCGTTCAGTTCAAAATATATATTTGCTTCGCTGCCTGTCATTTCGGATATTTCCGTTTTTACGGTCATAAGGCAAGAGCTTTCCCCGGGCTTTTTATCAGTGCATTCAGTGAAATGCTCGGGCCTTATGCCTATGATTATTTCTTGGCCATCGTAGGGGTGAAGAGATGCCGTCTTTGTTTCGGGTATATCGAATTCGTATTCCGAAAATCTTATTTTGCCTTCTTCAACCATGCCTTCAAAAAAATTCATGGCAGGTGAGCCGATAAAGCCTGCCACAAACATATTTGCGGGTTTATTGTAGAGAGCCTGAGGTGTGTCAACCTGTTGGATTACGCCTTTATCCATTACCACTATTCTGGTTGCCATAGTCAGGGCTTCGGTCTGATCGTGAGTGACATAAACAAAAGTAGTTTTCAGTTTTTGATGCAGCGAAGTTATCTGGCTTCTCATTTCGGTTCTGAGCTTTGCATCAAGGTTTGATAACGGTTCATCAAGAAGAAAAACCTTTGGGTTGCGTACCATTGCTCTGCCCAATGCAACTCTCTGCCGCTGACCACCCGAAAGAGCACGGGGCTTACGGTCAAGATAGGGCTCGATATCAAGTATTTTAGCTGCCCAGCGGACTTTTCGGTCAATTTCGTCTTTCGGCATCTTTTTAAGTTTCAGAGCAAACGCCATATTTTTGTAGACGCTCATATGAGGGTAAAGTGCGTAGCTTTGAAAAACCATTGCAATATCTCTGTCTTTGGGCGCCACATCATTCACCTTGACGTCATCTATATACAGTTCACCCGATGTGATTTCTTCAAGCCCTGCAATCATTCTCAGCGTGGTTGATTTTCCGCATCCGCTTGGTCCTACAAGCACGATAAATTCTTTGTCCGCAATTTCAAGGGAAAGGTCGGGGATAACCGTAACCTTGCCGTTATCAAAGGATTTTACAACATTCCTGAATTTTATTGTTGCCATGGTTATCCTTTCACGGCGCCTGCCACAACGCCTTTGATGATATATTTCTGGCAGAACAGATAGAAGATTATTATTGGCAGAATCGCAAGCACGAGCATTGCCATAAGTGCACCCATATCCTTATTGCCGTAGCCGCCCGTAAGAGCCATCTGAACCGCAACGGGCAAAGTTCTGTTTTTGCCGGAGCCGAGTATAAGGTAGGGAAGCAGATAATCGTTCCATATCCACATAGCATTGAGGATGGCAACGGTTATTGCAGTGGGTTTGAGAATGGGAAAAACAATGATAAAGAATGTTTTCAGCGGGCTGCAACCGTCAATGGTTGCGGCTTCTTCAATTTCCGTGGGGATGCTTTTTATGAAACCGCTGAACATAAAAACCGAAAGCCCCGACCCGAAACCCAGATAAGTCAGTATTATGCCGGGAAGATTATTGAGCTTGAATTCAAATACCAGATAGGTGACCGTATACATCACCATCTGAAAAGGGACTATCATACTGAAAACAAAAATGTAGTATATTACTTTGGTGAATCGGTTCTTTATTCTTACGATATACCACGCTGCCATGGAGGTGAGCAAAACAATGCCTGCAACTGAAAACACCGTTATAATCAGTGAGTTTGCAAAGGCTTTTGAAAAATCGGATTGTGTAAATCCTTTTACAAAATTTTTAAATCCCGCATATGCTTCTCCCGTGGGTATCGAAAAAGGTTCTTCCGAAATATAAAAATTGGTCTTTACGGAGTTGAGCAGTATGATGAATATGGGAGCAAGAAATACAGCTGCAAGAAGAAACAGGAGAATATAAACGGCAATATTTTTTCTTTTTGCTTTCATCAATGCTCAATCTCCTTTTGTCTTGTTGCACGTAGCTGTATGAAAGCAATAACCGCAACAAGCAGAAAAAATAAAACAGCTTTTGCCTGACCGGTGCCGTGCCATTGAGGCAGTTTAAGCCCTGTATGGTCATAGAAAGTTTTGTAGATATCCAGAGCGAGAAGAGATGTATCTGCGGATTTACCGTTAAGTGCAAGGTTCTGGTCAAAAAGTTTGAATGAATTTGTAAGTGTAAGAAAACCGCATATGGTGACAGATGGCATTACCATAGGGATTGTTATACGGAAAAGGGTCTGGGCAGGTGAGGCACCGTCGATGGCGGCGGCCTCGTTAAGCTCGTCGGGAATATTCTGAATGCCTGCAATATAAATAATCATCATATATCCGATAAGCTGCCAGTTCATGAGAATAACCAGACCCCAGAAACCGTATTCACTTTTATAGGTAATATCAACGCCGAAATAACCCAGAACACCGTTGATGATAAGGCTCCATATATGACCCAGAACAATTCCGCCTATAAGGTTAGGCATAAAGAATACCGTGCGGAAGAAATTAGTACCTTTAAGTCCTCTTGTCAGCAGTAAAGCAATGGAAAAGGCAATAACATTTATGGTGATTACCGACACAACTGTGAATTTGAAGGTGAGCCACAGGGAATCAAGAAAGGTTTTGTCTGTTGTGAATATTCTTATATAATTTTCTATGCCTACCCATACACTGTCGTTTACTGTTTTGAACTCCGTAAAAGAAAGATACAATCCCATTATGAACGGGATGAGAAACGAAACAGCGAGCGCAACAAGTGCTGGTATGAGAAAAACAGGAAAATATTTTTTCAGACTTTTATGCATAGAATCAACTCCGTGTATCACAGTCACAAAGGGGATATATCCCCCTTGTGATTATGCCCCGAACTCGTTTTTCCATTCATCAACGGCAATCTTTTTGACTTCATCCCAGCTTAATGTGCCCTGAGCGTATTTGAGCAGTGCCGCACCCAGCGAATCCTTATATCCCGTGCTGGGGAATACGGTGAAATTCCATGGGATGTTTTCAATATCGTCTTTGTTCATCCATCTTACAACTTCCCTTGCAAGAGGGTCATCGGGAACTTCGTTTTCGGCAAAGGTGTCAAACGGTGAAATGAACCCAAGTTCTTCCGTAACATATTTTTTACCTGTTTCAGAACTGAAAAGCCAATAAAGGAAGTCTGCGGCAGCTTTTTGTTTTTCGGATGAAGCTTTTGAATTGATACATATAAAGTTTTCTGTGCCAATGCATATGCCCGTTTTATCTTCTCCGTCAATGCCCATATAAATCGGCAGGAAAATGATATCTTCTGCGGCAACCTTGTTACCCGTAACACCAAGAATCTGTGACGCACCCCAGTTGCCGTTCTGAACCATTGCACATTTACCGAGAGCAAACTCTGCCATTGACGCAGTGACATCAACCGTTCCAAGCTGTTTTTTATCGGTTACGGAGTTATTGATATAAAGGTCAAATATATTTTTGAAATTTTCAGCATACCTGAATTCGATTTCTTTGTATCCTTCACCTGTAAGGTCGATGTTTTTGTCGCGGAATTCAAGCGTAACAGGGATGTTCATGAGGTGAGTCTGCCAACGCCAGTCTTCGCCTGTTTTCAGTGAAGTAGAGGCAAAAACACCGTTGATACCAAGCTTTTCACGGTTTGCCTGCATATCTTCAACAACTGTTTTGAATGTTGAAAAGCTTGTTATTTCGTCAACGGAACGGATATCGGTTTTTTTGTCGAGAAGTGCAAAATAAGCATCAAGAATTTTTTTGTTGCAAATAATTCCGTAGCCTTCAACAACGTAGGGTATGCCGTAAACCTTTCCGCCTGATGTTATGGCAAGGGACTTATCTTTAAGGTGTTTATAAAGTTCCGTGCCGCTTAAATCTGCACAGTAATCTGCCCAGGATGCGTAGCCGATAGGACCGTTAATCTGAAAAATATCGGGAGCATCGTCTGTTGCCATACGGGCTGTGAGGGTTGATTCGTATGTGCCCGAAGCGGCGGTTTCAACAATCAGTTTTATGCCTGTTTCTTTTTCATAAGCATCTGATATGCGTTCATATACTTCGGCGATTTCGGGCTTGAAGTTGAGGTAACGGATTTCTTTTACCGTTTGCGTATTGTTGCCGGTCTGCGTGCCGCCGTTGCTGTTTCTGCCGCCGCAAGCAGAAAAAGTGCAGGTGAAAAGAGTAGTGACAAGTATGATTGAAATAATTTTTCTGAACATTTTTTATTCCTCCTTTGCAGATATTATGTACTCTGTTTAAGGGAATAATTCACAAAAACCTCACCGAAATATACCGATACAAATTGATTTTGAAAATAAGGATTAATTTTTTTTGCCTCTATTGACGAAAAAACAAAAAATTGCTATACTCTAATCGTATATTTATAAAAGGAGTGATTCCCTTGGCAAAATCAATTCAGGATATTCTGACAATTATCAAAGAAAACGGCATTAAAATGGTAGACTTCAAGATGGTTGACATCAACGGTCAGTACCGTCATGTTACAATTCCCGCAGAAAACTTTTCAGAAGATACAATGAAGAGTGGTATCGGTTTCGACGCTTCAAACTACGGCTACGCAGTTGTTGAAAAGAGCGATATGGTGTTTATTCCCGATCCCGATACAGCGGTTATAGACCCCTTCTGCTCAATTCCTACTCTGTCAATGACAGGTAACGCAATGATTATCGATACTCCCGAAAACCGTCCTCTCGCACAGTATCCCAGAAACATCATCAAGGCTGCTGTTGAATATATGAAGAACAGCGGTGTGGCTGATGAAATGAAGATTTTGCCCGAGTTTGAGTTCTATCTTTTTGACGAAGTTACATGGAATGTTGAAGGCAAGCACATCGGTGCTACCGTAGATGCAACACAGTCATACTGGAATTCAGGCAATGAAGGTCTGGGCGTTGTTGTTCCCAAGCAGAAGAACTATCATATCGCAAAGCCTTTTGACACATCATACGAATGCCGTAGTGAGATGTGTATGCATATGAAGGATGCAGGTATTGAAATCAACTACCATCATCCCGAAGTTGCCGCATCAGGTCAGTATGAAATCGAACCCCAGCTCGGCGAAGTTGTACATATGGCAGACGCATCAATGATGATTAAATACATCATTCATAACACTGCTCTCAAATACGGCAAAACAGCAACATTTATGCCCAAGCCCATCTACGGCGAAGCAGGCAGCGGTATGCACGTTCATATGCTTCTTTTCAAAGACGGTGAGCCCGTATTCTCAGATGATAACGGTTATTCACACCTTAGCGAAACAGCACATTACTTTATGGGCGGTCTGCTTAAACATATCGGTGCACTCTGCGCTATCACAAACCCCAGCACAAACTCCTTCAAGCGTCTTATTCCCGGCTTCGAGGCTCCCGTAACCGTTGGTTATGCAACTTCAAACAGAAGTGCGGTTATCCGTATTCCTGCATACGCAAAGAGCCCTGACAAGCGCAGATTTGAGCTTCGTAACCCCGATGCAACCTGTAACCCCTATTTCTGCTATGCAGCAATTCTTATGGCAGGTCTTGACGGTGTTAAGAATAAGATTGACCCTCACGCAAACGGTTGGGGTCCCTACGATGTAAACCTCTATCACCTCAGCGATGAAGAAAAGGCAAAGCTTTCACATCTTCCCGTTTCACTTGAAGAGGCTCTTGATGCACTTGAAGCAGACTATGAGTTCCTTACCGAAGGCGGCGTATTCCCTGTTGAGCTTATCAAGAACTTCATCAGCGCAAAGCGTGACGAGTGCCGTCAGCTTTCAGCTATTCCTCATCCCGCAGAGTTTGATAAGTACTATAACCTTTAATCACAAGAGGGCCGGCCGTTTTTGTGGTCAGCCCTTGTTTTTTTCGAAAGGATAACATTATGTCAGTAATAAGCATTAATAAAACAAATTTTGAGCAGATAATCAATACCGATAAGCCTGTACTCATTGATTTCTATGCCGATTGGTGCGGTCCCTGCCGTATGGTTTCACCGCTTGTTGATGAAATTGCAGAGGAAAATCCTCAGTATACCGTAGGTAAAATCAATGTTGATAACGAGCCCGAGCTTGCTCAGGCGTTTGCGGTTTCAAGTATCCCTATGCTTGTTGTAATCAAAAACGGAAAAATTACAAATCAGGCTGTGGGTGCAATGCCCAAAGATAAAATTCTTGAGCTTATTGAAAAATGAACGGATTAAGCAGGATTTTTTTAAATGTAAATGACGGTGATACGGTTGTACTTGAAAAAAACCGTGTCTATGATGTCCGTCAGGATGACTCTTTTGAACTGAGAGGATATTATTGCTCCAATACTGCAAAGCAGGATGAAAACCCCGAGGGTCTGCACTGTACCGCAATATATCTGAAAGAAAAAAAGAATGTAATAATAGACGGTAACGGCGCAACCTTGCTTATTCACGGTAAAATGACCCCGCTTCTGTTTGACAGGTGCGAAAATATAACGGTTAAAAATCTTTGTATAGATTATGCCTGCCCCACAATGGCAGAGTTTACCGTTGTTTCAAATAATGACGGTGAGTGCATTTTCAGGATTAATAAAGAATGTATTTTCAGACTTGAAGATAACGAAATTATCTGGCAGGGAGAAAAGGGTGCCGACGGTAAGCCTTACTGGGAACACGGCTGCACTGCAAATAAGCGTTACACAAAGCTCCATAACCCCGAAACAAAGCTTAACCGTGATTTCAACCGCAATAATCTTGCGCTTGAAAGTGCAGAATTTATTGACGATTTCACATTGAAAGTCCGTTTGAAAAACAAGAATGTCGATCTGCCGTCAGGCAGCATTATTCAGTCAAGAAGTATTGTGCGTGACAGAACGGGCAGCTTTTTTGAACGCTGTAAAAATCTTGTGTTTGAAAATTGCAGGGTTATGTTTATGCACGGTCTGGGTATGGTATCCCAGTTTTGTGAAAATGTAACCTTTAAAAATTGCGATTTTACACCAAAGAAAGGCAGAACAGTTGCAAGCACAGCAGATTTCTTTCAGTTTTCGGGTTGCAGAGGCAATCTGATTATAGATTCCTGCAAGGCAGGTGGTGCCCACGATGACTACGTTAATGTTCACGGCACCCATTTGCAGATTGTTGATGTCAGTGAAAATAAAATCACCGTGCGTTTTATGCATCCTGAAAGCTGGGGATTTCAGGCGTTTGAGGCAGGGGATGAGCTTGATTTTATAAAATGGGATACGCTTATACCCTATGCAAGTGCAAAAGTAATATCATACGAAAGAATAAATAACACCGATATCATATTGGAAATCGACGGAGATATTCCGTCTGTTGAGCTTTGTAAGGATGTTGTTGAAAACAAGTCGTGGACTCCTGATCTTTATATCAGAAATTGTGAGTTCGGTCCTACATCGGGCAGAGGAATTCTTTGCACAACCCGAGGTGAAGTTATCATTGAAAACAACAGTTTTGAAAAACTGTGGGGACCTGCACTTCTTATTGAGGACGACTGTAATTTCTGGTTTGAATCGGGTTACACATCGGATATTATTTTCCGCAACAACACGGTTTCCTGCTGTGAATATGCAGCAATGTGGGAGGGCTCACCCGTAATCCGTTGCACTCCAAAGGTTATGGATGAAAACTCATCGGAATATGTGCACGGCAAGCTGACCGTAACAGGTAATAAATTTGAAAACCCGCCAACGGGAAACCACCTTATCCTTCTTGAATATATGAAAGAAGCAGTGATTACAGATAACGTGTTCGATGCACCCTATTCGGTTAAGACCAAATGTGTCGGAAATGTTACCGATGAAAACAATACTGTAAAATAAAAAAAGCCTACGGATTTAAGTCCGTAGGCAATTTTTTATTTATTGAGTTCTGCTTCAAGCATTTCTCTGATAACATCGGGTGAACCGTTGCCTCTGAGTTCTTTCATAACACAGCCGAAAAGTGACTGCATAGCCTTTACCTTGCCGTTCTTGTAATCTTCAACAGCCTTGCCGTTTTCTGCGATTACCTTGCAAACTGTTTCAAGAATAAAGCTGTTGTCAATCTTTGCATTGAGTGAATTTTCTTCACAATATGCATCAACATCAACATCGTTTTCAAATACAGCTGAAAGAACCTTTTTACCTGCTGCACGGGTGATTTCTCCGCCTTCAACAAGCTCAATAATTCTTGCAAGTTTTGCAGGGTCAATTTCAAGGGTTGTAAGTTCAAGACGCTTCATCTGACCCATACATTCTGTGAGGATCCAGCTTGCAGCGGTTTTTGCACTGCAACCCATAGCAACAACCTTATCAAAAGTATCGCTGAGCTTTCTGTCAGAAGCGAGAACGCCTGCTTCCTTAGCGGCAATTCCCATTTCCTCATAGTGACCTGCTTTTTCTTCTGCGGTTGCAGGCATACTTGCTCTGATTTCTTCAAGCCATTCGTCGTCAATTACGATGGGCATAAGGTTGGGGTCGGGGAAGTAACGGTAATCAGCCGCTGTTTCTTTGTTACGCATGGGGAATGTACGTCTTTTAACATCATCCCAACGGCGTGTTTCCTGAACAAGAACCTCGGTGTGACGTTCAATGGCATCAACGTGACGAACCTTTTCAAATTCAATTGCATCTTTGATTTCCGAAAGTGAACTCATGTTCTTGATTTCCGAGCGTACACCAAGTTCATCTGAACCTTCGGGACGAACTGAAATGTTAACGTCGCATCTCATTGCGCCTTCTTCACATTCTGAAATACCTGCAAACTGAAGGCTTGATTTAAGCTTTTTAAGGTATGTGATAACCTCATCTGCACTGCGGAAGTCGGGGCGGCTTACGATTTCGATAAGGGGAACGCTGGTACGGTTGAAGTCAACAAAAGAAGTGTTGGTTGCTTCATCGTGAACAAGCTTACCTGCATCTTCCTCAACGTGAATCTGCTTGATACCGATTTTTCTTTCGCCAAGGTCTACACAGCCGTCAACACAGATGGGGTTGAACCACTGTGTAATCTGGTACGCGCAGGGGAGGTCGGGGTAATAATAACTCTTTTTATCGAATGTTGTGTACTGATTGATTTTACAGTTAAGCATAAATCCTGCTTTTACTGCCAGTTCAATGGCATGCTTGTTTGTAACGGGCAGCATACCGGGCATACCGCTGCAAGCAGGGCACACGCAGTCATTGGGCTCCTTGGGGCTTGAATGACCGCCGCAGGAGCAGAAAAGCTTTGAGTCTGTTGAAAGCTCAACGTGAGTTTCAAGACCGATAACAAGTTCGTATTTCATAATTATGCCTCCGTCCTTTCAACGCCGTGAGCAATGCTCAGAAGAACGCTTTCCTTGAATGAATCTGCAATAAGCTGAACACCCTTTGCAGAAAGTGCAGGCATACCGGTGATTGAGGGAATAGCGGTAAACACACTTTCCTCATAAACCTTTTCGAATGCACTGAGTGCATCGTAAGGCTTGTATTCGGTTTTGCCGCATACGGGAGTAAGAATTGCATCGTATGATGTAAGAATTGCTTTTACCTTATCGCATACTACTCTGCGGATTCTGAGAGCCTTGTCATAGCAGTTTTCATATCTGCCCTTTGAAAGTACATCTGAACCGTAGATAACAGTTGCCTTTGTGAGGAATCCGAAAGCTTCGGTTCTGCTCTTTACATAAAGCTCATCAATGTTTTTGTATTCGGGAGTGCGGTAGCCGTATTTAACACCGTCAAATCTTGAAACATTGTTGCAGGTTTCTGCTGCCATAAGAATCTGCCAGGCAGTTTGTGCCTGCTCAACGCAATCAAGTGAAACAGTTTCAACTGTTGCACCAAGTGACTTTATCTTTTCTGCATATGCATCGATTTTTGCTTTTACATCGCTGTCAGCTTTTTCATAAAGCTCAGCAATAATGCAAATTTTCATTGATGCAATATCTTCGTCAAGTGAATATTCGTATTTTTCCTGAGGAAGGCTTGTGCCGTCCTTGCTGTCGTGACCTGCTATAACACCGAGGATATCCTTGATGTCAGCGGCATCTGATGCGTATACACCAACCTGCTCGCCAGATGCAGCGCAGGAGATAATACCGTAGCGGGAAACGGTGCCGTATGTGGGCTTGATGAAATTAACATCTGAAAGAGCCGCCGCACGTCTGGGTGCACCGTTAAGATCAACGCCGATTGCAGCCTTGATTTCACCCTTTGCAATAAGTTCAGCCGCCGCACCTTTGATACTGCCGTTTTCAGTTGCGGATTCAAAATATGATGTTTCGCCTGCAAGGTCAAGACCGAATTCACCTACATTGGTTTTGCCTGCTATTTCGTAGCCTGCTTTTTCAAGTCTTTCAACAACTTCGGCGCTGAAAAGGGGCTTGAAATTTTCCAGCATACGGGAGCCTGCGGTTGCGGGTACATCTTTTACAAGAATTGTATCGTCAACGGCAACTGTGCCTGATTTGTTGATTGTATTAATAAAATATCCCACTTTTAACACCTCACTTTACAAGTCTGGGAACCTGCCAGCTGTCCTCTGTACTCTGAGGAGCGCCGTCAAGGAGTGCCTTACGCTCAAAGGGCTGTTCGCGCTTGTCACTGCGGAGAATGTTTGTCATAGGCATTACGTATACCATAGGCTTAATATCTGCAGTGTCAATCTTTTCAAGCTCAGCTTCATCCTTGAGCATATTTTCAAATATCTTTGTCATTGCCTTCTTTTCATCGGCAGTGAAACTTAACTCGTTCACCTGTTCAAGGCTTTCGAGTCTGTCTTTTTTGCTGATGACAGCTTTTGCACCGCTTACGGCAGATGCGAACGATCCGTTATCGCCGCCATCCGAACCGAGGGTCTCAACGCTGCCCTTGCCCCTGATGCTTACATTTGCTTCAAAGAGCTGAAGCTCCGTAACTTCACCGGGTGCACCAAGCATCTGATCCTGAGCAGTACCGTCAAGGGGGAATGCGATAACATCACGGATTGTTTCGGTGTCTGCAAGAAGCATAACGATTCTGTCAACACCGGGTGCCATACCTGCGTGGGGAGGAGCACCGAACTGGAATGCGTTGTAAAGTGCGCTGAATCTTCTTTCAACCTCGTCCTCGCTGTATCCCGCGATTTCAAATGCTTTTCTCATAATTTCGGGGCTGTGATTACGAACCGCACCGGAAGCAAGCTCTATACCGTTACATACAAGGTCATACTGATATGCAAGAATTTCGGTGGGATCCATTGTTTCAAGAGCGTTAAGACCGCCCTGAGGCATTGAGAAGGGGTTATGTGTGAAAATGATTTTATCTGTTGTTTCATCGTGCTCATACATGGGGAAGTCAACAACGAAACAAAATTCAAATGAATCGTTCTTTATAAGTTCAAGCTCATTGCCAAGCCATGTGCGTATTACGCCTGCGTTCTTGCTTGCAACTTCCGCATTTGTATCGCAGATGAAGAATATTGTTTCGCCTTCCTTAACACCGGTAAGTTCAACAATTTCCTTCATTTCATCGGGAGTCATAACCTTGCTGATGGGGTCATCCTTGAAGCCGTAGTTTGCGGCATCAAGAAGAGTGATATGTGCAAGACCTGCCATCTTTGCCTGCTTTGTAGCAAAAGCAAGTGACTTATCAAAGAACCATCTTTCATTCTTACAGGGTGCAACAATGGCTCTTACATATTTGTTCATAAAGGGCTTGAACTTAACTCTCTTGAACAAATCCGTTACATCGCAGATAACAAGAGGGTTGCGAAGGTCGGGTTTATCTGAGCCGTATTTTGCCATTGATTCCGCATAGGGAATTCTTCTGAAAGGAGAAGCGGTAACTTTTTTATCAGAGAATGTACGGAAGATATCGCTTACAACATCTTCACAAACCTGAAGAACTTCTTCCTGAGTTGAAAAAGCCATTTCAAAGTCAAGCTGATAGAATTCGCCGGGTGAACGGTCAGCTCTTGCATCCTCATCTCTGAAACAGGGAGCAATCTGATAATATTTATCAAAGCCCGACACCATAAGAAGCTGCTTGAACTGCTGGGGAGCCTGGGGCAGGGCATAGAATTTACCGGGATGTTTACGGCTGGGAACAAGGAAGTCTCTTGCGCCTTCGGGTGAAGACGCTGTCAGAATAGGAGTCTGAATATCGAGGAAGCCTCTTTCTTCCATAAGTCTTCTCATATGACCGATAACCTTTGAACGGAGGAGAATGTTGTTATGGAGTGCGGGGTTTCTCAGGTCAAGGAATCTGTGTTTGAGACGGATGTTCTCGTTTGTGTCGGTTGAACCGATTTCAAAAGGAAGATCACGGCTGCACACACCGAGAACTTCAAGCTTGTCAACAACAAGCTCAACAAGACCTGTTTCAATTTTGGGGTTAACCGTATTTTCGTCACGTTTTGTAACGATACCTTCAACAGAAAGAACGGTTTCCTTGCTGACGCCTTTAAGCAGATTTTCGTTGTGAACAACAACCTGTGTAACGCCTGTTTCATCACGCAAGTCAACAAAAAGAACGCCGCCGTGGTCACGGATAACGTCTACCCAGCCTGCAAGCATTACGGTCTGACCGATATGCTGTTCTCTTATTTCGTTGCAACGGTGAGTTCTGTACATTTTATCATACCTCCGTCTGTACACTGCCAAAAAGCAGAGTCGTTTACTGACAATTAAAAAATAAAAAGCCCCGAGAATTTCTTTTGAAAATTCTCGGGACGAGTCATTAATACCCGCGGTGCCACCCGTGTTGATACATTTAAGTATCCGCTCTTTAATATTCAGTTGGGGGAGCGCCGTTGAAGTGTTGCTGTTCTTACTACTCGTCTGAGTGCGCTTTCAGCCCGTGACGCACAATCTCTGGCAGACTTTCCACAAAAGACAGGTCTTCGGTAGAATATTATACCAAAATATATTTTCATTGTCAACAGTAATTTATGCACTAAAATCGGCATTTATGCTTAATAATTTCCTGTATTATTGTGGATTTTTTTCATACCGTGTGATATATTTATATTGTAAACGGTTAAATGAAAGGCGGTCTGATATGAGAAAGTTTATCATAGATACCGATGTGGGCGGCGATGATGCCGCAGCTCTTGTGATGGCTTTGCGTGAGCCTGATATTGAAATTCTGGGAATAACAACTCTGGGTGGTAATGTACCCATTGAAAATACAACTCTCAATGCTTTGCAGGTTGTTGAAGAATGCGGCAGAGAAGTGCCTGTGTATATGGGATGCAATAAACCTCTTATGCGTGAGCTTGTTACGGCAGATAATGTTCACGGTAAAGACGGAATGGGTGATTGCGGTCTTATTCATTCCACGCGCAAACCCGGGAAACTGCACGCCGTTGAGTTTATTCTTGAAACTGTTGCCGCATATCCTGATGAGGTGGAAATTGTATCTCTCGGACCGGCCTCAAATATCGCTCTTGCTATTATGAAAGACAGAGATACAATGAAAAAGGTGAAACACATATGGTCTATGGCAACAAGCGGTTTCGGTGCAGGTAACATTACACCTGTTGCAGAATTCAATGTGTTTGTTGATGCGGAAAGCTATGCAATAATGCTTAACAGCGGAATCCCTATGACGATTGCAGGGTTTGACCTTTGCCTTGGTGATGCGGCACTGACACCTGATGAGCTTGACGGACTTTTGCACACTCCTCTTGGCAGATTTATTGCAGAAGGAAACAGAGTGAAGCTTGCATTCAATGAAAAACTTACGGGCACGCCTTTTGTTGATTTGCCTGATGCAGTTGCAATGGCGACGGTATTTCATCCCGATGTTGTTACGGAATCAATAACGGCTAATTGCTATTGTTGTACCCAGGAATCTCCTGCATATGGCCAGGTTATCATATATGATATCAGCAAACCGTTTTCAGTTAAGTATGATATTCCTGAAACCTCCACCACAGTGATAAAATCAATCAGTCCTGATTTATTTAAAAAATATCTGTATACCGCACTTGAAGATGAACTGTATATGTAATAAAAGCTCCCGATAACAGTAATGTTACCGGGAGCAATTTTTATTTTTTGTGTTTCTTTTCAGCATTCCTTACGGTTTCAGCTTCAAGCTCATCCTTCTTTCTGAGTCTTACCTTAACAAGATATGACGTGAGGTTATAGATAACCGAACAAAGAGGAACGCTCAGAAGAATTCCGGGGATACCGAATGCAGTACCGCCGATTGAAACCGCAACGAGTACCCAGATACCGGGAAGACCTACGGATTTACCCACAACCTTGGGATAGATAAGATTACCTTCAAGCTGTTGCAGAACAACGATGAAAACTACAAACCACAGTGCCTTCATCGGGTTGTCAAAGAGAATGAGCAGTGCACCGAATGCAGTTCCTATGAATGCGCCGAAAACGGGGATAAGTGCCGTGAAACCTACGAGTACCGAAATAACCGCCGCATAGGGCATTCTGAATATCAGCATTCCGATGAAACAAAGAACACCGATGATCACCGCTTCCGTAAGCTGACCAGTAATAAAGCTTGTGAAGGTTCTGTCTGCAATTTCAACAAGATTTGCAAGTCGCTCCACATCATTTTTTCTGGGCAGAAATGCCTGCAAAAATTTTTTCGTTTGAGCAGAAAGTCTTTCTTTCTGTGCAAGCAGATAGAGTGAAAATGCAATCGCGATTATAAGATTTACAACACCGGTGACAATAGAGCCTGTGAAATCAATGGTTTTGTCAACTATACCGCTGCTGTTGATAATGCTTTTGAGGGTATCGAGAATTTTGCCGGAATTGAAACTTAATTCGGGTAACGATATACCGTGGCTTTCAGCAAAAGCAATAAGCTTATGTGCCCATATCTCAATTTGCGCAACATACTGAGGTACGGATTTTATGAGCGATTGAAGTGCATTTATGAATTCAGGTATGATCATAAACACCAATGCAAAAAGCAGACCGATGATTATAACCGTACTGAGGATAAGGCATACGGGACGTCTTATTTTTGATCTCTTTTTCTCGTCACATTTTTTGAATATTTTGTCAAAAAACCTTTCGATGGGTCTGAGCAGTACGTTTATGACAAACGCAAGGCAGAAACCTGTTATAAAAGGTGAGATGATTGAAGAAATTGAGTTGAATATGCCCGAAATCCTATCTGTGTTGTTTATTCCCCAGGCAAAAAGAATTATAAATGCGGCAAGACCCGCAATATACCTGAAGGTGTTTTTGTTGAATTCAAAAACCAGTTTTCCGCTGTTGCTTTTATTCTTTTTCTCGGAAATATCAACTCCTCCGTCCTCCGGAATTACGCTTGCAATAAGTTCCTTTGAGGAGGGCTCAGAGGGTTGAGTGTTGTTGTTGTTTACCATTTTACGCATTTACCTTTGAACCGATATCCTTCTTTTTCATAAAGATGATACCGATAACCATAATTATTGCGAAGATTATGAAATAACCGGGAATTTCGCCTGCGTGTGCCTTGACAGATGCAATAACCATAAAGATACTGCCCGCGATAGCAAGCACGGGAGCAATAAAACGCTTGAAGCCTTTGAATTCCTTGTTGGTCATCATCTTGATGAAAATGGGAATATAGAAGGGATAGATTGTAACGATAGGAAGCTCAGTGGGGTCGAATGCAAACATACCCAGCTTATCACTGAATGAGCTGAATGATGCGCAATAGAAATAGAAGAGCCAGGCAGCGCAGAGAAGAAGACCGAATACTGCGGAGTTTGCAGGCATATTTGTGTTTTTGTCAACATCAGCGAAAACCTTGGGCGAAGGGCCTCTGCCTCTGGTTGAAAGTGAGTAAAGACCTCTTGTGCAGCCCAGCATAAGGCCGTTGAGTGTGCCGAGGCACGAGATAATAACGAAAACAAAAATGCCGGTACCCATGATGTTGCCGAATACGTTTGCAAATGCAAGTTTGGCACCTGTCATACCGTTAATAAGCATTGTTTCATTGTCAACAGCACCTGCAAGACCTACATAGTAGAAAACATAGATTGCAACGATGATGATTGCACCGATAACAAGAGCTCTGGGAAGATTCTTTTTTGCATCCTTGATTTCAGCATTGATTGATGTTGCGATAATCCAGCCTTCATATGCGAAAACTGTTGCGCACACGGCACTGAAAATTGCATCAAAGCTTGATGCAGGCGGAGTCAGATTGTTTTCGGTAAAAACAGAAGGATCAACAAGCTCTGTAAAATTTTTTACAAGAGTGCCGTTTGAAAGGCCGTAGATTGAGCCTACAACAGCCATAAGAAGAAGGGGAACAAGCTTGATGAAAGTAGTTGAAACCTGGAATTTACCTGCGATAATCGGTGAAAGAGCGTTCATGGCATAACTGCCTACAAGATAGAAGCAGGCAAGTGCAAAGCAAAGACCGCTGGTTTCAGGGTTTTCCTGGTTGAATATAATAAGGGTAAATCTTGCGGAAAGCCACGCAAGAGCCATTGTAAGAGTGGGATAGTAAATTGTTGAAAGGAACCAGCCTGCCAGGTAAGCGTATTTTTCGCCGACTGCGGCTTCGGCGTAGTCAACAACGCCGTTTACTTTCTCATATTTTGTTGCCATAATGGAGAAGGTATATGCACAGATAATCATGATGATACCGCCGATAACCCACGCAAGGATACCGAGTTTCAGGTTACCGCCTGTAACCTGGAGGATTTTTTCTGCTTTGAAGAAAACACCGCTGCCTACCACTATGCCTACAACCATACAGATTGCAGTGAGCAGACCGTATTTCTTTTTAAGTTCTGTTGCCATTAAATAACCTCCCAATCATATTTGGTTAATTAAAAGTTTACAGTCTATTTTATAAATTGTCAATATTTTTGTACGATATAGTGCATAAATATTCAAAAAATCCTGCACTTGCTTAAATCTGTCAGATGTGTTAAAATGCATACAGATATTATTTACGGAGGATACTTATGCTGAGAAAAATTATTTCTGCTTTATGCATAACTGCGGTTGTTTTCAGTTTTGCCGCCTGTAAAAAAATTGACGGGGGTAATACCGAATACAGCGAATCAAAAACCGTATCTCAGAAAATAACGAGAATACACAATAATTTTGCAGATGTTCTTCCTGCATTTAAGTTTGACAGCGAAATAACCGAAAACTACAAGGAAGGCATAAGCTATTCTTTCGGGGCAAAATGCTCAGAAAGCAAGTTCAGAAAATATATCGACAAGATAAAAAAAGCAGGTTTTGACCAAAGGTCTTCGGAGGGTAAAGGCTATTATGCCGCTTACAGTGAAGACGGATTTTACACAGAAATAACTCTTGTCAACGGGAATATAACTGTATTCATCAAGCGAAAATGATAAAAAGAGCTGCCTCAGTTTTTTACTGAGACAGCTTTTTTGATTTTTACAGAATTATGCAAATCAGTCCGCTGCATCCTTCATTGATGACCCTTTCAAGTGTTTCGCGGAGTTTGAGCCGCGCATCCGAAGGCATACGGTAAAGTTTGTTGTGCAGACCTTCATTTACAAGTCTGTGCAATGATGTGCCGAAAATATTTGACTGCCATATCATTGAGGGGTTTTCTTCGAATTCTTTCAGCAGATATTTTATCAATTCTTCCGATTGGCTTTCTGAGCCCACAATCGGTGCAACCTCTGTCTGAATATCCGCTCTCATTATGTGGAGGGATGGTGCGCTCGCTTTGAGTCTGACACCGTATCTTCCGCCCTGCTTCATTATTTCGGGTTCTTCCAAAGTGAGGTCGTCAACATCGGGAAGCACAATTCCGTAGCCTGTGGCTTCAACCTCATCAAGAGCGTCCTGAATTCGCTTGTAGCCGCTTTGTGCCGCGGAAAACTCCTTCATTTTCTTCATAAGCTGTTGCTCGTTTTCAACTGAAACACCGGTTTCTTCTTCGAGAATTTTAAAGAAAAGGGAAGGATTAAGTGTAACCGATATTCCTGCTCCTCCTTCTGAAAGATTGATGTTATCCACTGTTGATTTTTCAACATATTCACTGTCGGAAATTCTGCCTGCAAATGTTCTGACATCGCTCACTTTTTTCAGATTTCCTGCCAGGGAGCTTATTTTTCCGAATATATCGGAACGAAGCCAATGTTCTCTGTCAAGGGATGTAATCCAGGCAGGAAGGTCGATTTTTACCTCTTTAATGGGGAACTCAAACAGAATTTCTGACAGAATACTGCTGATTTCTTCTCCGGTAAGTTCAAGGCAGTTGACGGGTACAACAGGCACTCCGTAGTTTTCTGACATTTCGGTTGCAAGTGAAACGGCGTCAGGGGATGAGGGGGCTTTGCAGTTGAGAAGAACAACAAAAGGTTTTTCCAGCGCTTTAAGTTCTCCTATAACCCGTTTTTCCGCTTCTTCATATTCGCGGCGGGGGATTTCGCTTATGGAACCGTCGGTAGTTACAACAAGACCTATTGTTGAATGCTCGGTAATAACCTTTTGTGTTCCGATTTCCGCTGCCATATTAAAAGGAATTTCGTCTTCATACCACGGGGTTTTCACCATTCTCGGTGCTTCTCCCTCTATGTATCCCAATGCCGAGGGAACAATATATCCCACACAGTCAATCATTCTTACCTTCATTTTTGAATTCGAGGGCAGGTTTATTTCAACCGCATCTTCGGGAATGAATTTTGGTTCCGTTGTCATAATCGTGCGTCCTGCCGATGATTGGGGCAGCTCGTCAGTTGCTCTTTCGCGACGTGATTCATCGTCAATGTGAGGCAAGACCATAGATTCCATAAATTTTTTAATAAACGTGCTTTTTCCTGTTCTTACGGGTCCCACAACGCCGATATAAATATCGCCTCCGGTGCGTGCGGCTATGTCCTGATAAATGTTGCTGTTTGCCATTTCAAGTCCTCCGAATTCACATTTTATTGCTTTCCATAAACAATATGCGAATTCGGGACAATGTATGACACAAAAGAAAGTGCCTTGCCGAAGCAGGGCACTTTCCTTTTCAGAACGATTCTTTTATCATTTCGAATATTGAAATTACGATTATGTCCTCGTCTCTGCGAGTTTCAA
Source organism: Acutalibacteraceae bacterium (assembly GCA_036309745.1). GTDB lineage: Bacteria > Bacillota > Clostridia > Oscillospirales > Acutalibacteraceae > CAG-177. Next base: position 69,094 of record JAXJTD010000082.1, on the reverse strand, counting down.
CGGGTAAATCGCTGCTTGCAGGCTTGAGTTCGTCACTGCCCGTAAGCATCATAAACTGGGGATAAAGCTCGTTTGAACGTACCGTGGGCTGACCATTGTAGTTGAGTGCCCAGTTGATAAATTCAAGGTATTCGTCACCGAAATCCGAGTGACCGCTGTTTCTGACAAACCAGGTGTATTCGGGAAAAGCACAGGTTGAAGCGTCGATTATGCCGTCGGGTGAAAGGTGGTTATGTCCGCACTTTTTGTTTGCCTGCTTATAGCTTTCACCGAGAGTTCCGTTTATGGGTGCACAGGTCGCTCCGAGAGTCATATACTTTGTGTCAATGAGAAAGTCTGATTGACCCGCAGGCTCAAACGTAACAGGAATTGATGAAATATTATAGCCTGCACTGATAATGACTTTTGCTCCGTCGGCTTTGGCTTGCCTGAGAATTTTTTCAGTCTTTGTCTGAACATTGTCGTGATAATAATCTGTTTTCTCTACAAGACCGCTATATTTATTATTGCCTTTGAGCATTGTTTCTTTTGCTTCGTCGTAATACTCGTCAGGCACAAAAGACCACAGACCCGGCATCGTTCCGAAAATATCGATAAGGCATTCGTCAAAAATTTTATCAAGCTGAGAATCAAGCACTTTCTGAACATAATTCAGAACAAAATCCACAATACCGTAATCGTTGATAAGCGACACAACGGCACCGATAAGCTGGCTTTTTGCGTCTTCATAACCCATGATGCCTTTGAGGTACGTTTCGAGAGCGTCGCCCTTGTTTGAGATTGAAATTTTTTCCGTAAACAGTGCACCGACAAGAGAAAGACCCTTGTAAGCAGGTGAAAGACACAGGATTTTATCAATATTCTTTCCTCCGTAGAGTGCGAGATATGACATAAGCACAGTGTTACCCTGACTGTGGCATACAAAAGAAATCTTTTTGTGACCTGTTGCTGATTTTACATCGTTGACAAAATTTTTGAGAAGCTTTGCATTGTCAACGGGAGAGAGTCTCCAATCATAAAGAAAGGTAAAATATTTATCGTCGATATCTTCACCAGTGAGAGTATGGGCGATTTTATGCAAATCTTCTTCAACTCCGTCAAAATCAACGCCTGAATTTTCGGCTGCCGTGCCATCGGGATTGAGAGCGGCGGGACCGAGCATTTTTTCTGCACCCTTTATTGCGTACTTGCCGAAAACTCTGTCATTACCGACAAGAAGACCGCCCATAACCGCCATAAGCAGGTCGGGTACCGATTTTGCTATTGCATCGTCCGAGGGTGGAAAAACAGAAACGGGTTCTGCACTGTTGAGCTCATTATAGATAGGTTCACCGAAACCGGGGATGTATATAACGGGTGTGTATCCGCAGTTGCAGCTTTTTGTCGCAAAAGCAGGTGTGCAAAGGCTGAAAATGAGCCCTGCCGCAAGAATGATGCTCATTAATCTTTTCATATTCCAACCATCCTTTTTATGTGTTGTATTCGGCTGCACGGGTTGTTGCAAGTTTATCGCAGCGTTCGTTTTCGGGGTGACCCGCGTGACCCTTTACCCACACGATTTTATATTCGTGCTTGCGGATTTCGGTTATCAGTTCCTGCCATAATTCGGGGTTGAGGACAGGCTTTTTATCCGCTTTTTTCCAGCCGTTTTTCATCCAGTTCCAAATCCAGCCCTGCAAAAATGCATCGGCAACATATTTTGAGTCGGTGTAAATTGTAACATCACATTTCTGATTCAGCTTTTTCAGTGCCTCAATAACGGCTGTAAGCTCCATTCGGTTATTTGTTGTTGGATTTTCGCCGCCGCTGAGCTCCATTTCGTGACCGCCGTAGCGAAGAATGGCACCCCATCCTCCGGGTCCGGGGTTTCCCGAACAGGCGCCATCTGTGAATATATCAACCTTTTTCAGTTCTGCCATAATACTCTCCGAAATAAATTATTATGATTGATTATATCACTGTTTTTTTAAACAAACAATAGCAAACAGGGTTATTTTCAGAATTTTTGCCAATAATATCTTCTGCGAAAGGACTGATGTTATGAAAGCAGTGATTATGGCAGGCGGTGAAGGCAGAAGACTGAGACCTCTGACCTGCACATTGCCGAAACCTATGGCAAAGATTCTTGGTAAGCCCATCATTGAATACATTTTTGATCTGCTTTGCGCAGGAGGAGTGAAGAACGCCGCAGTTACACTTGGATATCTGCCTCATATAATTGAGGAGTCCTATGAAAACGGTTACAAAGGTCTTAAACTTGACTTTATAAAGGAAGATAATCCTCTCGGCACCGCAGGCAGTGTCAGGAATGCGGCAAAGGATTTTGATGAGCCCTTTTTTGTTATCAGCGGCGATGCTCTGTGCAATTTTGATTTGAATAAGATTATGGCATATCACAAAGCCAGCGGTGCTATGGTAACGGTTGTTGCGGTTGATGCGACCGATCCAAGAGAATACGGCGTTGTAAGAGTCGATAAAGAAAACCGTGTGACGGGATTTATTGAAAAACCTTCGTGGAGCCAGGCGGTAAGCAATCTTGCCAATACGGGCGTTTATGTTATCAGCCCGGAGTGTCTTGGATTGATTCCCAAAGAAAAACCTTATGATTTCGCATCGGATTTGTTTCCTCTTATGCTTGAAAGAGGTATGCCTATTTATTGTTATCATACATCGGATTATTGGTGTGATGCAGGCAACATTGAAGCATACCTGAAATGTCAGAGAGATGCTTTTGACGGCAGGGTAAAGCCTTTGTCGGGCGAAACTGCAAAAGGAATTTATACGGGAAACCGCTTGCCGTCGGGAGATTACAGCATTATTCCTCCCGTGTATATAGGGAAAAACACAGAAATTTCCGACGGTGCGGTCATAGGCCCTTATGCGGTTATAGGTGACGGATGCAGTATAGGCAGAAATTCAAAGGTAAGATATTCCGTTGTTTCGGATAATTGCTGTTTTGCCTCCGATACATCCGTAACCGGTGCACTTGTGTGTTCGGGTGCAGCACTGAGGAGCAGAAGTTCAATGTATGAAAACAGTGTTGCAGGTTCAGGCTGTGTTATAGGCGAGGATGCCTGCATAAAACCGGGGATAAGTGTATGGCCGGGTAAGGTAGTGGGCAGAGGTGCTGCCGTAAACTCGAATATAAAGTACGGCAACGTGAAAGCCGAATATTTCAGCGGCGGCAGAGTGAGCGAAGGCTGCGGTATAAGGCTGAATGCGGAAAATTGTGTGCGTCTTGGCGCTTCAATGGGCAGCGTGCTAGAAAGCCGTAAAATTGCAATGGCTTGTGACGGTACACCTTATTCACGCATAATGTGTCGGGCCTTGGCGGCAGGTATCGGTGAAACGGGTGCTGCGGTGTGGGATTTCGGTGAATGCTTTGAGTCACAGTTCAAATACCTTGTCAATGTCTGCGGTATTGAATCGGGTGTTTTTGCCTGCGGTAATAACGAAAGATATATTGAGATTTGTTCATACGGTGGTCTCAGTCTGCCGGGCAGGATTGAAAGACAGCTTGAAACGGCAATGTCAAAATGCGAATTCAGGGAAGCCTCCGATACTGAAATTGAAGAACCTTCGGATATGTCGGGTGTGAAACACTTGTATGCTCAGGCTGTTATGGCATCGGCACCGGACGGGCTGACAGGAACATCAGTTTTTGAGTGTGAAAATCCTGCGATAATGAATTTTATTTCTTGCTTTATTACAAAGTCAGCTGCGGAGGATAAAGGGAATACGGTGTTCAGAATAAGCAATGACGGTACGAAACTGACTGCGGTTTATGACGGAAGAAATTACTGTTATGAAAAATTGCTTGCTGTTGCCTGCAATGATGAGCTGAGCAAGGGCAAGGATGTTGCCGTGCCGTATGATTCGCCTGAATTTTTTGATTTGTTTGCGGCTAAGTATGGCAGAAGAGTTTACAGATATCTTTCAACTCCCGTTGACGGTGCGGATTCAAAGGCAAGACAACTTGCCGCCAAACAACCTTTTGTCAGGGACGGAATTTTTCTGGCAATGAAGCTGCTTTCAGTTATGAAAGAGAGAAACTGCGGTCTTGATAAACTGATTTCGGAACTTCCCGAAAGGCATATAGTAAGAAAAACCGTAAAAATCAATTTTTCACCTTCGTATCTTTTTGACCTTGCAGGTGAAATGACAGCCGAAACGGGAAATAACCGTGAGGGCATAAAAATTATCCGCAATAACGGAAGTCTGCTTGTTATTCCGGAAAGGGACGGTACAAGTGTGCGTATGCTTGCAGAATCTGATACCGCAGAAACCGCAGAGGAAATCTGTGCAGGTTTTGAGGAAATCATCAATAATGCAAATGATAAAGTTTAATATATAAATAAATATATCTTGACTTTATACACATAAAAAGATAAAATATATCGTGGGGCAGGAGCACTGCCCCGCAAGCGAAACATAATTTGAGATTTATATACACCGAATTTTCAGATAAAGGAGAATATATGCAGAAAAAAACAAACAAAAACAATCAGCAAAAAAACAGCGGAGCTGTTAAAGAAAATTCAAAAAATCAGCAGAAAAACAAGAAAAATCAGGATTCTGCAAAAAAACCTTACAGAAAGAATTTTTCCAAAAACAGAAACGGTTCTGCAAAGAAATACAGAAAAACGGCAACGGTTGATGAAACACCCATAAGAATTGCTTTTCTCGGCGGTCTTAACGAAGTGGGTAAGAATATGACTCTTTATGAGTACAAGGATGATATGTTCCTTGTGGATTGCGGACTTGCTTTCCCGGACCCCGAAATGCTGGGTGTTGACCTTGTTATTCCCGATTTCTCTTATGTTGAAAAAAATGCAGATAAGATAAAGGGTATTGTAATCACTCATGGCCACGAAGACCATATAGGCGGTCTTGCCTACTTACTTAAAACCGTAAATATTCCCGTTTACGGTACCAAGCTGACCATAGGTCTTATTCAGGGCAAGCTTAAAGAACACGGTCTTCTCAGCAGTGCAAAGCTTAATGAGATTGCACCCGGAGATGTTGTCAAGCTTGGCGGCTTTGATGTTGAAGCAATTCACGTTAACCATTCAATTCCCGATGCAATAGCTCTTGCAATCAAATGTGAATGCGGCACGGTTATCCAGACAGGTGACTTCAAGGTCGACAGTACACCTATTGACGGAGGAATGATTGACCTTTCCAGGTTTGCACAGCTCGGAGATGAAGGTGTTCTTTGTCTTCTTTCCGACTCAACCAACGCAGAAAGAGCAGGTTACACCGAAAGCGAGCGCAAGGTTGGCGAGTCGTTTGATGTTCTTTTCCGCAAGGCAGGTAAGAACAGAATCATCGTTGCAACCTTTGCTTCAAATATTCACAGAGTTCAGCAGATTATAAACGTTGCCCATTCTCTCGGCAGAAAGGTTGCCATAATCGGCAGAAGCCTTGAAAATGTTGTTAATATCAGTGCACAGCTCGGTTATCTCAACATTCCCGACAATGTTATGATTAACGCAGATTTAATCAATAAATATCCCGCGGAAGATATTGTTGTCATCACAACAGGAAGTCAGGGTGAGCCTATGTCGGCTCTTTCAAGAATGGCTTTCTCAGACCATAAGAAAGTTGAAATCAGACCCGATGACTATGTGATTATTTCGGCAACCCCCATTCCCGGCAACGAAAAAACTGTCGGTAAGGTAGTTAATGAGCTTCTCAAACTGGGTGCTCAGGTTATTTATGAGAAAATGTATGATGTTCATGTTTCGGGTCACGCCTGTCAGGAAGAACTGAAACTCATAATGGGTCTTGTGAAGCCCAGGTATTTTATTCCCGTTCACGGTGAGCAGAAGCACCTTCGCAAGCACGCAATGCTTGCAGAGGGTATGGGAATAGGTACCGAAAACATTTTTATTGCGGATAACGGTTATGTTGCCGAAATTACGAATCAATCAATAAAGAGTGCGGCGCCTGTGCCTGCCGGCAGAGTTTTTGTTGACGGTTACGGTGTAGGTGATGTGGGCAGTGTTGTGCTCAGAGACAGAAAACATCTCGGACAGGACGGTATCATTGTTGTTACCGCTTCCGTTGATTATGAAACGGGTCAGCTTATTGCAGGTCCCGAGGTTATTTCAAGAGGCTTTGTTTATGTCAAGGAAAATGAAGAGCTTATTGCTCAGGCACGCAAAGTTGCCGAAAAAGCACTTGAAACCTGCTATTACAGCAATATCAGCGATATAAACGCAATCAAGGGTAAACTCAGAGATGCGGTTTCTCATTTTGTTTATGAGCAGACAAAGAGAAGCCCGATGATTCTTCCCGTAATTATGGAGGTCTGAATGAAATTCAAAGGTTTTTGGTATGACAGCCTGCTTATATTTGTGACTGCCGGTATTTCTGCGGTCTTTATAGCAATGACGTTTTTTGTTGAAAAGCGTCTTGCGGCTGCGGAATGCCTTGCCTTTGCTCTTGTGATTGTAATTGCGGTTTACAGAGCTTTTTCTGCTAAAAGCAGATATAAAAAGTTCATAGTAAAAACTGCAAAAAAACTTGATTATACTGACCAGAAGGTGCTTTCAAATGCACCTTTTCCGGTTGCGGTATGTGACGAAGATGGAACAATAACCTGGTGCAGCGAGAAGTTCCTGAATGAAATTTCAAAGGGTGAAATTACTTCTGCTGATAACATAAAATCATTCACCAACGGTATAACCGTCGATTCAATCGTCAACCGTGAGAATGTTTGTGTGTTTGTAGAAGGCAGGTATTATACTGTTTATACGATTCCTTACAGGTCATCAGGCAAAGGATATACTGCGTTATATTATCTCGATAACACAAGTCTTAAAAAAACCGAACTTGATTACTTTAATTCAAGACCTTATGCCGTTCTTATTGAAACGGATAATCTTGACGGTTCAAGAAATGATTTCAGAGAAAGTGAACTTGCAGAAGTCAGAAGCCGCATTGAAGGTGCTTTGGACGATTGGGCGGAACTTCACGGAAGCGTTATAAAAAAAGTAAGTGAAGACCGCTATCTCATTGTTACCGAACAGCAGAATTTCAGCCGTATGACCGAAGAAAGGTTCAGTATTCTTGAAACAGTCAGAAATTACGAGTATAAAGAAACTAAAGTCGGAGTAACTCTTTCAATCGGTGTTTCGGGCGGAGAAAGCATCAGAGCCTGTGAAAAAGGCGCAAGAAAAGCTCTTGAAATGGCTCTGGGCAGAGGCGGCGATCAGGTTGCTATAAAAAATAAAGACGGCTACGATTATATCGGCGGTGTTTCAAAAAGTGCCGAAAAACGCAATAAGGTAAAAAGCCGTGTGGTAGGCTCAGCCCTTTCGGAGCTCATAAAATCAAGCAGCAATGTAATCGTTATGGGTCATTCATATACAGACCTTGATGCAATCGGTTCTGCTGTTGGTATAGCATGTGCCTGCGAAAGTCTTGGTATACCCGCCTACATAGCGACAGACAGAAAAAAGACACTTGCATCAACACTCATAGACAGACTTGATGACGCAAATAAAGGCGGCATTATTATCGGTCAGGAAAAAGCACTTGACCTTATGGATAAGAAAAGCCTTCTTATTGTTACCGATACGCATATTTCAACCTTTGTTGAATTTCCTAAAATTCTTGAAAAGGCAGAAACAAAGGTTGTTATAGACCATCACAGACGCTCGAAATCCGAAATCGAAAATGCTGTTATATTCTACCATGACCCAAATGCATCCTCGGCCTGTGAAATGGTGACGGAGCTCCTTCAATACATTAATCCCGATATAAAAATCGGAAAGGATGTTGCGGAGGCGTTGCTTTCAGGTATAATGCTTGATACCAAGGATTTCGTAATGTGTACGGGTGTCCGCACTTTTGAAGCGGCGGCATATCTCAAAGATAAAAAGGCGGATATGATAAGCGTCAAAAAGCTTTTTGCAAATTCGCTTGAAGTCAACAAGCTGAAAACAAGAGTTATTTCCTCCGCCGAAAACTATAAAGGCTGTGCGGTGTCAGATGTTGATTTTGAATCATCTGATGTAAGAATTATCGCTGCTCAGGCAGCAGATGAACTTCTGAAAGTCAGCGGAATAAAAGCCTCATTTGTAATTTTTGAAAACGGTGACTGTGTGAATATTTCAGCACGCAGTCTCGGCGAAATAAATGTTCAGATTATAATGGAAACATTGGGCGGCGGCGGTCATCAGACAATGGCTGCTTGTCAGCTTAAAGGCAGCACAAAGGAGTCTGCAAATTATGCACTCCGCAGTGCAATAGATAAATTTTTCGAAAATAATTAAGGAGATATAAATCATGAAAGTTGTACTTACTCAGGATGTTAAAGGTCTTGGCAAAAAGGGCGAGCTTGTCAACACATCTGACGGCTACGCAAGAAATTTCCTTTTCCCCAGAAAGCTTGCTATGGAAGCAAACGCTCAGGCAATGAGCGAGCTTAAAAACAGAGAAGCAGCGGAAAAGCACCGTATTGATACCGAAATTGCAGCGGCAAAAGCGAATGCTGCAAAGCTTGAAGGCAAAACCGTAAAACTCACTGCAAAAGGCGGTGCAGGCGGCAAGCTTTTCGGCTCCGTAACATCAAAGGATGTTGCAGGTCTCATTTCAAAAGAATACGGAATTGTTCTTGATAAGCGTAAGGTCGTTGTTGAAGATATAAAGGCATTCGGTACATATCCCGTAGAGGTTAAGCTCTATAACGGTATTTCAGCTTCAATGTACGTCAGCGTACAGGAGTAAAATTCTAATCCGAACGGAGAATAAAAATGGCAGACAACGGAATGTTTTCACTTGATAATATTCAGATGCCGTTCAGTGCCGAGGCAGAGCAGGCTGTGTTGGGCAGTATTCTTGTTGACCCTTCGTGCCTTTCTCAGGCGGCGGTTTACATAAACCCCGATTCTTTCTATCTTCCTCAGCATTCGGCAATCTTTTCTGCAATGATAACCCTTGACAGCACGGGCAGAACCATTGACCCTCTTGTTGTGCTTGATCTTCTTGTTCAGCAGGGTGTTTATGACAACGGCTCGGGCAGAAATTATCTTTTTGAGCTTGCTCAGATGGTGCCCTCAACGGCGAATGTTGAGATGTATGCCAAAATCGTGCGTGAAAAGTTTTATATGCGCACACTCATCGGCATTTCATCCGAAACAATCGAAAGTGCGGTTTCTCAGGAAGAAACCGCTGATGCACTGCTTGATAATGCGGAGCAGAAGATTTATAATATCCGTCAGGGCAAAACTTCAAACGCACCATCAAAGCTTAAGGATATCATTGTAAATAATGTTTACGATACTCTCAAAAAAATAACCGGCGAAGATAAAGACCTCTACAAGGGCTATACAACAGGATTCAGTGACCTTGATAAAATTCTCACAGGTCTCAATAAATCCGACCTTGTTCTTATCGGTGCCCGTCCCGCCATGGGTAAAACAAGCTTTGCACTGAACCTTGCACGCAATGTTGCGGCAATCGGTAAGCGCAAGGTTCTGTTCTTCTCTCTCGAAATGACAAAAGAACAGCTTGCAATGCGTGTTCTCGGCACGGAGGCAAGAGTTTCCAGCCATAAGATGAGAAACGGTAATATTTCTCAGGATGAATGGGTAAGGCTTGGTATGGCAACAAGCGCACTCAATGACTGTGAGCTTTATTTTGACGATACTTCAACCATTACCGTTCCCGAAATGAAGGCGAAAACAAGGCGTCTCGGCGGAGTTGAATGTGTAATTATTGATTACCTCAGTCTTATCAAAGGCAGCACACGAACTGAAAACCGTGTGCAGGAAGTCAGTGAAATCACAAGAAACCTCAAAATGATGGCAAAAGATCTTAACATACCTATTGTTTGCTGTGCACAGCTTTCCAGAGGTACCGAAGGCAGAGGCAAGTCACACAGACCTCAGCTTTCCGACCTTCGTGAATCAGGCTCAATCGAGCAGGATGCGGATATCGTTATGATGCTTTACAGACCCGATTATTACAGCGGCGAAAAAGACGATAACGATGAGCCTGAAGCACCCCGTCAGGATGTGAACATAGCGGAAGTTATTGTCGCAAAAAACCGTCACGGTGAAACGGGTACGGTAGAGTTTGCATGGGACGGTGAACATACCCTTTTCCTGCAATTGGAGAAAAATCTGGATGATTGATAAAGTTAAATCAAGAGTTAAGGATATGATTCCCGAAGGTGCAACGGTTGTTGCGGCAGTTTCGGGCGGAAGTGACTCAATGGCTATGCTCAGCATTCTCAATGAAATCAAGGATGAATTCGGGTTCAGCCTTTGTGCGGCTCATGTTAATCATTGTCTCCGCGGCGAAGCGGCAGACAGTGACGAAAAGTTTGTATGTGACAAGTGTGCCGAAATAGGTGTAAAGCTTTATGTGAAGCGAGAAGATGTTGCAAAGCTTGCCGCAGAGCAGGGGATTGGTCTTGAAGAATGCGGCAGAAACGTACGCTATGAATTTTTTAACTCATTGGGTGATAATATCATTATTGCTACCGCACATAATCTCAGCGACAGAATCGAAACCTTCTTTTTCAATTTTGCGAGAGGCAGTGCATTGCGCGGACTTTGTTCAATTCCCGCATCGAGGGATAATATTGTAAGACCGATTATAGATTGTACCAAAGATGAAATTCTTGAATATTGCACAAGTAACGGTATTGAGTTTGTTACTGATGCCACCAACGAAGATGTTGTATATACACGCAACAGAATCAGGCACAACATTGTGAAGGAATTCAGAAACATTAATCCGTCTTTTGAAGCAAGTGCAGGCAGATGTATTTCTGCCGTTAATGAGGATGAAGCTTTTCTCTCATTTCTTGCATATGAGACGGTTGAAAAGGCAAAGTGCGAAGGCGGATACTCAGCATCCGTACTTGATTTATCGGCGATACCTGTGAAAAAAAGGGCGTTGATAAATATAATTGAGAGTTGTAAAGATATTACACCTGAGTATAAATTTATTGATAAAATCTGCGCGTTGCTGAAAAACGGCGGCTCAATGCAGATTAACGGCGGTGTTACGGTAAGAGTCCGCAGGGGAGTGCTTGATTTTCCGTCTGTCTGTGAGGAAATTCCTGAAACTGAGCTGTGCGAAAGGCTGAATTTCGGCTCTGCCCTAATCACAGCGGATGTTATTAACAAAGAAGAAATAAATAATTTACAAAACATTTCAAAATCCGTATTGGAATATTACCTTGATTGTGATAAAATACACGGCAGGGCAGTGGTGAGAAGCCGTTCTGACGGCGATTTTATAGCGCTTGCATCAAGAAAATGCACCAAAAGTCTGAAAAAGCTTTTCAATGAGCTGGCAATCCCGCCTGAAAAGAGAAACTGTGTTGCGGTTTTCTCTGACGATAAGGGAGTTTTTCTTGTTGAAGGTGCAGGCATATCCCGAGATGTTACCGTTGATAAAAACACAAAAAAGGTTATGAGAATACGGATTGAAAGACAGGATGTGTAAAAATGCTCAATGATATTGAAAAAGTATATTACAGTGAAGAAACACTGAAAAATATTGTAGATCGCCTGGGTGCGCAGATAAGTGAAGATTACAAGGATAAAAACCTGCTTCTTGTCAGCGTGCTTAAAGGCTCTGTTGTTTTTATGGCAGACCTTATGAGAGCAATCACCGTGCCTTGCGCAATAGATTTTATGTGTGTTTCCAGCTATGCAAATAAAACTGAGTCATCAGGTGTTGTTAAAATCGTAAAAGACCTTGATATTAACCTTGAAGGTTGGGATGTTCTTATTGTTGAGGATATTCTTGATTCAGGTAAAACTCTCAGTTATATTAAAAAAATTCTGCTCAGCAGAAATCCCAGAAGCATCAGAATATGTACTTTGCTTGATAAACCTGAGCGCAGGGTGGTTGACGATATTTTTGCTGATTACTCAGGTGCTGAGGTTCCTGATGAATTCGTTGTGGGTTACGGCCTTGATTATGATGAAAGATACAGGAACCTGCCTTATATAGGCGTTCTCAAAAGAAGCGTATATGAAAAATAATTCTTAACCCATGGGGAAAGATAGATTAAGGAGTGATTGTTCAAATTGAACCCGAAAAAGACAAATCCGGGCACACAGAAAAGACGCCTTTCGTCAATTCTGGCATATGTGCTTATCCCGCTTATGCTTATCAGCGGTATTGCTTATTTTATGACTGCTCAGAAGCAGGAGAAAACTGAATACTATCAGATTGTTGCTCTTTTTGATGAAGGTAAAGTAACCGAATATTCTCTTAATCTGAGCAGCGGTGCTCTTACCTATAAACTTCAAGGAGAAACTGCCGAAAAAACCTTTTCGGTACCCAGTGTTAATCTTTTTATTGAGGATATTCACAGCGGTGTTATAGAGCATAACAGACAGAATCCCGACACTCCTGTTAAGGCAAAATACATTGCAGGCTCAACGGGTCAGTGGCTCTATAATATCGTACCCACATTGCTTCTTCTTGCGGTTATGGGTATTCTCACTTTTGTTATGTTCAAGCGAATGAATCAGACAATGAGCAACGAGAATAACCGTACTCTCAGCTTTGGCAAGGCAAGAATCAAGCAGGCTAAGGATGAAAAGAGAAAGACCACTTTTGCAGATGTTGCAGGAGCGGATGAAGAAAAAGAGGAGCTTGAAGAAATTGTTCAGTTTCTCAAAAATCCCTCAAAGTTTGATTTTCTTGGTGCAAGAATTCCCAAGGGTGTGCTTCTTGTAGGCCCTCCGGGTACAGGTAAAACCTTGCTTGCAAGGGCTGTCGCAGGTGAGGCTGATGTTCCTTTCTTCTCAATTTCAGGTTCTGATTTTGTTGAGATGTATGTTGGTGTAGGTGCTTCCAGGGTACGTGACCTTTTTGATCAGGCAAAGAAAAGCTCACCTTCAATTATTTTTATTGATGAAATCGACGCCGTAGGCCGTCACAGAGGCGCAGGTATGGGTGGCGGACACGATGAAAGAGAGCAGACTCTTAACCAGCTCCTTGTAGAAATGGACGGTTTCGGTGCAAATGAAGGTGTTATTGTAATTGCTGCCACAAACCGACCTGATATTCTTGACCCCGCACTTCTCAGACCCGGCAGATTTGACCGTCAGGTAACGGTTAATTATCCCGATACCAAGGGCAGAACAGAAATTCTTAAAGTTCATGCAAAGAAAAAGCCTCTTGCTCCCGATGTTGATCTCAACAGTATTGCTCACGCAACCGTAGGCTTTACAGGTGCAGACCTTGAAAATCTTCTTAACGAAGCTGCTCTTCTTGCCGCAAGACGGGATAAGAAGGCAATAACAATGGAAGAAATTGATGAGGCAGCTCTTAAAGTTCAGGTAGGCTCAGAGAAAAAATCACATAAAATGACCGAAAAAGCAAAGAAACTGACTGCTTATCACGAGGCAGGTCACGCAGTTTCAAGCTATTATCTTGAACACGAAGATCCCGTTCATCAGATTTCCATTATTCCCAGAGGTATGGCAGGCGGTTATACTCTTTACAGACCTACGGAGGATAAGAGCTATACTTCGAAGAATGAGATGCTTGACAGCCTTGTCGGTCTTCTCGGCGGCCGTGTTGCTGAGGCGCTTGTGCTTGGTGATATTTCAACCGGTGCTTCAAACGATATTGAGCGTGCAACCGAAATTGCAAGAAGTATGGTTACTAAGTACGGTATGAGTGAAAAACTTGGTCCCATTGCATTCGGCAGTGAAGGACATCAGGTGTTCCTTGGTAAGGATTATAACAATGTCAGAAACTATTCCGAAAGTGTTGCGGCACAGATTGACGACGAGATTGAAGTTATTATCAGAAACGCTTATACAAGAACCGAAACAATTCTCAGTGAGCATATGGATAAGCTTCATCTTATTGCACAGTATCTTTTCGAAAACGAGAAGATGACAGGCGAAGAGTTTGCAAAGGCAATGGAAGAAAAGCCCGAAACTCTGAGCGAAGAAACAGAAGAATAAAAATAAACCTCCGGCTGAAAACCGGAGGTATTTTTATGACCTTTTTGTGATTTTGCCTGCTGTAAAGCAAAGAATGAATGCCGTAATATCTGCTGCAACAATTGTGGAGCCTACGGGTGTACCATAAAGAATGGCAACAAGTATGCCTGTAATTGCGCAGGTGACAGAGATGACAGATGAGCTGATTATAACTGAACGGAAGCTTTTAAAAAGCCTCATAGCTGAAAGAGCAGGGAAAATGATCAATGCCGATATAAGCAGTGCACCTACAAGGTTCATCGCAAGCACGATAACAACTGCCGTAACAACAGCGATGAGCGTGTTGTATGCCTTGGTGTTTGTGCCCGTTGCAGAGGCAAAGCCTTCGTCAAAGGTAACGGCAAAAATTCTGTTATAGAAAAAGACGAAAACAAGAATTACAACCGCAGTAAGTGCAAGGCAAAGAATAACATCGGTTTTTGAAAGGGTAAGGATTGAAGTTGAGCCGAAAAGAGTAGTGCATACATCTCCGCTGACATTGGATGAAGTTGAAAAAACATTAAGTAAAAGATAACCGAGAGCGAGAGTGCCTACGGATATCATTGCTATGGCAGCATCGCCTTTTATTTTTGTGCTCGAATTCAGCCCGAGAAGAAGTATTGCCGCCGCAATGGTTACCGGTAATGCAACTGTCATAGGTGCAGTGCCGCATACTGCTGCAACCGCTATTGCACCGAAGGCAACGTGTGAAAGTCCGTCGCCTATCATCGAGTATCTTTTGAGCACAAGGCTTACCCCTAAAAGTGCCGCACACAGTGCGATAAGCACACCTGCAATAAGGGCGTATCTGACAAAGGTGTAGCTGAAATATGATGATAATGATTCAATTATATTCATTCGTCACAACCTCCGTCGCAGATAAAACAGTGGCAGCCGTCGCTGTTTTTATAGTCTTCTTTTGTGCCGAAAAACAGAGGCTTGTTGCCGATGTGAAGTATGTGGGATGCAAATTCAATGGCAGCGTGAATATCGTGTGATACCATTATTACGGTTATGCCTTCTTTGTTGATTTCGGTAATTAAGTGATAGAGGTTTTTTGTTACAACGGGGTCAAGACCTGCAACGGGTTCGTCAAGAATAAGAAGTTTTTTTGTTGCACACAATGCTCTTGCAAGAAGCACACGTTGCTGCTGACCGCCTGAAAGCTCACGGTAGCATTTGTCTGAAAGGTCTGTGATACCGAGCCTTTTCATAATATTTGCCGCCTGCTTTTTCTGAGCTTTTGAATAAAAGGGTTTTATTCCGCAGCCGTTAAGACAGCCTGAAAGAACAATTTCTTTTACCGATGCGGGAAAATCCTTCTGAACTTCCGTTTGCTGAGGCAGATAACCTATTTCATTCTGTTTTAATCCGTCACCGAATTCGATTTTGCCTGCAATAACGGATTTCTGACCCAGCAGAGTTTTCATCAGCGTGCTTTTACCTGAACCGTTTTCACCTACAATGCAAAGGTAATCACCCTTGCCCACGCTGAAATCAAGGTCTGTTACAATGGCTTTTCCCTCATATCCCAGAGAGACGCCGCTTACATTTATAAGAGCCATCAGTTAAGAGCCTCCTGTAAAACTTTAAGATTGTTTTCCATGATGTTGATATATGTTGTGCCGTTTGCAATATCGGCAAGTGAAACCGATTGGCAGGAGTCCATTACGGCAGATTTTGCACCTGTTGATTCACAGACAGTTCGGGCTATTGAACCGTCTGAGCCGTCGATTGTAAGCACAACGGGTAATTTCAGTTCCTTTGTTTTGTCAATAAGAAATGCCATGGTCTGAAAGCTTGCTTCGCTTTCGGATGAACAGCCTGCAAACGCGGCGTAATATTCGAGAGAATAGTCTTCGATAAGGTAGCGGAAGGGGAAACGGTCTGCAAAAAGTAATGTGTTTCGTTTTGCAGATGTGACGGTATTTCGATATTCGTCATCAAGCTTGTCCAATTTCTCAACATAAACTTTTGCATTTGCTTTATATTTATCGGCGTTTGTGCTGTCAGCTTCACATATGATTTCGCAAAGTTTGTTGGTTACGGTTGCGACATTTTTTAATGAAAGCCATATGTGTTCATCTTTATTTCGGTGATTTTCACCTTCATGATTGTGTTCATGTTCCATACCTGCCACATATTCTTCTTCGTATGTTTCAACAAGCTCCATAAGTGCAACTGATTTAAGATTTTCGTTGTTTGCAGATGCAAGCACTCCTTCAACCCATTGGTCACTTATTCCGCCTGTATACACAAAAATATCCGCAGATGCAATTTTTATTATATCCTGAGCAGTGGGCTCATAGCTGTGAAGGTCGCCGCCGTCATCGAGAAGAAGGGTAAGACCGTTTTCGGTGCCGAGAATATTTTTTATGAAATCATATTGAGGAAAGGCGGTACAAACTATATTTAATCCACTTTGCTTATTGTTATCGTTATTTGCCGTACCGCAGGCACAAAGACCCAGCAGTACAGCGGTGATAATTATTATTGAAATTAATTTTTTCATTTTTTCTCCCTTACTTACACATTCCGCATTTGCCCATAAGAACGGTGTGGTTATCAACCTCAAAGCTTGTGCTGTTAAGAATGTTATTATGTATCTGTGCGGTTACATTGCTGTCAAGATGATAAACCTTGCCGCAATCGGTACATTTCATATGAAGATGACCGTCACATTTCTTATCGCTTATATATTGGTACACAAAGCTTCTGCTGTTGCCTTTCACCGTGCGGTGAACGAGTCCGTCTTCAACAAGCTTTGTCATAAGACGGTAGGCCGTGCTCTGGCTTATCTCACCGCCGATGCCGTTTATTATTTCTTCTATGGTAAACGCTTTTTCACTGTTGCTTTGCAGGAAGTCAATAAGACTTTTACGCTGGTGAGTGTTGTATGTTTTCATTTTCAACTCGCCTCCGAATTTGAGAATAACTCCTAAATTATTATACATAAATAAGAATTAAAGTCAACATTATTTTTGGGGTTGGTTGACTTTATGGGCAAATTGTTATAAAATATATGTGCTAAAAATTTAAGAGGAGGCACAGAATATGAAACGTATTCTCTCACTTGCACTTGTGCTCGTAATGGTTTTCAGTGCGTTTGCCGTTAATGCTTCGGCTGCTGACGGCGGTGTGCTCAGATTTGATGAAAACGGCGAGTTCAAGATTATGCACATCTGCGACTGTCAGGATGATTATCCTGCAAACCCCGAAATGCTTATATTCCTTGATGCGGTTATTAAGGAACAAAAGCCCGACCTTGTTATTCTTGGCGGTGACAATACGGTAGGTCCTGAAAACATGACAAAAGAAGACAAGGAAGCCGCTATCAACGAACTTGTTTCGGTATTTGTTAAAAACGAAACATACTTCACTCTTGTTTTCGGTAACCACGACCATCAGCAGGGCTTCACCGATGATGAACTTTTTGTGATGTATCAGAAGTACGGCGGAAAATACTGCCTTGCATATGATCCTCACCCTGAGCTTACAGGTACCGCAACACATGCACTTCCCGTTCTCGGTTCAGACAGTCTTAAAACAGAGCTTATGCTTTATATGTTTGACTCAAATCAGTATGTTTCGGTAAATGGAAGCGATGAGTATGACTGCGTAAATCCTGATCAGATTGAGTGGTATAAGAACGTCAGCAAAGCCGCAGAGCTTGCAAACGGCAAGGTTGTTCCCGCACTTGCATTCCAGCACATTATTGTAGGCGAAGTTTACGACGCACTCTTCCACGAATCACCCTTTGATATGGGAGAGCTTTCAAGAAGCTTTAACGGCAAGATTTATTCTTTCCTTCCCAGAACAGAAAATATTGAATCAGGCTTCCTTTTTGAGTTCCCTTGCCCCGGTTATTACAACCACGGTCAGTTTGATGCAATGGTTGACAGAGGCGATGTAATGGGTGTTTTCTCAGGTCACGATCACACTAATGACTTTGTTACAGAGCTTGATGGAATCAAGATTATAAATACTCCCGGTGCTACACACGGTGGTTACAGCACAGATTTCAACAGAGGCGTGAGAATGATTACCGTTAAAGAAGACAACCCCGGCACATTTGAAACAGAGGTTGTAACAACCCGTCAGCTTGCACTTGATAACAGTGATTATGCTGAGGCCGTAGGTATCAGCAAATTCGGTGCAATGATTGTTATTGCATTCGGCGAGTTCCTTATGGCTATGGGTAAATTCACAGGTATCTTTTCAAGACTTTTTTAATTGAGTTTCAGCAATGAAATACCCCCGGAAAGTTAACCTTTCCGGGGGTTGATTTTGTTGTTATTTCTTAGCTGTAGAGCTGTGAATAAGCGAGGTTCTTTCTGATTGTGTCACTGTACTGCTTTGCAGCGCGGTCAGTCCACATTGTTTTTTCATCAACAACATTCTTGCCGTCTTCTTTGAAAAGATCTTCCTGGAATGCTGTAAGTTCTTTGTTTGTCATTTCATCTTTGATAGCGGCTTTCCAGTCGATATCGTCTGTGTTATCGCTTACAAAGTACATGATGTGATAGCCGTATTCTGTTTCAACTATACCTGTGTCGCCTGCTTTTCTTGCAGGGTCAAAGCTCCACTTTTCAAAGTTTTCAACAAAGCTGTCGCTGATTCTGATGTTTTCATAAAGACCGCCGGTTTCTGCTGATGCAGTGTCTGCGGTGTTTTCTTTAACCATCTTTGAGAAAGCATCTTCTGTTACTTTGTCACCAAGACCTTTAAGAAGGTCATTTGCAATCTTGTTTGCGGCCTGCTTCTCTGCATCGGTAACATTGTTTTCATCTTTTGCCTCAAATTCAACAAGACAGTGACGGACTGAAACACTGTTTGATGTATATGTGGGTTTGATTACAAAGATGATATTTGCTGATTTTTCGCCTGCAAAGGTGTTAACTTCGCCTGCCTTACGGCCTGCTGCAAATGCCCAATCAGCACCGTCTGCACCGACTGCGGTAGAAAGTGAATCATATGATGTTGCAATCAGCTTCTTGGTTGTGTCTTCTTTGCTGTTGTTATAAGCTTTTACAGCTTCAATAAGTGCATTTTCATCGGTTGCTTTTGCAGCGATATCCTTTGCAGCAGCGATAAGCTTATCGTTTTCAGCCTTCTGTCTTGCTTTGAGTGCGTCGTCTGTTTCACCCTCATTCTTTGTAAGAGTCTTGAATGCAAGTGAATAGTAACGAACATCTGCATAATCATATTTCTTCTGATTTGCTTTGTATTCTGCGGCAACGGTTTCATCTGTGATTGCGTCGCTTACTTCTTTCTGCTTTGCATCTGTGAAGTTCTGGGCAAGAAGCTCCATTTCAAGCTGCTTTACAAATGCTTTTTCGTTAAAGCCTGCACCGAAATAGGTTTTAAGGAATGCGTTGAGTGAGTAGTTGTTTTCAGCAGCCTGAGTTCTGTAAGTTTCAATTGTTTCGTTGATTTCAGACTTCTGATCCTCTGTAAGTTCTGTGCCGGCAGCAACAGCTTCATTGTAGTAACCGACTGTCTGCTGTGCGATTGAAACTGCTCTGTCTTTAAGAACTGCATCCCAGGTGAGAACGTTACCGTCTTCATCCTTCTGAGTTGATTCCTGCTCATCGGGAGGAAGTGAGGAATCGAATCCCAGGGGGTTATAACCGTAAGCCTGTTCGTACTGATATGCCTGGTTTGCCACTTCGTTGAATGCCATTGAATAGTAGTAGTTGAATTCAGCTGCCGAAACCTTGGTGTTGCCAACTTTGAGTGCTGTTGCAGCTCTGTTGATGACGCCTGTTGAATCGAGAATTTCAAATCCTGCAAAACCTACTATTGCAACAACAAGCACGATTGCAACAACTTTCTTGATAATGCCTGCGGCAGTTGTTCTTTTCTCAATGCTTTTTGCGTTTTTCTTTGCAGCTTTGGCTATTCTTGCTTTACGCTCCTCGCGGTAAAGTTCAGCCTTGCTCTTTGAGCTTTCGTTTTTTGCCATTACTGTTCATCCTTTTCTTTCTATGTTTTGATAACCGGCATATGACGGTTAAGTGCCAGACCGAACAAAATCGGCACAATGACATTATATTATACTATTTCAGAAGAATTTGCAAGCGTTTGTGATAAATTTATATCTTATTAACAAATACAAAGGTGATTATTTGGTGAGAGTGCCGTCAATAAACTCCCGTTTAAACCATACATCAGGTACCTCAAAGCTTTTTCCGTTGAGATAATCAAGGCAACCTGCTTCGGTTGAGAATGTGAATCTGAGTCGGTATGAATATAAAAATTGCTTTTTGTATCCCAAAGCTTTGTTAAGCGCGTTGGTTCCGTATTTGCCGTCACCCAGCAGGGGATGACCTATGCTTGCGAAGTGTGCCCTGATCTGGTGAGTTCTTCCCGTAAGAAGTTCAACCTCAACAAGGCTCAACCCGTCCTTTTCAGATATAACCGAGTATTGCGTGCGTATTTCTTTTGAACCTTTTCTTTCGGAAGTGAAAACCTCAACCTTATTTTTCTTTTCGTCTTTGATAAGCCAGCCTGTCAGCAGACCGCTTTTCTTTTTCAGAGTGCCGTGAATAACGCAAAGGTAGTATTTTTCCATTTCACGGTCTTTGAGCTTCTGATTGAGAATTCTCAGGCTTTCTGCATTTTTTGCGGCGATAACAATTCCGCCGGTGTTACGGTCAATTCTGTTTACAAGTGCAGGCGCAAATGAATTTTCATCCTTGGGGTTGTATTCGCCTTTTTCATAAAGATAACGCTTTACTCTTGTAATCAGCGTATCATTATATTCTGTCTCGTCGGGATGCGAAAGTATTCCTACCTTTTTGTCAAGAAGTATGATATTTTCGTCTTCATAAACAACATCCAGCTTTCTGGAAGCTGAAAGAAAATCGTAATGCTCATCGGCAGGTGCAAAAAATTCATCGTTGATATACATATCAACAATATCGCCTTCGCACAGTTTCAGCGCAATATCTCCTTTTTTGGAGTTTACTTTTATTCTTTTTGTCCTTATGTACTTGTACATAAGCGATTTGGGCAGTGCAGGCACGGCTTTTGAAATGAATTTATCAAGCCTTTGCCCTGAATCGTTTTTTGAGATTGTGAATGTTTTCAATATAATCGCTCCGAAATTTTATTTACAAAAATTGAAAATGGTTGTATAATGTAGAAAGTATTTGTTTTTCAAGAGGT
Source organism: Acutalibacteraceae bacterium (assembly GCA_036309745.1). Taxonomy (GTDB): domain Bacteria; phylum Bacillota; class Clostridia; order Oscillospirales; family Acutalibacteraceae; genus CAG-177. The sequence goes on along the minus strand of JAXJTD010000082.1, from coordinate 47,948 downwards.
ACGCTATGGAAAATAAACAGAAAAATCCCCATGAAAATCACAGAGCAAGGCTCAGAGAAACTTTCAGGCAGGCGGGGATTGACGGTATGCCTGACCATAATCTGCTTGAATTTCTTTTGTTTTACTCAATACCCAGAAAGGATACAAACGAGCTTGCCCACAGACTTATCGCCTCATTCGGTTCACTGAACAAAGTTTTTGATGCAACCTATGAAGAATTGCTCAAAATTGATGGTATGGGCGAAAACTCCGCCATGCTTATTTCTTCAATTCCTGCGTTGTGCAGAAGGTACGAAGAAGGCATTACCAAAGGAAAAATAAATCTTTCCGAGCCGGAGAAGGCAGCTGGGTATGTGATAAAGAAGTTTTACGGCAGTAAGGTAGAAGACTTTTATATGCTTTGCCTTGACGGTGCAGGCAATCTCCTGAACTGCTGTAAAATCGGCAGCGGTTCTGTAAGCAGTGTTAATGTTGATAAACGCAGTGTTCTTGAAACTGCATTCAGGAATAACACTGACGGTGTGATTTTTGCGCACAACCATCCGGGTGGAGTGGTTGCACCTTCAAGAGAAGATATCCTTCTCACAAGTGAACTGTGTTCGCTTCTTAAAACCGTCGGGATAAGATTGATTGACCATATTATTGTTTCAGGCGGAGATTATCTTTCTTTGGCATCTGTTGAAAAATTCAGAAACTTATTTGTCTGATAACAAGGCTGTATCATCAGTGATACAGCCTTGTTTTTGCTTTAAAATTCAACTTTAACGGTATGAACACCTGTACCTGCTGTGACTTTGAGCATTGCGGCACCGCTTTCACCCATGGGTTCAAGAGTGTATTTGCCGTCGCAGGTGATATTCTTTGCTGCTTTGGGAAGATAAATTTCAGTAGGTGCATTATACTCTTTATCCTGTTCATATGTAAGGGTAAAGATGTTGTTTTCTCTGTCGGTACCGTATTCCTTGATATTACCGCATACCGCAACAGGGCAGGCTCTTACAAGGCAGGTCATTATGGGGTCGTTGAGAAGACCGTCATAGTATGCCCAGTATGTATTACCCCAGTGATAACCGTCAAACTTATCAAGAAGATAATTGATGTGGAAAAGCCAGTCTGTACCTTCGGATGTGCCGCCCCATTCACCTACAAGAAGGGGAACGTCCAGTCTTTGCTGAGAGCGTCTGTGCTCATCGAATATTGAACCTACACGGGTGTTGCTTGCGTATTTGTAAGCAGGTGTGTCAACCATAAGGTCGTAAGCGTGAGGAGCAAAGCAGAGCTTTTCTTCACGTTTGCCGTCATAGTTTACGGCAGGTGTGGAATAGGGGATACCAAGATTTGAATAATAGCTGTTTTCCATAATTATGATACCGTTATCGGTGACCTCACGCACAGCCTTTGCCGTTCTGTTTATGAATTCCGAATATTTTCCGGTATCAAATTTTTTGATAAGAGCGTCGCCGCCGCTTGTTGCTTTACGGAAAAGAGAGGGATCGTTAAAGGGTTCAAGGCATCTGATGATATTGCCGCTGAAAACCTGTTTGAGCATCCAGAGTTTTTTGCATCTCTTGTCAGTGAGAACTGTTTTGGCAACACCGCTGATAAGCTTTCTGAACACCTTGCCGCCGTCGCTTCCGGGGAAGGGTTCATTAAGAAGGTCAAAGCCGAAAAGAGCGGGATGATCTTTGAAGCGTTCAGCTACGTGCTTCCACATATCACAGAAATATGTCTGCAAAGGAATACCGTTATATTCCTTGTTTGCCCAGAAGTTATCAAAACAGCGGTGGATTGCTTTTCCCCAGAAATAGCCTTCTGCCCAAACCAATTTTACAGGCTTGAATTCGGCACCGTCGGTCATACAAGCCCAATAAGGTGCACCGTCACCGCCTGTGTTATAGAAACCTGCATAAAGATCCTGGTGCATATCAAGGTAAAAGTAGATACCGTATTTTGCACATAAATCCGCAACCTTTTCTACTTTATCCAGATATTCTTCATTGTATTGACGGGGTTCGGGTTCAACTGCATCCCAGGTAAGACCGAGTCTGATGATGTTGAAACCAAGCTCGCTCAGACGGGAAATAAGTTTTTCGTCGAAATCAAGAACATAGGTTCTTCTTTCGTTTTCGGATTTGTTGTAGCCCTTATCGCAGAGGTTCATACCGCTGAAAATTCTTTGTCTGCCTTCGGAGTCGATGAATTTCTGACCGGATGTGGTAATTTTAAGCATAATTTTAAATCCCTTTCCTTGTGTTCTGCATATATAAATTTATTATATCACCTGGAAAGTTTTATTGCAACTGTTTTGTGATGTTACAAAAATTGAGCTATTATCAGGCTTTTGACTATTGCACGAAGGGTTATTATATGGTAAAATTATAAAAAATATATTACGATTGGAGTAATCACATTGGCAGCTTCAACACTTTTCAAAATGTATTGCAGAACCTATCAGGGAATTTTCAGAGTTGCGGTTAACTTTCTTAATTGGAAAGAGCCTGAACTTGTAAAAGGCGCAGGCAGCGTGAAAAAGCTTCCCGAGGTAGTTAAAGGCAACGGACACAACAGTGTACTTGTTGTAACCGATAAGGGTCTTATGGGTCTTCACCTTCTTGACGGTCTTTTTGAAGGACTTGATAAAGCAGGTGTAAAGTATGCTGTTTATGACGGCACACAGCCCAACCCCACAATCAATAATATCGAAGAAGCAAGGCAGCTTTATGTTGATAATAATTGCTCTGCCGTTATCGCATTCGGCGGCGGTTCACCTATGGACTGTGCAAAGGTTGCGGCTGCAAGAATTGCACGACCCAAAACAAGCGTTCAGAAGATGAGAGGTACTCTCAAAATCCTCAAAAAGCTTCCCACTATCTATGCGGTGCCTACAACAGCAGGTACAGGCTCTGAAACCACAATCGCAGCTGTTGTTTCAGATCCCACCACACACGAAAAATATGCTTTGCAGGACCCTGTGCTCCGTCCCAAGTATGCAGTGCTTGACCCCGAGCTTACGGTAGGTCTTCCTCCCCACATCACATCAACAACTGGTATGGATGCCCTTACTCACGCGGTTGAAGCTTATATCGGTCATAGCAACACCAAGGGTACAGCAGCTGCTGCCGAAAAAGCAACAAAGATGATATTTGAAAATATACTCAAAGTTTATGAAAACGGCAAAGACCTTGAAGCGAGAGAGAATATGCTTGAAGCATCATACCTTGCAGGCATTGCTTTCACAAGAGCATATGTAGGCTACGTTCACGCTATTGCTCATAATTTCGGCGGAATGTACGGCACACCTCACGGCCTTGCAAACGCAGTTATTCTTCCCTATGTGCTTGATGCATTCGGCGAAACCGCACACAAGCCTCTTGCAAAGCTTGCGGATATTGCAGGTCTTGAAACCGCAGGTATGACAGAAGCTCAGAAGGCAGAGTTCTTCATTGCAAAAATCAGAGAATTCAATAAGCTTCTCAACATCCCCGAACATCTTGATGTTCTTCAGGAGAAGGATGTTGAAACAATTGCCAAGCGTGCAAACAAAGAGGGCAATCCTCTCTATCCTGTTCCCAGAATTATGGATGTTGAAGACCTTAAAGTGATTATCCGCAAGGTCGGTAATTTTGATTAATCAGATTGTTTCTGTATTTTTTCCGAAAGGAGTGCAGTGAAATGAAAGTTCGCAGAATCATAAGCTTTTTGCTTGCAGCGGTTATGGTTTTCAGTGCGTGTACGGGTGTGTCCTTTGCAACCGACAATAATAAATGGGAGCCCAGAAACGCCGAACCTTTTGTTTTTGTTCACGGTCTTAACGGCTGGGGCGGTGCAGAGGATATCAACGGTATTGTGCCTTACTGGGGCGCAACCACAGGCGACCTTATGTCTTATCTTCAAGGCGAAGGCTACGAATGTTATTCCGCATCCGTGGGGCCACTCAGCAGTGCCTGGGACAGAGCCTGTGAGCTTTACGCTCAGCTTATGGGCACAACCGTAGATTACGGTGAAGCCCATTCAAAAGAGCATAATCACGACCGCTTCGGCAGAACATATTATACAGCTCTTATTTCCGATTGGGGGAAGCTTGACGAAAACGGCAAATTGCAGAAAATACATCTTATCGGTCACAGCTTCGGCGGTACCACGGTGCGTATGCTTATTCAGCTTCTTACCGAAGGCTCTGTGGAGGAAATTTCCGTAACACCTGCTGATGAAATATCAGGTCTTTTCACAGGCGGTAAGGGCAATTGGGTGAAAAGCGCCACCGCAATATGTACTCCACACAACAGTTCAACTGTTTATTATCCACTTGTTGCGCTGGGTCTCGATGTGTTTGTTCAGACATTCAGTTACATTTATGCAGGCTTAATGGGTCGTTCCCTTTTTAACGGCGGTATGGTTGATTTTCACCTCGAACAGTTCGGTCTTACGGATGTACCGGGCGGAGAAAAGGCTGATAATTTCTTTGTTGCACTGGGCAGAGTTCTTGCTAATAAAGACGATTCCTGCCAGTATGATTTAACTCCCGAAGGCAGTGCGGAGATGAATGCCGCTATTGATATCAACAGCGATATATACTATTTTTCATATCCGTTTTCAACCACAAAGCGCTTGCCCGGAACAGAAATTGAAATTCCGTCAATCAAAACCAATCCTGTTATTTTTCTGACAGCGGTAGTTATGGGTGTTATGCAGTTTACAGACCCCGTTAACGGAACTGTCTATGATGAAAAATGGCTTGCAAACGATGCACTTGTAAATACTGAAAGTGCTAAGTATCCCTTTGATGAACCTTACAAAGATTTTGACGGTACATACGAAAAAGGAATCTGGAATGTTATGCCCGTTCAGGAGGGCGATCATGGTGCGGCAATAGGTCTTTTTGCAGATAAGGATAAAACCCGGAGCTTTTATCTTGAACTTTGCGAAATGCTCAACGCACTTACCGAATAAAATAAAAAGGGGGCTGTTTATTTACAGCCCCTTTAAAATTAAGGAGATAAAATATGGCAAAGAAAACAGTTGCATTCATACTTGCGGTATCATTTATTCTCAGCGGATTTTCGTTGACGGGTGAGGTGAGTGATGTCAGAAGAAATATAGAGGGTTATATTGAAACAGTCGTAAGAGCAGTAAAAAGCGTTTTTGATATCAGGAGTTATTCGGATTACACAGAGATTTGTGACATTCCCGAGGTTGAAAACGGCTATGTACCTCAGGGCTACTGTTTCAGTGAAACGCATAATATTCACTTTGTTTCTTTTTACCATGACGATGCCGCAACTGTAATTTCGCTTATCGACGGTGAAAGCGGCGAGAAAATAAAAACCCTTCCTTTGAGAAAATCAAACGGTAAGGATTTTACGGGTCACGCAGGCGGCATTGCCGAAGACGGGCAGTATCTTTATATCGTTGACGGCAAAAAGATTTACCGTGTTTCGTTGGCGCTGGTGTTTATAACTTCCGACGGTGCCCCGCTTTTCCTCATTGATAAAGTCAATACCGATGTAAAGTGTTCATATCTTAATTCGGACGGAACATATCTTTATGCAGGTGAATTTTACACATTTACCTCAGACGGAAGCTACGATACCGACAAATCTCACCATATGGCGATTTCTCTTTTCGAAACAACCTATGCACGCTGTAATGCATATAAAACAGCCGACCTTGAATTCAGTCCTGACGGTGAAGAAATTGCAGTTCCTTCAATGATTTTCACTACTCCTAACTGCGTTCAGGGATTCGCAAGGCTGCCTGACGGCACATTTGCACTCAGCATCTCCTACGGCAGAAATAATAATTCAACACTCGCATACCACAAGGATGTAACATTGGGTGAGAATGATTTTACCGTTGATTATAACGGTTTGTCAGTACCTGCTTATCATTTGAGAAACAACACCAAAACTGAATCTTTGCGTCAGCCGCCTTTACTTGAAGGTATTGATGATATGAACGGTAAAGTTTCGGGAATATTCGAATCCAGTGCGCGGAAATACAGTGATGCGGCATTTATTGTAGAAAAAATCTGTATTTTTTAAGAAAAAATTAAACAAACTTTTTTGAGTGTCAAATGTGATATTCGACATTGTTTGTTTGTTTTTAACAAATTACTGATATCACGATTGTACAAAACGCACAAAATATATTTTTTATCTTTCTTTAATCTGTTAAGGCTGAATAATTTATAAAACTTCAATATTTATGCATATTGCACAAATATATGCACTGTGATTTGTGCAAAATCACTTGACTTTTTCGTGAAATAGTGTATAATAAAGCCACAACGAAAAGAAAGGATGAATGTAAATGAATTTCGAAAAAGTAACATACGAAGCAGAGAAAAAACTCCTTGATGAAATCAGCAGTGAGAAGAAGTTTCTTACATTCAAGAAGCTTTGCAAGATCTTTGAGTTGAATGCTCTTCTCAGCGGCCGTAACTAATCGGCAGCAAAGGGCTGATTCTCATCACCCCGCACAAACATCACCGTTGCGGTGATTTTATATAATCTGAGGAGGTTTACCTGCTCAGAACAACAGAAAAATTACAGACCGGAAAGTGAATGCTTTCCGGTCTTTTTTTGTGTTTTTTTAAATATGTTTTATTGGAGGAGATATTTTATGAATTGCTGTATTACTGAACTTCGGTGTAAAGAGGTTATCAATAAGGCTGACGGTTGCCGACTGGGGCTTGTCAGTGATGTTGAGGTGGATACCTGTTGCGGCAGGGTAGTGGCGCTTGTGATTTACGGCAGACCAAAGTATTGGGGTATCTGCGGTAAAAGAGAAAGAATAAGGGTTTGCTGGGAAGATATTGAGGTTATCGGTGCTGATACCATACTTGTCTGTAAATGTAATAATGATAATTCGGGCCGCAGGAGATAATATTTGTTGAATCTGATTTGAAAATATAATCTGATAATTGTAATGCGGTTGCTTAAATCTGATAATAAATGAAAACGGCTGACTGATTTTGAATCAGTCGGCCGTTTTGTGAAATTTAAGAAGTATAAATATTTACATTATTGTTATTTCTCTTGCGTTTCCTCGGTCTCCGCGGTCGGTCACATACTGTACAGCACCGTTCGGAAGCATACTTTCGAAAGAAAAATGAAGGTGCCCCGTGAGCACGGCTTTGATTTGTTTTTCACTGACAACATATTCGTAGAATGCTTTTGTTGATTCAAAAGGCTCCGTCATATCGCCTGAAATCTCGGGATGGCGGACTGTGTCACAACCGAGAATATAATTTTCTCCGTTCCACATTTCATAGCTTTTTTTGTAGAGGTTTTCTTCGTACAGAGGAGCATGCATGAAAAGAATAACGGGCAAGCCTTTTTTTACTTCTTCTTTCAGAAAATCAAGTTGTTCATATTCCGCCTGATGATAGGCGTCGTCGATGCCCACAAAGTTTACTCCGCCGATAATACATGAGCTGAAAAGCATACCTTCACAAAGTTTGCCGCCCATTCTTTCAATGCTTTTGATACGGTAAGCCATATCCTCTTTTTCGCTGTCGCAGCGCCAATATTCGTGATTGCCGGCTACAAAGAGAATCTTATCATTTTTTAGATACTCTCTTGCAAAATCTATACAGGGCTTCGAAATAAAATCAATAAGATCTCCTGTGTGTACAATTATGTCGCAGTTTTCTTCACCGTATTTCATCAGCTTTTTAAGATTGGAAACGCTTGTTTCCTGTTGGCGTTTTTTAGCCTGTCTGATAATTTCTTCGGTATCGTCTTCACAATAAAAAGGCAGATGAGAATCGGTTATATGCAAAATTTTTAGCGGTTTTTCAAGACCGATTTCAACAGTGTTTTTCTTGATATCAAGCATATTTTCTGTAAACCCCGCTTTCATAAAAATTTAAATTTGATGTGCTTTGAGGGTGATGATGTTATATTATTGATAGCTTCAATTATTTTAAAAGCCCGCAACTGTTTCTCCTCAGACAAGCTCAGATTCGTGATGTTTTTTTGAAATTCTCGGAGCGGCGCCCGTGATATGGGAAATGTCACGGTATTCACCTTCGTAATCAACAAACAATCCTTCGGGTATTTGAGAGGTCCAGCCCTTTTCGTCGAATGGGGGAGCATCTATACCCATAGCGTAAAGAACAACAGCCGCAAGGTCACGGATGTTCATTTCTTCTATTTCGGTTTTGTTTATGCCTTTACCTGCCGCGGCAAAGGTTACATATTTTTCTTCGTCTGTCCATCCGCCGTGGCTGCCCTTGTTGTTTTCATTGTTTGTGCCGCCGTGGTCGGCAATGACAATGAAAAGTGTATCTTCAAGCATTTCAGCATCTTCAACAGCGGAATAAACATCGCCTATAAGCTTGTCAACCTCACCGATACGCCTGATAAAGTCAGGAAGTCCGTATCCCGTACCGTGACCTGCACCGTCGACACTGTCAAAATGAACAAACAGAAAATCAGGCTTGTTTTTACGGATATAATCGCAAACAACAGGTGTAAGCTCAGTGTCGGTGGCCGTATCGTGGGAAACACCGATGTTATTTTCAACAATACCAAAGGTAATGGGATTCCAGTCACAGTATGACCCGAGAACAGCATCTGGATAAGCTTCTCTGATTCTTCTGAAAAGCGAAGGGAAAGGGGAGGATACATCGTAGGGAACAGATGATACGATATCATTTGTAAGACCGTGAATTTCAGGACCGACACCGATAAGCATTGATCCCCAGCATTCTGCACTGATGGTAGGTCTGGAAGAAAGAGCTTTATATGTTATTGCACCGTTTTTAAAAATTTTGTCAAAGTTTGGCGTGTGTGCATCCTTAATCCAACTGCCTGCTCCGTCAATTCCGATAACCGTTACGTGTGAATATTTTCTTGACATAATAAGTTCACCTCTGTGTTTTTAAATGAGTAACCTCCCTGCTTATGCAAGGAGGTTTCGCTTTGGTTCAGTTCCAATCCTTATTCATTATAACAAAAGTCATTCTTTCCTGAATGCTCGGACCGCCGTGACCCGTGCCGATTCCACCGTGGTCTGAGGTAACAATAATGAGCCAATCTTCTGTTTCGTAGGTTTCTCTTGCTTCAATAGCCTTGATTACCTCGTAGCCGTAATTGTCTTCCGTTCTGAATCCATCTTTGTAAACAGGATTGTTGAATGTAAAACCGAAATCATGGCCTGCCGAATCCGTGTTTTCATAGATAATAAACACAAAATCTGAACAGTCTGCACTTGTTATTTCCTCCATAGCACCTGTATGAATATCTTCTTTGTTTTTACGAAGATTGAACTCGACGTCAATATTGTTTTCTTCGCAATATGCTTTTTCATCTATATATGTAGAGTTGTTGTTTGTAAAATGACCCTTCCACTTTGTGATAAATGCTGCATTGTCAATAATGTTTTCTTCTATGAGTGTAGTCATAAGCATTTTAGGTTCGATGGCTTTGGTTATTCCGTTACCGGTTATACCGTGCACATCTGACCACACTCCGGTAAGCATTGAGCACCAGCCGGGTGCAGTTGAGGTTGCCTGAGTATTTTTGGCAGGATAATTCACGCCGCCGCAATAAGTGAGGTTGATTGAGGCACCGTTATCGAGCAGATAATTTATTGCACCGTTGTCCTGCTTTTCGACAAGAATATCTGCACGGCAACCGTCATAACCGATAACGGCAACCTTCTTTTCGGTTTTACCTTCGGGCAACTCAGATTTAAAATGCTCATTTATAATACCGTATACATCCGTAAAAGGATATGCGGTTTCTACGGTGTTTTCATAGCCTACGGAAGCTACATTCTGTCTGTAAAATTCTTCGGTGTCATTTTCGTCTTTATGGTATCTTGTGAAATATAACGCCAAAGCACCTGCGATAATTCCGAGAATAACAACTACGGAAACAACCGAAAGAATAATTCTTTTTTTGCTTTTCATAACACATTCTCCTTTTGTCAATTTTACGGGAGTGTCCTTTGTGTAATCTTAACACTATTTTTTGCTTTTTTCAAGTAATTTAAAGTGATTGTAGATTCTGATTAAAAACTTGAGCTGAACAGCAAACTGAAACCAAGTTTGCTGTTCAGTTTTTATATATGTAATAGTTGTTATTTTGGCATCTTTTCGGGCAGATATAAGCCAAAGATCGGTGACCGTAGATTCTTTTCTGACAGTATAATCTTTTGCGTATTGATAGCTTCCGGGTATAACAAAGCCTCCTATGGCAGTTTCTTTAATAACCACAAGAGGCTTTTTTGTTGTCTGTTTTTATGACTTATAATTCAATTTCACCTGAAACATCAGAGATGGAAGCTCTGTATGAAGGTGAGGAGTATACATAATCCAGAATATATGATAAAATTTTGGTTGTTCCCTCTCCGTAGCCGTCATAAGACACTTCGATTTCTATGCTTCTGTTTGCCCAGCCTGTTGCGGTGGTTTCAAGTAAAACAGTTACCACAACATCTTTGTATTTGACGTCCTTCTTGCTTCTGACGGTAACGTCTACTTTGCATTCACCAGAATCTCTTGTGCCGAGATAATAATCTTTTTTTACGTTAACATCATAGACTTTGGCGTTGATAGAGAAATAGTCATTAATGTTGCTCATATTCAAGATGATTTTTTGATTGCCGCACTTACTGCATAAGCTTTTGCCTGAAATGTTCTCATATTCGTGCTCGCAGGGTTCTGAGCAATATTTACACTGATATCCGTCGTTATAATAGCCAAATTCATGAGTGCAGGTGTTACCGCAGATTTTGCAAAGATCAGAATTTTCAAAAATATGTTCACAGTCAGCATTACAGATTTTACACTTGGAGCCGTTCGGGGTTGATTCATATTCATGAACACACTCACTTTCGCAATGCTTACATACCGAATTCTCATTGTATTCGTGGGTGCAGACAATACCGCAGTCGTCGCAAATCATATTGCCGTTATCTTCTTTAAATGAATGCTTACAGGAGAACAGACAGTTTGAGCAGTAAGCTTTTGAACCGTCAATTTCATATTCGTGGGTACAGGTTTCTTTGCAATCAACGCAAACAACTCTGTCGTCTATTTCACGGAAGTCATGCTTATGGCCGCAACCTGTCAGAAGAACAGAACTTAGGGCAATTATCAATGCCAGAACTAATGCTATACGCTTTTTCATAGTTTATACCTCTTCCAGAACTTTTTATAACAGATAATATATCATAAAACTTTTTGTCGGTCAACATCGAAATGCCATCATATTTGTTGTGATTTATCAAATCAAAAGAGCTAACTGACTGTAAAATCAGTTGGCTCTTAACTTTCAGATAATTCAAATGTTGCCAAAACATTGCCACAGAGCATCATCGAATCCTCAAAAATGAGACATATCAACGCTTGTGTCGTTCAGCTGTATTATTCCCACTCGCTCCCAGAAACTTATCACTAAACATATTTGTATATATAATTTAGCAGGAGCTATCGGTATAATCTGAATTATCCGCAAATTACGGACTATCCGATTTTTTGTTGCCAAAATGTTGCCATTTAACAAGATGATTTTTGTTAAACGACAAACATATGGAATTTGATACTTACTTTATTATTAATTATACATAAAAATAAACAAAAATCAAGCCATCATCATGTCATAGTGTGCCTTATGATCCATTTTCACAAAGATTTCTTTGAAAACTTCTTTATAGCGATCGATTGAATCGGCATAACTATCAATATATAAATCGTCTGGAATAGAATGTGAACCGTCGTTAATCCAACTGATTAAGGAACGACATATCATCTTATCTTCTGTTGTGGCAAACGAATTGACGATTTTTTCATCAACATCTTTACCTAATATACTAAAATAATTTTCAATAATTCTTCTCATAATATTTTGTGTAGTAACTAATGATGCACTTGAATTCGTTTTTAGTTCTTGCCATAAAAGTTCATAAGATGTTTTTATAGGGTTGTTCTTTTCGAATGCCCTTACCGACGAAACATTATTATCTTTGCTAATAATCCAATAGTTTACATCATTTAATATTTTTGTTCTTCCATCTACAAATGACGCTTCTTTATGAAAGAATACATTATGAGTAAGAATGAAAATTTGCTCAACATCTGAAATATCATTACGAATATCTATAATTAATGATTTTACCATTGAACTTACTATGTATAGTATGGTGCTATCAAGGCTGCATATTGGATCATCTAAAACCAAAATTTTTTTCGAGGATACTTTAGTAGCGTCTAATGATCCTTTAGCAAACTGCAAGAAATATAAGAAAGATATGAAAGTTTCTTCGCCTTCACTCAATGTGTTTGTTGCAAGTGTTCCATCCATGCGCTGGATTTGATATGAATTTTCTTTCGTTGGAGATGGAACAATTTGAAAGTTGGTAAAACCATACGATTTTAAAGATCGATTTATTTCATCAACCGTAGGTTGTACGCTTGTAACGTTTTTTCCTGCCTCATAAATTCTGTTATCAAGATCGTCTAGTTGCTCTTTGCATTGAGTGATACCGTTTTGTATTCCTTGTTTAGCCTTTTCAAATTTAGTTAAATCATTTAGGTAGCTACTTATCAGCGCTTCTTGTTCATCCATAAGAAATTCCCAAACGTCATTTATTAAAGATTTCTTTTCATCGTTGTAATTATCAACCATTTTGTTGTGTTTTATGATGTTTTCATTAGCAATTGAAATCATATTTAACAAATCATTTGTTTTAGTTAAGCTTTCGGTTAAAAATATTTTTTTGCCGGCTTCTTTTTCTTTTGATGACATTTCTAGCAATGTGCTTGAAAACAGCAATTTTAATGTATCCAATAGTGTGTTATATTTTGAAATATCTAAAAGTCCTACACTAACAACGGTATCATTTGCTGAAATAACTGCCAAAGAGGAAACTAATTTTTCAGAGATAATCTTATATTTTTCAATTAACTCTTTTATATATTGTATATCTTTTTCATATTCGCCGCTAAAAAATGAATTCAGTTGTTCTTCTAGGTCAGCTGTAATAGTCTTTTGTTGACAAAAAGGGCATATACCATCCTTGCCAATGTAAGAGCGGCCTCTATTAACCCAATCTGCATTGTCAAGAAACTTGATGATTTTAGAAATGGGAATATCGGTATTTCCTAATATTATCTTTTCCCAAATAGTATCTTTTTCGATTGATTCAAGTTCGCAAATTAAGTTCTTTATGGATATGTCGATGGTGTTATGTTTTTCGGGTTTTCTAGAAAATAATGTGTTAGAACGTTTTTTTAAGGCTTCTCTAGTTTGGCTTGAGGAATGTGATTTTTTGTATTTGACAATAACTTCATCTCTAAATTTTTCTTTGTTACTTCTAAGACCACTGAATGCTTCTTGGAAATCTGTTTCATTTTGTTTAAGAATAACATTCCAAACAGTATCTCTAAAATCATCTTTACGTATTTGTTCTTCGGCAAGTTTTTTCTTTAATCCGTTTGATCTAGAAATATAATCCTCATATTTTTTCTCTCGTTCTTTTTTCATATCATCAAGAGCCTTAATTTCTTCAATAGTTGCTTCGCCTAATGTAAACACACCTTCAATATCCTCTTTGAAATGACGAGTACGAAAATCTCTGTTATATACAATAATGTCAGTGGGAGTGTCGTTTTCCCACTTGATATTACAGAAAGCATATTGTGGATTAACCTGGTTATATAAATAATTACTAATTGTTGATTTTCCACTGCCATTTGGTCCGTAAAAAAAATTAATCTTTTGACAATTTTCAATGGTGACGCCTTCCACTGGATATGTAGCGCAGTTTTTCATAACTATTGATTTAATCATATCTTCAACTTCCTTTGACTTGATAGATTTGTTGCACATCGACTTTTAACTTTTATTATTATAGGTTATAATTAAAAGATTTGTTAGTGTGCATATAACCACTTTTTGATTATCCTAATTTAGTGTTTAAGATATATTAAGAATAATAAGTATAAGTACAATAATGACTAAGACATATATTTTTTTATTCGAATTTATTCGAATTCTTAATATAGTTATTGTGTTCTTTCAAGTTTAATTTTTAGAGCTTCATCTATACTTAAAACTTCTGAAATATCACTTATATTATCAATTTCAAATTCAATATGTTCATCATGCATTCCTTCTTTCCAGAGAACAATTCTAAATTCTTGCTGAAGAGAATAATCATATCGTTTCCAAAAAGCAATATTATGAATCCCTTCCACTAACGAGGCGAACATATACGCATTGTCTTCATCTTTGCTATAATAATTAACAGGACCATAAAACACTTTGTAGTTCATATTATTTGCAGCTTTACATATACGATTGATAAATTCTTCTTTATTTTTTATTATTAAAGCTGAATCTCCAAATGTCCTTAATTCTTGTTTTTGATCGTCGTTGAAAGCAACACCGTTTTCTGTTAAAACTATATTTGTTGAACAAAACACGTAGGCGTTTGAAAATGATGTTTTAATAGCTGTGTCGTTTAATGTAAAAAAGTTAGATTCGTTACATTCTAAATCTGTTATTTTCATGTAGCCTTGTGAAACATGTAACATTCCTTCAAGCATATCACCGATTACTGTGTCGCCGGTTTGTTTTTCGTATTCTCGAAACCAATCAAGGTTTTTTAAGTACATTTTTCCAGATTGAATTTTGTTTATAATATCTCTGTTTTGGAATTTGATTATTGGAAGTTCTATGCTTGTGCCAATTATACGATTCATAAGTTTTCTCCTTATAAATTATGAGTGTTTATAAATTAAGCATGTAAAAAATACATCAAGGGGCCTTTTTATTGTGTCTAAATAAAAAATATTTTAATTTTAATGTGGACTGTATTCTATTTTAATGTTTTTGTTGGTCATTTTATTGTTTTTGAATAATAATTTTGAAACTTAATTAACTATAATTCTTATAATCTACCGCCAACCTGAAATAGCTGACGGTAGACTTTCTTTGTTTATGCTTTCAAATAATCAATTGCATCAAGGATTTTTTGAATTTCAGCTTTGTTTTCTGAGTTGCAATATGCATACACAGCAGTATTTCCAACATATATAGCTACATTATATTTACCCAAAGAATCTAAGGTGTAAATAGTGTAATTAGCTATTTGTGTTTCTATTTCAATGCTGTGTGCAGCATTGTATTTATAACTAATTTTTTGATATGCTTGTTGGAACAACTCAATTGCACTATTATCATTGTTAAACTCAAAAAACTCAAAATGCAAATCATCTTTTTCAATCGCAATACATTTATTGAGAACTCTTTTGAAGTCAACATCTTTATCATAATAAAAATCTGATATATCTTGTGGTTCATATCCTTGCGCAGTCATTACTGATTTTACCTGTTCCAAAGTAGCGGGTGTTTTGGGAACCGCAAAAAAGTTAAAAAACACAATTGCTAAAACGATAAAGAAAATAATGACAAGTGCAAGTTTAAGATAACCTTTCCAATCGGGTTTTACATAAGAACCTGCAGGTTTAGTTCTGTGAGGTCTTGACGACAGTTTTGCCAAATTAATTCCTCCTTAAATCAAGCCTACTTTGATAATATTATACATACAAAATATTTGTTTATCAACAACTAATAAGAAGATTATGGAACTACCCAAAACGGCAGCATTATAGCACCAATACCTGTGAAAATTAAGAATATTTGCCACCAAGTAAAGCCAACTTCAACTTCCCAAGAAAGTTTCGCTCCGCCTGAAGTAACAGCAGTTATGGTTGTATTGCCAACCCTCTTGCCTGTTACAACACCATTACCGTTAACAGAAGCAACTCTTTCATCACTCGAATACCAATAGCTGATTTTTAATTCATCAGGTATCTTAGATGAAAGGTCTAAAGGTTTATCCACGGTGATTTTGTAAAGAGATTTTATCCTTATAGTTTTCTCATATGTAGCAATATTCCCTGAAGAATCTTTCACTTTAAAAACAAAGGTATAGTTACCTTCTTTTTCAGGCTTGTACATAAATGTGTTGTCTGTCGAATCTAATTTAGATGAAACTGACTTGCCATTATATGAAACATAATAAGACCAACTGTATGGCATTGTTCCACCATTTGCAGTAGCAGTAAATTCTATGTTCTTTCCAGTTTTCAGTTCTCCCGTTATTGATACCTTTGATATTTCAAGATTTGTTTTTTTGAATCTTGCTTCAAGTGTTCGGTTTCGATTAACAGCCAACTCACAGTTTTGAGGTAATCCCGCAATAAGCACTCCGTCTTCATACCAACCTTCAAATTGATAGCCCGTTGAAGGAATTGCACTTATTGAGGCATATGAATCGTTTGCATATATTCCCGAGCCTGATACACTGCCGCCAAATCCGGTGGTAACATCAACTGAATAATCCGGATACATTTCGAATGACATACTGTTGTTACTATACTCGTTTTCTTGACTTTCAGATTCAATAAGAAGATAAAAAGGTTGAGCATCTTCCGAAACACTTGAATCCAACAAACCATTTTCAATAGCAAAGATAAATTCTGTGCTAACTTCACTTTCTAACTGTGTTATTGTTTCGGTAGCTAGCACTTCTCCGTCTTTATTATTGAGGAACAAAGTTAAAGTTACATTGGAAACGGCATCTGAACCTTGGTTGTTAACAGTAACAACTATTTGTCGTTCATTGTTTGTTCTTTCTTCTCTAACTTCTTCGATTACTAAATCAGCATATCCAAAAGTAAATGTAGCTTCGTTATCTGTTAACTTTATGTCATTACCATCAACAGGCAAAATAACCACACTGTAACTTGAGGATTCAATTTCATTTGGTACTACAAATGGAATTTCCAAATCAATTGTTTCGCCAACTGATAATTCTTGTTTAATTACAGAAGAACTGTATTGATTCCCATCTAAATCAGAAACAATAACCTCAAACTGGTTTATTGGTTTCGAACCGCTATTGTAAATGCTTGCAAAAAATGAAATTTCATCACCTGCATTAAAATCATTTTCATAAGCTATCGTAGAATCAACAGAAATATCATATATCTCACTTGATGTTTTCTGTATAAGATTTAACGCCCCATAAGAAGTGGTATTACTTCTTGCGTTGGATTGATACTCTCCGTAACAGTAAACCATTTCAATCTTTCCATTGCCATTAAGACAAGCATCCCATCCACGAACAACACCATATTTCTTTTCTATCGGTGCTATTTCTCCGAACAGACCCGTTTCGCTATTATAGTTTGAGCTATAGAAAACCATACCCGAATCATCTTCGCATTCCCATACAATAGCTTTATTTCCGTTATCATTTCCTGTCACCTTAATTTCAGATACATTCATTCCAAAATTATCAATTACGGTTACAGGTGAATAAAGATTATTTGTCGACACGGAAATTACTGAATTGTTTCTAATCCAATAAAGACTATCATCACAGAAACATACTGAATAGTCTGCGATATTATTATTGGTAAGTCTGGTGGTTTGAGAATTATCAATATAGTAGATTTCCAGATCGGAAATAGTGGTTGTGTCTGTTCCGCTCTTTGCAACATAGGCAATTACATTTTCACCATTGGAATACGAAGTATCTATTGTAGGTACAACAGATAAACCGGACTTGACAAGTTCGACTTCGCTCCAAGAACCTGAAACAAATTTTTTTCTGCAAATTGAATTGGTTCCAGTTAATCCAAACACATCATTATCTGAATTTTCTTTCCATACAACAGATATGTTATCACCATAAGATACTATTTTGTGATTCATTTCTAAATCCTGATTGTTGTTTGTTATTGAAACCTTTTCTTCAAAAGAACTGCCGTTCCAATGAATGTAAGATAAATCAACTTTTGCCGCCATCCCCTCTAAGGTAATGCCTTCGCTGAAAACTTCAGTAGCATCTTGCCATAAGATATGTACGCCGCCATTTCCGTCAGAACATATTGACGGTTCAAAATCGGCTGTAAGGTTATCTGATACTTTTTGAGGCTGACTCCAAGAGCTTCCGTTATAAATCGTATACATAAGAACGGAACTGTTTTCTGCTGTTCTGTCTATAGCATCATCGATGTATGCCATAAACATATTGCCGTCGCCTAAGTTAATAATCTGTGGCTTTGCATATAATTGAATATTAGTTTTAAAAACATCATAATCGCTTATTGTTGCAACGCCTTCCATTGAACAGGGTTCTATAAGCTGTAGAGCATCTTTTGAGATTGACAATGTTTGAGGTGAGCTTTCATACGGATATATTGGATAACGCCAAAATGTCCATTCGTACCGTTCGCCCCATTTTAGGGCATTATATTCAAAATAACCGGCAACATTAAGTTCCATTTCTAAACTCTGTTCTAGCGAGACAACAGGAAATTCAAGTTGACAATCTATTGTTCCTGTCGCACCCGCATAAACTCCTGCTATAATTGCATCTACACCAACGCCTAATCCAAACTTAGGACTAAATCCAACGACGCCCGTTAGATCTGTTTCTCCTGATTCTCTCAAAATCATTTTTAAGCCTGCTTCTACACTGCCACTTAACTCAATTCTAAAAACAACAGCAGAAATAATAGGATACACCCAGCTCTGATAAACTTGTCCTATAAGTCCTATTTCACCTTCTTTTAAAACCAATTTGTTGTTTACTACACCAATTGTCATATACCCAACAAACGTAACATCACTATTAAGTCCTAATTTTTTACCTTTATCAAACATACAACCTTTAAGGGATTTATAACGATTTTTAAACACTTGGTCATTTCCTTTATTTATAGATGAGACCATAGATTTAACTTCGGTATAAGCTTGTGTGCGCTTTTCTCCTTCAGGCTTTTCTCTTATTCCATATTTTTGCCATGAGTATTCATATAAATCAACACCAACAAGGACACTTATTTCTTTTTTTATTGCGTTGTATTCGGTTTCAATTGTCAAGTTTTCAGGTAAGTTAAAAGTAGCATCAAAAGAAAACAAAGGAACTTGATGTCCTAAAACATCAACGGTTGGGCCTGTAACAGTATCACTACCTGAATTGCCCATATTAAAATCATCTCCGTCAATACTCATAGAAACTGCTGGATCCAATCTCCTTACGCCTTCATCTCTTCCTGAAAATCCATCTTTGTCAATGTTTATTGTATTAGAACCGTCTTTAACATCAACAGTTGCAAATTGGTCAAATGCCCAGTTATCCGGCATAGGAAAGCCAAGATTGCCGCTAAAGCCTGATGATAAATTGCTTACGAAACTACTGCAAGCATATCCTTTGTTTGAAACACGGGTACAAGCATTTCTTACACCATAAATACCAGTTTTATATATGCTTTTTTCCATTGTTTCGTGTACCTTTGCAAAATACGGAAGAACATAATCTGTTATATGATCATCATTTGCATCAAAATCAACAGCAAAATAAATAATTGTTCCGTTAGGAACACCAAGCTTGCGAGCTGCTTCTATAGCTGCATTTGCATCCGAAGCACCTTGTTCAGCGGTGAAATATTCTTTTTTAGTTCCAACAGTTTGATATATAGGGAAAAAGTTTAGTCCTGCATTAAGAATTATCTGAGCTTCTTCAAGTGTGATATTTTTATCAAGACCGCCTGGAACTTTTGTTAGATATCTACCAACATATCTATAACCATTGTTATATAGCATTTTTGCTGTAGTCGCAGTCAGTTTTGTAGCACAGTCGCAAGCTAATGCCGAACGGTTTTTATCCCCATGGCTTACAAACAAAGATAACCATGTTGTAATATCCATTTTCCCTGTTTCAGGCAACGCAAACTTTTTTTGAAATGCAACTACATTCTGTTGAGTTTTAGTATCATATACCCCGTTGATAGTTCCGTCTCCAATGCCGTTCACATACAATCCGAATTGCAACAGTTCAATAAAATCAGAAATCTGATAATCTGTATAATATGAACCCAAATAGTTTTTTGCTGCCGCTGAATTTCTATTGTAAGGAATATCAGGACAACATTTTTTTGTGTTTTCTCCAAATTTTCCTGTTGCAACACCTACAGGCATACCTTCAACGGCTTGAAGCACATAGATTGTTGCTGTGTTTGTGCTTCTGCCATAAACACCATCACACGGCATTAATCCTATGTATTCTTCGTACTCTCTATTGAACTTTTGCTGCATTTCTCGGATTACTTCTTTGCCACCATATGATTTCAAGAGTTTAAAAGCATCCATTGATAATAGAGCTTTCATAGTATTGAGAGTTACAACTCCGTTAGGATTAATTAAACCCGCATCGGTTTTCATTTCAACAACAGCTTTTTCAACACGCTCGTCGAAAACAGCATTAACTGTTACCGTATCAGTAACTGGATTATAATCAAAATTATATCCAGGTGAATATCCTTTACACCACAATGCACCTTGCAAAATAGCATACATATTATTTGTAACACCATCTTGTCTTTTAAGAATATTGTTTTTGTATGCCGCTTGAGATTGCGGTCCGAAATTATCGGCAAAACTTGTTAACCCTAGTTCATATTGTAATGCACGAGTTAAAGAATATATTGTAGGCCATCCAGTCTTTCCAGTTTCTTTAACCGCCTTATATCCATTAACATTGCCATATTCTTGATTTAACCATTTTTGAGTGAGATAAACCATATCATCACCCGGCAAATCCACACCAAGAGGCATAGGATCATTTGCTACCGCTTGTGCATAAAGTTCGCTGAAATAGTCGTAATCCGATTGAATGTTTCCGAGTTCATCCAAATTCACATCACTTGTTTCATTAGAACCATCATTTTCCTCATCAAGAACTATCTGAGCATTGCTGAGAGCTTCTGCAATCTGCTCGTTAGTTATCGGTGAGGTTTCTTCTACAGTGGTTGCCAATGCAGGAAAATTGGCTGTGTCTAAAAACACGATAATCAGACACAACGAAAATGCGATGAACCTCATAAGATGTTTTTTCGTTTTTGCCATAGTTTTCTACTTCCTTTCATTATTTTTAAGGAGACAAACTCCTTTTTTGCCAGTAAAATGAAAATAATTAAAAAGTATTCCTATATACATATGACAAAATTCACGAAATGTTACGCAAAAAGTTTTAAGTTTTTCGAATGTTCTACTTTTTACACAATGTAAATTACTATTAATTGTGCAATATTACGACATAAATCAACAAAAGCGGCAGAGAGAATTTATCTCACTGCCGCTTATCTGTATTAGTTATAAATCAATTCTGCATTGACGATCTCTTCGACTCTGTTGCGTATGTTATTCATTCTGCTAACCCATTCCATTTGATTTCCTTCTTTTAACTCTTCCGTGACACCTTCTGCTTTTGCCATTTGCTCGGTGAGTCTATCGAGCATTTCGGTTGCCTGCTCGTTTATCTCGGCAAGGTGGCTGTTGAGCTTCCAGTTGAGAACAAGCTGATTGAAAAGAAATTTCTTATGCTCTTTGATATAGGCGAGTCGTTTTCTGCCCCATATTCCTATCGGCTTGTTTTCCGTTTCGGGGAGCTTCAGGTCGGGGATGTAATAATCACCGACGAGTGTGTAGCTGATACCTGTTGCTTCGTTGACAATGTGCTTTTTCATTTTTGTTACCTCCTGTGTATTCCGTTTTGTTTTGCATTTTCGCTTGATTTTGTTCTCCGTTCATCGGAGTAGGGTGCGGTGAGTCTGAAACCGAATCTGCCTTTTTCGATTTCAAATCTCAAACCGCCCTGACCGTCATCATCAAACTGACGGCAATGCCCGGGATACTTTTTTGAGTATGCTGTCAGTCGGTTTTTAAGGTCGGTGTTGTGTGTGTAAATCTCTACAATCGGACTTTCTTCGTTAAAATAGACCTCTGTGTGCTTCTGCCTTTTCTTCAATCCTGTCTTCATTAAATTCCTCCTTCCTTGGGAAAATAGTATGATTTTTGTATATTTATTTCGGCTCTAAAGCTGTAAAAGTGAGGTGGTTTTCCGATAGCAACAGCCCGAACGATGCAGAGTTCATTTGAACTGTTGCTATTCGGTATTTTGCAATTTTTACAGCTCTTGCAGTTATCTTTCTCGTGAGTTGTCACGGGTTTTGTGACGGGTATGCGGAACGATTTTCTCGGGTTGTAATATTCGTCTGATAAATTCTCTGACAATTTCCGGTGAGCGTTTTAATGCTGCAATGAACTCCTTGGTCTGTTCATAAAGAGCTTCGTATCGTTTGCGCCATATGTCGCTGCCCTTTCTTGCTGATTCGAGGTCGTCTTTCAAACGGGATATCTGATTTTCCTGAATGATGCTTTTCTTTGCTTGCTCTTTCAGATAAGTACATTCATCTTTTGTCATTTCAACTTTCCCGAAAAAGGTTGTTTTACCTATTTCTTCTATTTCGTCAAAATTACTTTTCATCGTTTTGCGGACTTTGGTTTTATCTTTAATGTCATGCAAAGCAGATTCGCTTTTCTCAATCTGACTTTGTAAATTTTCAAGACGTTCTGTTTCCTTCTGAACCTTGAACTGCGTGACGGTGAGATGTTCTTCCGAGCTTCCACGCTCGCCACGCTGCACATCATCGTAGCCTGCTTTTCGCATATATTCGTAGAAATCATCCTGCAGAACGCTGTAGGATTTTTTGAGAACGGGTTTGCCGTTTTTCTGTAAAATCGGGTCGCTGTTTTCATCAACGGCAGGTTTTGAAATCCATTTTTTACTGCTGCTTACCTGCATAATTCTTTCCTTAACCGTGCCTCGGAGGCTTTCTTCCTTGCACCGTTTTGACCAAAGAATTTCTTTTTCGACTACGGGAATATACACGACGTGCAGATGATAATGGTAAACATCTTGTCCGAGAGCTTCCGACATTGCTTTGTTTCTTTCGTCGGCGTGCATCACTGCGGAGATGATATACTCTTCACCGCCGACAATTTCGATTGCCGCTTTATATGCATCTTCATAAAATTTCTTTGCGAATTCATAACCGCCGTGATTGAAAAAGTATGCGGAGTTGACATCAAAAATCAGTTCGCCGTATTTCTTTGCATCGGCTTTCAGACCTCTTGTGGAGATGATTTTTTCTTCAAGCATTTTATTGAAAATGTTTTCGTAAGTGTCGTTCGGTTTTTTGAAGTGAACATTGTACGGAGTCATTTCCGTGACGATATCGGAATTGACATAAGACTCTTTTTCTCGTTCGTTGTGTCGCTGAACATTGGCTATTTTTCCGTCTGCAAGATTTACATTTCGGGCGGTGACTCGGTCAACGCCGTCATTTCTTGCCATATAAAATTTTACTCCTTTCTTCATTTTGTATATACACTGCGAGCTACAGGGGGATACACTTCTGCGGAAGTGTAATAACCCACTATAACACTTTCATACGTACCGTCTGCAAAGTGCCGTGGGCTGTCTGCGGACAGTGGGTTGGTTTGCGGCTCTTGCGAGAGCCTTGACGGATTTACCCCATAAATTTTTGTTGCAAATCCGTGAGCCGATGAAACTTTATGACCTGCATTTTTCATCAGCTCTGTGACGGTTGCCTTGTCTTTTTCAACTACTGCAACCGCCACTTTTTCTGAAATCAATCTGTGAAATTTGTGTTGATTTCAGAAACAACTGCTGTTATACTTGAATTACATTTTTGTGGTTGACTGTTCAGCGCCTGCGCCAACAGACGGTTTTCTGAACAGTCGATTTTTTATTTTAATCCGTTCATTATGTTTGATATCATGGATATGATTTCAATCAACTCTCCGCTGACTTGCTCACCCGATTCGATCCGTTTCAGTTCATCAAGAACCTCCGACAGTTGGTCTTTGAGTGCTTTGTAAACCCTCGGATTCGGCTGAACTGTCACATCGTGGTTCAACAGTTTTTGGATTATATATTCTTGCTTCGTCAGTCCCGAAAGTTTTACGAATGTGTTTATCATTTCGCTTTCTTCGGGTGATGCTCTGAACGATACACTGACACTTCTCCATCTTTCATAGCGGTCAAGATTTTTAACTGACATTTTTGTTTTCTTCCTTTCTGATATCATTTAATTTATCTGCCATTTCCGTCTGTGTTGTCGGGAAAAGGTGAGCATATCTGTATGTGATGTCAATACTTTCGTGTCCGACTCGGTCTGCGATTGCCACAGCAGAGAATCCCATTTCTATCAGTAGTGAAATGTGTGAATGTCTTAAATCGTGAATTCTGATTCTTTTAACTCCGGCTTCTTTTGCCCCTCTGTTCATCTCGTGGTGAAGATAACTTTTTGAGATTTCAAACATTCTGTCATCTTCATCTATTCCGTAAAGCTGACTTATGAAATCTTGTATTTCTTCTGCGAGAAAATCCGGCATTTTTATCACTCTGTTACTTTTCGGCGTTTTAGGGTCAGTGATAACATCTCTGCCATTTATCCGCTGATATGATTTTGAAATCGAAACTGTCTTTCTTTCAAAGTCAAAATCTGCAGGAGTCAGAGCTAATAATTCTCCTTCTCGTATACCGCACCAATAAAGTATCTCAAACGCATAATATGAAATAGGTTTGCTCATCATTGCTTCTGCAAATTTTTTGTATTCATCCTGTGTCCAGAAAAGCATTTCCTTGCTTTGTGCCTTCCCCATATTGCCAACCTTTGCGGCAGGGTTCTGTGATAATCCGTAGTATTTAACTGCGTGATTGAAAATTGCACTCAGCTGATTGTGAAGTGTTTTTAAGTATGTGGGAGAATACTTTTTGCCGTTTTTGTCTTTTTGATTCATCATCTCATTTTGCCAAGCGATGATATCTTTCGGCTGGATTTCATTTATTTTGCGGTTGCCGAAGTAGGGGAGAATCTTTGTGCGGATAATGTGTTCTTTGGTTTGCCATGTGTTTTCTTTCAGTCTGCTTTTCATATCTTCGGAGTAGGTTTCTATGAAGCTGCTGAAATTCATATCCAAATCGGATTGCAGTCTACTTAACTGCTCCCGTTCCCAAGCCTGAGCTTCGCGTTTTGTTGCGAAGCCTCTCTTTTGGGTTTGTTTGCGTTCTCCACGCCAGTCGGTGTAGCGGTATATAGAACGCCAAGTGTTTGTTTTCGGCTCCTTATATACTGCCAAATTAATCCTTCCTTTCTTTTGTGCCGTAGCAGGTCTTTTCCATAAAATACTGTTTATTGACTCTGCCTGAAATTGTGATATAGCCCATTGATTCGAGTTCCTTGTTAAGCCTCTGAACTATTTTATAAGCGTATGATTTTGAAACATCCAATATCTTGGCTACATCATCAACTCTTAAAAACGAGTTGGTCATTTTATCCTCCTTTCGCAATTATTTTCGCCGTTCTGCCTGAATGTCGTTCCTGCCCCTGGTTTTTCAACGGCGTTTTCCCGTAACTTTTGTTTGATAACGGAGTCATTTACGGCGTATCTCATTCAGACGGTCATTCAGTTATATTAAACATAAGTGTTTAGTGCATTTCATATTATACTAAACAAAAATGCTTATGTCAAGTTAAATTAAGTTAAAAGTTAAACAAATATGTTAATATTCTATTGACAAATCTTAAACAATTATGTTATACTCCTCGCATAAGAAGAAAAAGGAGCAAAAAACTATGGCAACAGGTGAAAGAATCCGATTTATCCGTAATCTCAGAGGTATGACACAGAAGTGGCTCGGAACAGCTGTCGGTTTTGATGAAAAGGCGGCTGATGTCCGTATGGCACAGTATGAAAGCGGTGTCAGAACTCCGAAAGAGAATCTGCTCAATGATATTGCAAAAGTTCTTGAAGTAGCTCCCGAAGCTTTGGATGTTCCTAACATTGAAAGCTATATCGGACTTATGCACACTCTTTTTGCATTGGAAGATATTTACGGTTTAAAGATTGATACAATCGAGGGTGAAGTTTGTCTGCGACTTGATAAGAGCAGAGGAGTAAGCTATCTCACAATGTTTGATAATTTCTATGCTTGGCAGCAACAAGCTGAAAAGCTCAAGAACGGCGAAATTACCAAAGAGGAATATGACGAGTGGAGATATAACTATCCGAGAGTGTAAGGTGCTGATTATATGAATGATAAATATAATTCAATAGGTAAGTTAAGAAATGTGGCATCGGTTTTCCTTACCTGCGGAGACAGTGTTCTTTTGCTTTACAGAGAAAACTCGAGTGTTATTGATGATTCTTGGATTGCATCTGCGGGCGGTCATTTTGAGGAAAATGAAATTAATGATGCCAAAGCCTGTGCAATGCGTGAATTATATGAAGAACTCGGAATCAACGAAAACGAGATTTGTGATTTATCATTGAGATATGTTACGCTTCGCAGAACAGATAAGGAAATCAGGCATAATTACTATTTCTTTGCCGAACTTAAAAACGGAACTGAAATGAATCTCGAATCAAACGAAGGTCAGCTCAAATGGTTTTCGTTGGATGAAATTAATGGCTTGAAAATGCCGTTTACCGCAAAGCACGTTACGGAACATTGGCTTGATGTCGGAAGAAACACAACCGATATTTATGGTGGTATCGCTGACGGTGAAAAGGTTGTTTTCACAGAAATGTGTGCGTTTTGAAATTAAAAAGGAGTTGTTTCGATGATTAAAAATGTTATCTTTGATTTAGGCAAGGTTTTAATCAACAACGACCCGAGCGAATATTTAAGAAAATACGGCTATGATGAAGAAAAATATCAGGCTTTGCTTGATGCTATATGGACAGATTCTCTTTGGGGAGATATGGACATAGCAAAGTATGAGAGCTTCAAGGATATTATCGAAATCTATGTTGAAAAGCATAAAGAGTTAGAGCCTGAACTCAGAAGATTTTTTGCCGAGGATTGGATGGAGCTTTATGTTGCATACGATGATACGGTGAAATTCTATAATGAGGTTTATGAGCAGGGTTATGATATTTATCTTCTGACCAATTTCTCAAAAGACGGATATGAATACATCAGCAATAAATTTGATTTCTTCAAAAAAGCAAAGGGTGCTGTTGTTTCGTCACATTTAAAAATTGCAAAACCCGACATGAGAATTTACAAATACCTCTTGGATACATATAATCTCAATCCCGATAAATGTATTTTTATTGATGATTCGGTTGCAAATATCAATGCCGCAAATGAACTCGGCATACACGGAATTGTTTATACGGATATTAAGAGTTTGAGAAAAGATTTTAAAATGATTACTGAAACTGAAAGGTAATTCTATGAACGAAAACATTATTGATTACATAAGTGAGAATTTAAACGATGATATTAAACAGAATGCTTTAGATTTTGTAAATTATTTGCAGAGTAGCAATGTTGAGTTTCTAAAAGACAACGGCTATTGGAAAGACAAAATATATTTTCTTTGCAAATTTAACGGTGAATATGTTTGTTTTATTGCAATTAAAGATCCTGACGAGCCTCATAACGATTGGACTATTTGGTCTGAGGACAGCAATGCCTTTGAAGATGTAATTGCCGATGAGAATGTAAAAAATGCAGCATGGAAATATGTTGATCATTGCGGCAAGTGCGGTTCTTGCGGTGGAGGAAAAACAAAAAATATTTTCGGTAAAATTTTTGACGATGTATGTGGTTGTACTTTCCGTATTGATAATGCCAATAAAAACGATTTGCCGTTTTTGAAGAAAATGATTGAATTGCGTATCTCTGAAATTAGAAGAAAAACTATATAAGTTATCGAGGATAATGTATGAACAAAGATTTTGATAACATATTGAAAGAGTGTTTCAGTACTGACTCTCTTATTTCTGTCGCTACTGTTGACGAAAAGGGAAAGCCGTGGGTCAGAATTGTTGATGCAATTTATATTGACGGAGCTTTCTATACAATTACAAACGCTGCAACCAATAAGATGAAACATATTAACGCCAATCCTGTTGTTGGTATTTGCGGTGAATGGTTTTCGGGACATGGCAAAGCTGAAAGTTTAGGATATATTCGCAAAGAAGAAAATAAAGATTTGGCTGACAAGTTGAGGAATGCGTTTGCTTCTTGGTATAATAATGGTCACACCGATGAAGGTGATGTTAATACAATTATTCTGAAAATAATCGTTACAGACGGTATTGTATATAAAGACGGAAAAAGATTTGAATTTTAACGGAGTTATTCTTATGAACTTGCATAAAGAAAGTGAAATGTTCAACCAAGCGGCAGAGTATTACGATAAATACAGACCCGGTTATCCTGAAGAAATTATAAATTCTTTAATATCTGTTACGGGAATATCCAATGACTCTGATTTGTTGGAGATAGGTTGCGGAAGCGGTAAAGCCACAGAACAGTTTGCCGGAAACGGTTTTAATATTTTAGGTATTGACCCCGGTGAAGATTTGGTTCGTATTGGTAACGAACGATTCAAAAACGAAAACTTCAGTTTTGCTAAAGGCAGATTTGAAGAATACGATTTTGAGCAGAAAAAGTTTGATGTTATTTATGCGGCTCAATCGTTCCATTGGGTGCCTCAGCCAATCGGATATAAAAAGTGTGCTGAGATTCTGAAGGATAACGGTTACATAGCTTTGTTCTGGAATATGTATGTTCTTTATGACAACGATTTGGACAAAGAACTGCTTGAAATATCAAAACGATATGGCGGTATAGCAGATTTCGTTACGGAATCCGAATGTGAAAACAGAATCGCTGCTATTGTTTCACAAATTGTTGATTCAGACCTTTTTGAAAAGCCGACTGTAATCAGAAAACTGTGGAAACAAAACTATACTGCTGATGAATTTTACGGTTTTGCTTTGACGGGAAATAGATTTATGCAGAATTCAGATGAAGATAAGAAAAGAGCATATAACGATATTGTTGCGTTAGCTGATAAGAACGGCGGAATAATTGAACGTCCGTATTTGTGCGTGCTTTATATAGCAAAGAAAAGGTGATTTGTATAACGCTTTAAGGAGGTTGAACAATGCCAGATTCAATTGAAGATTACAGAAAATTAATCGAACAGCCTTGGGGTAAGATGTTTTATGATATGATATTCCGTCAGTTGAATTTACCGAAGGATAAAATGTTGAGCATCTTGGATTATGGTGCAGGTTTTTGTGTTACGGCAAGTTATTATGCAGAAAATCATAATGTAACTGCATACGAACCAAACCCCGAAATGTTCGAGAAAAGAGTTGACGGTGATTACAGACTTATCACAAGCAAAAACGATTTAGATAAACTTGACGAAAACAGTTTTGATATTGTGATTTGTCATAATGTTTTGGAATACGTTTCAAATCCGATTGAAATATTAAATGAGATAATAAAGTTTCTTAAACCGAACGGTTTTCTGACAATAGTGAAACACAATCTCAAAGGTAGAATACTTGCACAGGCTGTTTTCAGCGATGATCCTGCCGGTGCATTGAGTTTGTTGAACAGTCAATCTGATAACGGAAATAACCTTTTCGGCAAAAGGGGAACATACGACAATGATATGCTTCTGAATTTTGCTGAAAACAACGGTTTTGAATGTCAAAACATATTTGGAATAAGAGCTTTCTTTGCTATGTCAACTAATTTTGAGATAAAATATACCGATGAATGGTATAAGAGTATGCTCGAACTTGAAATGCAAACGTGTGATATTGATGAATACAAGAATGTCTCGTTTTTTCATCATCTGATATTTAGAAAGGTATAATGGCTAAATATGACATTAGAATCTTTAGTTATTAATTTCAGAAATGCAATTGAAGCTGCCAAAGATAATAATGAACAAGGCAGATTTTTTATTAAATTTCCTGCAGGACAGTGTGGACATACAAGTGATATGTTATCTCAATATTTAATAGATAATGGATATGGACCTATAACATATGTAAACGGAACTTATTATGGTGGTAGTTGGGAAGATAAGTATTCTCATACTTGGCTTGTTGTAGAAAATAAAATTATTGATATAACTGGCGATCAATTTAAATATCATAAGATGCCATTAACAAATGATGTTCCAATCTATATTGGAGATATGTCAGATTTTTATCGTTTGTTTGAAGTCCATTCTGGAGGTAAGCACGAGCATTTCGGTATTGATACAAATTGGATAAATTATTCTGAATTAATGGAATGGTATAACATTATTAAAAAATACTTGTAGTATGTGTTTAGCGTGATATCATTTCTGCAATACAATAAGCAAAACAAAAAGAGCTAACTGACATTAAAATCAGTTAGCTCTTAACTTTTAGATAATTCAAATGTTGCCAAAACGTTGCCACGGAGCATTGTTGAAACCTCAAACCCGAGGTGTATCAACGCTTGTGCCGCTTGGTTGTATTATTCCCACTCGCCTAATCTGGCACTTTTTTGATATTTGTAAACCCGAAAACCCTTGATAAATAAGTCGAACATTTGTTCGAGCGCTTTGAAATACACTAATATTTTTAGATTTTTAGTATCACTTTGTAGCGATTTCAATTTTTATAAGTGGTATCAGATTTCTGTGGATTTGAGATAATATTAGCACACTTTCACCACAAAGTCAACACTTTAAAGCGATAAATCGTCTTGTTTTATTTATTTGTGTTTTATTTTGAAGCCTTAAAAATCATATCTCCGGTTGTAGCCCGATCAGTATAGTATTGTCCTTCTAATGTTGTTGGGTCAGTTAATGATAATGTTGCTGTACCATAATGTATTTGGCTTCGTTTTCTAAATTCGGATTTTGGTGTATTTAAATAACAATATGTTAGTTTTGTCTCATTTAAAATATTATCAATTGATGCCGATAATGAATTGCTTTTACTTTCTGCAGTTATTAAGGTTATATTAATTGAAAGTAATGTTTGTTTGATTCTTAATGTTGCGGGTCTTTCGATATTATCAAAGTCTGATTTAATTGTTCCGTTGTATTCTTTTGATAGTTTTGGTGTTTTTTCAAAGGGATTAAATTTCCAAATGACTCTTTCGTATAATATTCCAAATATTGCTGCTACTGCTATTGCCTCACCTGCGTACCCATACAAATCATATATTGAAACATTTGTAACAATGCTCTCCCAAGAAAATGCACAACGTATTGCGAATAGCGCTATACCACACCACATACAAATATTTATGAGCTTTTTATATTGTTCTTTCATTTTTTCTCCTTATAAACTGTTATAATCGAAATCGAAAAAATCATAAAGGCAGTCAATAAATGCGGAATAATTGCTGATATCTTGTTGGGTCTGACACAGCTTTTTAATTCCGTTTGCTTCGTAATAATTGCATAAATCAGTCTTGTGATAATATGCATAATATAATATTTCCTCAAAAGCAAATCCAAGGCTTGAATACTTTGTAAAATAAGAATCTGGAATGTTCCATATTAATGATTCAATACCAAATGATGAGACATTGTTTGCACAACTATATCCGTAATCACTCATCAAATGTCTCATTTTCTTCATTATTCTAACTATTTTTTTGTAGTAGTAGTTAGTTCGGATGTTTTTTGATTTTCCGTTTGCAATATGTTGTTTAGGGAAGTTTCTTATAACCGTTCCATCATCAGCAAAAATAATTACTCCTTCATGATTAGTTGAGTAATCATAAAGGTAAGACCTGAAATAATAGCGCATAGAGAGGCAGGGGACGGTGTCTGCTGGTTTACGATAAGTGTTCCCATCTACTTTTATTGATTTATTACCTCTATGTACTTGATTAGGGAAATTGTTCCTTAAAATTCTTTCAACTGTATTTTTTAATTTTACAGCTTCGTCTTTCTTGACTGTGGATGATGAATTGAGATTTTTACCATAAGCGGTTTCGTACACGTCATCACGCACTACAGCGATATCTACATCACTTTCGTTCCGTACACAAGTATTATTTGCATAAGAACCTTGTATGAAAATATTGATTTTTTCGCTAGAGTATTTATTGCGCATAGATACAGAGTATGCATAAGTTCCACTTTCTAAAAGGCTGATACTTTTTTGATCATCTGTATATCCTAAGCTTTTTAATGCATCTCTAATTTGTTCGATTGTATGTTTACATTTTGTATCTTCTGTATCACTTAATGGTGCAGCGTATAACTTTAGTGTTGATTCGCTAAATTTCATGTAATTACTCCTTGCTTTCATTGGTTATAACTGTCTAGTTTTAAATGTCGAATAAACTATGTAACAATAAATTTTACAAGTTTTTCTTCAATCGTTCATTTAAATTACCGTTTGCGTTCACATGGTTTATTATTTAATAAAATACTTGATTTTTGAACTGGTATTTTTTGTATAAAAAGGTAAGAGGATATAAATTTTTATTTCTAAAATCCTCCTATATATAAGTCATTATAGATTTACTCTTGTTTAAAATTTTTATATCTTTCTTCAATAAAATCGATCTCTTCAATAACAGATAAATTGGTATAGCAACCTTCTACTTTGAAACCGATACGTTGATATGCATGTCCACCATCAACGAAACACGCACCGCAGCTACACTCGACAAAGTGATGCCTAAACTTTGATTCAATTATATCTCCGCAAAGATTGCATTGTATTGAGTTTTTGATTATTTTTCTTTTTGTCATATCACACTTCCACATTATCCGTCCACATTTCGCACTGGCTGATAACCGTTTCAATGGCATCTTCGTACTGTTCAGGCGGATATTTATATTTTTTCAACAGTCGTTTAACCATCTTACGCATGGTTGCTCTGGCTGTTTCTTTTTTCTGCCAGTCAATTGTACGATTCTTACGCAACATTTCCGTAAGCTCACGAGTCATCTCTACCAGTACATCATTTTCATAGAAATCCTTTATTGCAGCAGGTTTTGTAAGTGCATCATAGAAAGCAAGCTCTTCTTGAGTCAGACCGAGATCTTCACCGGATTGGTATGCTTCGATAACCTTTTTAGCTGCTTCGAGTAATTCTTCGATAGTTTTTTCGTTGTCAATGTGTCCGTTATAATAAGCATTCATAATACGCGTAATTATTTCAGAGAATTTTTGTGACTGAACAAGATTTGTTCTCTTATATAACGATACCTGTTCAGCAAGTAATTTTCTCAGAATTTCTACCGCAATATTCTTTTGCTTCATTTTTGAAATGTCTTCAAGAACGTTGGGGTCAAAGAGAGAGAAGTTTTCTCCGACTTTACGGCTATCGAACAGACTGATTACACCTTCGCTTTGTACACTTGCTTTCAGCAGTTCATTAATCTGAGCGTTGATTTCGTTAAGTGATAAAGGTTTGCCACCATTACCGCCATAAGTTAATTTTACTACGGTAGAACGTACAGCTTCGAAATATGCCTGCTCGCGACGCTCTTTGTCTGTTGTCATACTCGAACAAAGTGACATTGCCTGTTTCATCAACAAAGCTTCTTTTAAGTATAAGTCTTTGCGCTCTTTTACTTGAGGATCCAACACAAAGTTTGCGCCTTCGGAAATAAGCTGTGCCATTACCAACGGAGTGCTGTTGAGGAAACCACTATAATCAAATCCGTGGAATAAGTCACGGCAGACCTGCAGTTTTTCCTGGAACTTAGGATAAGCTGTTTTTGCAATATCCATATCGCCGTATTTTGCGCGGTCACGTGCAGTGTATTCGTTCATTGCTGCCTTTAATGCGCCAGCGATGCCTACGTAGTCAACTACCAGACCGCCTTCTTTGTCTTTGAACACACGGTTTACGCGGGCGATTGCCTGCATAAGGTTGTAGCCACGCATAGGCTTGTACACATACATGGTATGCATGGAAGGAACATCAAAACCGGTAAGCCACATATC
Source organism: Acutalibacteraceae bacterium (assembly GCA_036309745.1). GTDB lineage: Bacteria > Bacillota > Clostridia > Oscillospirales > Acutalibacteraceae > CAG-177. Next base: position 14,274 of record JAXJTD010000082.1, on the reverse strand, counting down.
AACAACAATGGCTATTTTCATCGGATCATCATTGTCCTTGAATTTGCGAGCCAATTCCTCTTTATGATGCTTTGTACCGATGATTTCTTTCCAATCTTCGGGGTCATTATTGCCACTGGTCATTACAACCCCGATTTTTTCTTTCCAATCAGGGCGTACTTCTAAAAGACGGCGATATATTTTCATAGCAATAGGGCGTGAGTATGCCACGATCATAGATTTACCTGTAAGCAAATTCGCTCTGCCGCTTTCGTAATGCTGAACAATATCATCTACCAATGATTTGATGGTTGAATCAGCACCAAGAACACTTTCCATCTGACCAAGCATTTTCTTGCTCTTTTCAATGGTAACAGAATCTGCCTGCTGTTCTAAAACATCATATGTGGAATCAATAAGCTTCAATGTGTTTTCATCAAGCTTTAAATGTATTACACGACTTTCATAATATACAGGACGTGTTGCACCGTCTTCAACGGCCTGAGTCATATCGTAAATATCAATATAATCACCGAATACTTCGCGCGTATTACGGTCTTTTGAGGATACAGGGGTACCTGTAAATCCAATAAAGGTTGCATTGGGAAGAGAATCACGGATAATACGAGCATTACCTATAACGATTCGTGCTTCGGTTTCGCCCTGCTCATTCTCACTCATAACAACACGTTCATCCATGCCGTACTGACCGCGATGAGCTTCGTCAGCCATAACAACAATATTTCTGCGAGTTGAAAGCGGTTCCTCGCTTTCTTCAAACTTAAACATTGTTGTAAATATAATACCGTTGGCTGCTCTTCCGTCCAGAAGAGACTTCAGGTGCACTTTACTTTCTGCTTGAACGGGTGTCTGACGAAGAAAAGCTGCACACTTAGAAAACTGTGAATAAAGCTGATCATCAAGATCAATTCTATCGGTCATAACAACGATGGTGGGGCTATCCAAAGCTTCTTGCAGTAAGTGAGCATAGAATACCATAGACAATGATTTACCACTGCCTTGAGTGTGCCAGAAAACACCGCCCTTACCGTCTGTGGTAGTAGCGATTTTTGCTTTTTCTACAGCCTTACGAACCGCGAAATACTGATGATAACCAGCCAATATTTTAAATGCTTTTGCCTGCTCTACAGAGAAACAGATAAAGTTTTTGATTATATCCAGCAATCGTGCTTTGTCAAACATACCTTCATAGAAAGTATCAAACTGTGCATATGCCGTATTTTCATAACTGCCGTCTTTGGTCTTCCATTCCATAAAACGATCAAGACCTGAAGTGATAGTGCCTGCTTTGTTTGTGGTAAGGTCACTGATAACACAGATTGCATTGTAATTGAAAATCGAAGGTATATCCTGCATATAGTTACGAATCTGATTATATGCATTCTCTGCGTTAACCTCATCCTTTGATGGGCTTTTAAGCTCCATAAGAACGAGCGGTAAACCATTAATGAAAAGAATAACATCAGGACGGCGATTGTTGCCGTTTTCGATATATGTAAATTGATTGACCACGTAAAAGCTGTTGTTGGAAACAGTGTTGTAGTCAATGGGATATACAATTGATGTACGCTCTTCACCTTTTACAAAGTATCTTACGGGAATACCATTCTGCAGGTAGTCCATAAACTGCATATTTTTCTGCAGCAAACTACCTGTATCAAAATTACGAAGCTTATTAATTGCTTCGCTGATTGCATCCAGAGGCAATCCCTTATTCAGTTTCACGAGACTGTCCATAAGGACAGAATCCAGCAGAGGGCTGGAATAATCACGCTCCATATCCGGTGCGTATATGTGGGTGTAACCCATATTTTCGAACAGTTCTATGACTGCCTGCTCGAACATATCCTCTGTGAAATGCATGATGATGCCTCCTATATGATGTTCTTAAATATCAAGTTTTAATACTTTCTCGATTTTTTCAGTAAATTGACTTTGTGCCAGATTTACGATAGGAACTAATCGGTTGTATATTTCATTTATATCATCGGGTGAGTTTTTAAACGACAGGATATCAACTATACCTTTTAATAAATCCTCAAGAACTTTGTCCATTTCGAACGGAAATAAAAAAGAACCCTGGCTTATTATCGAAACAACTTTATACTGAAGGGAAGGTAATTCGTTATTTATTGCATCAATATTATAGTTTCCTGTTTCACTAAATGTAATACAGAACACACGCCTGACATCTTCGTTGGTTATACAATTTGCAGTTTTCACCCCTTCACAAAAACTAATACATTTACAAAATGTTATATAAAACATATGCCTTTTTTCAAATAAAGCGATTTTATTCTGTTCTTCAGCTATTTTTTTAGGCACCTGAATAGCATACCAAATTGCTAATCCCGACACGACAACAGCTGCCCAGGCTGCACAGGCGGAAATAGCCTCCCAGTTATTATCCAAAGATGGGTGATATGTAATTCTAAATCCTAATAAAATAAATATCAGCAAAAATAGGATTATACCGATAAATGCTTTGATAATGGGATGATGAAAAATCTTTTTCATTTGTTCTCCTGAATCTTTATTACAGATTTTTTAGCATATTTGATTTCTTTAATATTTTCTAATATTCATAAAAGTATTCTTCCATTGTTTGGATGTTGGTTAGCGTTTCGTCAATTAAACACAAAATATTTGCAAGCTCATCAATTCGTTCTTTGAGATTACGAATATCGATTGGAATTTCTGTATTAAAAAAGTTTTTTGTGTGAGTTTTGTTATCAGGATATCTAAAAGACATAGACCCGTTATCTAAAACGGATATCTCTGCAAAATACGCATCTGTTGCACATAAAATATCAACAAAATCCATATTCAGCAGTTGTTTTGGAAAATCATTAATATTCAGGCGCACAAGATCCAACAGCTTATGCCATAGAGGGTAAACGTCGTGGGCACTATATGGTTTATTGTTGCCGTCAAAATTCTTGTCAAAACGGAGTAAAATATCCTTAATATATAACTCTAAAAATTGGCGATATAAAAAAGAGATTGGATAAACAGATACGCACAAAAATAAAGATGAATCCTCAAGAGCTTGTTCCACAAGAACATCACCAGCTCGCTTATATGCGATTTCATACTCATAATACTTTGATTTGAAAAATGGCGATGCTATTGTAGCTTGCTGAAATTTATCTCCTGATGTTATGAAAACATTTTTTTCTTCTGATGGTAAACTCATATGATAACCTCTTAAATTAGCTTCAATGATAAACGATAATTTACAGCAGCAAGCGCAAGCTATTTACACTTCGATGTTCATTGACAATGCTGATCCAACATGGGAACAAGGTCATCTTTCCGATCTTATAACTGTTAAGTACGGCAAAGACCATAAGAAATTAGCCGATGGTAAGTACCCCGTATTCGGATCTGGTGGCATCATGCGCTATGTTGAGCGACCTCTGTACACAGGTGAATCCGTTCTGATTCCCAGAAAAGGTACGCTAAACAATGTCATGTATGTGACTGAACCTTTTTGGTCGGTTGATACCATGTTCTTCACCGAAATGAAAATTCCGAATGTAGCGAAATTTGTATTTCATTTTGTGAAAGCAAAAGATCTTGCATCTATGAACGCTGGATCTGCGGTGCCGAGCATGACTACTGACATACTTAACGCGATGGAACTTTCCATTCCTTCTGCTGAGCTCCTTGCTGAGTTTGAATCAGCGGTCGCTCCGATGTATCAAGCGATGCAGGCGAATAACCGAGAATCCTCAAAACTGGCAGAATTGAGGGATAACCTCCTACCAAAGCTTATGTCTGGCGAAGTTGATGTGTCATCCATCCAGCTCTAAGCCGCTAAATTATCGTTTATCTTATTGTTGGTTTCAATTTTTCCAGTGATGGCTTCACATACACTGGCTATGCGTTTTTGTTCATCCAGTGACGGAATCTCTATAGTTATTTTTTTGAAGTTCTTAAGCGGTTGCGCCAACGCAGGAACACCGGTTTGGTTTGCAAATGCCAAGATTTTATGCTGCCCCTCGTAAGTGTGAAAATAATATACGATGTATGGCACATATACCTGTTCCGTGTCAAATGTTACGCGGAATTGCCGCTGCGACACCAAATATTCAGCATATTGGGAGTCGCTCGGTATATATGAGATTTGTCCCACATTACCGCTAATTGTCACTACCACATCTCCGCGCGAAGCGATTGATCTGTGAAGTGAACGCGCTTTTTCTTCTGTCACAAATTTTGTAACATTATCCGTCACCTTAATGCCTTTTAAATTTGCCCCGTCAATGATAGGAAAACCTTCATCGACGAAACAGGATACCTTTAAATTAGAACCGAAAGGCCCTGCCGCAATATCTGTGATTACGGATGCTAATTCAATGGTTCGTATTTCCATAATCGTACCGTCCTATCCGATGTATTTTCTATGTGCCAGCTTCACATTCTGTTGTTTTACCATTGCATAATGCATTGTTGTGTCTATCTTCTGATGACCCAAGAGTTGCTGGACTTGCTCTATGGGCATTCCTTTATCGATTGCTGAGGTTGCCAAAGTGCGCCTGAATTTGTGCGGATGTACCTTTGGTATGCATAGCATTCTGCCAAGTTGTCGCAGTCGCATTTCCACACCGCCGATTTGCAATCGGTTATATGGCGCACGTAATGTAACAAAAAGGGCAGTGTTATTATCCGTGCGGCTTTCAAGGTAGTTTTGCAAATGGATTTTTGTTCTGGCATCAAAATATACCAAACGTTCCTTGTCACCCTTTCCGAACACCACGCACTCACGCTCATTGAAGTTGATGTCATCGCGGTTAAGTGCCACCAATTCTCCGACACGCATACCGGACGATGCAAGCAAATCGATAATCGCCAAATCTCGCAAAGAATCACAACTATCGCGCATCTGTTCCAATGCTTCATCAGAATAAGTATCCTTGATAACTTTGGCAGTTTTCACCTTATGGATTCTGCGAACGGGACTTTTGACGATGTAATCCTCATCCTCAAGCCAGGAATAAAACGTAGCTAAAATGCGCCTGATGTTGTCGATTGTTACCTTGCTGACCCTTCGTTGAATCTGATATGTCGTCAGATATTGTCTGATATCATCTGTGGTAATCTGTTGAACCGATTTATCTACAGCATTAACCATAGCTTCAATTGTATTCAAGTAATATGTAAGCGTTTTTTCGGAACAACCCTCAATGCGTTTAGCAGCAATAAATGCAATTACTGCATTTGTTTGCTCATCTGCCAATGGTTTTTCAGTCTGCGTTATTTCCATTCCATGCAAGCAGTATTCCATTGCCTGTCGGAGTTTCTGAAGCTGTTCGTTGTTGAGATATGGCAACATTTGTTGCTGAACCTCTGAGATTAATTGCTCTTTCATTGTCATTTCTCCTTTTCAATAAATGAATAAGAGAACGACAACAGTGGCAGTTTCTCTGATAAAACACCCGCCACTGATGGGCGTTATTAGAACGGTAAACGATAATTTAGCTGCTTAAATATCGATGTTGGACACATCGATTTCGCCACTCATCAGTCGTGGCAATAGCGCATCCCTAACCCCAACAAGCCGCCTATTTTCTCGATCGACATTGAGCATACCCTCAAACAGCGGTGTTACAATTGAATCAAAATCAGCTAGAACCGAGGCGTCTGGCATCACGGACGGAAATTGTCTTAAAATGTCGGTTTTTAAGTTAGTAAACACACTGCCGTTTCCTAACGCAACTAACTGCTTTCGGATGTGCTTGAAAAATAGGTAAAGGTAATACTTTGAAAATTTCGATTTAGGAAAGTACAACCAACCGTCGTGGATGCATGAATCAACATCAAGAATCTTTGGTATGCCGGGTGTTGCGCTGTTCGATAACACCAGACTGCCACTTTTCAGCAGAACTGTTTTGCGAAGTCCAGACTCCTTGATATGCTCCTTGATATCAGTAACAAAGGGGCTGCTCAACGATGTTACATCAGAAATTTTCAACCATCGCAATCCCGTGACCGATAAGTAGTCTTGTATTGGTCTTGGTGATCCTCCGCGCTTGATTTCTACGAAATCACCTAGAGTGGCGCATCCCCAGCTGGCGGGGCGCTCTCCATTCCAAGGCGTGTAGTTCACAAACCAAGATTCAAACAGTTCTTGCGCTTGCTGCTGTAAATTATCGTTTATCTTATTGTTGATTTCAATTTTATCATCGATTGCAGCAAGTGTTTCAGCGATTGTATCTTGCGTCGATCTATCTGGAATTCCCACTATCAGCGTTGCAAATGTGTCGCGTGTGATAGTGTCAAAAACCGAACCATGTGTCATTCGTTTTAGCTTACTAATACTGCTCTTCAGCAAGTAGTAGAGGAATGTGCTGTTGACACCATCCTTTGCTCTTATGCCGTAGCATGACTGATTGAATGCCATTGGAAATGGAATCATAGCCATTTCGCCGACGGTTCCTCTTGCAGAAATGATGATATCATCTTTTTGCAGTAGCTTAGTAGAACTGTTGTTTAATCCTGCTTCTGTGATATGCTTTTCAGTTGTAAACACATAGCGATAGTCGTTGTTGAAGTCTTTAACAGACAGCCACGGAATATCTCCGTCCCAATATTCCGCGACAGATGTTTTGGGTGTGCCGCCCCCAATTAAATCAATACATTCAATAATAGGGACTTGTTTCAGTTCAGATGTCATAACCAATAGCCCCCAGTTTCTGACGAATTTCTTCTTCTAATTTATGCGACTGTACAAAAAGTTCGGAAAGTTCACCAGTCAATCTTGCCATCTTTTCTTCGAAGGGTTCGCCATCGTCTTCCTGTTCTTCTATGCCAACATAGCGGCCGGGGGTGAGAATGTAGTCCTGTTTTGCGATTTCTTCAGTAGTTACTACTGCACAGAATCCTTTTTGATCCTCCAATGTACCATCGCAATATGCCTTGTAGGCATCTGCAATCATAGCGATATCTTCATCCGTAAGTTCGCGAAGTTTTCTGGTAACCATAGTGCCGAGCTTGCGAGCATCAATAAACAAAGTTTTACCCTTTTGTTTCTTGTTTTTGGAAAGGAACCACAAAGATACAGGAATACCGGTTGTATAGAAAAGCTGTGTAGGCATAGCAACAATGCATTCTACCAAATCTGCATTTACGATATTCTGTCTGATTTCACCTTCACCGCCACTCTGTGATGAGAGTGCACCGTTAGCGAGAACCATACCGATTTTACCGTTGGGTGCAAGATGATAAATCATATGCTGAAGCCATGCATAGTTAGCGTTACCTGCAGGCGGCATACCATATTGCCAACGTACGTCATCTTTAAGTTTATCTGCTCCCCAGTCAGAAAGATTGAAAGGCGGGTTTGCCATAATAAAATCAGCACGAAGTGTAGGGTGACAATCATTAAAGAATGTGTCCGCATTATAACTGCCAAGATTTGCTTCGATACCACGAATAGCAAGGTTCATCTGTGCCATTTTCCAAGTGGTCGGATTTGAGTCTTGTCCGAACACTGAAATGTTGCTCAAATTGCCACTGTGATTTTCGATAAACTTTGCGCTTTGAACAAACATACCGCCTGAACCGCAACAAGGATCATATACTCGACCATTATACGGCTGAAGAACTTCTACAAGAGTACGTACTACGCATGAAGGAGTATAGAATTCACCGGCAAGTTTACCTTCCTGCTCGGCAAACTTTGAGAGACAGAATTCGTATGTTCTGCCAAGAATATCACGACTCGAGCCTGCATCTACCATTTTGATGTTGGTGAACAGGTCAACAACGTCGCCAAGTCGACGCTTGTCCAATTCTGGACGTGCAAAGTTTTTGGGAAGAATATCTTTAAGGCGTTTGTTTTCCTTTTCAATTGCTCTCATAGCTTCGTCAATCACAGTGCCGATTTCGGGAGTGTGCGCTTTGGAAGCGATGACGCTCCAGCGTGCAGTTTCAGGAACAAAGAAAATACCTTCAGAGATGTATTCATCGATATCTTCTTCAAAACCGTCGCCTTCGTCGATCAACTGCTGATATTTTTCATCAAAACGGTCAGAAATATATTTCAAGAAAATTAAGCCCAGAACAACGGACTTATATTCGGATGCATCCATATTGCCGCGAAGCACACACGCTGCATCCCAAATTTGTTTTTCAAAGCCAATGTTTGCAGTGTTATTTGTAGCCATAATATTACTTTTCCTTTCAGTTTTCTTCGGGTATAAATTCCATAATATCGTCAACACCGCAACCCAGGGCAGCACAAATCTTGCCGAGGGTTTCGACAGTAACGTTTTCGCCCTTGCTCATTTTTGTTACGGTATAATTGCTTATATCCGCAATAACAGCGAGGTCTTTTTTCTTCATATCACGGTCAATCAGGAGTTTCCATAACTTCTTATAACTTACAGCCATAATTACACCTCTGAATTGAATATAATTTTACCAATATATTATACCAATTCCGAATAGCTTTTGCAACAAAAAATAAAGCGAAAACTAAATTTATTCTCAAAATGCCTAAAATATATATGACATTGGAAATATGCGGAAACTAAATACTCTATTATATATATGACGAAAATTGCAATTTGTTACGCAAAAAGTTTTATGTTTTTTCAATATTCTACTTTTTTCACAATACATAACTATTTCAATTGTGCAATATTACGACAAAAATAGCAGAGAGATTTACACCTCTCTGCTATTCTGATAATTGTTAATTTTCTGAAACAGTTTCACCGGGCCAATCGATGATTCCGCCGAATTCGACGATGTTTGTGTAACCAAGCTTGACTAACTTCTCAGATGCTTGTTTGCTTCGATTTCCGCTTCTGCAATAAACGAGAATTAATTGCTTTTTGTTCGGGAGTTCTTTGATTTCTTCGGTGCCGATTATTTCGTTGGGAATGTTGATAGCACCGGGAATATGCTTTTCGGCAAACTCATCGGGTCTTCTGACATCCAAGATTATATAATCCTTTTCTTTTTCCATCATAACAATGGCTTCGTTCATAGTAATCTGTTTGTAGGTATTGTTCGGAGAGGCGGGAGCACCGCAACCGGTTAAAGACAGCAATGATAAAAGTATAGTTATAATTCTTTTGACTTTCATATATAGAACCTCTTTTTAATCGATTATATCTTCAACATCGCATCCGAGTGCCTTTGCAAGGCTGATAGCAATGTTTACTTGTGCTTTGCTTATATCGTTTTGTTTCTGCTCATAAAGCTGAATCATACGGAGTGAAACTCCCGATGCATCACTTAATTGTTGCTGAGTGAATCCTCTTGCTTTTCGGATTTCCTGAAGTTTAGAAATTCGATTGTTTTTATTTCTTTCAATGATTTCGTTCGCACAAGTAACAAATTTACTTTCGTCAGCTTCGTGAAGAATATACATCGAAAGTACGGTTGAAAGAGTGAGTCCGTTTTTGACCATATCTTCAAATCGCTGGTTTGTTTCCCATTGATAATAGGCGAGTACCCAACCTGCCCAGAATTCTCTGCTTTTTAAAACAGGATATGATGGTTCAATTTTATCATATTCAATGTTGGTTGCCTTAAGGACCGCATCTGCAAGTTCATACCCGGACATTCCCGCAACATATTTCGGATTTCCTTTTTCAAAGCGAGAAGCGATACCTGAAGCAATAAACCATCCGAAAAACTCATCTGCATCAAACCCTAAATCGCATATTGCATAGTCAAGCATATCGCCGAGATTTTGCATTGCATCATCCAAGTATAACTCGTTGTAGGCGTTTGTCATCGTTTTTCCAACCTTCCCTTATAATATCTAGGACATATTTTTCGGTAAGTATTAAACCGCGACCTTTTTCTTTTCTAAATTCATCTCTTGCTGACGTGTCACGGGCATATTTTTTTGGCAGGTAAATTTCATTTGGTGCTACAGTTGCATCAACAAATTCAAAAGCATTAAATGCCTTTTGTGATATTGCAACTACTTGTTCACCAAGTTTGCCGAGAACCATTGCTCTTTCAAGCTGTGATACAGAAATAGTGTTGTTTAGAAATGCATTTGCAAAAGAAAAATATGAATCGTCTGCACGGTATCCTTTAATAATATCGTAACCTTTATAATCGATAGCAAAGTTATCGAAAATATATTCTTTTGCTTGTTTGGCTACGTCACCTATAAGTTTGAATTTACGGTTTTCAAGCAAAACAAACAACCAGTTCAGAATGTTGTATTCTCCGTTTGTAAGAGAGAGAACAGACAGTCCGTTCATATCTAGTGTGTATTTGTTAGCATAACCGTCTGCATCAACAGAGCAAGCCCATTCTTTTGCTAGTTCTATGCTTTCGGTGCAATAAAATCCGAGACCGTAGTCATTGTTAGGGTTTCCTGCGCCGTATATAGGTTTTTTGATTATCTGCGATGAGCCGTGATATACAGTAATTTTATTTGACATAATTATTCTCCTCTCTTTTAGTATCGTCAGAACGATAGTTCTATATTCAATCCCATTATATCGTTGTAACGATAGTTTGTCAACAATGAATTTGGCAGAGAGAAATTAATCTCCCTGCCGTTTAACGTTTTAATACAGATTAGCTGTTTCTTTCAACAAACGTATCATAAGCAAACCTTGCGCCGAGGCGGAAGCCTGAGATGAAACTGTCTGTGATGCTGACTGCAAGAAATTCATTGTGTGCATTTACATATTTCAGAAACAAGTCTTTTTCTTCGCCTTTTAATGTTGTATCAAGTGCTTTTTCACTTTCAACAAGAGCATTCAGCTTCGATTTTAATTTCGCGGCAAGTTCGGGACTGAATTCCTGCGGTTCAATGTTACCGTAATAGAATTCTTTGATGAATCCTGACATTTTGAAAACCTCCGTAAAGATTATTTCTGCAGTATGTTTTAATCGTATATCAGCTCAACGTGGATGATTTCTTCGGCACGGTTGCGGATGTTGTTCATTCGGGCAACCCACAGCATCTGGTCTTTGATTTTCAGCCTTTCGTTCACACCTTCGGCTTTTGCCATCTGTTCAATGAGTCGGTCAAGCCTTTCGTTTGCCTGCTCATTCACATCGGCAAGGTGACTGTTCAGTTTGCAACGGAGAACGAGTCTGTTGTAAAGTGCCGGGCGATGCTCTTTGAGGTAGGCGAGACGTTTTCTGCCCCACATTCCGATAGGACGTTTATCGGGTTCGGGAAGAGTTATGTTCGGGATATAATAATCACCGACAAGTGTGTAAGCGAGACCTGTTTTTTCATCAATAATTAATTTTTTCATTATAAATTACCTCCTGTGTATTCCATTCTGTTTTGCGTTTTCACTTGATTTTTTTCTCCGTTCATCGGAGTAGGGTGCAGTCAGTCTGAAACCGAATCTGCCTTTATCAATTTCAAATCTTAATCCACCTTGTTCATCGTCGTCGAACTGTCGGCAATACTCGGGATATTTCTCCGCATACTCCGTAAGACGGTTTTTGAGGTTGGTGTTGTGAGTGTAAATTTCTACGAGCGGACTTTCTTCATTGAAGTATATTTCCGTGTGTTTCTGACGTTTCTTTAAACCTGTTTTCATAAATACCTTCTTTCTGTGAAAATAGTATGGTTTTTGTAATTTTTCTTCGGCTCTACAGCTGTAAAAGTGAGGGTGTTATCCGATAGAAACAGTCCAAATGATGCAGAGTTCATTTGAACTGCTGCTATTCGGATTTTTGCGTTTTTTACAGCTCTTGAAAATTCTTCAAAATTATGTAACCTTTATCTGTTCTGAATTGTTATAATAGTGAAAGGGCCTTTCAAGCGGTGGTGATTTAATGGATAGTAACGATTTTGAGCGAGTATTCAAAAGAAATAACAAACGGTTGTTTCTGATTGCACTTTCGTTCACGGCAAATCAATATGATGCAGAGGATATTCTTCAAAACTCTTTTATGAAACTGCTGAAAACAAAGACTGAGTTTGAAAACGACGAACATATTGATAAGTGGCTTACTTCGGTTACGGTGAACGAAAGCAAAAATCTTCTTAAAAGTGCGTTCAGAAAAAAGAGTGCAGATTTTGAGGATTACGTTGCAACATATTCTTTTGAAAGTGAAAAAAGCGAGGATTTGTTCAATGCTGTTATGTCGCTGCCTAAAAAACTGCGGACGGTAATCCATCTGTTTTATTACGAGGATATGCCAATCAAAGAGATTGCCGATATGCTCAATATCAAACAATCTGCGGTTAAAACAAGACTGTGCCGGGCAAGGGAACAGTTGAAAATTCAGCTTGGAGATGATTGGAATGACGAATAAGGAAAAATATATCAATTCTTTTTCAGGTGTTGAGCCGTCTGACGAAATCAAAGAAAGGATTTTGAATATGGCATCAACAAAGAAAAGATATTCTTTAAAGGCACTCGCTGTAGTGCTTGCTACTCTTATGCTAATTGCAACGGCGATGTTAACTGCAAATGCCGCAACAGACGGAGCGATAAGCGAAAAAATCAGCGAAGTAAGCAAAGAGATAACCGAGAAAATCAGCGTTATGTTTAACGGCGAGGAAATCGAAGTAACCGTCAAACAGAAAGTTGTAACCGATGAAAACGGAGACTCAAATATCTTTGAAATTATCCTTCCCGAAAATCCCCCCGAAAACGCACAGGGGGATGATGAGGTTGTTTTTGAACTTAATGAGGTGATGGAAGAATTCGGGAAGTTAGTTTTAGAAAAGAGATAAGTTTTGAGACTGAACAGCAAACGGAAACGAGTTTGCTGTTCAGTTTTTTTATATTTTGTGAAGGTTGTTTCTGTTTTTGTGTTCGGGTTGAGAAATGTTCTTTTCGGAATGTATTATCTGCTGAATAAATGCTTTGATCTTCTCGGGTGCTCTTTTCACAGCTTCAAGAAATTCTTTTGTCTGCTCATACAGAGCTTCGTATCGTTTCTTCCAGATGCCGATATCCTTTTTTGCGGAACTGAGTTTGTTTTTTAAATCTGTGATTTGCGTTTCCTGAATCATACTCATTTTTGCTCGCTCTTTGAGATATGTACAATCATCTTGCGTCATTTCAACTTTACCGAAAAAATTTGTTTTCCCGATTTCTTCGATTTCATCAAATCCCTTTTTGACGGTTTTACGAACCTTGGTTTTATCTACCAGAGATTGATATTCTGATTCGCTTTTTTCAAATTTTTCTTCAAGAGCTTCAAGCTTTTCTGCTTCTTTCATAACCTTGAACTGTGTGACCGTGAGATGTTCTTCGGAGCTTCCTCGCTCGCCACGTTCGACATCATCGTATCCTGCATTTCGCATATAGTTATAAAAATCATCTTGCAGAACGCTGTAAGATTTTTTGAGAACGGGTTTACCGTTTTTCTGTAAAACTGGATTGCCGTTTTCATCGAGAGCCGGTTTTGAAATCCACTTTTTACTGCTGCTCACTTGCATGATTTTTTCTTTGACGGTGCCACGCAGGTTTTCATCTTTGCACCGTTTTGACCAAAGTATTTCTTTCTCAACTACGGGGACATATACGACGTGCAGATGATAGTGATAAACGTCTTGTCCGAGTGCTTCTGACATCGCTTTGTTTCTTTCATCGGCATGCATCACAGCGGAGATGATATACTCTTCACCGCCGACAATTTCGATTGCCGCTTTGTATGTATCCTCATAAAATTTCTTTGCGAATTCGTAACCGCCGTGATTGAAAAAGTATGCGGAGTTGACGTCAAAAATCAGCTCACCGTATTTCTTTGCATCGGCTTTCAGACCTCGGGTTGAAATAATTTTATCTTCAACCATTTTATTAAAAATGTTTTCATAAGTGTCGTTTGGTTTTTTATAGTGAACATTGAACGGAGTCATTTCCGTGACGATTTCGGAATTTACATATGACTCTTTTTCCCGTTCATTGTGTCGCTGAACATTTGCTATTTTTGTGTCAGCAAGATTAACATTTCGGGCGGTGACTCGGTCAACGCCGTCATTTCTTGCCATATATCATTTTTCTCCTTTCTTCGGTTTGTGTATACACTGCAAGCCACAGGGGTTTCACTTCTGCGGAAGTGTAATAACCCACTATAACACTTTCATACGTACCGTCTGCAAAGTGCCGTGGGCTGTCTGGGGACAGAGGGCAGATTTGCGGCTCTTGCGAGAGCCTCGACGAATTTGAACCCTGAAAATAATTGTTGCAAATTCGTGAACCGCTCAAAATTTCTGCTGCAATTTTTTACGGTTCTATGACGGTTATGACGATAATGACGGTTAATTTAGTACCGTCAAAAAAACTGTCATAACCGTCATTACCGTCATACGAC
>JAXJTD010000081.1:0-1560 GCA_036309745.1 Acutalibacteraceae bacterium | reverse complement strand
GTATTTTGTGGCTTTTAATGAGTATGCACATCTCCTAAAAGCCGAAATTTAATATATTTCACTGTCATTTAGGCATAGCGAAACAGACAGATTGAAACCTCGTTTTGTCAAAGTGAACGCAACCTGCCTTAATAGAGAAATATGTTGCGGTCACCATCTGCAATTGTTTTAAGTTACCTTTTCAGCAGAGCCGGTGTTAAGTTCACTTCGTCTGCCGGTATTGTATGTAATCCCATCAGCTCCATCAACCGAAGTATGCTCTTGTCGGTGGTGGCTTCGTAGGGGGAAATGCCTCCGAGTGATTCTCGGCGAATACTGTTAATATTGTTGGCAAGAAGGAGCATATCTTCTTGCGTGTATGGATTCAACGTCTTGCCTTTTGGCAGAACGTAACGGATAAATTCGTGGTTTTTCTCAATCTGTGGCTTTTGCCAGGATGCTTGAGGATCACAGTAAAAGACTTTAGTTCTCTTTTTGCCATCCTCGGTACTCTCTAAATCTCTTGTATGCTTGAACTCGCTGCCGTTGTCGGTCAGAATTACGGGGAAGATTTTGCGAAATTCTTCAAGCCCTAAAAGGCCTGTCAGCATATCAAATTGTTCCACTACGGTATCGGCTTTTCCGTCTCGCATAAGAAACATCAGCATCATATTGGTGTTACAGAAATGTAGTGTCAATAGGCGTTTCCCTTGCTCTCTGCAACCCTTAACAGTGTCCATTTGAATTATGGGTGTATCCGGATGCTTTTCCATATATTTCAGATAATCGTCATAGCATCTGTTTTTACGGAATTCTTGGTTTAAAAAGCCTTCGGACACTTCCTTTTTCTTTCGTCTTGGCTTGTATGCCACCTTTCGTCTGAGGTCAATGTTTCCTACGCTTAAAACACCTTGGTCGATGTAACGGTAAAGAGTTCTTTGTGAAATACCAAGTTCATCGCCGTGTTCCGACCATATATGTGTCAGTGGTTGTCCTTTCAAAATCAGCGGTGAAACCAATTCATCAAGTTTTTCAAGGTTTTCACCACGGGTTTGTATCTTGCTTCTGGAGTTGGAATATCTCCGCTTTGCCATTGCATCTGCTTGCTGGGCTATGTAGTAGGCTCTATCCGCTTTGCATTTTCTTCTCCGCACACAGACATTACAGACATACGGCGGTTTGGAAAGTACAACGCAAGGGGTATTGTTGTATCTTGTGCAAAGCTCTCTGCAATCGTATTCACGGCAAGTCACACACCGCCTTGAGCATCCATCCTTTCCGCATAATCCTTTGGTTTTGCACTCTCCTGCAAAGTGACAATCCTTTCCAAAGAAATGCTCTCCCGGTGCAATTGTTCTGTTTGCTCGGATTTCCCTTGAAACACTTTCGGGAGATTTGCCAATCTTTTTTGCAATCTCGCACAAGCTTAATTTTTGGTATATGCCGCACTCAATCACAATCCGGTCTTGCAATGTTAAACGACTCATTTTTTCCTGCTTTCCGCAGACAGTAACCGTTTTAATTTTACCATATCCGCCGCCAACCTTGACTGAACGCTGATGAAAATGCTTTACCTTTTTC
>JAXJTD010000080.1:0-8201 GCA_036309745.1 Acutalibacteraceae bacterium | reverse complement strand
GGTAACGCTACTATGGGAGAACAATTTAATCAATTACATATCGAAATACCTTAGAATTGTCGAAATGTAACTGCTTAGGCGGTTCTCTCCTTATTTAAGAATTAAGAATATGCTTAAGCCGAAGGAAGGAGGAAGTGATGAAACATCAGCAGAAGTATGTGGCCTTATATGAACGTTTGAGTCACGATGATGAGCAGCTTGGTGAGTCCAACAGTATTTCTCATCAGAAGGAACTGTTAGAAGAATATGCTAGGAACCATGGCATAATCAATTACCGGCATTTCACCGATGATGGAATCTCCGGTACCCGCTTCGATCGCCCAGGCTTTCTGCAAATGATGGAACAGGTGAAACTTGGATATATCTCCAAAATCTGCGTCAAGGATATGAGTCGTATGGGCCGCGATTACCTGCAGGTCGGTCAGCTGATGGAGATGTTGCGTCAGAAAGGTGTGATGCTTGTTGCCATCAATGACGGCGTGGACACTTCCAAGGGGGACGATGATTTCGTACCTTTCCGAAACATCATGAATGAATGGTACGCCAAGGACACCAGTAAGAAGATCAAATCCGTCGTTCAGGCAAAAGGTCGCTCCGGCAAGCATGTGGCGAGTAGTCCCCCGTATGGCTACATTAAGAGCAAGGACGATCCGAATCTGTGGATCGTGGATGAAGAAGCTGCGAAGGTGATCCGCAGGATTTTCCAGATGACTCTGGAAGGGCTCGGCCCTTATCAGATTACACAGATTCTGAAGAATGAGGAAGTCCCGATTCCTGCAATCCACATGAATGAGCTTGGAGTTGGTAACCATCGAGGTAGAGAGATTAAAGACCCTTATAAATGGGTTAGCTCAACCGTTGTTGGCATTCTTGAGCGGCGTGAGTACCTTGGCCATACTGTTAATTTCAAGACCAGAAAGCACTTTAAAGATTCTCACAGCCATTACGTGGATGATGATCTATGGGTTGTCTTTGAGAATACCCAGGAGCCTATCATCGATCAGGAGACCTTTGATCTGGTTCAGAAGATCCGAAGCAACGTGACCAGATGGCCGAACGGGTGGGGACCTGCGCATCCTCTGACCGGACTTGTTTATTGTGCTGACTGCGGTGGCAAACTGTACTGTCACAGGACAGAAAACGGGAGGCGGGTCAATGTATTTTCCTGTGGGAATTATCCACCGAAGAAATGTGTGTCAGGTCACAGAATCAATGGAAACGATCTGCTTCAGATAGTAGGCAAGACATTGAAAGCAGTCCATGATTATATTCAGGTAGACAACAGTCAGTTTATCAAAAACGTGGAAGAATCTCTGTCCTGTAAGCAGACACAGGACGTGAAGGCTCAGAAAAAGAGGCTTGTCGAGTGCCAGCACAGGGGGCAGGAACTTGAAACACTTCTCTGTAAGATCTATGAGGACAATATCCTAGGGAAACTGCCGGACAAACGGTTTCAGATGCTCAGCAGCCAATATGAGCGCGAAAGTACGGCTCTTGAACAGGAAATCGGAGAACTCTCCGCTTCAATCGAGAGTTATACAGACGGCACCAGCGAAGCAAAGAGGTTCATGACTTTAATTAGCAAGTATCAGGATTTTGAGAACCTGAATCCAGCTATGTTGAATGAGCTGATCGACAAGATCGTGGTCCATGAGCGTGACCAAAAAGGAAGTGTCCAGACCACACAGCGAGTCGATATCTACTTTTCTTTCATCGGGAACTTTGTCCCGCCCGCCGAGCCTGTTGATCCGGAAACAGCCGCCGCTCAGGAAGAGGAACGTCGGAAGTTCGAGGAAAGAAAGAAACGGTTACATCAGAACTACCTGCGCAGGAAGGCCAACGGCAAACATCAGAAGTGGGAGGAGAAATACAAGCCAATCAGAGACGCCAGAAGGGCGAAACGGAGGGCGGAACTTAACGCGACAAGCCCAAAGTATACCAAAGCTCAGTATAATGATATGCGACTCATGACCAGAACAGAAGCCGACGTGCCGGAAGGGATGATCGGATATGACGTAGAGGAAGTCGTGAAGAAAGCAAACACGAAAAAAGAAGAAAAGGAGTACACTGAGCATGAAGCCAGTTAGAACGAAAGCCGATGAGGATCTGAACTGATCGTCCATTATCTGACCAGTAGGATCGCAACCATGGATGTGTTTTGTCTGAAAATTATTCGAGTCTACTGAATGAGGCTTGGAAGATCTATGATCTTTGGAGAAATCAGGCTGATTACTTGGGATATTTCGTCGTGATAGACTAAAACCAAGACCACAGTAGATGAGTGTACTGGGACGTCATTCCCTTGGACTAGAGATTGGCGGTTCACAGTTTTCTTGAATTCTTCAACAGAATTCTTGAAAACCACAAGAATTGATTGAAAGTTTAAAGTGTCAATGATAGAGTAAAAATGATTTGATTTGCAGGAATGACGCGGCTTTTTTGCATTTTGTTCAGGATTCAGATCGTTTGGGAGGACCCTATGAGCGTCAGCTACAAAAAGTTATGGAAATTATCGCAGATTAGAATCATGATTTTCTCCTTTTCCATCGTAGAACGATGAACTCACTTTTGATAGGGGTCAGTGAAAGTATACTAGTGAACCAGAAACGTAAGGAACCGATTTGAACACACTTTTTGGGGAAAATGATAAAGACCGGAAAGAATTGGCCATGTTGCTGTTCCTTTTGCGATGTTGTGAGGACGGGTTCTCGACTTTGCGACGATTGGGCTGGTTCTTGACATTTGGACGGAAGAGGCGAATGGTGGTGAAACAAAGGTGGATCTCTGATCTGTGTAATTTCGATAAGTTTTATGGCTGAATTATTTACGGATAAAATGTTCAATTTGAAATCCTGAGTTCATATACACTGGATTTGCGCAATTTTTACAAATGTTGATGTCTGTATCCTGTTTCTGGTGCTCTGAGGCATCATGTTTGGTGCCTTCTGGTATATGAAGAAAGAAATGGACAGGGAGAAGAACAAGGAATAAAGACAGGCCGGTGAAACTCAAAGAAAATGCACCAGTTAAACAGAATGGCAGCAACAGGATGATAATAACATTTGCCATGCAACAATTATATCCGATTATGTAACTGTAAACAAGAATTAGAGTGATCCCTCGGACGTTTCAGATCTTCGCCCGAGGGATTCTTTTAGGGGACAGGAAAGTATTAAAAAAATACAGGGTGCACAAGCCCGATTGATTGTCACGGAATCTTCATAATGATATAATCTATGGAAATCGATGTGTGTGGATATAAGCAGGTTAAGACTTAATAGTTCGCATAAGTCAATAATATGCTTACCCAATCTGTATTCACATGTGATAAGACAGTGAGTAACGTAAACATATATGATTATCATATTGTGGAGCACTGAAACATGACGGCTGACTAATATCTAATTGATGATTTGCGCATGTAATTTTTTTGAAAGGATACCCGAATCTTTCAAGAAGTGATTGTATGCGCTTTTTTGTTACAAATAGGCAAAAACTTCTGACAATAATGCTATCTAAAACGGAATATTAACGATATTACTATATTGAGAGGAAGACAATAACAGTTGACTGTTGGAAAATTGATGGAGGAAAAAAAGATGAAAAAGGATAAAATCGCATGATGATGACTCTGGATCATGGTGATCCAATCCATTACAGAAAAGGAATACCTATTTTGTAGCAGATGAATCCATGTCCATTGCACTATGCAGTTTTCAAGGAATGACTACTTCACTTCATGGTTGATCCAGTTTGGTTATACCGAATCATGGTGAAACTTACAAGACACACACAGTTATACGCTTACGAAAGGGCGTAGGTCTATTGCTTGTCCATTTGTTTGCGTGGAGGTGAAGAAAAACGAATGAGAAGAATTAATAGCATAATAGCATTAGCTCTTATTATAGTTTTCTGTTTCGGAACAACCGTATATGCAACACCCAAGATAACTACGATATATAAAGATGGCGTATACACGATGCCAGATAGACACATTTATGTGTTTAAAAATGGGAAGATGCAATACGGCTGGGTAAATTACAAAGATCGGCTATATTATTGCCATAAAACAAAAAGTAAAAAGTATCCAAAAGGTTCTGCCACTGTATCAGATTTCAGGATTATAGATGGCAAATGGTTTTACTTCAACGGTAGCGGAGAAATCGTAAAGCGTGACTGGTACATCACTGTAGGAAACATGAGAAAAAAGCAGTTTACGCAAACGAATCGCAAAGATGGTTCGGTCAGATATATTTATAAACACTCTCGGCGTGGAAATGGGAAGTATGGTGACGGTCTTAGGTACGATACAAAACGAAGAAAATGGCAGGATTGTAAATGGTCAAACGGGCGTGAGTATTGGTACACAAGGAAAATGAAACCTTTTCTTCCAAAAGAAATGTTAGATTTGCAGAAATAAGGTAACACACAATCCTGAGTGCGCATAATGGATTGCCAATTATATTTCAACGAAAGGAGAGAAATCATGAAAAGCTTTAAGAAACTTGTAGCTATTGTTCTCATTATGGCAATGATGGTGCCGACAACTGTATTTGCAAAAGATAAACAGGCTTATGCGTACAAGGTTATCGACCTTGCGCCAAACAGTGTTGTAACAGCACGCGATTACACTTCTAAGTATGACAAGAAAACGCATACAGACATTGACACATTTGAAATGTATCGTGTGAAAATCACACAGCCAGGGGTCACTGTTTTTTATTGCAGTAACAAGTCTGACAGCATAGCACTTTATCGGTCATTTAAGAAGGGGCGTGACCTTGAATATTCCAATTCGATCATCGACTTCGATGGCAAAAAGGCATACTATCAGGTGTTGCCAAAAGGTACATATTATCTTCACGCAAATAATACAACAAAAATCAAATATGCCTTTTACCCGACTACTGAGGTTAGAAACTATTGTAGATCGACTGCTACAAAACTTCCTTCTGGAAAAGCAAAGATGGTTTCTTTTCAGGTTGGAAGAGAGTGCAGTCAGTGGTATAGGCTACCTATCTCTAATCGTAAATCTATTTCCGCAAAGCTGACAAGGCTTGATGATACAGACACGATTAATTTTGCAGTCTATACGAAAAAGGGCAAACGGATTTCTATATCTTCTGCAAATGGTACTCTTGCAAGGACAAAGATGCTCGAACCCGATAACTATTATTTGAGGGTTTGGCGTGATGAAGATGAGGATGACGATGATTTTTATCTTGGCAGAGTAGCTAAGATTAGTTGGCAGTAATAAATCGTAATGGGAGCCATATCAAATTAATCCACATGTGGGATGTGGCGAGTTGCCTTGAACGTAGGGCGGGGTTCCGGCGACACTGAAAAGAATAATAAATGAATGTAAAAATGTGTTTTTATAAATGATTGAAAGCTTCCTTTAACGATTTATGATACTCGTGGCTTTGAACTTGGAAAAGAGGTTCAGAAACAGGTTAAGCAAGAGGTGGTCGATACAATAAGCAAATGTCTCGCAACACAAGATATCAACAAGGCTATTCATTGTATATGGTATTGTATCAATACTGCCTCGAACAGAGTTGAACCAGAAGAAATCGAATGGATTAAAGAACTTTCAAAAGAAAACCAGCTTACTCAAGTACCGATTATTGTTGTTCTGACTCAATCATTCTCAAAAAATAATGCGAACTTGCTTCGTAAGACTCTTTTAGAAGAAAATCTTGATGTTATCCAGATAGTTCCGGTATTGGCTAAAGACTATGAGATTGATGATGAGTATACTGCAAAATCATATGGGTTGGATGTTTTAATTCGTGTGATGGGTGAGGCTCTTTCTGATGACCTTATGGATACTCTTCAAAATGTTCAGATAGTGAGCCTTTCCGAAAAAAAACGTCGTGCACAGGCAGCTGTAGCAACCGCAACCGTTGTGGCGGCAAGTGAAGGAGCTGCACCAATCCCGTTCTCTGACTGTGCGTTACTGATACCAACACAGCTCGCGATGATAGCATCGATTACTGTAATATTTGGATTCGATGTAAACAAAAGTATTTTAACGGCGTTTCTTTCATCGACGATAGGAGCTGGTGGGGCAACCTTATTGGGAAAGACCGTTGTTTCAAATCTGATAAAACTGATTCCGGGTGCCGGATCTGTTGTTGGTGGAGCGATTTCTTCTGGAACAGCCGGAGTAATTACTGCCGCTTTAGGCGAGGCGTATATCGGAATCATGGAGCTTGTCTTCAAAGGTGAAATGAGTATCGATGATTTGAGCACTGATAAAGGAAAGGAAGAAATGGCTACCCTCTTCAAGGTTGGATTAGGGAAGAATCGATAGGACAGTTATTAATATATTTTATTTAATAATGGGTAAACCAAAAGCTCTCAACCGTGAAGTTGAGGGCTTTTACTTATTTTGCATCAGTCAGTCAGGATCAGCCGCGCAGTAATATAACAAAAGCCGAATATGATAAGCACAGGCCAATACAGTTTTAGAATCCGTTGATGCTTTCACTCCCCGCTCTCTTGTGGATTGTGGATGGTGGTGAAAAAGTCGGCGGCTATTTTTTTGAAAGCGTCAGGCAAACGGCTCCGTAAAATCCGGTGAGACGGAAATATGATTTTGGGATAACATCAGAGTTCAGTTTGACGGAGCAAGGGGTCAAGGGGAACGCAGTTCCCTTTGGCAGAGTTAGAGGCGGCAGCTTCTTATCTGGGTGCAGGGGCGAAGCATCCCTGCATAGCGGGTCGAGGGTGCAACCCCGCCCAGTAAAAGTGATGAAAATCGTCACTTTGTACTGGGTATTACCTGCCGCCCCAAAAGCGGAAAATTTCAGTTTTGATCACCTGGCATTTTTGCAGGAAGGCAGGTTTTGGAAAAAGGAAAAGCAGGAAGGAGAAACTTTGAATGAAACTCACAAGGCACAACGGGCGCTCCGGAAAAAACGGTGTTTACAATCCGAAGCACAACGACAGGAATTTCAAGATCGAGAATTCAGAACACATCGATCCCGAACTTGCAAAGATAGATTTCCTGTGGGACTGCTACCAGGGATTTGCGACAACAGAAATGCGGGAGCGTGAGGAACTTTCCTCCAGGTTTGAAAAAGTCGAGCAGGCCTTTTACAGCCAGCGCTATTTTGATTACTGCGACGGACAGCACGAGCGGAACTTCAAGCGGGGGCACCCGGAACGGGACAGGACAACGGAAGACCTTCGGCTGAATAAAAAGACCTGCCCGGAAGAGTCGATCATTCAGATCGGGACAAAAGAGGAACATGTAGATTCGGTAGTTTTATTAAAGATCGCGTCTGATTATTTTTCGGCATTTGAAAAACGCTTTGGCACGAACGTCCACATCCTGAACTGGGCACTGCATCTGGACGAAGCAACTCCGCACATCCATGAACGGCATGTCTTCGACGTGGTAAACCAGTATGGGGAAGTTCAGCCCGCGCAGGACAAAGCGCTCGAAGCGTTGGGCGTCACACTCCCCTATCCGGACAAACCGAAGAGCAAAACAAACAACCGGAAGGTCATGTTTGATTTCATCTGTCGCACGATGCTGTTCGATATCTGTAAGCAGTATGGACTCAATCTTGACGAGGAGCCGTCCTACGGCGGGCGGAAGTATTTGGAAAAGCAGGATTACATCCTGATGAAGCAAAAACAGAAATTGGCGGAACAGGAAACGCAGATCGGACAAAAACAGCAGGAGATCAGCGAAGCCGACGCCCGAATCGGAGAAAAGGAACGTGCCTTGAAAGAAATGGAATCGCAGTTTGGCGAAAAACAGCAGATGCTCAAACACACGGAAGCCCAGCTTCATGAAAAACGGCAGACGCTGGAAGATGCTGAGTCTCAAATCAGTGAAGATCAGAAAGTCATTGAAGAGACTTCTTCCCAGATCCGGGATAAAGACCGGGAACTTAAGGATGTGAAGTCGCTGCTTGAGGAAAAGAAGGAAACACTCGAAAGGACACAGGCTAGTGTTGACATGACGAGGGAAAACCTCGATCAGGCGGCAAGGGAACTCAGCCGCCAGAAAAAAACCGTCGAGGCGAACTACGACACGATACGGAAACAGAGACAGCAGATGCAGGAACTGGACATGCAAATCGGGGACGCTGAGTCGTTTATTGAAGAAGTAACGGAGACTGCCTACAACGAAGCGGTCAGGGCAGTCACGGCGAAAGCCGTCGAGGAGACACACAACATGGATT
>JAXJTD010000079.1:0-3700 GCA_036309745.1 Acutalibacteraceae bacterium | reverse complement strand
GCCGTTTCAATTTCTGCCATGCCGTCTTTAATGGCTACAATAGTGCCATAGTGCCATTCCTGATATTTGATTTTGTCACCGATTTTCTTATTCATTTATTTCTCCTTTGATTTCTTGCATATTCTCTAAGATATGCCCTGTATTTTTCTAATCTCTCCGGATCGTTTTTAATTTTTTCCCATTGTTTATGCGCCGATATTTGGCTGCGCTTCCGCCGTTCTTCCGGGCTTAATTTTCTCCACGCATTTCTTGTCGATTGCCTCATAGTTTCTTTACTTCTTATGTAAGAACCATATTGAATATGAGTGCCGATTTTTACGCCTAGAAGGTTAGACTCATGCTGCATTTTTGCCTGTAATATTCTTATTCTATTTAATCTCGGGTCGGTCCCCAGTTTAAACTGCTGGTTTATTATCCCGATAATTGCACGCTCGACGCATTCGATATTATCAGGCGAAAAGTTACGGTTGTTCCCGTCTAGAAAGATATAAAGGTATTTCTTCTGATTGGAAAAATGCTCCCATGCTTCAGCCGGATGCGTGTTAAGCCATACCCACTGCGCCTTACTTATCCAGACATTCGGTTCCCCGATTTTTATTCTGACATAAGACTTTTTTTCCTGTTCAGAATAAAGCGGCCGTATTCTTGTGGAAAAATCCTTACGGCCGTAACGTCCGCATTTAAGCCGGGATACCTGGTTCTTAAATGCGGTAAAGGTTACGCTGCTATCGGGGAACCTTTCCAGAAATGCAGAATAAAACGCATTATAATCTTCATTCATATTTTTATTTTCGATTATAAAACCGTTCGTTTCTGCATTCCATATTTTTCTAAAATTCTTCATCGTTACTCGGCTCCGGGTTAAACCTGCTGATATAGTTACTGAGGTCTATCGCTAACTGTCCTGCGGCATCGTGCTCAGCCGTTTTCCCATGCTCGGATATAATAATTATTGCCTCTAAGTAATTTTGGATTTTGTTATATTCAAACTTTTCAATTTGCATGGCTTTTATCCTCTATACCTAAATAATCTTCATAAAGTCCACCGGAGTTATTAAGCTCTTTTACTACATCAAGTTTCAGGCGGTTTATGCTGATATAACTGTTTGCAAGGTTACTCATGGCCTGACTTCGTTCTATAAGTACCTGCGCGGCTTCCTTGTCGCTTGCAATATCGTCCTGATTCAGTTTTTCTATCTGATCAAGAAGTACGTTCTCCAGTTCCTGCAATCTGTTCTTTTTTGCTGTTCCCATTTAATTTTCTCCTTTGTTCAAAAATCGTGCGCACGCGGTTAGATTTCTCGTGCGCACGCCCCGTAAGGGCGCAGTAACATTTCTGATAAGTAGTAAAATCTTCTGTAGCGCACATTTCAAGAAATATCAGCGCTCTTGCATAGGGTTTTAAATATTTCATTTTACAATTAAGTCGCTGGATAATTCGGACTCTATCTGAGCGATAACTTCAACCGCACGCGCCCAATAGCGCTCATTCTTTTCGGCTTCTGTATCTGATTTCAGCCAGTTAAGAAGGTTCTGAGCGCTTTCTTTTTTTGACTCGTCCACAAGATTAAACTCAAAATATTTTTCGATTTTCTTAATGGCAAGTTCACGGTTAAGCGCCGGTGCTACAGGTACAGCCTCCGGTTCTTCCGGGGCAATATCGAACGATTCTGTAATCGGTAGCGGTTCTTCCTGCGGTGTAGTATAGCCGTAAAGTTCTTCTGTAGCACCTGTATTCTTGCTGAGCCCCGCAAGACGGGCAGCGTGTTCTGATTTTATCGCAAAATTAGAACGCAAGATTTTGCCTACATAAAAACAACCGCCGGCTAACTGGTCGATGTTGTATCCTGTCTGAAGTCCGCAAAGTGTTCTGATAACAAGATTCCGGGCTTTCATGTTTGCTTTTACTTCTGCAAACTTCATCTCCCCGGCTAAATGTGCCATGCGCTTAGACTGGCTGTCATATTTGCAGATTTCCTGCTTCCCGTATTTGTTTGTATACAGTCTTGAACCGTTACTTGATACGGTGCATTTTGTGTAATTTTCTGTTGCCGATTCTTCCTTAGTCCATAATTCATTACAGCGTTCAAAAACATTGTAAAGAATGATTGCAGGGTCAGAAATACGCTCGGTTCCGTCTTCCTGCATGACTGAGCCCTGCTTAACTACTTCATAACCTACAGGGTAGTTTACAAGCTGAGGCGGTGCGTCGTACTTCATGGTTACACGATTCCAGTCGATTAACTGAATTACCTGCTTCTGTGAACCGTTATCAAGACCGGAAACACCGCGAGCATCTGCAATACGGCTGAGTAAATTAACCGTCGGCATATACATAACGTTTGGATAAGTTGCTACAACGCTCCAGTCCTCGTTTGATTCCTTGTTGCGCGGGATAGCGAACGGAACGGCTACAATGGTAGCAGAATAAATCTCAGGAAGCGCCTCAAGTGCCTCAAGAGATACAAGAACGGACGGGTCGCCCGGCTTAGCGCTTTTAATGCGCTGCATGACTTCATTTTTACAATTTATCATTTATTTCCTCCTAAAGATATTTGATTGTCAAGTGATTATAAGTCGCTTCAAGTTCATAAACGGCTTTTTCGATATAGGCTTTAGTTCCTTCAATGTGGAACTCCCTGATTTCTTCATCATTTTCTGCTCTTATAGTTACTTTAAGTTCTTTCATATATCCCCCTAAAAAAGGCAGGCAGTTATTACCGCCCGCCCCTTGTTTTATTTTGTAAGTTCACGAACCGTGAAGCTATGTACTGTTGAAGTCTTGCAATATTCTGCATAAACTTCCGGCTGTTCTGCCTTAAATCTTGTTGTATCGAAACGAGTTGTTTCTTTATCAAGGCAAGATACGCTGAAACCGTTACAGTGGAATGTTCCTGTTCCGATTTCTTCTTCGATTGAAGCTTCAAGTTCCTTAATGCGGGCTGTCATTTCTTCAATCTGTGCTTTAAGGCTCTGGCGCTCGTTAAGTGCCCCAATTACTGTTTCTGATGTGATTTCTTTAACATCTGTCATATTATCCTCCGTAGCGGGTTAGTTATCCGCTTGATGATTAAATAATATAAACAATTATTAAAAATGTCAATACTATTTTTTTATTTTTCTGAAAAAAATTATCTCAAGCCCTAGTTTTTGCGCTTCTTTCAATTCTTTATTTGCGCCTTTGCTTTCTTCCCAGCCTTCTAGCATTACTATATGCGTACAGGTTCTTAACGCTTCAAGATCTGCTTTCATATAGTCATTATAAGAAGGTTTTCCCGGCAATGTTTCTCCTATCGTGACGGGGTTTATAACATCAAAACCGCCGTTCTTGTAGTACCGTTCTGCATAGGCGAACTGTTCCCGATAATCTTCCGGGACCCGCCCCGTTATTTTCCCGCTTAAATATAGTTTATCCCTCATTTATCGGTATCTCCTTTAACGGCTTTAGCCCGCACTTCTTGCGGTAGTAGTTCTCCATATAGCGTTTATAATGCTTCTTATGCTTTTTGTAATACTCTTTAGCATATTCTTTCAGTTCTTCCTTATGTTCTTCATAATACTTATTATGATAATCAGAAAAATACTCTTTATTATTTTCGTACCTTTTACGGTTCTTTTCTTTCATTTTTCCCTTGTTTTCATAATAATATTTTTTCTGTTTCGCTAATATTTCTTCCTTGTGCTCTTCATAGTATTTTTT
>JAXJTD010000078.1:0-1835 GCA_036309745.1 Acutalibacteraceae bacterium | reverse complement strand
TTCATAAACATACTTGCGGCCAGGGACTCGTTTTCACTAACATATTATGAATAAATTACGCAACAAGTTGTTTCACAATTTCAGAATCCGGAAACAATCCGTCAGCTGTATCTGTTTTCTGTTTCCGCCACATCGGTATTAAATTTTTTAAAAAATAGTGCGTCACAACAGAGGCACTTCCAGGTCTCTTTCCTTCATTTCTTAAACAGCTCTTCCCAACCGCCCTCAATTGGTGTACTCGTGGTGTACTAAGACCCCTTTCTCCCCTCTGACACCCTTGATTTTACTGGCTCTCCGGGCTTTTACAGAATAGTGCCGTGGCAGACGAAAAGTATTTTTATCACTCTCTCCATAAGTCTCCAAAGCCCTTAATATTATCAACTTCTTCAGGAGTGCCTTGCCCACCAAAAGTGGCTGCAGCTCCCACGACAAGCTAAAGTATATCTGTTTAAGCCTCTCTGATAAAACGCAAAACCTATTAGTTTTTGAGGTTTTGCGTTTTGATAATTACGCTTTTTCCAAGGCATTCTCATTCAGCAGAAAATCCAGTAAATACATCATCCGGTATCCATTCTCAAGATTCGACAACGGATTTCGATCCATAGTGATCAGAATCTTCTTATATCCGTCATCGAGCTTGTGGAACGCTGAAATCTCCCGTTCCTTCACCGCCTCGTCCTGTATAGTGTAAGAGACCTGGATGTAATATTGCCTGCCGCCGAGTTCCCTGGCGACAAAATCAATTTCTTTTTCCCGATTTTTCCCGATATCTACAATATAGTCCCGACGAAGCAGCTCCAGATATACGAGATTTTCAATAATATGCGTGATCTCGATCTGCCTGTAATGAATTGCCGCATTACGAAGCCCCATATCAGCAGCATAATACTTATTCTGAGTCTTCAAATACTCCTTCCCCTTAATATCATATCGGTTTACACGATAAAAGAGAAAAGCATCACAAATATGGCTTAGATATCTGCTGATAGTTTCATTATCCACCGACTTAAAACCATTGCTTTTCAGCGTGTTTGTGATTTTATTTGTGGAAACATATGCGCCGATCGATGAACAGAGGTGCTCTATTAATGCAATAAACAACGCCTCATTACGGATATCATAGCGATCTATCATATCCCTGGTGACCACCGTGTTTACCATCATATCCAGATAGGCTCGTTTTTCCTGTTCTTCCGTTTCCCGGACAGCATAGGGCAGTCCGCCGAACTGCACATACTCATAAAATGCATCCGTTTTGTCGATCTGCCTGTACGCAAGAAATTCGGCAAACGACAGCGGGAAAACCTTTATTTCAATACCACGTCCGCGAAAGATTGTATTGATATCGTGAGACAGCAGCTTGGAATTGGAACCGGTAATATATACATCCGTATTGAATTCCGCCTTGATCGAATTGACTATTTCCTCAAACCCATCTACAAGCTGGATCTCATCCAGAAACACATAGTACAGCTCGTCATCATGTATAGCCCCGGCTATATAATGATAAAGCATATCTCCGTCCCGCAGCGACTCCCATTTCTTCAGATCAAGCGACACTTTGATAATATGATCCGAAGGAACACCCTCGGACAAAAGGCAGTCATAAAATAATTCATTCAAAAGTACAGACTTTCCGCATCTGCGGATACCGGTAATCACCTTCACAATGTCCTTTTTTTGATATCGGACAAGCTTGTTTAAAAGTTGATCTCTTCTGATATACATCTTCCAATCACCTCACCGCCTATAAAATAAACGCAAAACTTCAAAATTTCATTAGTTTTGCGTTTTGATACGGCAGAATCGTCCTCAATCCGGGGACAATTCTATGA
>JAXJTD010000077.1:0-1577 GCA_036309745.1 Acutalibacteraceae bacterium | reverse complement strand
TGTGCCTTTATCGACAGTCTGAAAGGCAGTCGAAATGACTGCCTTTTTTGTGCGGTTTGATTTTAAAAACAGTCTTGCTCGTTTGAACAAGACTGTTTTTATCAGTTATTTCTTTTCTGCTCCGGGTCTGCCACAGCACTTTTTATATTTCTTTCCGCTTCCGCAAGGACAGGGATCGTTTACGCCAACTTTCTTTTTGTCGTTTCTCACGGTTCTGCCTTTTTCACTGCCATCGCCTGAGCCGCTTGTTGCAGTTACCTTTGCAACCTGTTCACGCTTGATTTCTTCTTCAGTTCTGAATTTAACTGAAAGAACAACCTTAACTGTATCGTCACGAATGGAGTTTGTCATTTCTTCAAACATATCGTAGCTCAATTCTCTGAATGCCACAACGGGATCTTTCTGACCGTATGCAAGAAGACCCACACTGCGCTTGAGTTCATCCATAGCGTCAATGTAATCCATCCATTTAAGGTCAACATTGCGAAGAAGCATGGCTCTTTCAATTTCACGCATTGCTTCTTCACCGTAAAGTGACTCTCGTTCAGCATGGAGCTTGTGAGCTCTTTCAGTAAGCATATCGAATATGTCGTCGCTTCTGAGGTTTTCTTCTGTGAAGTCATTTTCAGAAGTGAGCCAGCCGTTATACTTTTCACGAAGTGAGGCGAGGTGCCATTCTGCAGAGGGGATATTTGCGGGGCAGAAGAATTCAACGGAATCGCCGATTGAATCATCAATCATTTTTTCGATGATGGGCTTGATGTTTTCACCCTTGAGCACTTTGTCACGCTGACCGTAAATGATTTCTCTCTGACGGTTCATAACATCATCAAATGAAAGCACATTGCGTCTTACGGCAAAGTTATTACCTTCAACCTTTCTCTGAGCACCTTCAACCTGTTTTGCAAGCATACTTACTTCAATCGGCATATCGTCGTCAACGGGAAGACTCTTCATAACGCTCATCATTCTGTCACCGCCGAAAAGACGGAGAAGATCATCCTGCATTGAAAGGAAGAACTTGCTTTCACCCGGGTCACCCTGACGGCCTGAACGACCTCTGAGCTGGTTGTCAATTCGTCTTGATTCGTGGCGCTCTGTACCGATGATATAAAGGCCGCCTGCTTCTCTTACTTTTTCAGCTTCGCCTGAAATTTCAGCCTTATACTTGGCTTCAAGTTCTTTGAATTTCTGTCTTGCTTCAATAATATCTTCGTTGTCTGTGTCACCGAAAGCTGTTGCCTCTGCAATGAGTTCTTCAGAATATTCAAGCTTTCTCATTTCACTTTTTGCAAGATATTCAGCATTACCGCCAAGCATAATATCGGTGCCTCGGCCTGCCATGTTTGTGGCGATTGTAACAGCACCAAGCTTACCTGCCTGAGCAACAATTTCAGCTTCTTTATCGTGGTGTTTTGCGTTGAGTACATTGTGCTTGATTCCGCACTTTTTAAGGGCTGAAGAAAGCTTTTCGCTCTTTTCAATTGAAACAGTACCCACAAGCACGGGTTGACCTTTTGCGTGGCACTGTCTTATCTGTTCAATAATTGCGTTGAATTTGAACTGCTCTGTCTGAT
>JAXJTD010000076.1:0-1988 GCA_036309745.1 Acutalibacteraceae bacterium | reverse complement strand
CAGCCGCGCCTGCTAAAAGCGCCGACAGCATCAAGAATACAATTCGCATAACGCCCGTATTCAGTCCAAGACCTTTGGCATTTTCATCACCGAGCGTCAACACGTCAAGGTCGCTTGCGAATGTTTGCAGAACGATTACGGCAACAATGATTGCAACTGCGGCAGGAATCACCTTCGCATAGGTAACGGCGGAAAAATCTCCCACTCTGAAATCATTACTTATAATGCTGACTTCGGGAATGAAGGTCTTAACGGTATCCGAGATCGCGCCGAGAAAAGCATTCAATGCAACGCCGAGCAATATAACAGTACCTCGTGATGCTCCCCATTTCTTTGCACCGATGCTGACAATCATGACCGCAAAAAATGCTCCGAGGAAGGAAAACAGCGAAAGCTGCCATCCACCGATGATACCAAATGCAGAACAAAGTGTGACCGCAAGACCTGCACCGGCATTGACACCGATAATACTTGGGGACGCAAGTCTGTTTGCAAGAACGCCCTGTATAACCGCGCCCGACACCGCAAGAGCTATGCCGCATATAAGACTTCCGAGAACTCTCGGCAATCTGACGTATAGTAAGATTCTTGCTTCGGGGCTTTGATAATCGCCTCTGACAATTGCTCCAAGCATATCCGAAAGGCTAATCTTGGTTGATCCGAGCAATATGCCAAGGATAACGGACAGAAGCAATACTGCGAGCGATATCGCATATGTGTACACGATCCTATTTTTTTGTAAGCTTTTCATATAATATCTCGTATGATTCTGCCCAGCGAGCATTCGGCTTCAGATTGAACAGCGTTTTATCCATAGCGTGCAATCTTCCGTTCTTAACCGCATCAAGCGTCCCCCAAGCGGGATTCTCCTTCATCATGTTTTCAAGCGACTGCATCGCCGCTTCGGTATCACTTCCCATCGTTACCACAAAGATATGGTGCGGTTCTTCCCGTATCACTGCCTCCACGCTCAAATTTTCAAGCAGACTTGTATCGCTGTCGGCAATATTGATACAACCCATACTGCTGAGCATTTCGCCGAGGATCGTTCCGCTACTGCCTTTTGCCTTCACAAAACTCGAAGCGGCTCGTAGCAACAGGACTTTTCGTTCACCGTCGGGAATATCTGCATTTTTATACTCTGTTTTTATCTCATCGATCTGCTCCTTAATAGCAAGTCCGTTCTGCTCATACAAATCCTTGCGACCGGTAATGTCGGTACATATATCGAGCATCTTCAGATAATCATCGAAATTATCCACGTCAAAATATGCAACGGTGATTCCCATAGCATCGAGGGATTCCTTCATTTCCACGTTGGAGGCGGTTGATGCGCTTGCGATCACGAAATCGGGATCAGCTGATATGAGAAGCTCAAGGCTCGGCGAATGAGCGCCTCCAAGATTGACAGCATCGCCAAGCTCCAAGCAAAAATCCTCCCAAGCATCCTCGGCAGAAGCGCAGAGCTTACCACCGGACAACAACCACACATCGGAAAAGCTTCCAAGTAATGCTGCAACTCTTTCGGGATTTTTGGGGATTGTCACCTTGCGTTCAAGTGCGTCTGTAAACGTGACGGTATCATCAACTAAATCATCGGTATTACCGCACGAGGCAAGCGCGCTGAGTAAGGTCATGACAACAGCCACGACCAAAATATAAATAAGGATTCTACTTTTCGTCATGATCTTCTTTGTTAACCTCAAATATATTGACTTATCGCATAAAAAGTGATATAATATATTCTATCACAAAATCCCCATTATGTCAATTTCAAAGAGGTAAACAATATGCTTACAAAAGAACAAATTATGAGTGTAAAAGCACGAGGCTTTTTACGTAATAGAGGTACGGATTGCTTTTCCGGCAGAGTTGTGACAGTTGCAGGACTTTTCACACCCTCTGAGCTTCATACAATTGCAGAATGCGCCGAGAAATTCGGTAATGGCAAGGTGACCTTCACGGCAAGACTTGCCGCCGAAATCGTT
>JAXJTD010000075.1:0-129393 GCA_036309745.1 Acutalibacteraceae bacterium | reverse complement strand
GGTAGAGCGCCACCTTGCCAAGGTGGAGGTAGCGAGTTCGAGCCTCGTCATCCGCTCCATTTTTTTTAGCATAAATTCCTGTTGGACTGCATAATTTAATAGTGTATGGTGCCATAGCCAAGTGGTAAGGCACGAGTCTGCAAAACTCTGATTCCCCGGTTCAAATCCGGGTGGCACCTCCAAAAAACAAAGCACTTCTTCGGAAGTGCTTTGTTTTTTATCCAATCCGAAGGATTGGCATATAATAGCCGTTGAATGTATGCAGTCAGCAAAGTTGCGTGTTATCTCCGCAAGGTGCATTCTTTTGGATGGATTACATACAATGCTTCGTATTGATTTTATACTCCCGTACCTGATTGTAAATTCAGATTATGTGTGATATAATCAATTCTGCAAACAAGAATTTGTCTGGATATTTTTTGTGGAGGCAATTGATTTTGGCAACTTTACTTCTTATCATAATATACATAGCTTTTATAGGTCTCGGAGTTCCCGATTCGCTTATCGGCTCTGCCTGGCCTGCAATACATACAGAACTGAATATTCCTGTTGAAGCAGTAAGTGCTGTTACTTTCCTCATTTCGGGATGTACTGTTTTGTCCAGTATGTTCAGTGCGAAAATACTCAATAAATTGGGAACAGCAAAGGTTACTGCTTTCAGCACGGCTATGACTGCGGCGGCGTTGCTCGGCTACTCATTTGCACCATCTTTTTGGTTTATGATACCGCTTGCTGTTGTTCTCGGTCTTGGCGCAGGTGCGATTGATTCGGGACTTAACAACTATGTTGCGCTTCATTTCAAAGCGAGCCATATGAATTTTCTTCATTGCTTTTACGGTGTGGGAGTATCTCTCAGTCCTTATCTTATGTCACAAGCGTTAAGTAACATAGGTTGGCGTGGAGGTTACCGTTATGCTTTTTATGTGCAGCTTGGTATAACTTTACTGTTGATTTTTTCTGTTCCATTTTGGAAAAAGACATCTTCCTCCGAAGAAACGGAAGAAGAAAAAGAGGTAAATCTTACTCTTTTACAGATGGCAAAAAAGGCGGATATTCGTCTTGTGTGGATAATTATGCTTGCAACAAATGCAATCGAATATGCCTGCGGAGTATGGGGAAGCACATATCTTGTTTCGGAAAAAGGATTTGAGGCAGAACACGGTGCACTTGCGTTGACAGTCTATTATGTCGGAATGTCAATAGGACGTTTCGTTTCGGGTTTGATTTCCAATAAAATCAGCACCTGGAAACGAATCGGCATCGGCACAGTTATTCTTGCCCCTGCTGTTACAATAATGCTCCTTCCCTTGCACGGCGCATTTTCCGTTATCGGTTTATTCCTTATAGGCTTGGGTAACGGTTCAATTTATCCGAATATGATTCATCTGACACCGCATAATTTTGGGAAAGAAGTATCACAGTCGATTATGGGTTCGCAGATAGCATTTGCATATATCGGTGTTATGCTTGCTCCTCCTGCGGTCAGTCTGATAAGCAGTCTGTTCGGAATAAAGATTTATCCCGTTCTGCTTGCCGTGCTTTACGTTGCAATGGTTATTGCCTTGAAGTGTTTTGTCAATCGCTTGAAAAAGCAAGGTAAATATGACACAGATGTTTAAAAATCAAAGGTGACAACAATGAGAAACAACGATAAATTTGATTTGAACAGTTTCATATCTCCGGATGTTTCGTATGCACCCGTATATATCTGGGTGTGGAACGATATCTGTACCCGTGAAATTATAGATGAACAGCTTGGTGAAATGCAGAGGCTTGGCATACGTGCATTTTATATTCTTCCCGAACCGAAGAATTTCCGCCCTGACAGTATGCCCACAAATCTTTCGCCCGACTATCTTTCCGAAGAATTCTTTGAACTTTGTGCTTATGCAATTAACAAGGGAACTTCACAGGGAATGAATTGTTGGATTTACGATGAGGGCGGATGGCCGTCAGGCAGTGCATGCGGAAAGGTTGTCAAAGACCGTCCCGAATATGCTTCCGGCGGTAATTATCCTGATTTACTCAACAGAAATGCAACGGAATATTTTATTGAAATCACTCATCATAAATATGCATCGGCAACGCGGAAATTCACTGCTGTGTTTACCGACGAGCCGAAAGCTTTTCTAAATCCTTTCAACAAAGATTTGGCTGATAAATATGAGCAAATTTACGGCGAATCCGTTTTGCCGTATCTTCCGCTCATAGAAAACAAAGAAAGCCCGACGGAAGAAAATGTTCATATTCTTCGCCGTTGGTATGATTTATGCAGTCATACATTCTGCAAAAATTATTTGCTTCCCTGCAAAAAATGGGCAAATGAAAACGGTTTTGCTTTTACGGGACATCTTGACAAAGACCATAGACCTGACGGTTGTATGAACGGCGGCGGAAACTTTAATCTGATGCGAGCCCTGCGGTGCTTTGATATTCCAGGGATTGATGTTATATGGCGTCAGCTTTATCCTGAAACCAAAGCAAAAATCAAAGATGATATGAACGCTTATAACGGATTTTTTCCGAGATATGCTTCGTCTGCTGCCGCACAAAACGGAACAAAGCTTGCAATGAGCGAGGTTTTCGGTGTTGCAGGTCCCGGACTTACTTATGATATGATGCGATATACCGTTGGTTATCAGGCTGTAAGAGGAATAAACATTTTTAATCCGTTTAATTTTCCTTTGGGAAGAAAAGGTCAGCTTCTTGCACAGGAGCTTCCGATATTTACGGAGAGCCAGCCTTGTTACCGTTATCTCGGTCAGTTCAACCGTTATACGGAACGCTTGTCTTATATATCTTCTCTGGGTGAACGCATTTGCGAAACCGCATTGTATTATCCTGTCTCCGATTTTCAGGGCAGGCTCAATTCCGAAACCGTTGCAAAAGAATTTGATGCTCTCGGAAGAAAGCTCGAAGATATGACGGTTGATTTTGATATCATTGATGATGATGTTATACAGACTGCGGAAATAATCGTAGATGGCAGTATTCAGATTGGTGTGGCAAAATACAAACATATTGTCATTCCCGAAAAAGCTTATATTTCCGAGGCAACAAAAAGAGCATTAACTCGTTTTACCGATTGCGGAGGGATTGTTTCGTATAACTTTTCCGACCTTAATCCCGTGATTCAGACCGACGGTGTAGGCTTGCGTGCAATGCAAAGAAAAACTGAGAATGCAGAAATTTATATTCTTTTCAACGAATCGGAAGAAATCAACGATTACCGTGTTCATCTGCCATTATCAAGCGGTTATCTGCTTGATTTGGAAAGCGGTGAATTTCAGAATTTGCAAACTGAAAACGGAGTTCTGACCATTTATCTTGCCACGGGTGAAACGGCTGTTATAATGCTGACAGATGAAAAATATGGTGCAGAGAATAAAAAAGAATTTAAAAGCAGATTCGATATTGCAGATAAGTTTCTCTTCCGAAAGGAAACAGAACTTATCTGCGGTGAAAAGGGATTTGATAATATAAATCATTCTGACAAATTTGTGCCCATAAAACCCGGTGACTGGTCTTGTCTGATTGGCAGTGACTACTCAGGAAGCGGTGTTTACAAAACAACATTTAAACTTCCTGATGAAAAAGCAGGCAAAGAAGGCATGATTAATCTCGGTGATGTTCGTTTTACAGCTTCGGTATATCTGAACAATCGGTTTTTAGGGACATCTCTGATGCCGCCGTACAGCTTAAAAATACCCGCAGGTCTGATTCGGAAGGAAAATTTGCTGGAAGTTGTTGTGACCAACACATCAGCTAATTGGTACTTACACACCGATTATTTTGATAAATGGAGCATTAAAGAGCTTTCTCCTTATTTCAAAACGGAGCTTGAATACGCGAAAGACTCTGTATCAGGCGGACTGTATGGTCCTGTTGTTATATATACGGAATAACAGGGTTTGTTTGTGAAAATTAAGTTTGAAATCAATTCATCAAATATCACTTTATCATGTGATTGTGTAGTAACGGTTACATAATGTCTGAAATAATTATATTTCTGTTGAAAAACAGCAGAAATAGTTGTAAAATATCCTTATAAGGGAGGAAGATAAAATGAGCAAGGAACTTAAAAGAACCTATGTACCCTTCAAGGATTGGGCAGAAAAATCAAAGCAGACCGAATATACCGAAAGTACCCCTCTGCTTAATCCTGACGGCACTCTGAACGCCAAGGGATGGGCGAGACGCAATGTTTTTGAGTACGACCGCAATCTGGTTAAAACGGGCATTATGAGCCGTAAGGAATGGGATTTCTATACCATTTACGACGGAGAAATGCAGATTCTTGTCAGCTTTGCAAATATCAATGTGGGCGGCTATGTGGGCGCAAAGCTTACCAACATCAGAACGGGCGAAATTATCTGCGATTCCATGCAGTATTTCCTGGGTGCCAATAAGCATGTTCCTCCTGCAAAAGGTGATGTGCCCAACAGATACAAGGATAAAATCGGCAAAACCGAGTTTGATTTTGATACAAAAGAAACAGAGAGAAGTCTTTGGTACAAAGGCAAGTATAAGGGCAAGAGCGTTGAGGTCAATGTTTCTATGGATATTATGCCCGGTCTTGAAAACATAACAACTGTCTTTCCTTTTGATGGCGACGATACCAAGTATTTCATGACAACCAAGCAGATGTGTATGCCTTGCGAGGGTAAATTTGTATGCGGCGATTATGTATATGAATTCTCAAAGGATGCCGCTTTCTGCACACTTGACTGGGGCAGAGTAAATACCGTTCACAAAATGGTATGGTATTGGGGAAGCGGTAATCAGTACATAACAGATGAAAAAGGCGAAAAACATCTTCTCGGCTTTGAAATCACCTGGGCAATCGGCAACGAAAGCAATGCCACCGAAACCTGCATTTTCTATGACGGCAAGGTTCATAAATTCGGTGCGGTTGATGTTGAAAAATTCCCCAAGGACAGATTCCTCGAACCCTGGAAGTTTGTTTCCGAGGACGGCAGGTTCAATATGACTATGATGCCCACCTTTGATAACCATACGGATGTTGATTTCAAAGTAGGCAGGATGAACTGCCATCAGGTTTTCGGAATATGGAACGGCGATGTTACCCTTGATGACGGCACAAAGATTGAAATAAAGGATATGAACACCTTCTGCGAATACGTTGAAAACAGGTGGTAAGGTAAAATTTAACCCCGTACAGATTGACTGTACGGGGCTTTTCTTATTCTGTTACTTCGCGTCTTACTCTGAGGTCCTTATACATAACATCCAGCTTTGACTTGTTAAGGGGATAGCCGAATTTGAAAAGAATGAATACAAGAGTATAAACGATTGCAGGAATGATTGTGCATACGAAAAGAATGCCTTCGCCGACGCCTTCAACATAGCCTGCTGAGCCGTGGATTGCACCGTTGTAGCCTGCAACAGCACCAAGAAGCTTCATACCGCCGACATCGGCAATGGTCTGACCGAGATTGCGGCAGAAGGTGTAAACTGCATATACTGCACTTTCGCTTCTGATACCTGTTTTGTATTCCTGATAGTCGATAACGTCGGTAATGATTGCCCAGTTTGTGATGCTTACAAACGAGTAACCGAAGCCGATTATGAATGTGAATATCATAAATACAACAGGGCCGCTGCCAAGTCTGTCACAGTGGGGAACGATGAAGAACATAAGCACGGCTGCAACTGCTGAGAAGAAAGTGCCTACACTGCAAAGCTCCTGCTTGCCGAATTTCTTGACAAGTTTGGGCATAAAGAAAATCATAACTGCCATGGGAAGGTAGTTTGCTATTGTGCCGATAATTGAAAGGTCGGTGTTCTCAAAGAAGTTTTTGTAAAGATACTGGTTGAGAGATGCGAATTGAAGCTGACCGCTGATAAGAATGCCTGAGAGTGCAGCAACAACGAAAGGTCTGCTTTTAAGCATGCCGATATAAGTCTTTTTGATATCAACCTGAGGTTCTTCCTCGGATGCAACTCTTTCTTTGGTGTTTGTAAAGCAAAGGAAGAAGAAGATTATTGAAAGAACGCCCATTATTACACCGAATTTGAGCATACCGCCTGCGTCTGCGGCTTTAACGGCAACACCCTGGCTGTTTGTTCCGGTTACGGTGTATATGACCATGGGTCCGATAAGCAGGGGAACAGCACCGCCAAGACCTGCACCGATTGAACGGAAGGTAGAAAGAAGGGTTCTGCCGTCTGGGTCGTCGGTAATAACGGATGCAAGTGAACCGTAGGGAATGTTGATTGTTGTATACATCATACCGTAGCCGATATAGGTGATATACATAAGAGCGATAACAAGAGTTTCGCTTGCGGTGAAATCTCTGAAATTAACGAAGCAAAGTGCCGCCATAATTCCCAGAGGAACCGCAAACCATTTTATGTAGGGCCTGAATTTGCCGTCTTTGTTTGGTCTTTTCTTTGCAACAATGTTGCCCCAGAGGGGGTCGTTGATTGCGTCCCAGAGTCTTGCGATAAGAAGCAGTGTTGTGATTTTGTTTTCAGCTACTTTAAGAATATCTGTGTAGAAAACTTTAAGGTAGGATGAAACATAAGTAAGCACAAAAAGGTTTGCCGCATCACCGAATGCATAGCCCAGACCGTCTCTGAATCCGATTTTGTTCGGGTGCTTCATTTCAGCGGCTTCAAGTGAACGCTGTTTTTCCACTGTATTTACCTCCTCAGAATGCGAAATATTTTTCGCGCTGTTTTTTGATTCTTCCGCTGATGAATTCAAGTGTTTCCTTTGCTCCTTCAATACCGCAGGCATAATCCTTCATTGCTCTGCCTTCTTCGTAGCAAAGGTCATCGTGCAGGGGGAAGTAATCCTGAAGAAGGAAGGTGGCATAGCGTGCGAGTCTGAAATCGCCTACAAGCCTGAATTCGGTGCTTATGCCGTCAATGGCAATCGAATAATACTTCTTGATTGAATCAATAATTGCTTCGCACTCGTTGGCAGGCGAGAATACCATTGTTGAGCAGATAAAAGCATTGCGGTTGTTTATTGAACTGTGGCTGTCCGTACTGCCCACAATGGGGAAATTGTAGCCCTGAGCTTTGATTTCGTAGTATTTGTGAGTCTGAAAGCCGTTGTGCTCGTAGTAGTTTTCGCCACCGAGAACCTCGAAAGCATCAAATGGATGGGTTTTGAGCATATAATTTGTTATGTTTTCGGGTACCTGATGAACATTTGAAAGCCAGTAAGGATGGCAGAATATACCCAGACCCTCAGCCTTTTTGATGTGGTTGAATACCCATACACAGCTTGCATATGTGAAAGGCTCAATGCCTTCGGGAATGTCAAGAGTTGCAGCAAGTGCATCAACCTCAGCTCTGTATTCGTCCTCGGTAAGCTGATCGGGGGCGGGGAAGCCTTCAAAACGGCGCTTATCAATATCGTTGCCGAATTCCTCGGTATGCTCGTCAAGGAGAATTGCATTTACAGAATATTTGCCGCCGAAGTTGACGATGTGAACATCGTTTATGTGGTCAGGCGCAAGGTCGGGAAGATGAACTTCTTCACCGGGGCAGATGTTGAATTCAATGGGAACATCCTTGAATGTTTCGATAGCTTCAAGTGACGGGTAATATCTGTTGTGGTCAGTGATTGCAAAGAAATCGTAGCCGTGTTTTCTGTAATTTGCGCATACGATTGCGGGGCACTGCTTGCCGTCTGAACGGCAGGTGTGCATATGAAGGTCACCTATGAGGGGGTATCTGCCGCAAAGGTCTTCGTCAAGAGCATAAACGCTGAGCTGAAGAAGTCTTTTGCCGGTTTCTTTTTCCATTATTCTCACATAATATTGCTGCTCACGGGGGAAGGTGTGAGTGAATTTTATGCAGCCGTCAAACTCAAAGGGAATTTCATAGCCGTTGCCTCTGTGAGGGTAATCTCTGGGATTACCGTCATCAAGACCGTAAATGTGAAGTGAAATCTTATCGGGATTTTTAAAATCTGCGTGATAACCCAGAGGTTTTATTGTGATTGTAACTTCTTTACCCGCAGGGAAAACCTTGGGGAATATATCATAGTAATGAAGTTCGGTTTTCATTTTTTTCTCCTTGTTATTTTATTTCAACGGTTTTGCCCGTTTCATATGATATGTAAGTGTTTTCAAGAAGTTCCGCAAGTGCAATGGCATCATCCATACCGAGACCTTCGGGTGAGCCTGTACCGTTAATGCAGGCATCAACAAAGCGGGGGATGGGCTTTTCGTCTTCCTTGGGAAGATTATCGGGTGAAATAAAGCCTTTGTTAAGCTTGGCGGTCTGGGTTGTTTTGTATTTGATTTCGCCGCCCTGCCACAGAAGAATACCTTCGGTGCCGTGGACCTCAATGGTATAGGGTGATGAGAATGCAACAAAGGATGTTTCGGATACACCGATAATTCCGTTTTCGAATTCGATTACGGAAATTGCATTTTCATCAACTGCGGTGCCGAAAAGGATGTTTGAAATACCTGTAATCTTTTTTGGCTTGCCGCAAAGATATGAAAGCAGATACATGGGATGGCAGCCTAAATCCATCATTGCACCGCCTGCACAGTCGTCCTTTACAAACCAGTATTCAGGCAGCCATTTGCCGCTGACACCGTTGTGTGCATTGCGTATTCTGACATTTGTAACTCTGCCGAAATCTCCGTTTTCAATATGCTCTTTTGCAAATTTTACAACGGGCCAGGCTTTGTGAGGGAATGAAATTACGAATGTAACTCCGTTTTCTTCAACAGTTTTTGCAATCTGTCTGCATTCCTCAACGGTGCAGGCCAGTGTTTTTTCGGTAAAAATGTGTTTACCTGCCTTTGCGGCACGGATAAGCACATCGGTGTGCATTGTTGTGGGGGTGTTGCAGCATACTGCATCAACATCATCCCTTGCCAGCAATTTATCAAGGTCAGGTTCAAAATCAGCACCAAGTCTGCTTGCCCATTCTTCGCCTCTTTCGGGCTTTTCATCCCATACGGCGGTGATTTTGACTTTTCCTGTTTCAATAAGTTCTCTTGCATAGCCCTCGGCATGAACGTGCCATTTTGAAAGCATTGCCACTCTGAGCATAAAAACGCCTCCTGTTTTTGCGCTTTAACGCAATAATACTAATATATAATATCATAATAAAATAAAAAAGTCGAGATATATTCCCGACTTTTTTGCAATGTTGAAATAATAATTTCTCTGTGGTATAATCCTATGTGTTATTCTTTTGCTTTGCGGCGTATTCACAGCCCAGAGATGCGAGAAAAGCAATAACCGATGCAGGCCTGCAAAGGGCAAGCAGAGTTTCGCTCAGTTCGACAGCGGTATAATAATCAAAAATTCCGCCTGCGCCTATGTAAAGCACTGCGGATGCCGTAAGAATAAGAATAACCGCAGACCAGCAGACGGCAACCGTAACTTTCGTTCTGCGGTGAAGATTTTTAAAAATTTTTAACACGGTAGATTCACTCCTTGTGTTCAATTATACATTAAACCTGCCGTGTATTCAAACCTAAAATATTGCCAGATAAGGAATGACCGCAAATGAACCTGGGAATTTCAACCTCCTGCCTTTACCCTATGTCTACGGAAAAGGCGCTTGAAACCCTCGGCAGGGCAGGGGTTAAAACCTGCGAGATTTTTCTTAATTCAATAAGTGAAACCACACATGAATTCATAAAAAAGCTCAATGAAATCAAGACGGAATACGGAATGGAAATTGTTTCTGTTCATCCGTTTTCCTCCTTTTCCGAAACTTTTATGCTTTTCGGTAATTATGAACGCCGCTATCTTGATGCCCGTGAATTCTATAAAAAATGCTTTGAAATGACTGCTCTTGCAGGTGCGGATATCTCTGTTATTCACGGTATGAAGTTGCCGGGTCAGATTGAAAAAGAAGAATATTTCAGCCGTTTCCGTTGGCTTGTTGAGGCAGGCAGGGAATCAGGTGTCACCGTCTGTCAGGAAAATGTTTGTTCCCATTTCAGCCAAAGCCCCGGTTTCCTTCGTGAAATGCGTGATGCATTGGGCGATGATTTCAGAATGGTTTTTGATGTGAAGCAAGCGGTAAGGTCGGGCTTTGAGCCTCTTGCCTTTGCGGAGGAATTCAAAAGCAGTATTTCGCATATTCATCTCAGCGACCATAATGCACAGAGCGACTGTGTTGCACCGTCAAAGGGCAATTTTGAATTCAGAAAGCTGTTTGAAATTATGGAGAGTGCAGGTTATAAGGGAAGCGGTGTTATTGAGCTTTACCGTGCAGGCTTCGGTGATGAAAGTGAGCTTATCCGATCTCTTGAATATCTGCAAAATTTGTGAAATAGCTTGCAAAATCAACAAAATATGTTATACTGAAATAAATTATATATAACTTCCGAGGAGTGTGGAGATTATGAAATGTCCGTTTTGCGGCTGTGAAGAAAGCAAGGTTATCGATTCAAGACCTACCGATGAAGGCGAGCGTATCCGCCGCCGCAGAGAGTGCATAAGCTGTCAGAAGCGTTTCACAACATATGAAATAATCGAAAGCGTTCCTGTTATCGTAGTCAAAAAAGATAAGTCCAGAGAAGTGTTTGACCGCAGTAAGCTTTTCAACGGTATGCTCAGAGCCTGCGAGAAACGCCCTGTTCCTCTTGATGCCATTGAGAAGGCTGTCAACGAAATTGAAGCAACACTTCAGAATTCTCTTGACAGAGAGGTTACATCCGTTCATATCGGTGAGCTTGCAATGGATAAACTCAGAGAACTTGATGAAGTTGCTTATGTGCGTTTTGCATCGGTATACCGCCAGTTCAAGGATATCAACACATTTATGGACGAACTTGCAAAAATTCTCAGCGAAAAAAATTGATTTTGTCGGGAGTATGGTTAATGCCATACTCCTTTTTTGGGAGAATATGAATGAAAAGAACATTTGCAGTTTTGCTTGCGTTTATGCTTTTGTTTCTCTGTGCCTGCTCCGATAAAGGGGATGACAGAGTCATAACCGCCGATATGCTCAACATTACCAATACCGATAAGGATTTTCAGGGCTGTCTGAGCAGATTTGAGGCGGTATTATCTGCAATGAGCGCAAAGATCTCAATACTTGAAGATGCACACAATGCGGTTATAAGGTCAGAGAATAAAGATGAATATTTTCTTGATGATAATTATATCCTCACTTCCTTTGAACCGTTTATAATTGAAACTTTGTCAATCACCGAAGGATTTACCCAGGATATGACAAATCAGACCGCACAGGATTACTACAAACTTCAA
The DNA here is from genome assembly GCA_036309745.1 of Acutalibacteraceae bacterium. Classification (GTDB taxonomy): domain Bacteria; phylum Bacillota; class Clostridia; order Oscillospirales; family Acutalibacteraceae; genus CAG-177. The sequence continues at coordinate 118,167 of JAXJTD010000075.1, read as the reverse complement.
AGCGAGGGTATGAATATCACCTTCAATTCCGACGGCGGAAATTATGAGCTGCTTTTTGTTTCGGAATCTACGGTGAAAAGCTACACAGCCGAATACGATGAAGAAACTGACAGCCTGCGATATATTTACGCGATTGAAGACGGCGATGAGGAAACCGTTGAGGAATTTCTTGAATTTTCAAAGACCGAAAGCGGTGCATATGTTATTCAGAGCCGTTACAGCCGATGCTATATAGAATTCAATAAGAATGATGAAATCGTATATTTCTGCTGCGGTACTCTCTATGACGGAGAATTCACTCTTGACGAAAGCATCTATCCGGCACAGGAGAATGAGCCTGACGGCTACTGGGCAATTTCAAGAGGAAAAAGCTCATATTCGGGAATTCATACTTTTGAGGATAATATGCTTATTCACGAGGACAGAAGCGGAGGACCGTGGAAAACCGTCAGAATTGACGGCGAAAATTTTGCATCTGCGTTTTACGGACAGTGATTGTGTTATGGAATTAAGCGAAAAGGCATTATCGGTGTGCCGTTTTCTTGATGAAAACGGAATAAAATATGATATTGTAACCCATAATCCCGTGTATACACTTGAAGAGTGTCAGGCGGTAAATAAGCTTATCGGCGGCAGAATCTGTAAGAATCTTCTGCTCAAAACCGATTCGGGTAAGGTTTTTTATCTGCTTATGATAAGGGATGACAAACGATTTGTGACAAAGGATGTTTCAAAAAAACTGGGATGTTCAAGGCTTTCCTTTGCGTCGGGTGAGTATATGGAAAATCTGCTGAATACTTCACCGGGGGCACTGAGTATCACAAGCCTTATTTTTGACGGTGAAAAAAAGATCTCCCTTGCAGCAGACAGCGATGTCATCAAGGAGGAGTATATCTGCTGTCATCCGAGCGATAATTCCGCAACGCTTAAAATCCGCACCGAGGATGTTCTGAATATTCTTATCCCGGCTCTGGGAGTAACCCCGCAAATAATTGATATATAAAAGATAAAGGTGAGCCTGCTTTGTGCAAGCTCACCTTTTTTATATTATCAGATTGTCCAACACCGCAAATGCATCGGCATAATCATCGTCAGGGTTAAGTTTTGAAAGTCTTTTCAGAATGGGGGCGTAGAATTTCTGCTCAGTTTCTTCCTCTTTAAGCTGTTGTTCTTTGCGGTATTCAATATATTTTGTTTTCAGTTCAAACAGAAAGTTTTCTCTGCTTAATATTCTGAATCTTTCCATGCCAAGCTGATCACCGAGTTCTTCAAGCTGCTCAACTGCGTCAGCACCGTATTCATCAATCATTTTTCTGAAAACATCGGGCTCAAAATAAAACTGTCTGCCTGAAAGGTGTCCGAATGCCTTGCGTGTGTCAAGATACCCCATATTGAGGCGCTTTTCATACATTTCTTCGCTGAAATCAAAGGCGGCACCCAAATCCTCGATGTCAAACGGGCGGATATACACAAACTCTGCGTTGGTCATATCACTTTTATGTCCCAGACCCTTGATTGATGAAATATCAACAACAATTATTCGGTTGTAACCGTTTTTGCGGAGAAGTCCGATGGGTGCATTGTCATAAACACCGCCGTCAAGATATCTTTCATCCTCTGGACCGATTTTGCTCACACCCGGCACTTTTGATGATGCCAGAAGAAAGTCAACAAGCTCACCCTCGGGAATTTTATCTATGAATATTTCAACCGGAGCAAATTCACTGAGATTGAATGTAACCATACCGAATTTTACGGGAGAACGGCGCACCTTTTCTTCGTCGATAAACTGCAACAGAAGATCTTTGGTAGGGGAGGCATCTATGCCCTTGTTACGCATTATTTCTTTAATCAGCACACCTGCATTTTTAAAGCTGAAAAGATTTTCGGGGTCTTTCAGCTCGCCGGCTATTTTAACACCCTTGTCCACCGATGCACATTTCCACAGTGCAACAGCTTCGTCATAACAATCCGATGCAATAAGAGCACCGTTGATTGAACCTATTGAAACTCCTGCAACAACATTGAATTCAATTCCCAGTTCTCTCATTGCTTTCCAGGCACCGAGCTGATAAATTCCTTTTGCACCGCCGCCTGCAAGAACAAGACCGTATTCTTTCATTGGGTAAATCACCTCTGATTTATTTTATCACATTTGAATGTTACAGTAAATATGTCTGTGTAACAATTAAGCCTGTTAACAAAAAGTTTAAAATCAGGTTGACATCCAATAAACAAAGTTATATCATAAATTAAAATAACCTCCGAAAGGAAAGATTTTATGAAAATTCCTGCCTGCGTTGAAAAAAGAATGGATGAATATTGCTCCGTTATTGAAAAATACAGCCCCAAGCTTGCAAAGCTTTACCGTAATTGCTATCCCAATACCCTTGAAACCGCAACTGAATTTATGCCCGACGGCTCTGTTTTTGTGCTTACGGGAGATATTCCCGCAATGTGGCTCCGCGATTCAACCGCTGAGGTTTCACACTATATTCCTCTTGCAAAAGATAATGAGGATATCCGTGAAATAATCAAAGGAGTAATCAAAAGACAGAGAATGTATATTACTATGGAGCCCTACGCAAATGCATATAAAAAGGAGCCCAACGACCATAAAGAGTTTGACGATTACCCCGAAAATCATCCCATTGTGTGGGAAAGAAAATATGAGATAGATTCCCTTTGTTATCCGATCCGTCTTGCTTATCTTTATTGGAAGGCAACGGGGGATTGCAGTGTGCTTGGTGAGGATTTTATCGAAAGCACAAAAATCACTGTCAATCTGTGGCGTACAGAACAGCACCATTTTGAAAAATCACCTTACAGATTCACAAGAAAGAATTGTTCTCATCAGGATACAATTCACAATGACGGTATGGGTGAACCCGTTGACTATACGGGTATGACCTGGTCGGGTTTCAGGCCCAGCGACGATGCCTGCCGCTACGGCTATCTTGTTGCCTCAAATATGTTTGCTGTTGTTGTGCTGGGTTATCTTTCGGAAATGCTCAATGCGGCATATCCCGAAGAAGCCGCACTGATTGCGGAATGTGAGAGCCTTAAAAAGGATATTGCAGAGGGTATAGAAAAATATGCGGTTGTCGAAAGCGAAAACCACGGCAGAATCTATGCCTGCGAGGTAAACGGTAAAGGCGATTACTTCCTTTTTGACGATGCAAATGTGCCCAGCCTTCTTTCTGCACCTTATCTGGGCTTCTGCGGTTATGACGATGAAATCTATCTGAACACACGAAGTTTTATTCTCAGCAAGGATAATCCCTATTATTACGAGGGTAAATTTGCAAAGGGTGTAGGCAGCCCTCACACACCTGAGGGTTATATATGGCATATTGCACTTTCAATGCAGGGTCTTTCAACCAACGACCCTGACGAAATCCGCGATGTTCTCCGTATGCTTGAAACAACAGACGGTGATACGGGCTATATGCACGAGGGCTTTGATGCCAATGACCCCGATAAATTCACAAGAAGCTGGTTCAGCTGGTCCTGTGCACTGTTTGCGGAGCTTGTTGAAAAGGCAGTGGATAAAGGAATTATATAATATTTAAAAAATTTTTGAAAAAACACTTGAAAAAATTCAAACATTATGGTAATATAATTTGCGTTCGGTATGAACGATAAAAATTATCATAATTTGCTGCTATGGCTCAGGTGGTAGAGCGCATCCTTGGTAAGGATGAGGTCGGCGGTTCAATTCCGCCTAGCAGCTCCAATCCCTTGAAACTTTAAGGTTTCAGGGGATTTTTCTTATGTTTTATGAAATTTATCAGACCGCATCCCTGAATCACAATTTTTAAGTAAGGGGTGCGGTTTGATTATAAACCAAAAATTAGGTGCGATTACGCAAAAGCACTTGAAAAAGCAAATATATACTGATATAATGAATAAAATACAAATAAAAGGTGGTTATTATTATGAAGAAAAAAATTGCAAATGCTGTTCAGTTGGTTTTATTAATCATATCATTTGTTCTCCTGCATCTGGATAACATCACGGTGATGGGTGACGGTGTGTGGAGTCAACCTTATGAGACTTCTGCCGCTGATCTTATAGGAAGATTTTCCTTCTTTTCCATTCCCATGTATGTTTTGTTCCTTCTCTCCGCGGTAATGTGTATCATTTCCATAATTTCCAAAAGCACATATAAAGACGGCAAAGCCCACGGTGCAGTTGCAATATTGCTTCTTATCATTACGGTGTTCACTCTTGTCACTTGTACATCAGACGGAGAAGACCTTTATATTGTTTCGTCAGAGAATTTCCCCGGAGTAATCATTATAGGTTTACTTTTTGCAGCGGTAGTTGTTGCTTTTGCAAAGCGTTCATCGTTTATTGCAGATTCCAAAGAAACACAGCAGACGGTTGTCAACAATATTCAGGAAACAACAAATGCCGACGAGCTGAAAAAGTACAAAGACTTGCTTGACAACGGTGCAATTACTCAAGAAGAATTTGATGCAAAGAAAAAAGAGTTATTAGGCTTATAACATCAACAGGGAACGGTTTTGCCGTTCCCTGTTCTTTTTCGTTGAAACCCCGGTATTTTTATGTTATAATCAACCCAATGAACATTAATTACCGTATTCAAAGGCGAAAAGAGGTATATAAAATGAAAAACAGTGAAATAAATATCCGCGATCCGTTTGTTCTTTATGAAAACGAAAAATATTATATGTACGGCACAAGGGCAGAAAATTTCGGTCAGAAAACCGCAGGCTTTGATGTGTATATATCAACTGACCTTGAAAATTGGAGCGAGCCCGTAGAGTGCTTCAATTCCGAAAAATACGGTATGAATCTGAATGTGAACTGGGCACCCGAAGTGCACAAATACAATGGCAGTTACTATATGTTTGCAACCTTCACAAGAAAGAGCAACGGACTCAGGGGCACATATATCCTGAAAGCGGACAATCCTCTCGGTCCCTTTGCACCGCACAGTAACGGCGTTGTTACACCTGAGGAATGGGAATGCCTTGACGGCACTCTCTATGTAAACAAAGAAGGAAAGCCGTATATTGTTTTTTGTCACGAGCATACTCAGATTATTGACGGCACAATATGCTATGCGCCTTTAAGCGATGATCTTACCGGAAGTATCGGGGATGCAATCACACTTTTCAAGGCATCTGAGCCTTGCTGGGCAGAGGAAATCAAAAATGAAAATGACCACAGAATAACCGACGGTCCTTTTATGTACCGCACAAAGACGGGTGAACTTCTGATGCTGTGGTCAACTTTCATAAAAGGCAAATACGCAGAATGTCTTGTCAGATTCAATGACGGTGAACTCAGCATGAATTTTGAGCATCTTGCTCCGCTTATTGATGATGACGGCGGCCACGGTATGATTTTTGGCGGAAAAGACAGTTTGTATCTGACATATCATTCTCCCAACTGTACGGGATATGAAAAACCCTGTTTTGTTGAAATCGAGGACAATGGCGATTGCATTCGTATAAAGTAATTTCAGCGTTTTTTCAAGGAGAAAAATATGAAGATAATTGCGCATATTCACACCGATTTCACTTCAAAATTCGGCATCCCCCGTCAGAGCGGTCTTGTTGACGAACTTGAAGCAACAATTATATTTGAGCCTGAATACCGTGTGCCCGAAGCCCTCAGGGGAATTGAAGAATATTCTCATATCTGGCTTTTGTGGCAGTTTTCGGAATGTGCGGATAAAGAGTGGAGCCCCACCGTTCGTCCGCCAAGACTCGGCGGAAACAAAAGAATGGGCGTTTTTGCAACCCGTTCACCGTTCAGACCAAACCCCGTAGGTCTTTCAAGTGTAAGGCTTATGGGAACGGAAAAAACCGAAAAATACGGTGTTGTTCTCCGTGTGGCAGGTGCGGATTTGCTTGACGGTACACCTATTTACGATATAAAGCCGTACCTTCCATATGTTGACTCCCATCCCAAAGCAAGCAACGGTTTTGCCCTCAATGAAAAAGAGGGGAGATTGACGGTTGAAATTCCAGATGAGATTCTTGATGTGATACCCGAAGGCAAGCAGGCGGCACTGAAAGCAGTTCTTGCTCAGGACCCCAGACCCGGCTATCAGAATGAACCCGACAGAGTATACGGCATAGACTTTGCAGGTTTTAACATAAGATTTACCGTAGATGAAAACATACTTGCTGTTGTTTCGGCAGAACAGATCAAGTAAAAATAACACCGCATTGTGCATTGAGCACTCTGCGGTGTCTTTTTTAATAAATATAGTTTTTAGGGTTCTGGGTTTCACCGTTGCGGATAACCTCAAAGTGAAGGTGGGGTCCCGTGGAGTTACCCGTTGAACCGACTTTACCGATGGTTCTGCCTGCTTCAACATAGTCGCCCACAGAAACGGTAATTGAGCCTTTAATCATATGGGCGTAACGTGTTTTATAGCCGTCGCCGTGATTGATGAGTACCATGTTGCCGTAGCCCGAACTGCTTCGCTGAACAACCTCAACTCTGCCGCTTCTGGAAGCAATAACGGGTGTGCCCGATGCGCCGCCGCCTGCCTTGACAAGGTCAATGCCGTTATGCCAGCCGCTGCTTCGCCAGCCGTAAGGTGAACTTACTCTGTGGCAGCTGGGTGCAGGCCACAAGAAGCCTGAATCCGAAGCTTCGCCTATATATACTCCGCCGTATGATGTGCGTGTACCTACAACAACAACTTCGGCAACGGGTTCGGTTATTGTTTCATAAAGATACTCTGTATCTTGCAGAACTCCGTCAATATATATCTGAGTTTTGATAACTCTTTCACTGCCGTTGATACCCTTTTGAAGCACCTGTCTGTAACCGCTGTATTTGGTGGCGTCACGCCTCTTGACGGTTTCATACCTGATATCCTGAACAGATGTTGTGGTGACGATTTTTCTGATGCTTATAAGCTTTTCTTCACCGTTAAGTATTTCTGCAAGCTGCGAAGCTTCCCACATAACATCCTTATCGTCACGGTAAAGACCCTGAACGTAGTCAATGTTTTCAGCAAAGCCGATTGCGTAGCCGTTAAGCTCTGCCTCCGCTTCATATGGTTCGAGAATGTCGTAAAATACGGTTTTGGCATCTGCCTCATTTTTCACTGCACAGATGAATTCGCCGTCAATATAAACACCGCAGGCGTTGGTAAGATTGTCAACGGAGTTTTCGATAATTTTATCAGAAATAGCCTGAGCATCGTTGAGTTCATCAACCGAGACAATGCTCAGATTGTAGCTTGCATTAAGGTTGGGGGATGCGGCAACGGTAGCTTCAACCTTCGAAGTGTCTGCATAAACACTGCCGGTCAGACGGTCTTTTACAAGGCTCTTTGCCTCAACATAAACAGATTCGTTGCTGATATATCCTATGCTTCGGTCATTATAAATAACTTCAAGAGCGAAGGTTGCATTGTTCCAATAGTTTACCGTAATGAGGAAAACTGCCAGAGCACCTATGGGCAAAAGAATATTTGTCGCTGATTTCAGCAGACCGCTGTGTCTGTGTATGGCAAGCCTGATGTAGCGGGAAAGCACCGACGGAAGTGAAAGGGGCTTTTTAAAAGCTCGCCTTATTGATTTGCCGGCATGCTTTATTTCTTTACGGAAGTGAGCAGCTTCTTTAACTGTATTTCTCAGTTTTACGGTAGTTTTGCGTTTTGTGCTTTCTGTAACTCTGGAAAGAAATTTATAAAGGGAAATAAAAGGCTTTTTGATTAAGCCGAAAACTGCCGCCAGAACCGCACTGAGTACGGTGCATATTGTGTTGCCGTAGTTATAGAAAAGAGCATAAACGGGGTTCAGTTCCTCGGTGTCAAAGGTCTTTTCTGCTGTTTCTTTTTTGATGCGCTCTTTTTTTGCTTTCTTTTTCCTGGCTGACTTTTTAACGGGCTTTTCTTCCTTGCTTTCAGCATCGGAAACGGAAAGAGAGCCGTCGTTGATTATGCCGTCAATTCTTTCAAGCTCTTCCTTTACCGCCTCACGGCTGTCAATATGTGCGGTTTCCGTAACAGGTGCAGGCTTCTTTTTGGGTGAAGCCTTGCTCTGTGCCGTTTCAAGCTGCAAAGAATATCTGCGCTCAATGTCTTCTTTAATTGCCTGCATTTCAAGAGCACGCCGTTCTTCATCCTTGCGTTTAAGCTCTTCTTCACGGGTCAGAGTCTTTTTTTGCACAGGCTGTGAGTAAAGCTCCGACAGATCATAAAAACCGTCTGCAATTTCATCAAGAACTGATTTCTTCTTGCTGTCTTTATTTTCAGCGTTATTAACTTTTTTGTTTTCGTTGTTCATTAATACGCTCCGAATTTTATATTATCCAATACATTATAATAGAAAAACGGCATATTTACAAGACTGAATTTGCAGATATGCCGTTTGTTCAAATTTAATTTACATTGTCAAGAAAATTTCTGAGTGCATTCTGCCACGATGGAAGACGCTCAAAGCCGTTTTCGTCAAGAGAATTTTTTGAAAGACGGGAGTTTGCGGGTCTTACGGCAACTGATTTGTATTCCGCACTGCTTATTGGAATAATTCGGGTATCCGTGCCCGAATATTCCATAATGGTTTTTGCAAATTCAGCCCAACTGCAAAAGTCCTCGTTGGTGGCATGGTAAACACCGTATTTTTCGGTTTTTATCATTTCGCAAAGAAGTTTTGCAAGGTCTTTTGTGTATGTGGGTGAGCCGATCTGATCACAGACAACGGAAATTTCATCCCGTTCTTTTGCAAGACGGAGCATTGTTTTCACAAAATTCTTGCCGTTTTCACCGAACACCCAGGATATTCTTACAACAAAGCATTTTGAGCATTCGCTCATTGCGGCAATTTCACCCTCGTGTTTGGTTACGCCGTAATAATTGCAGGGTGACGGGGGAGTGCCCACCTCAAACGGTTCTGTGCCTTCGCCGCTGAAAACATAATCCGTGCTGATATAAAGCAGTTTTATTCCGTGCTTACGGCAGGATTTTGCAATGTTGGCAGTTCCGTCAACATTGATTTTTCTGCAAAGTTCACGCTCTGTTTCTGCAACATCAACATTGGTGAATGCGGCGCAGTGAATAACACCGTCTGCATTGCTTTGTGCTATGAAGCTTTCAACGGCATCAGGGTCTGTTATATCAAGCTCGGGCAGGTCTGCTTCAACGGCCTCAGCACCGATTTTATCAAGTCGGGCAACAACATCGGAGCCAAGCTGACCCTTTGAGCCCGTAACGATTATTTTCATAACGGAAAATTCCTTTGCTTTTTTTGATATTTTACCATATTTTTGCCCTGTTAACAATAATTTTTTTAATTTTACTGTTGCAATCGTAAAAAATATGATATTATATACAGGCAAGGGGGTGCCGCATATGGCTTTTAAAAATCTTATTGACCTTCATACTCATACCGATAATTCATTTGACGGTCATCATTCAACAATGTTTCTTGCGGAAACGGCATATATGAAGGGGCTCAGAGCGGTCGCTTTTACTGACCACCTTGAAATGGATGCTTTCATCAAAGGGAATTTTAACCGCACCGCAATCCAGTCTTTCTTTGAGGTTGCCAAGGCACGCTCCGCTTTTAACGGTAAGCTGATAGTATGCGTCGGTGCGGAATTGGGTCAGCCGGTTTACGATATACCCCTTTCTGAAAAGCTTCTCAGCACGATGAAATACGATTTTGTCATCGGTTCAATACATAATCTCCCCGATAAGCAGGATTTTTACTATATGGATTTCAGCGACGAAAGCATTGATTATATGAAGCTGCTCGATGAATATTTTGAGTGGGAGCTGAAGCTTGCTCAATGGGGCGGATTTGATACATTGGCACATCTTACATATCCCTTGCGTTATATTGTGGGGAATTACGGCAAACCCGTTGATATGAGCAGATATTCCGAAATAATCGATGAAATTCTGCTTGAACTTATCAAAAACAAAAAATCACTTGAAATAAATACGGCAGGTCTTCGCAAAAAAATCGGTGTTACCTCGCCCGATGAAAGCATAGTAAGGCGATATAAGGAGCTTGGCGGTGAGCTTATAACAATCGGCTCTGACGCACATTATGCAGAGCATCTGGGTGCAGATATAGATAAAGGCTACGAGCTTGCGCTTCGTTGCGGTTTTGATATGGTTGCGGTTTATCAGGACAGAACACCAACGCTTATTCCCATTGAATAAAGGAGTGTGACGGAGATGAAAGTAACGGTTAACGCACCTGCAAAAATCAATCTTTTTCTTGATATCATAGGCAGACTCGATAACGGATACCACAGTCTTTTTATGGTTATGCAATCGGTGGATCTTGCGGATACGGTTACTGTTGAAGCCTGCAAGGAAAAGGGGATATTCTTAACCTGTTCAGACGGCAGGCTGCCCACAGACCAAAAGAATATTGCATACAAAGCGGCACTGAAATTCTGTGAATATGCAGGGATTGAGCCTTCGTTCAGAATACATATAGAAAAGAAAATTCCCTTTGCAGCAGGTCTTGCAGGAGGCAGTGCGGATGCCGCCGCCGTTATAGCAGGTCTGAATTCAATTCTGAATACGGGCTTTACCCAAAGGCAGCTTTGCGAAATCGGTCTTTCCGTAGGCAGTGATGTACCCTTCTGTATTGCGGGAGGTACTCAGCTTTCCCAGAGTACGGGAGGTGTGCTTTCACCTTTGAAAGAACTTGCGGATTGTTTTATTGTGCTTGCAAAACCCGAGGCAGGTGTTTCCACCGCAGAGGCTTATGCCGCCGCAGATAATACACAGCTTTACAGACCGGACAGTATGCGTATGCTTGACGCCTGTGAAAAGGGAGATTTTGAAGGTATATGCAAATATGCAGGCAATGTTTTTGAGCAGGTGATTGAAGTGCCTGAAAGGGTTGAGTTCAAAAAGATAATGAGAGATTGCGGAGCGTCGCTTTGCCAGATGAGCGGCAGCGGACCTACGGTTTTCGGAATTTTCAGAAATATTGATGAAGCTGAAAAATGTACCGCGAAGCTCAGAGAAATCTGCAATAATGTTTACCTTGCAAAACCTGTGAACCACGGCGCAAAAGTTATATAAAGCCAAAAGCACCCCGAGTGGGGTGCTTTTTTATTTCAGTTTGCGCTCCATAGCTTTTTCAGTTCATGTGTAAATTTTTCTTCGCTTATTTCGTCAATATTTTCAAAAAGTCTTATATCCATAGCTTCGCAACGGGCTCTGATATATGCTTCGTTTTCGCCCATTTTTTCAAGTTCCGTTACTGCAAGCACCTTGCGCACATATTTGCCTCCGAATTTCTCGGCAACAACAGAAAGCTTATAAAGCTCATCCATTTTAACCATACCGTTTTTGCAGGAGATAAAAACAGGCGTAAGACCTTTCATAAAGATTACATCAATTTCATTGCCTACATCCGCACAGTCATCGCCGTGAATTTCGCTGTCCCAATCAATAAACACACCGGTCATAACATCGGTGTAAACGGATTTACCTTCATCGTCGGTAAGTTCAGAGGCTTTCAGTGCAATAATAAGTTCAAGTATCTGACCTGCTTTGGTGAGGCATTTCATAACCTGCTCATTTTTGAATGAAAAGCTGATACTTTCGTGGTCGATTTTCAGATTATTTATAACTCCAAGATCAAAAAGCTTTTTGTAAAGGTCGGTTTTGAACTCGCATTTTTCGCCTCTGTTATTCATTGCTTCTTTTGCATCTGCAAAATTTATATAGACAGAAAGACTGTCTGAATCAAGGTAAAAACTGCGGAGTTTGTCAAGAATGCTGAGCTGGAAATTCCACAGTGAAGGATTTTGCTTGCACAGTGACCACATAACGTAAACATCGTCTGTGAATTCATCGTCGAAATTCCAGCAGTAAGTGCCGTTGGATTTTTCGTCACTGTAAATAATTCTGCCGCCGTTGATTGCGACGGTTTCTTCAACCGTAAGTTCAAGGGGTGCCGAATTGCAGAGTATTCCGTCAGAATCGCAGTCTGTCATAGTGCTGTTCGAAATATTGAAGCGGTGAAGTCTGATTTTATCTGCATTGTCGCAATAGACTATGCCTACCGCTACCAGCGAAAGGTCGTCGCCGCCGCTCAGGTCGATAATGCAGTCGTCGTTGTCTTTAAGCACTTCCTCAATGGCATCCACTATTGACATCAGGTTATTTTTGTTAATTGCTTTTGCTTCGAATTCAACTTCAATTCCTCGGTTTCGGGCAACTTTTTTGTAGTTTTCGCTGATGCGGTCAATCTTTTTCTTTCCGTCACCGAGAAAAACCACCTTGTCGGGAGCACAAAGCAACGTGCTTATCATATTTTCAATGGGGGATTCCCAATCGAAAAATTCAATTATTGTCATTGTGTGTAATTCCTTTATACGGTTGTTTTATTGAATGAAGGTGAGATTATTGCTTCAATTTCGTTGCCGCTGAGCTGATTTCTGGCAACAAGTTCAGTAACGAGAGCGTTTGTTGCGTCTGTGTTATCCTCAATAATTCGTACTGCTTTTTCAAGCTCGGTACGGAGAATTGTGTTAATCAGACTTCTTACCTCCGATTGGAGCTCCTGTGTGGGTGATATTGCGGCAAGACCAAAGCTATCCGTCATACCGTAACTGCAAATCATATCCGTAGCAAGCATTGTGGCATATTCAAGGTCACCCGAAGCACCGGTTGATATGCCGTCTTTTTCTCCGTAATATACCATTTCGGCGGCTCTGCCAGCCAGAGCGGTTCTGATTTTTGCCAGAAGCTCGTCTTTTGTAAATATACCCTTGCCTTCATTATCACCGTGCTGCATATATCCGCCGTGATTTCCTCTTGAAACAATGGTTACATATGAGGGCTTTTCTCCGCTGTGACGGCATACGATTGTGTGTCCCGCTTCATGGCGTGCCACTCTGAGAATCTGTTCTTCACTCCATCTCTTCGAATCGCCGCCGTTAAAGCCTTCAAAAGCCTCGTCCAATTCTCTGTCGTTTACCTTGAATTTTTCGGATATAATGGCATTTCTTAATGCAAACTCATAAACTGATTCAAGCTCTGCAAGGCTCATACCCACAGAACGGATTGCAATGTTTTCAATCATCTGCTCACTTATTTCAAATGCGGCATTCGAATTCAGCTTGCGTGTAAGGTAAGTTTTTCTGGCTTCCTTATCGGGCAGACCGATATAAACCTTTCTGTCAAAGCGTCTGCAAAGTGCAGGATCAAGGCTTTTTGCAGTGCCGGGTTCAACATTGAAGTTTGTTGCGGCAAGCACAAAAACGGGTTTTGAGGGATCGGTTTTGAAACCGTCCATTTCTGCAAGAAAAGCAGTAAGAGTATCTTCCGAGCCCGAGTTGTTTCCTACTCTTTCTTTTGCAACGGCATCGATTTCGTCTATAAACAGAATCGAAGGAGCGTATTTACGTGCTGTTCTGAATAAATCGTGAACTGCGGCCGAACCCTCGCCGATATGGCTTTTAAGGAATTTGTTACCTTCGGAATTTATAAATGTAACATCGGATTCGCCTGCCATTGCTTTGGCGAGCATTGTTTTGCCCGTGCCGGGAGGTCCGTAAAGCAAAATACCTCTGGGAACTTTCACCCACGTTGAAGCGAATCTGTCGGGATCTTTAAGGTAATTTGCAAAATAACGGAGCTCGTCTTTTGCACTGTCTGCACCGATAATACTGTCAAAAACAATATCAGGTCGTGATATGTCGCTCAATATGTTCCTGGAATCGTCGGGGTCTACGGCAACGGCAAGCTCAAAATCAAAAAGTGATATTTCCGCAACTTTGCCGTCATCCGAAAGGGTCTGTGATGTTTCAAAGCTTACAACTTTGTTTGCTTTCGACAGTTTATTCATACTTCTTTGCTGGTGGATATATCCGCAAAGCTCCGCAACAAGCTGACTGAATTTGTCGTCATCAAGCAGAGGTATGATATCCCGTGCGCCTTCTTTGGTATATGAAAACTCCTCTTCTTCCGTAAAGCTGTGAGCCTTTGTTTCAAAAATGTAAAGGGGAGTGTCGGGTGCGGCACATCTTGCGTGGCGGAAGAAATCTCTGCCGGGGGAGCCGATATCGGCAATGTTAAGGCTCTTGCAGTCGCAGGCGGCATCAAAACATACATCGCAGAGAATAAGATCGATATTGCCTTTTTTCAGAAGCTTCTCTGCCGTGTCAAGGTCTGATACCGTTATTATTTCTGCCGCATCCCCGGGGATTGACCATCCCTGTGTTGCGGATTCCTGTGCGAAAACAAGCACCTTTGCTTTGCTTTTGCTGTGGAAAAGCTCGCTTATTTCCGGGTCGTTTTCAGGCAGAGCCACGGTGAATCTGATTTTTTCAAGATTACTCAGACCGCTTGAAAGCTTTGAGAAATCAATCAGACGGAAAAGTTCGAAAAGCTCACCGTCATAGAATGCTTCGGCTCTTGCTCTGACGGTTCTTGCATCTGCCGAACCGCCCTCTGCAAAAAGAAGAGCAGGAAAAACTTTTTCATCAAATTCAGATTTTATTCCGAACTCAGCTTTCAGGTTATCCGCGTGTCTGAGCACCTCTTTTTTTGCAATGGTTCTGAGATTATGCGCCTCGATGTGATTGAACATAACCACATTTCCCGAAGCAAAGCGTGAACAAATAGCACCGGGGAAGTAGCTTTCGCCTGTGTTGGGGTTCTTGTCGCCTGCAAGGGCTTTGAGTATAACCTTTCTCGAAAGTCCTGAATAGTTTCCTGTTTCGGATTCCTCATAAAGCTTTCTGCCTGCGTTGGTTGTGAAAATCAGGATGGTATCTTTGAAAGAAATTTCCACATCAGTATAGTTATCCCTGAGCCTTCCTGCATCAAGAATTTGCAGGAAAAGGTGGATAACATTGAGATGTGCTTTTTCAATTTCGTCAAAAAGAATCACACTGTGGGGATTTTCCTCAACATACTGTGTTACATTTCCTCTTTTGCCGTTTTTGTAAACCTTATCTGAACCGCAGAATTCGATGACCGCTTCGTCATCAGAGTATTCGCTCATATCGAAACGTTTGAATGGGAGCTTCAATGCTTCAGCTGCACTTTCGGCAAGGAAGGTTTTGCCTACGCCGGGAGGACCTGCGAAAAGAAAGGTTGCTCTGGGTTTTTTACGTTTTTTATCGGTCATTGCAAGCATTTCAGACTGGAAAAATCCGGTTGAAAAAACATTAACCGCATTATCCTGACCGAAAATTCTGTCAAGCAGACTGTCACGGATTCTTTTGGTTTTATTAATCAGGGATTTAATTCTGTCCTTGCCTTCTTCCTGCGGCTCAGCTTCCTTGACGGTAACCTGCTCGGTGACCGTCGGGATGAACGGTTTTCCCTCTATAATGTGAGTCTTTATTACCTCGGTGGGACTGTCAAGAATACATTGCAGAATCATATCTGCACCGATTGTGCTGAGATTGTTGATCTGTGCTCTTTTTCTGGCGGACATCATAGCCTTGCTCTTGGCGGTTACACGCTGAACGGGAGGTGTGTTATCTGCTGAGGATGCTTTTTTCAGATTGATGAATGCGGCATTGAGGTCATTTGAACGGTTGTGTAAAAGCTCTGATACCCTTTTGATTTCGTCTGCATCAAATGGTGACTCCGCGTTGGCGGAAATAGTTTTATTCTGCGAAATAACATGCAGTGCGGCACAGTAAATATGTTCGGCATAAGCTACGGGTAAGCCTTCTGCACGCTTCATTTCAGCCGCTACCGAAATAATATAATCTGCAAATGAACTGAACTTGATTTCATCCATTTTTATCCCGTCCTTTGTGTATTAATCTTTTTTTCTGAATCTTATGAGACCTATGGTTATCGAAACAAGGTTGAGAACTTCTGTCACAACACCCGAATACGATGAGCAGATTACATTGTAAACCAGCCACATAGCAGATGTGGGCATTGTCAGAGCTCTGAGCTGCTGAGTTTTTGGGCTCCATATGACGAAGGATGAAATTATCATTGCTGTCATAGGAAGAAGGGAGGCGGGGCTTGTGTATGTGGCAAGACCGCCCAAGCCTGCAAGAATTGCAAATATAACGGGGCAGGCGATGTGGTCAACCGCCTTTGATTTACCTCTGAATGAATATATAATGCTTCTTGTGAAGCCTACTACATTGCCTATCATTCCTTCGTAGGCTCCCAGCATAAAATACTGAACCGCAAACAAAAAGCCCGAGCACGCCTGCATAACGACAATTCGTCTGTGGGTGCGTTGCTGGAATGAAAGAAGGAGAAGTGCGGCGGCAACAAAGCCTATAAGCTGTGAAACGATGAAAGTTGTGTCTTTACCCGAAAAATAATTTGTCAGAAAATTCATAAAAACCTCTTATTATATATACTCAATATAATTATAGACCAACAACGCGTAAATGGCAAGTATGAAATGAAGAAAAAGGACACTGCCCGTAAAGGCAATGTCCTTTTGAATTATTCTTCTGTTTTTTCCGTGATATCAGAAGTATCAAGCATAAGCTCTTCTTCCGTGATTTCAACTGCTTCTTCTTCGACTTTTACTTCGGGAGTATAAGGCATGGGCGGAGTGTAATCGGGCACAAGACACATTCTTCTTCTGATTCTTGCAAAGTAAAGTGCTGCAAGGAAAAGTGCGATTACCGTGAATGCGGAAACGCAGATGCCCATTATAAGTCCGTTGGGCATAAAGCTGATTTCTATATCGTGTTCACCTGCGGTGATATTGAAGCAAAGGTAAGCATCGTTGAGAGATACATAATCTTCCTCTTTGATTTCAACTCCGTCAACCTTGACGGTCCAGCCCGAATCGTAGGGGATTGATGTGAAGAAAAGGCAATCTTCTTCAAGCTTTACAGTACCCTTGATTTCGGTTTCTTCAAATGAAGTGATGTTAAGCTGACGGTTTTTAAGAATTTCATATCCCTTGCTGAGCGCTTCTTCGTTTACCGAATACGGATAGAAATCAATGTAGCCGTATTCTGAATCTTCAATTTTGATTTTTACCTCAACGGTTTCGTCGGGATTTACAATACCCAGGTCATAAATATAAGGCTCGTCAGTGTCCTGAGTCACTTCAATGTCATTGTTGATGATTGTAATGCTGTCAAAATCTCTTGAATTTACATAAAGATAGCTGTGTGCGGTTTCTTCACTGCGGAGAATGAAAGTAAGCTCGCCTTCACCGTCAGAGGGCTTGGTGTAATAAATATCACCTGTTTCAAGACCCGATGTAATTTCATCCATATTGTAATAAATAACCTCGTCAATGCTCATCATTTTGAATACATCGGAAACCCCTGTTGTATATTCAAACCAGTCACCCTGCACTGTGAAGGGGTTGGTGAGGTCTGAATACCAATCTGTGACATCGTTGTTAACGCCGAAGCCTATGGGCAGGTAATATTTGTTTTCAAATGCGGTGAATTTGCCCCTTGTCATAAGCTCGGTATAATAATCGTTTTCAAGCTCAACATCATCGTTGTTGTCAACGATATATTTGAGCGAGTGCATCATGTTGTAAACGGGAGTCTGTAAGTGGTAGGTGTAGCTGTTGATATAGTTGCCGTAAAGACCAAGGTCGCTTTGGGTGTTTGACATTTTTTCGTATGCCATTGATGTGAAGGTTGATACACCGTTGTAGCCGTACCAGGCAGGGTCCATTCTTGCTCTGTTTCGGGTAAGGTCCATACGGTACATATCGTTCCCTTCAAGCTTGTCAAGTTCTGATTTAAGCTGACGGAAATCGTCGTAGTCGCCTGCGTAATTTGATTTGGGCTGGTCCATGCTGTAACGGTCTGTGTTTGCACAGGCAATTTCGCCGATTACACAGCAAAGCAGAAGTACCGCAACCGCAGACTGCTGATATTTCTTATCCCTCATAAGAGCAAATACAAGGCAGTAGGTAACAACGAAAATGATGCTGATAAGAACGGTGACTTCCTCAACGTTCTTCGAGCCGATTTCCTGAATAAGGATAATTGCACCCACAACGCCCATACCTGTTCCCAGTATCGCTCTGCCGCTGAATTCGTTGAGCCTTGTGAAAGCTTTGTAAGCAATCATAAGCAGAATGAAGGAATACATAAATGACCAGCGGTAGGGCAGGTCGTTAGGGTAGTGGAAGCCGTGCCAGATATAGTTGAGAACATTGATGTTGAAGCTGAAATAAAGCAGACCCAGCAGACCTACATGAGCAACCTTTTCTTTGAGAGGAACGGATTTTGTGAAAAGGTAAAGAGGCACAAGCATAAGAGTCGCAACACCGCAATATACATTGGGAAGGACATCTTCGCCGCTGCTGCGGATTGTGGGGTCAACGCTTGCAATGTGGTTTGCAAGGAAATCAAAAATCGAGAAATATGATTTGTAAACCTCGGGGAAGGTACCTGATGTTGCAGAGCAGTTTTTAAGGATGAATACAGTGGGGATAAGTGCAAATGCCGCAATTCCCGCCGCTGCAAGGCTTGCAAACGCAAAGGTAAAGCCGCTTCTCAGAAAGATGCTGCCCTTGATTTTGTTTTTGAGAGTGTAAACCTTTTCTCCTTTGTCGCTGAGAGTGTAAGGAATTCTGGGGTCGATTGACTGATTCTGATTACCGAAGTAATAAATGAGGAAATAGATAACCGAGAATATGCAGGTCATATAGCCCATATAGTAGCTTGAAAGAAGAGTAAGGGCAAGGAATGCGATATAAATACGGGGATTTCTGCGGTTGATGATGTTTTCAATTCCCAGAATAACAAGAGGGAAATACACCATAGCGTCAATCCACATTACGTTCCAGTAGTATGCAATAAAGTAGCCGCTCATTGCATAAAGGATACCGAAGGCGGCAGTTGTGAAATCCTGCCTGCCCTGGGATTTTTTCAGGTAGAATGTAAATGATGCCGCGGAAAGTGCTGCCTTTGCAATAATCATACCTGCGATTGCTTCGGGCATATTCTTATGACCGAGAATGAGCATAATTATCATACTGGGGCTTGAAAGGTAGTTGAAGAAGTTGCCCAGGAACGGTGAACCGAGACCTGTCTGCCACGAATAAAGCAGGCTTTTCATATTGGTAAGTCTGTCGTAAAGTTCGGCAAAGAGAGGACCGTACTGATGGTAAAGATCCATTCGCAGAATTGTTGTTTCGCCGAAGGGGAACAGATTGTAGCAATAATAAACAAGCATCATAATACCGATTGTGCATCCGCAGGCAAGCCAGCAATAGGAGTTATCGGCAAAAACACGCCTGAATATTGACTTTTTCTCGTTGAGCTTTGTCATATAAAAATTTCCTCCGTAAGAAATTATCACCATAATTACAACAAATATAACATAAAGAAGAACTTATTTCAAGTGAACAAACTGTAAATCCGTTCTACTTTCGGACAAGGGCACATATATTTTCACAAAGGATGTGAACGCAGTGGATAACATAAAACGCTTTGACCTTGCGGCAGGCAGTCTGACTCCCGTGCTTTCTTCAATGCTTACCGCACTTGACGAAAACGAAAAAGCAGGGATACGGGAAATCCGTATGCGGTGCCGTAAGCCTGTTGTTGTCATTACGGATAAAGGTGCTGAATTTCTGACCTGCGGCGGCAGACTCACTCCTTTGTATTCGGAGCTGTGTGTCAAAACGGATGAAAAAGAGATAAACGGCGTTTTCAGGCGGATGTGTAATTATTCCGTTCACAGCTTCGGTGACGGAATAAACAAAGGCTACATCACTCTTACGGGAGGACACAGGGCGGGTGTTGCAGGTACTGCGGTTGCGGAAAAAGGGCATATAACCGCAGTGCGCGACATAAGCGCAATCAATCTGCGTATTGCCCGTGAAATAAATGGCGCGGCAAATGAGATTTACAAAGCTGAATTTGCGGAAGGATTGAAGTCTGTTATTATAGCGGGCCCTCCGTCAAGCGGAAAAACAACGGTTCTCAGGGATCTGATCCGTCAGCTTTCAGGTGCGGAAAGGGGAAGGTTTTATAAAACCTTTGTCTGCGACGAAAGGGGTGAGCTTGCCGCAACGGTTTCGGGCGTCGAGCAAAACGATATGGGTATTAACAGTGATATCCTGACCTCTTACCCCAAATTTGAAAGCATTATGATCGGTCTCCGTTCCTTTTCACCCGATATCATCGTCTGCGATGAGGTGGCATCCGATGAGGAGGCAAGAGCCGTAGAAACGGGTGTCAACAGCGGAGTGCATTTTGCTCTGAGTATCCACGCAAGAGATGAACGGGAGCTTAAAACAAAGCCTGTTCTGCGCAGACTTCTTGAAACCGGTGCTTTTTCCGATGTTATTCTTCTGTCGGGAATTCATACGGGCAGAACCGAAAAAATTATAGGTGCAGGTGATATTCTTGCTTAAATTTACGGCTATGATTCTTTTTTTCGGTGGATTCATATGTGCAGGCAGATTTTTTGCCTCACATTATTTAAAAAGAGCGGAGCTTATCAGAGATTTAATGCTTATGCTGTCTGTGATCAAAACCCGTCTGCGATACGATTGCTTGCCTGTGCCTGAGCTTCTCAGAGTGCTTTGCGGCACGGATAAGCTGAAAAATCTTCATTTTATTTCCGATTGTGCCGAAAGGCTTGGAAAGGGTGAGGCATTTCCTGTTGCGTGGAAAAACTCTGTTGAATCAGACAGAGAGTTTTGTGTATTGCTTGATAACTGTAAGGCATATCTTATTCAGCTCGGTGAAGATATAGGCGCAACCGATATTGAAGGTCAGCTCGGGTGCTGTGAATATTATGAGCAGTTTTTTGAAAGAGAGCTCGCGATCCGTGAAGAAAATGGGAAAAAGTATGCGAAGCTTTATCCCTCATTGGGAGCAATGCTGGGCGTTGCGGCGGCAATAATCATAATCTGAGGTGAATATATGGATTTTACGGTGGTCATCAAGATTGCGGCGGTTGGGATTATAGTTGCAATTCTCAATTCCATACTTGTCCGCTCAGGGCGTGACGACTATGCACTTATAACAATTCTTGCAGGCATTGTGGCGGTGCTTATGATGCTTATTCCCCAGTTTGCAAGTCTGCTTGATACGGTGCAGAGCATAATGGATTTCTGATATGGACATTGTTAAAATTGCATTTCTCGGAATAATTACAGCATTGCTTTATGCTCTTGTGCGGAATATCAAACCTGAAATGGCACCTCTTGTCATATTGGGAGGCTGCTGTGTGCTGCTTGTTACACTTTCGGGAAAGCTTGCGGAAATCACTGACAGTGTAGGCAATATGACAGAGCTTGCGGGGCTTGACAGCGAAAACATAAAAATACTTCTGAAAGCGTTGGGTATCTGCATCGTAACGCAGTTTGCCGCCGATATATGCTACGATAACTCCTGCTCGTCGGTTGCGGCGGCGGTTGAGCTTTCGGGCAGGGTAGGGGCACTGATACTTGCGTTGCCTATGCTTGAAACCGTTGCAAGCCTCGGGATTGGACTGATAAACGGATGATATCAAAAATTTTTACAGCACTGATGATTGCTGTTGTTTTTTCCGTGAATGCTTTTGCTTCAAACACGGATGAATACTATAAAGACAGCCTTGAAGCAAGCGGTGCAAAAGAACTTGCGGATTATCTTTCCGATGAAACCGAAGATTATCTGGAAAAGCTGGGCTGTGACGACCTGGATTTTGAAAAGATTCTTTCCGTATCGCCCGAATCTGTTTTTTCTTTGATTCTTGATACAGTTAGAGAGGGATACAAAAAGCCTTTGAAATGTGCACTTTCCGCATCGGGGATCGTGCTTCTTGCAAGTGTATCATCGGCGTTTTTTTCAAATGATGAAAAGACCGGAGCGATACTCAATATAATTTTCGGCGGTGCCCTTGTGCTTTGCATATTCATACCCGCATCCCAAAGCATAAAGGCTGCGGTTTCCGCAATGCAGATGTGCTCTGATTTTGAAAAGGCTCTCGTTCCCGTTCTTGCAGGGATTCTTACCGCAGGCGGCAATCCTGCTCTTGCACTGAGTTTCAAAGGCGCTGCTTTTGCGGCGGCTGAATTTGTTCAGGCTTTTTCAAACGATTTTGCACTTCCTCTTGCAGGCGTATCTGGTGCTCTGAGTGTAAGCGGTGCAATGCTTCCTACTCTGCGTCTGAATGCAATAAGTGATGTAATCCGCAAAACCCTTGTGACAACGCTTGGTTGTATGACGGGTCTTTTTACGGGGTTTCTTTCACTGAAAAGTATATTGGCGTCTTCTGCCGACAGTATGATAGTGAAGGGTGTAAAAATGGCAGCATCATTTGTGCCCGTTGTAGGCGGTGCATTGGGTGAGGCTTACACTTCCGTTGCGGCAAGCATTTCTCTGCTGAAAAGCACGGTAGGGATTTATGCAATAATCGTTCTTGCCCTGACCTGCATCCCCTGTGCCGTCAGCCTTTTTATGTGGTCATTTGCGATGCGTGTTTCATGCACAGTCAGTGAGCTTACCGATTGCAGAGTATGCTCGGATATTCTCAAAGCCGTGTCGTTTATCTTTTCAATGACAAACGCAATTCTTCTGCTGTGTTTTGCAGTGTTTGCTGTATCGTCGGGAATTGTTTTAAGTATACGGGGTGGTTAATTGGATTTTTTCAGGCAGTGGGCGGTAAGTCTTATAATATCTGCCGCAGCAGTTACGGTTGTGATTATTCTTACCCCGAGAGGTTCAACGGATAAAACCGTCAAAGCAGTTGCTTCCATATTCGTTATATCCGTAATTTTTGCACCATTTGCCCATACAGAAATTGATTTTCCGACCCTTGAAGCAGCGGCTGATTATGGTGATGAGATTTACTCTGATTTGAACGATTCAATGCTTGAGGCCTGCCGCAATGCAGTTGAAAACGCTCTGACCCGAAAGGCGGCGGAAATGAGAGCGGTTCTTGAAGATATATGCATAAATGTGAATATTGATGCAGATGGATGCATAATTATTCACGGGATATCCGTAACCGTAAGTTCGTGTGACGGCTGTGATTTGCAGGAACTTTCAAGTGCGCTCGGCGAAGCGGCAGGTGTGCCTGTAACTGTTTTGAAGAATGAATAAGGAACGGTTTTTAATGTGGAAAAAATGTTGCAGATAATCAGAGATACGGTCAGAAAAATATCCGTAAAAACCAAGCTGAGCGTGAAAATGCTTGGTGCGGTGCTGTTGCTTGTTACCGGTGCGGCAGTGCTGATTTTCAGCGAGTGTTCAGAGAAAAAGAATGTTGTGGCTCAGGCGGAAACAACACAGTCTGAAACGGATGTGAGTGAATACACGGCAAAGCTTGAAGAACGGCTTGTATCAATAATTTCAGCCATTGACGGTGCAGGTGAAACCAAAGTCATGGTGACTCTTGAAAGCGGCAGTGAGGAGATATATCTGAGCAATTTTGACTACGGAGAAAACAGTGACTCGAACGGTAAAAACAGCTATGAGCGTAAGGATGAATTCGTTATTATCGACGGTTCTTCGGGGCAGGAGGGAATTGTTATCAGAACAGCGGAACCCAAGGTGCGCGGAGTTGCCGTTGTGTGTGCAGGCGCAGGCAGCGATACAGTGTGCGCCGAAATAGTTGAAGCGGTAACCGCGTTGCTTGATATAAGCAGTGCAAGAGTAAGCGTTGCAAAGATGAATTGATTGAATCTTTGTATAAAAATACAATTGGAGGAATAATTATGATTATCAGAAAAAGACAGCTTTTGCTTGCAACTCTCATTATTGCCCTTGGTGCGGCGGTGTTTGTGAATTGGTATTACACAAAGCCGGATATCACCTCAGCAGGCACAAACGGTACTCTTTCGGCTACTGAGCAGGATTCTCTGCAAGGTGCCAATATGGGTGATGCACGGTATGTCAATTCAACAACCGTTTCAGTTGATGATGTTGCGGCACAGGCGAAAGCTAATGAGTATTTTGCAAGTGCAAAGCTCCGCAGACAGAATGCTCACGACGAAGCGGCTGAGGCTCTCAACGATATTATCAAAGACAGTTCATCTTCTGCCGATGCGGTTTCAGATGCGTCGGAGGTTCTGGGTGAGCTTTCAAAATCCATAGCCCTTGAAAGCGATCTTGAAAACCTGATTTATGCAAAAGCAGGCTGCGAAAATCTTGTTATTCTGAACGGAGGCACTGCCGAAATAATTGTTGAAAACGGCTCTCTTGACGATGTGTCACTTGTTAAAATAAAAGAAATTGCAGTAAAGCAGACGGGTCTGGGTGTGGATAAAATTTCCATCACCGAGATGGAATATTAAAAATAAATATTTTCAAAATATATTGTATATTTAAACATAAAGTGGTATAATTCTCTCAAACATAACATCAAATCCTTTTTTCGGAGGGAATTATGACAAGACGAGAAGAAAGAGAGCAGGCATTTATTCTGCTTTTTGAAAAATCATTTGACGGTGAAACCGCAGTTGAAGAGCTTTATGATTTTGCGGTTGAAAACGAGGCGATAACGGGCAGCAAGTTTGTAAAACAGCTTGCTTTCACAGCCTGGGAAAATGTTGAAGAAATTGACGGAATCATCGAAAAGTATTCAAAGGGCTGGAAGATAAGCCGTATTTCAAAGGTTGCTCTTGCAGTGCTCAGACTTGCGATTTGTGAAATTAAATATTTTGACGATATTCCCGTGGGTGTTTCAATCAACGAAGCTGTTGAGCTTTGCAAAATGTATGCCGCCAAGGATGATTCCGTGTTTGTAAACGGTATTCTCGGCTCGGTTTCAAGGGAAGCAAAGTAATGCGTACTCTGGGAATAGATACAAGCAATTATACAACCTCTGCCTGTATTTACGACAGTGAAACGGGCGGGGTTTTTCAGCAGAAGCTTCTTCTGCCTGTTAAAGAAGGGGAGAAGGGTCTGCGTCAGAGCGATGCTGTCTTTCATCATACTGCAAGGCTTCATCCGCTTATTGAAAAGCTTTTTGAGGAATGCGGCACGGAATTTGATGCAATCGGTGTTTCCGGAAAGCCAAGGGATGCAGAGGGTTCATATATGCCCTGCTTTCTTGTTGGTGTTAATGCGGCAAAGTGCATCGGCAGTGCGACGGGTAAGCCGGTTTACGGCTTTTCCCATCAGGCGGGCCATATTGCAGCGGCGCTTTATTCAAGCGGTAAAATGAATCTCATCAACGAAAAATTCATTGCCTTTCACGTTTCCGGAGGCACAAGCGAAATGCTTCTTGTATCTCCGGGCAGTGAGAGGGTTTTTGACGTTGAGATAATCGGAGAAACTCTTGACCTTAATTGCGGACAGGCTGTTGACAGAGCAGGGGTTATGATGGGTATTCCCTTCCCTTGCGGCAAGGAGCTTGAAGCACTTGCACTTAAAAGCGAAAAGGTGTTTAACCCCAAGGTATGCGTGAAAGACGGCAAGTGCAGTCTTTCAGGTCTCGAAAATCAGTGCAGAAAAATGCTTGAAAGCGGCGAAAGCAAAGAGGATGTTTCACGCTACTGCCTTGATTTCATCTGCAAAACTCTTGAAAAAATGACGGAATATGCATTGAGTGAATACGGCAATATGCCTCTTGTCTTTGCAGGCGGAGTAATGTCGAATTCCATTATCAGAAATAAAATCCAGAGCAGATTCGGTGCAAGCTTTGCTCAGCCTGATTTTTCCTGTGATAATGCGGCAGGTGTTGCCATACTTGCAGGGAGGGCTTTCAATGAGTAACGGTGTGGTGCTGAGCGTAAGTCAGCTCAACAGATATGTGAAGTCAATCATTGAGCAGGATATGAATCTGCAAACTGTTTTTGTTGAAGGCGAAATATCCAATTTTACCAATCATTACAAAACTGGTCATTACTATATGACGGTCAAGGATGCCGATTCTTCAATCAAAGCAGTTATGTTCAGAACTGCAAATATGCGTCTTAAATTTATGCCTGAAAACGCAATGAAGGTCATCATAAAGGGCAGGGTTGCGGTTTTTGAGCGTGACGGTCAGTATCAGCTTTATATTGATGATATGATGCCTGAGGGCACAGGTGCCCTGAGTCTTGCTTTTGAACAGCTTAAAGAAAGGCTTGCAAAGGAAGGGCTGTTTGATGCTGAAAAAAAGAAACCCATACCCGTTTATCCCAAAAGAGTAGGTGTTGTTACTTCACCTACGGGTGCGGCAATCAGAGATATTATCAATGTTATATCCCGTCGTTTTCCGCTGACGGAACTTGTTCTCTGTCCTGTTGCGGTGCAAGGTGAATATGCGGCACCTCAGATTAAATCGGCAATAGAACTTTTTAATAAAAACAAAGCGGCGGATGTGCTTATTGTGGGCAGAGGCGGAGGCTCCGTTGAAGAACTCTGGGCTTTCAACGAGGAGATTGTTGCAAGAGCGGTTGCTGCAAGCGAAATCCCCGTTATTTCAGCGGTAGGTCATGAAACGGATTTTACAATCTGCGATTTTGCGGCGGATCTAAGAGCACCCACGCCCTCTGCGGCGGCAGAACTTGCGGTGCCCGATTCGTTTCAGCAACGCGAAATGCTTGAATCTTTCGGCAGGCGGATCAAAAATTCTGTCGGTGACAGAATCGGTCGGGAAACTGCAAGGGTAAAACTGATCAGGGCATCACTCCAAAGGCAAAGCCCGCAGAATTATATAGATAATCTTCGTGTGAGATGCGATAAAGCCGCTATGGCTATGGAATCGGCAGTCAGCCGCGATATGGCTGTCAGATCAAAAGAATTTTCTTCCCTGTGCGAAAAGCTTGATGCACTCAGTCCGTTAAAAATTCTGGCAAGGGGCTACGGTGCAGCACTCAGTCAGGGTAAAATAATTTCGGATGTCAATGCTGTTGAGAGGGGAGAAACCATCGACCTCATACTCAGCAACGGTACACTTGAATGTGAAGTAAAGGATATTAAAAATGGCTGATCTTAACTACGAAAAATCGGTTGCAAGGCTTGAAGAAATAGCCGAAAAACTTGAAAACGGCAATCTTCCTCTTGAAGAAATGATAAAGCTTTACGAGGAGGGCACTGCACTTGCCGCAAAATGTGCAAAGGTGCTTGATGCGGCTCAGCTTAAAATTACGGAGCTTTCCGCAGGAAAGGCAAATGACGATGAATGATTTCAATGAAATTTTTTCAAATTATGTTGACGAAATAAACAAAGCAGCGGCTTATTATGTTTCGGCCGATGCTTTCAGAGGCAGGGAATCATCGGGGCTTGACGCAATGCTTGATGCCATGGCGTATTCTCTCGCTAACGGCGGTAAGCGTATAAGACCCGTGCTCACTCTCGAATTCTGCCGCCTTTGCGGCGGTGATTACAAATCGGCAATCCCTTTTGCAATCGGTGCGGAAATGATTCATACCTATTCCCTTATCCACGATGATTTGCCCTGTATGGATAATGACGATATGCGCAGAGGCAAGCCGTCAAGCCATAAAGTTTACGGTGAAGCCAATGCTCTTCTTGCAGGTGACGGACTTCTTACTCTTGCTTTTGAAACGGTACTGTCAGCGGATTTATCTGCCGACAAAAAAGCAAAAGCGGCGCTTGAACTTGCAAAGGCGGCAGGTGTTTCGGGCATGATAGGCGGTCAGGTGATGGACCTTTCAAACGAAGGTAAAAAGGTTTCACTTGATGAAATCCGTGCTACCGACAGACTCAAAACAGGCGAAATGATAAGAGTTGCGGCGGTTATGGGCTGTATTGCCGCAGGTGCGGACAACAGCAGAATTGCTGCGGCAGAAAAATATTGCAAAAATATCGGACTTGCCTTTCAGATAGTTGACGATATTCTTGATGTGACAAGTGATGATGCTACTCTCGGCAAGCCCGTGGGAAGTGACAGTCAGAACGAAAAGTCAACCTATGTTTCCCACCTGGGGGTTGAAAAATCCGCAGAATATGCACTCCGTCTTACGGAAGATGCAAAAGCGGCACTTGATATTTTCGGCAGTGAAGGAGAATTTCTCTCGGAGCTTGCGGACAGGCTTTCCGAAAGAAAAAGTTGATATATGACAGATAATTGCTCAATTCTTAACAGAATATCAGGCCCGTCGGATGTGAAAAAGCTTGACGACGGTCAGCTTGAAGTGCTGTGCACGGAAATACGCAAAACTCTCGTTGATACCGTGGCATCAACGGGAGGTCATCTTGCGTCAAATCTGGGTACGGTTGAGCTTACCGTTGCTCTGCACAAGATGTTCAATTCACCCGACGATAAAATAGTCTGGGATGTGGGTCATCAGGCGTATGCCCATAAATTGATTACTGGCAGATATCCCTCGTTTTCGACGCTCAGAACAGAAAACGGAATATCAGGCTTTGTCCGTCCCGATGAAAGCGAGCACGACAGTTTCTATGAAGGTCATGCAGGTGTTTCAGTATCTCAGGCGGCAGGCATTGCGGCGGCGAATGCATCAAAGGGCTCAAAGAATTTTGCCGTTGCGGTTATCGGTGACGGTTCGTTCGGTAACGGTATGGTTTATGAGGCACTCAATCACGCAGGTTCAACAAAGTCAAGGCTTATTGTTATTCTTAACGATAACGAGATGTCCATATCTGAAAATGTGGGCGCAATGGCAAGGTATCTTGCCGCATTCAGAGCAAAGCCCGAATACTATAAATTCAAGGCAGGTACGGAAAAGACTCTCCGCAAGATCCCTCTTGCAGGTAAGCCTCTTGCCCGATGCCTTATGAAAATCAAACAGAATCTTAAAAACATAATTTATTCCAGTTCATTCTTTGAGGATCTGGGATTCAGATATATCGGACCTATTGACGGTCACAACATCGGTAAACTTTGCGAAGCTATGAACAGTGCAAAGATGATTGCGGCACCCGTTGTAATTCATATCAACACATTAAAGGGCAGGGGTTATGATTATGCCGAAACCTCGCCTGAAAAGTTCCACGGTATTTCAAAGTTTGATGTAAATACGGGTGAGCCTCTTTCATCGGGAGACAGTTATTCATCCTGTTTCGGTAAGATTATTTGTGCCTTTGCATCCAAGGACAAGCGTATATGCGCCATTACAGCGGCAATGGCTCTGGGTACGGGTCTTGAAGAATTCTCCAAGACCTATTCGGACAGATTTTATGATGTGGGTATTGCGGAAGAACACGCGGTTACCTTTGCAAGCGGACTATCGGCAGGGGGAATGATTCCGGTTTTTGCGGTTTATTCCACCTTCCTCCAAAGATGCACTGACCAGCTTATTCATGACGGTGCTTTGCAGAGAAGAAAAACAGTTATTGCCGTTGACAGAGCAGGCTTTGTGGGTGAAGACGGCGAAACCCATCAGGGACTTTTCGATGTGTCTATGGTGCAGAGTGTGCCTAATACAACCGTTTATTCTCCCGCAACCTATAATGAGCTTTCAAAGGCTATGTATAATGCTTTTTACAAGGACGAAAATCTTGTTATTGTAAGATACCCCAGAGGCAGTATGCCTGATGCAGGGGATTTCGGCAACACAAGCGGCGCCGATTATGAAGTTATCGGTAACGCTGATGCGGAGATTGCAATAGTTACCTACGGAAGACTTTATTTCAATGCGGTCAAAGCAATTCATCTGCTTGCCGAAAAAGGTCTGAATGTGAAAATAATCAAGCTTCATAAGATAAAGCCGTTGCCCTGTGGTGCGGTTGAAGAAGCTCTGAAATGCAAAAAACTTTATTTCTTTGAGGAAGGTATGCGTTCAGGCGGTACAGGCGAAAGCTTTGCTTCAAAGCTCCTTGAAAACGGTTATTGCGGCACCTGGTTGCTTACAGCCGTTGACGGCGAATTTGTTTCACACGCAGGTGTTAATATGCTTATGGAAAAATATTCTCTCAGCGGAGAAAAAATGGCAGAAAAAATATTTGATGAGGTTATGCAATGAGTGAAAAACTGCGGCTTGATGTTGCCGTTTACGAAAGAGGCTTTGCAGAAACAAGAGAAAAAGCCAAGGCCATGATAATGGCAGGCAGTGTTTATCTTAACGGCCAAAAAGCTCTCAAAGGCGGCGTGAATATAAAAGAAACTGATGTAATAGAGGTCAGGGGTGCGGTGAATCCCTTTGTCAGCAGAGGCGGTCTGAAACTTGACAAGGCAATGAAAAGTTTCGGTCTTGACCTTACAGATTGCATATGTATGGATATCGGTGCATCAACCGGCGGCTTTACGGACTGTATGCTGACAAACGGTGCCAAAAAAGTTTTTGCCATTGATGTGGGCTACGGTCAGCTTGCCTGGAAGCTCAGGTGCGACGAAAGAGTAGTTAACCTTGAAAGAACCAATTTCCGATATGTTACCCGTGAGCAGGTACCTGACGAGGTCGATTTTGCAAGTGTTGACGTATCTTTTATTTCGCTGAAACTTATTCTGCCCGTTATGCATACTCTGCTTAAAGACGGCGGCAGATCAGTCTGTCTTATAAAACCTCAGTTTGAAGCCGGCAAAGAAAATATCGGAAAAAAAGGTGTTGTGAGGGATAAATCCGTTCACGCCGATGTTGTCAGAAATATAACGGATTTTGCCGCGGAAAACGGATTCAGAGTCATGGGTGTTGATTTCTCACCCATAAAGGGTCCCGAAGGCAATATCGAATATCTCATGTATATTGAAAAAACGGATAAGGGTGAGATGATTTGGGAAGGCTCTGTTGAGGAGCTTGTTGAACGCTCTCACGAAAATCTTGATAAGTAAGAGGGTAAGACTATGAAAATTGCTCTTATACCGAACCTGACCCGCAAAGAAGCGGCAGGTGTTACGGCAGGTATCTGCCAAAGCCTTAAAAAGCTTGGTGCGGATTTCTGCTTCACGGATGAATACAGAAATGAATTTGAGCATACGGGTGCGGCTTTCCTGCCTGAAAATGAAGCGCTTGACGGCTGTGATGCGGTTATTGCCGTAGGCGGTGACGGTTCAATTATCCACGCCGCAAAGCTTGCCGCAGTCAGGCAGAAGCCTATTCTCGGCGTAAATGCAGGCAGACTTGCTTTTATGGCAGGTCTTGAAGATAACGAGCTTCACCTGCTTTCAAGGCTTATTGAAGGGGATTACACTCTTGATAAGCGGCTGATGCTCAAAATGAATATAAAAAACGGCAGTGAAATCATCGGCAGTGACTACTGTGTGAATGATTGCCTTATCACCAACGAAGAAAAGCAGAGAATGACGGCTATTGATGTATCTCTTAATTCAAGCCGTTTCAACAGC
The DNA here is from genome assembly GCA_036309745.1 of Acutalibacteraceae bacterium. GTDB lineage: Bacteria > Bacillota > Clostridia > Oscillospirales > Acutalibacteraceae > CAG-177. The sequence continues at coordinate 87,079 of JAXJTD010000075.1, read as the reverse complement.
TATCTGTGTGACGGTGTGCTTATTTCAACGCCCACAGGCTCAACTGCATATTCCCTTTCCGCAGGCGGCCCCATTGTTGACCCTGAGCTTGAAAGCATACTGCTTACCCCTCTCTGCCCACATTCACTTGTGGACAGATCTCTTATTTTCAGACCGGATGCAGTGCTTACCGTTGAATCCGCAGAGGAAAATACTCTTTGCATTTCGTCAGACGGAGTTCAGCCTGTGACCATTGAAAACGGATGTTATGCAGAGGTTTCAAGGGCTGAATTCACCGCAAATTTCATCAGAATCAAGTCGGATAATTTTATCGACATACTTTATAAAAAACTTGCACAAAGAAGATAAAGGAGATTAAGGATTGTGAAAAAGAGAAGACACGAAGCCATAATCAGACTCATTGGCCGCCATTGCCTCTCAACCCAGACGGAGCTTCTTGAAATGCTCAGAAGCGAGGGTTTTGACACAACCCAGGCAACCATTTCAAGAGACATCAAGGATCTGCGGCTTATCAAGAAGGTTGATGAAATGGGCAGAAGCCGATATGCCGTTGACAACGGTGACTCGGGTGAGCTTCTGGGTAAGTACAGAAGTATATTCGCACATTCCGTTATTTCAGCCGATTATGCAGGCAACACCCTTGTTATCCGTTGCTATACAGGTATGGCTCAGGCTGCCTGTGCCGCACTGGATTCAATGCATTGGGAAGGTCTTGTGGGCACTCTTGCAGGTGATGATACCATTTTTGCTCTTTGCAGAACACCTGAGCTTGCAAATCAGATGAAAGAGGCCATTATGGAGCTTGTAGGCTGAGGTAGTTTTTATGCTTGTCGGTTTAAAAATCGAAAATATAGCCGTTATCGAAAGTGCGGAGATTGAACTGGGCAGCGGTCTTAATGTTATGACCGGTGAAACCGGCGCAGGTAAATCCATTGTGATTGATGCCATCAATGCCGTGCTGGGTGAGCGTACGTCAAGGGAGCTTATCCGCACAGGTGCGGACAGCGCAAGGGTTTATGCGGAGTTTGCTGATGTAAGCAGTGAAACACAGCGTATTCTTGATGAAATGGGTATTGAAAAAATGCCTGATGATACACTTGTGCTCAGCCGTTCAATCAATGCCTCAGGTAAAAATATATGCCGTATCAACGGCTGCCCTGCCACGGTTTCTGCATTGAAGGAAATCGGTGCGGGTCTTATAAACATACACGGTCAGCATGACAGTCAGGCATTGCTTTCACCCGATAAGCATTGCGGTTTTATCGATTTGCTTGCTGAAAATCAGAATTTGAGAAGTGAATACAGGCAGGTTTTTTCAAGCCTTGTTTCAGTAAAAAAAGAGCTTGATTTGCTTTATGACACAAGGGATGAAAAAGCGGCAAGGCTTGATTATCTGAATTTTGTTATCGGTGAAATTGAGCAGGCGCAGGTCCGTGAGGGCGAAAGAGATGAGCTTGCAAAAGAAAAAGAACTTTTACAGCACAGCGGCAGAGTAATAAAGGCGCTTGAAAAAGCCTATTCCGCACTGAGTGATGAGGCGGGTATTCTTTCGGGTATCGAAGACTGTGCGGGAGAGCTTGAAGCAGCTTCAAAATATTACAAAGATGCAGAAAATGCGGCAAAGGGAGTAAGAAGTATTTCTTATGAGCTTTCAGATTATGCCGCAGAAATCAGAGGCCTTGCGGAGGGCTTTGATTACAGCCCTGAAAGGCTTTCTGAAATAAATGAAAGACTTGATTTCCTTTACCGTCTCTCAATGAAATACGGTGCAACCGAAAAAGATATTCTTGATACTTTTGAAAAATCCGTTGCAGAGAGAAACGCCATTGAGGTTTCGGATGAAAGGATATCAGAGCTTGAAGAAAAGCTTTATGCCCTTTCTGATGAAATAAAAATTCTGTCTGCAAAGCTGACGGAAAGCAGAATGAATACGGCGGCAGAGTTTGAGAAAAAGGTGAAGGCAGAGCTTGAATTCCTTGATATGCCCAAGGTTGAATTTATTGTTGAGCGCAAGGCTACCGCACTTACCTCAAAGGGTGCGGATGCCATTGAGTTTTTAATCAGTGCCAATGCAGGTCAGGAGCCTCGACCCATAGCCAAAATCGCATCGGGTGGCGAGCTTTCAAGGATTATGCTGGCTATCAAGAATGTTCTTTCCGATAAGGACAGTGTTGATACTCTTATCTTTGATGAAATTGATACGGGTGTCAGCGGCTCGGCGGCAGAGAAAATTGCATTGAAGCTTCATCAGGTTTCAAAAGGCAGGCAGGTTATATGTGTAACCCACCTTGCCCGTATTGCTGCCCAGGCGGACAGTCATATGAAAATCATAAAAACCGTTGCAGACGGTAAAACTTACACAAAGATAGATACTCTTGATTTTGACGGCAGAGCCGCCGAAATTGCAAGAATAACCGCAGGCGGTAACGTGACCGCTTTGCAGATAGAAACAGCAAAAGAAATGCTTGGTAATGCAAGGAGGGATTCTGTATGAAATTCGGTGTTTGTATAGGTGCCGATGTTGAAAAAATGAAGCTTATCAAGGCGGCGGGCTATGACTATGCGGAAGGTCATTGCCAGGAAATTGCAAAAAAAGATAAGGCATATCTTGATGCAATGAAGGCAACGGGTCTGCCCGTTGTTGCGGCAAACTGTTTTATCGGTATGCGTATTATGGGCGAAGAAAAAGATGAAACGGCAATAAATGAATATCTTGACAGACTTTTTGAAAATGCATCTTACCTGGGGCTTGAATATCTTGTTTTCGGCTCGTCGGCGGCAAGACGTATTCCCGATGGTATGAGTCTTGAAGAAGGCAGAGGTCATATAATTGATTTTATAAAAAAATCAATTGTTCCTCGTGCAGAGAAATACAATATTACTATTGCCATAGAGCCTCTCAGACCCGAAGAATGTAACGCGGTAAATACTGTTGCGGACGGTGTTGAGATTGCAAAGGCGGTTGATTCGCCGCTTGTAAAGGTGCTTGCGGATGTTGCTCATATGTATGTCCAGAATGAGCCTTTGGAGTGCTTGGCAGAATATAAAAATTGGCTTGTGCACGCACATACCTCAAACCCCGCACCTGACCCCTTGTCGGGCAGAAAAAGGATTTATCCCACCGTGACTGATGAATTCAGTCAGGCGGATTTCGTTGAGGCTCTCAAATCGGCAGGCGTTGAATACTGCTCCATTGAAGCAGAAGTTATTGATTTTGAAAACGATATAAAAAACGCTTATGCCGTGCTTGAAAAACTGAGGTGATAAAATGAAACTTTCCAAAAATGATGTTGTGCTTTTTTCGGGTGATTCCATAACAGACGGTAACCGCGGTAAGTGTATGGATTGCAATCACATTATGGGTCACGGATACCAGTACATAGTTGCAGGCAGGCTTGCTCTTGACAATGCCGAAAATATGCCGAAGTTCATAAACAAGGGTTATTCGGGCGATGTAGCAGAAGGTCTTCTTGAAAACTGGCAGAAGGATGTTATTGATAATAAACCTACTTTGATCAGTATTCTTGTGGGTGTAAATGACGGCGGACGGGGATATTTTGACGAAATAACTCCCGAAGAAGCCTGTAAAAGGCACGAGAATGGGTTAAGATCAATTCTCGAACTTACCCGTAAAGAGTTGGGTGATATCAAGATTGTTCTTTGTGAACCTTTTTATTTCCCACTTGATAAATCGGATTACTCTTATAAGTTTACTCCTCATCCTGACGGTGTTGAGGCTCCGTTCAGGCGTCCTGACAGCAACGATCCCGAGGATTCTGTTGCATACAGAGCTGCGGCAAACGAAAAAATCAGAGCAGCCACAAGAAAAATCGCAGAGGAATTTGATTGTATCTTTGTTCCGCTTTACGATAAGATCAGTGAGCAGGCGGCAAGGAGCAGGACAGAATATTTTATATGGGACGGTACCCATCCCAGCATAGCAGGTCATATGCTTATTGCTGAGGAATGGCTGAAAGCACTTGACAAAGCGTAAATCTTTAATGTATCATACATTGAATAAATAAGTACATAATTACCGAAAGGAATGTTTAATATGCAGATTTATGAAGAACTTGTTGCAAGAGGACTTATTGCACAGGTAACAGATGAAAAAGAGATAAGAGAGCTTATCAATAACGGCAAGGCTGTTTTTTATATCGGCTTTGACCCCACCGCAGACAGCCTCCATGTAGGTCACTTTATGGCTCTTTGCCTTATGAAAAGACTTCAGATGGCAGGCAACAGACCTATTGCTCTTCTCGGAGGCGGTACTGGTATGATCGGTGACCCCTCGGGCAGAAGTGACCTTCGTCAGGTTCTTACCAAAGAAACAATTGAACACAATGTTGAGTGCTTCAAAAAGCAGATGAGCCGCTTCATCGAATTCGGTGAAGGCAAGGCTATGATGATCAACAATGCGGATTGGCTTCTTGACCTTAACTATGTTGAGGTTCTCCGTGAGGTAGGTGCCTGTTTCTCAGTTAACAATATGCTCCGTGCGGAGTGCTACAAGCAGAGAATGGAAAAGGGTCTTAGCTTCCTTGAATTCAACTATATGATTATGCAGAGCTACGACTTCTATCATCTGTTCAAAGAATACGGCTGTAATATGCAGTTCGGCGGTGACGATCAGTGGTCAAATATGCTTGGCGGTACAGAACTTATCCGTAAAAAGCTGGGCAAGGATGCTTATGCTATGACAATTACTCTTCTCCTCAATTCAGAGGGTAAGAAGATGGGTAAAACCGCTTCGGGTGCAGTGTGGCTTGACCCCGAAAAGACTTCACCCTACGAGTTCTATCAGTATTGGCGTAATGTTGCCGATGACGATGTTCTTAAATGTATCCGTATGCTTACCTTCCTTCCTCTTGAAGAGATTGATGCAATGGACAGTTGGGAGGGCAGTCAGCTCAACACAGCCAAGGAAATTCTTGCATTTGAGCTTACAAAGCTTGTTCACGGTGAAGAAGAAGCAACCAAGGCTCAGGCAGCTGCAAAGGCTATTTTCAGCGGTGCAGCAGACCTTGACAATATGCCTGCAACCACTCTTGCCGATGAAGATTTCACAGATGGTTCAATAGATATTCTTGATATTCTTATGAAGGCTGAAATCACAAAGTCAAGAGGTGAGGGCAGACGCCTTGTTCAGCAGGGTGGTATCTCTGTTGACGATGCAAAGGTAACAGATTTCACTCTCAGCTTTACTCAGGCAGCCCTCAAAGAGAAGCCCGTTGTTGTTAAGAAGGGTAAGAAAATCTTCCATAAGATCGAGGCCTGATATGCTTGATTCAAACGAAAAATGTGCAGTTTTTCTTGATATTGACGGAACACTTATCAGCGGCAGCTTTGAAATTCCTGAAAGTAACCGAAAGGCGATTGCCGCCGCAAGAGAAAAAGGGCATATGGTTTTTATTAACACAGGTCGCTCCCGGGGCAATATACCCGAAGAGCTTTTATCACAGTTCAATGTTGACGGAATCATTGCAGGGAGCGGTGCGATGATAACAATGGGCGGCAAAACTGTCTGGCAGTCGTCAATGAGCAGCGCTCTTGTCCGCAGGGTTGCGGAATATGCTTTTAACCACCCTGAATACTGGTACATATTTGAGGGACTTAACCGTGTTTATGATTTTCCTGATGATGTATGCGATTCGGATTCTTGTGACATTGAAAAAATGATTAACGGAGATGAAATTCAGGTAATTGCAATGGGCGTTAAGGTGCCGGATGAATTCAAACAGCTTTTTAAGAATGAGCTTGATGTTTTTCAGTTTGAAACATATGCAGATTGTGTAATCAAAGGCACAAACAAAGCCACGGGTATTGCAAAAGTGCTTGAAATCACGGGAATCAGACGGGAAAACACAATTGCAATCGGAGACAGCAATAATGACTTTGATATGATAAAATACGCAGGTGTGGGTATTGCTATGGCAAATTCACAGCAAAGTATTCTTGATATTGCAGATTATGTTACCGATTCTGTTGAGAATTGCGGAGTTGCATCAGCAATTAAAAAATTCTTATTGTAGTGAAAGGGTGAGGGAATATGAAAAAATCGGTGAAAGCAATTACCGGTCTTGCACTGGGTACAGGTGCGGCGCTTCTGGCCGCAGGTGAGGTTATGTATCATTGCATACTCAATACTGATATTCAGCATTTTATGGCGTCAAAAGGTCTTTTCCGCAACGAAGAAGAGGATAAATTCTGGGCGGAAAACGAGATATATCAGAGCGGTATTGCTTGGTATAACGAAGTTAACCCTGAAATTCTTACGATTTTTTCAACTCTCGGCAGAGATATGCGTTCAGAATTCATTCCCGCTGAAAAAAACACGGATAACTGGGCGATAGTTATTCACGGTTATTCGGGTGACCCTGCTACAATGGCACATTATGCGTGGAAATATCATACTCTGGGCTTTGATGTTATTATACCCCATATGGTCGGCCATGACAGTGACTCCGTGCGCTATTGCTCAATGGGTTACCATGATAAGACGGTTATAAAGGATTGGATATCTTATATCATCCGCCGTAATCCCGATGCAAAAATTCTTATGCACGGTGTTTCAATGGGCAGTGCAACAACAATGCTTGTTACGGGCGAGGATATTCCTTCAAATGTTGTTTGTGCCATTGCTGATTGCGGTTACACAAGTTGCTGGGATGAATATGTATATCAGGCAAAGCAGATGTTTCATATGCCTTCCATAGTTGTTGAATCGACAAATCTTGCGTCTTTACGCCATAAGAATTTTGATTTCAGGCTTTGCGCACCCGTTGAAGCAGTTAAAAAATCCAAAACACCGACATTGTTCATTCACGGTGCGGATGATGATTTTGTTCCCTACCATATGATGAAGCCCCTTTACGAAAGCTGTACCGCACCCTATAAGCAGATGCTTACGGTGCCAGGTTCATTCCATGCAAATGCCGTATTTGCAGGAAACGAGCGTTATTGGGATACGGCAGAGGAATTTATTTCAAAATATTTTTAAACACTATGTCCGGAGTGCAGTCTTGCATTCCGGGCTTGTTATTTTTCTATTGCTTATATGCAGACTATTTGATATAATTGTATATTATAAAAATAAAGAGGAATGCAGTTATGAAAACCGTTCTTGATTCTGAAATAAAATTACACAACAGAATAATAAAAAACCGTGTGGTGTTTCATCCTATGGAGGGCTGTGACGGCACATACGACGGAGGGGTTGATGAACTTACCCGCCGCCGTTACCTTCGTTTTGCCGAAAGCGGAGCAGGTATAATATGGTTTGAGGCAACTGCTGTCTGCCCCGAAGGCAGGGCGAATCCCAGACAGCTTCATATAAACGAAAATACAAAGGCTTCTTTTAAATCGCTGATTGAAGAGGTGAAAGCTCTTTCGCTTGAAGTGAACGGTTTTGAACCTGTCATAATTGTTCAGCTTACTCACAGCGGAAGATTCAGTAAGCCCAACGGTACACCCGAGCCCATTGTTGCATACCGCAACCCTCACTGGGAAATCGGCAAAGAAAATCAGCCTTATGTGATTGCAACGGATGAATATTGTAAAACCATTCCTCAGAAGTATTATAACGCCGCAATCCTTGCCCGTGAGGCAGGCTTTGACGGTATTGATGTAAAATGCTGTCACGGTTATCTTTTCAATGAATTCCTCAGTGCAAAAGAGCGTGACGGGCTTTACGGCGGAAGCCTTGAAAACCGCACAAGGCTCTATTTTGATTGCATTGATTCTGTTAAGAATGCGGTGGGTGAGGAGCTTTTTGTCACAACAAGGCTCAATGCCTGCGACTGTTTCCCTTATCCTTACGGTTACGGTGTTGATGAAAATAACAATATCGATTTAACTGAAACGAAGCTTATCATAAAAGGTTTGTATGACAAAGGAGTAAGACTTATAAATCTTACTTTGGGCAACCCTTATCTCATACCTCATATCAACCGTCCCTGCATCAATGCGCCCGAAGACGGTGAAGCAGGTATGGAAAGAATTTATAAAGTTACAAAAGAGCTGAAAAGTGAATTCAGAGATATGCTGTTTATTGCATCGGGTCTTACATATCCCGGTGAAAATGCAATGAACTATGCCGAAAAAATCATTGATGAGGGTGTAGCGGATTTTGCAGGCTTCGGCAGGCTTACTTTTGCATACCCTGATTTCTACAAGGATTATCTTGAAAAGGGTGAGCTTGATAAAAAAAAGCTTTGCCTTAAATGCAGCAAGTGCTCTCAGCTTATGCGTGCAGGCACTGTGGCAGGCTGTCCCGTAAGGGATTCAGAGGTTTATATGCCTTATTACCGCAAATTCGTTACAGTATAAAGAGGTGTTACATATGACGGCAGTTATTACGGGAGGCACCAGAGGTATTGGTCTGGGTATTGCAAAAGAGCTTCTTAAAATCGGATATACGGTTATTCTTACTGCAAGAAAAAGAAGCGATGAGATTAATTCACTTCAACTTCAATACCCATTGAAGGTGTTTTTTGAGGTCTGTGATATTTCTGTTATGCAATGCATTGAAAATCTTGTTGATTCCGTAAAGGATAAGTTCGGCAAAATAGATTTGCTTGTGAATAATGCAGGCGTTGCGCCTAAGGAACGTAAGGATATTCTTGAAATAACTCCCAAAGATTTTGATGACCTTGCGGATATAAATCTTAAAGGTACTTTCTTTGTTACTCAGAAATTTGCTCCTTTGCTTATTGAAAACGGCGGCGGAAGAATAGTCAATATTTCTTCAATGTCAGCATATACCGCATCTGTCAACAGAGGTGAATACTGCATTTCAAAAGCAGGTATTTCAATGATGACAAAGCTGTATGCGGCACGCCTTGCGGAATACGGCATAAGCGTGCTTGAAATAAGACCGGGTATAATCGAAACGGATATGACCTCAAAGGTTAAAGAAAAATACGAAAAGCTGATTGCCGATGGCATAACACCTATAAAAAGAATGGGTCAGCCCGAGGATATCGGTAAGTGTGTTGCCTCAATAGCACAGGGCAATTTTGATTTCTGCACGGGCACGGTTATTGACTGTGACGGCGGTTTTAATGTGAGATGCTTATGAAAAGAGTTTACGATGCAATTATAATCGGCAGCGGTGCCGCTGCATACGGCGTTGCAGAACGTCTGCATAAGCTGGGCGTAACAAACATTGCTCTTATTGCCGAAAACAGACTCAGTGGCACATCCCGCAACACGGGCAGTGACAAGCAGACTTATTATAAGCTTTCCCTTGACGGATTTTCTCAGGACAGCCCATACAGAATGGCAAGCGATATTTTTGCATCGGGTTGCTGTGACGGCGAAAAAATGTATATTCAGGCAGTGAACAGTGCCGAATGCTTTCTCAGGCTCTGTGATTACGGTGTGAATTTCCCGAAGGATGAATTCGGCGGATATCCGGGTTATAAGACTGACCACGATAATACTGTCAGAGCAACTTCCGTAGGGCCTCTTACCTCAAAAATAATGACAGAAAAGCTTGAAAAGGTTGTTCTTGAAAAAAACAGAACACCGTTTTACGATAACCGTCAGGTTGTTGAAATTCTGAAAGATGGCGGTAGTGCCGCAGGTGTTGCCGTGCTGAATACAGAAACAGGTGAATTTGAGTGCTTTTATTCACACAACGTGATATGTGCCACAGGTGCGCCTGCCTGTATCTATGAAAATTCGGTTTACCCTCATTCACAGCACGGTATGACGGGTGTGATGATTGATGCGGGTGTACGCCTCTGTAACTTTTCACAGTGGCAGTACGGTATGTCATCCGTGGATTTCAGATGGAATGTTTCGGGCAGCTTTATGCAGGTTGTTCCCCGATTTGTCAGCGTTGATGAAAACGGTTGCGAGTATGAATTTTTGAATGAATATTTTGCCGATACAGGTGAAATGTGCAGTAACATATTCCTTAAAGGCTATCAGTGGCCGTTCAGCTATGAAAGGGCAGGGAAATCATCGCGTATTGATGTTGCGGTGCATAATGAAACAAGCAAGTGCAGAAGGGTTTACCTTGATTTCACCAAAAATCCAAAAGGCTTTTCTTTTGATTTATTAAGCGCTGAGGCCCGTGATTATCTTGAAAAGAACGGTGCAACAGCCTCAAAGCCCATTGACAGGCTCAATATACTTAACCCCAAGGCGATTGCTGTTTATTCGGCGCAGGGTATTGACTTGTATACCGGAATGCTGAGAATTGCGGTTTGTGCCCAGCATAATAACGGCGGTGTGTATACGGATAACAATTGGGAAACCGATGTAAAAGGTCTTTATGTTATCGGCGAGGCAGCAGGCACCTTCGGTCTTGCAAGGCCGGGAGGCACTGCACTCAACGATACTCAGGTAAGCGGTCTTGTGTGTGCAAGACATATAAGCAAAAAAGGTGTTTCGTTATGCAATTTTGAAGTGACGGATGATTATTTAAAAAAATACGGTGATTTCACCGAAGACGAAACCGTTGATTATTCATACATAAAAAAAGAAATGAGCAGATGTGCTGCTTTTCTTCGTGATGAAGAAAAGTGCCGTGATTTGCTTTGTACCGTAAACAAAATACTTTCCGCATACCCCAAAAGGCACAGATCGTTAAGTGCGTATTTTTATGACAGGGATATGCTCATAAGTGCAAAGGCTTTGCTTGAAACGATTATCGGAGAAATGCCTCTTACAGGAAGCCGCGGAGGTGCGGTGTTCAGGGCAAAAGATAAAACAGTTGACGAGGATATTTCATACAGAAAATATCTGACCGTAACCGAAAACGGCAAGGTTTGTTTTGAAGAGGTGAAGCCTGTCCCAGTATCGGATAAACCTTTTGAAAAATATCTTAATGAGGTGTCGTATGAGCAGCTTTAAACTCGGTGTTTGCAGTGTTACATTCAGAAAATTCAGTGCTGCAAAAGTAGTTGAAATTGCAAAAAAGGCAGGGATCGGCTATATTGAATGGGGCGGTGATGTCCATGTGACAAATATGGAAGAAGCCCGATTGGTTAAATCCGTCTGTGACAATGAGAATATAAAAATCTGCTCCTACGGCAGTTATTACAGAGTGGGATGCGGAGATAAAACCGAGTGGGAAAAAATATGCCGCATTGCAAAAGCGATGAACGCTCCCTCCGTAAGGGTATGGCTTGGCAATAAAGACAGTGAGGAAACAACGCAGGAGGAATACAGCCGCATTTTTGCAGATTTAAAAAGCATCTGCTCAGTTGCAAGAGAATATAATCTTCTTGTATGCCCTGAATGCCATGATAATACATACAATAACAACACGTACGCATTCCTGAAAATTAAAAATGATCTTAACGCTGATAATTTCAAAACATATTTTCAGTCAAGATATCTGAAATATGATTACGATGTTGACAGAATTGAAAAAACCTTTGCAGATATTGAAAATATTCATATAAGCTACCGCGACCTTGCAAGGGAGCAGAGATTCAAAAAGAAAGATAAAGCTTATCTTGACCGCCTTCTCAGAAAGCTTGCTGAAATGGATTTCGGCGGTATTGTGCTTGTTGAATTCACCAAAGGCTCAAAAGAAAAAAATTTTTTGAAGGATATCAGAAAACTTGAAAGCTATTGATGCGGGAGGGTATAAAATGAATTTTGAAAAAGCTTTGCAGACGTATAAAGAAAATCCGAAAGCGGAAGTGCTTGAAAATGTCACAAATCAGCTTCTCGGTGAAATGACTCTCAAAGAAAAGGTTCGCCTTATGCAGGGTCACGCTATGGGAGTTACAATAAAAAATACCCTTACAAAGGGCAGATATTATAACGGTGAAGCCTACCCGGCAGGGGGCTGCAAAAGGCTGGGTATTCCGCCTGTGCTTTTTACCGACGGACCCCGAGGAATAGTTATGGGCAAATGCACCTGTTTCCCCGTTTCAATGCTCAGAGGTGCAACCTTTGACGATGAACTTGAATACGAAATCGGTAAGGTTTTTGCAAAAGAGGCAAGTGCACTGGGTGCTAACCTTTATACAGGTGTATGCATAAATCTTCTGCGTAACCCTATGTGGGGCAGAGCGCAGGAAACCTACGGTGAAGATCCCTTTCTTTTGGGTAAAATGGGTGCGGCACTTACAAAAGCTATGCAGGAAAACGGCATAATTGCCTGCCCCAAGCATTATGCGCTCAACAGTATTGAAGATCTGCGTTTCAAGGTTGATGCAAAGGCAGATGAAAGAACACTGCATGAGGTGTATCTGCCTCACTTCAAAAAGTGCATCGATGCAGGCGCAATGTCAATAATGGGCGCTTACAATAAAGTCAACGGTACATACTGCTGTGAAAACAAAGAACTTCTCACAGATATATTAAGAGATAAGTGGGGCTTTGAGGGTTTTGCTCTTTCCGATTTCTTTTACGGGATTTACGATGCAGTAAGAAGCGTAAAAGCAGGTATGGATATGGAAATGCCTTATTTCTTCCGCTATGCCGTGCTTAATCATAAGCTGAAAAAAGGTGAACTGACTGAGGCGGATATTGACCTGAGTGCAGGCAGAATTCTGAAAGCTCTCATCAAAACACTGCCTGCTTATAAGAAGCAGCCCAAGTCCGTTATACTTTCAAAAGAACATACGAAGCTTGCAAGAAAGGTTGCCGCAAAGGGAACGGTTCTGCTTAAAAATGACGGTAAGATTCTGCCAATAGAGGAAAATAAAAAAATTGCAGTTGTGGGCAGATATGCCAATAAAGTCAATGTAGGCGACCACGGCAGCAGTAATGTTTACAGCCCTTATACCGTCACAGCATATGAAGGCATTAGAAACCGTTTCGGCAGTGATAATGTAACAGTATACAACGGATGTGATACCGGGAAAGCGGTTCAGGTTGTAAAGAATGCCGATTACATTGTTGTCTGTGTGGGCAGTGACTGGCTTCAGGAAGGCGAGTTCCTTGTTAACCTGGGTAATGTCAAGAAGAAGCCCAAGGGTTCAGGCGGTGACAGATCGGATTTACGCATACCTGCCGAGGATGTTGAACTTATCAAAGCTTTGTCCGCAACGGGCAAAAAGCTTGTTGTCAACATTATGGGCGGCAGTGCATATGTCATTAAAGAGTGGACAGACTGTGCGGATGCGGTTCTGTTTTCATTTTACAGCGGTCTTGAAGGCGGTAATGCCCTTGCGGATATTCTCAGCGGAGATGTGACACCCGGCGGCAAGCTTCCCTTCACAATCGCATATAACGATACGGATTACCCCGATTTTCTTCATATTGCCGATAATAAAACTGAAATCGGTTACGGCTATTATCACGGCTATACTCTGTTTGATAAAAAGAATATTCAGCCTCAGTATCCTTTCGGTTTCGGTCTGTCATACACTGATTTTGAAATTACTGATTGCACCGCTGAAAAAGGCGGCGATATAATTACCGTTAAGGCAACCGTTAAGAATACGGGCAATGTCTGCGGCGACGAGGTTGTTCAGGTTTATGTTTCAAGCAAAAATAATCTTGAAGACCGTCCCGTAAAGCTTCTCAAAGGCTTTAAGAGAGTTACCGTTGATGCAGGGGAAAGTGCAGAAGCATTAATAACTGTTTCCGTTGACGATATTAAATTCTATGACCCCGAAACGGGAGATTGGAAAACTGACGGAGCATACACCGTTATGGTTGGTACGGACAGCAGAAATACTGTTGCCGCAGGTGAAATCACTTTCTGATGTGTGGTGTATTTATGAAAAAAAGCAGATTTTCTCCTGATGAATTTATGAATGAAATTTATCTGTCTGTTCCACGGAAGCCTTATGAAAACGCAAAGAACGCCGATGATGTATCTGAAATCGGCAGAGAAATAAAAGCAAAAACAAAAGAGCTTCTCGGAATTGACAGAATTCCCGCAAAACCCGAAAAATTTGATATTGTTCCCGATGGTAAGACACTCGAATACCCCGAATATACCTTGCAAAGATATTCGGCAGAAATCTGCAAAGGTCTGAATATGCTTTTTTACGTTCTTACTCCCCGAAATATAAAATCTGCACCCGGTGTTGTTGCGCTGTGCGGTCACGGCTACGGGGTAAGACAGATTTTAAAGATAAAAAAGAACGGCAAGAAAAAGCATTTCAATTATTTTGACAATTATCAGAAGAATTTCGGCGCAGAGCTGGCAAGGAGAGGGTGTGTTGTTATTGCACCCGAGCTTTTCGGCTTTGGTGAAGCAAGACTGCAAAAAGATCTGAAAAAGCCTTTTTACATCAGCTCCTGCGATGAGCTTTCGCATCATCTTCTGCCCTACGGATTGACCGTTGCATCAATGCGTGTTTATCAGGCGATTGTGTGTGCAGAAATTCTTTCAGGTATGGAGTGCGTCGATAAAAGCAAAATATCCTGTATGGGTATTTCGGGCGGCGGACTTACGGCGCTGTATGCTTCGGCTATCGAAGATAAATTCAGCAAAACCGTTATCAGCGGCTATGTGAATACCTTCCGCAGCAGCATACTTTCAATGTGGCATTGCCCCGATAACTATATTCCTCATATACTTGAAACCGGTGAAATTTATGATTTTGCCTGCGCTCTTGCACCGAGAGAATTGCTGATTGAATCGGGCAGAAAAGATAAGCTTTTTCCCATTGAGGCAAGCAAAGAAGCACATGAAAAAATAAAATGGGTTTATTCTCTGGCAGGTGCCGAAGATAAACTCTGTATTGACATTTTTGACGGCAAGCATTCCGTCAGCGGAAGAAAATCATTTGAATTTCTGAGCAAATAAAAATACCGTACATTGTTATTTGTAACAGTGTACGATAAATTTTTTATATAACAGGTTCAAGCGTTACGCAGATTTCTGCCGTTTTTACATCTTTGAGATGTACGGTAAGTTTGTTGATATCCGAATAATCCGCATCATATTCATACCTGCCTTTGAGTGCTTCGGCTTTCATAACTGTAAATTCACCGTCACCCGAAAGGCTTGCTTTCATCTGCTTGCCGTTTATTGTGAGAATCGCAGTTTTGCCGTTGTCGGATATTTCGATATCTGCCTTTGTGTGCATAAACCAATAAATTTCGCTCGGCACAATGCATTTCACATTGTCGGTGATTTTCAGGCTTGAACCGTTGTAAAGCTCAAATTCTCTTGTAACCTTTGTTGCACCGTTCATTCTGTATGCATCTGTCATATCAAGCAGTGCAGTGCCGCCGTTTTCTTTTTCTTCAAATGATGTGAAATCACACCGTGCAAGAACATACTGATCGTCGAGTGTTGCATTAGGATTTATAACAAGTGTGTTCTGACCTTCCGCACGCTTGCAGTAGTTTTTCCATCTGCCGCCGGCAGGAGTGTTGAGGAAATAGTTTGGTGCATCGTAACTGCCGGGCCCAAGCTCCTCAGCCCAGCGTTCACCCAAAGCATCAAATACAAATGTGCCGATATCAAGGTCGCCGTGATTTATGAAATTATATCCGCCTTTTATGCCTGCAAAAGCGGCTTTTTTATCAAGATATGCACTTCGCATAAGCACAATGGGCTGACCTGAATCAGATTCAAGGTAAGTGAAAAGAGGTTCATCTTCAAAGCTTGCCGCAACCTGTGAGTATTCTCTCTTGTACCAGAGTGATGAAAGAGCATCTTCTTTGCCTGCACCGTTTCTCTCGGTTGCATCAGATGTGTTTACTGTGAAAATTTCGGGGAAATCGGTGCTCTGATATGCGCTAAGAAGGGGAGCGCTGTATTCATCGGCATACCAATGAAGAACGGGGGTGAAGCACTGCTCTGCTTTGTTATCACCGAAGTTGAACATACCTGTCGGAGTGGTTATGTACACAGGGAAATAACCAAGTTCTTTAAAGCCTGCAATTTCCGACATTCCGAAATCCGAACCGAATCGGTTTCTTGATGAAGCGATGAAATACACAATGGAATTCATACCCGATTGGCAGTAGCCCGGACCTTCCGCATATACACCGTCGGGTGTGAAATTTTCAAAGGCTATGGGCATATTTTTATAGCACATTGCAAGAAACTCAGCCGCTTTTTCGGGGTTTGCATCTGCGAAAACCATGCAGGCGATTCCGATACCGCTGTAACAAATGCTGTTCCAGTTGTTTTTAGACCAGGTAAACCAGTGATTATCATTGAGTGCAGGCTCAATGGCATATTCCCAGGTGACTGATGAAAACATAGCTTTGGTGTTGCTGTCAAGATAATCGTAAAACCAGTCATAACCGATTGAAACCGCAAGTGCCATTTCCGCCGTTGCAAGGAAATGTGAGGTGCACCAATCGTCATAGGCGCACACATTTTTCAGTTCATCAACGGCTCGGTCAGCGTATTTTTCATTGCCTGTAATCTGCCACGCATAACCCAGAATAACCGTTCTGTTTATGACTTCTCTTGAAATCGGCAGAATACTGTCCTCTTCGTCAAGCACATATGGGAGAAGAGGATAAATATCTGTGTCAAGCAGAGCGTCCGCATTTGCGATGACGGATGAATAAAGTGACTTTGTGTATTCCGTAAAAGATGCATTTTTTACTTCGTTGCGCACAGTGTCAAAACAGGATTTATCGGCAAAAACAAAAGGATGTTCGGTTTTTGTTTGGGTCAGAATTTCATAAAGCTCCTGCTGTGAAACGGAATTTTTGTTTTTATCAAGTGAAATGTAGTCAATTCCGACCTTTACCATATCGGGAATAACCGCAAAATAAGGGACGGTATTCGTGATTCCCAGGGCAATAATAAGCATAACAGAAATGATTATTCCCAAAAATGCTTTTGTTCTTTTTTTCATTGAACCACACCTTATTTATAATCTTTCCTGAATTATAACATAAAATTTTCAGTAATGCTACTGTTAAACGGACAAAGGTTTTTTATTGCATCTCAAAAATTATTGTTGTATTTCCTGCTCTTTCCATAGTATACTATAAATGTTAAAAGCATACAAAAGGGGAGATACCGTGAAAGTTTCAGAAATGCCGTACAAGAGAATTACGGTTGAAGAATTAAAAGAACAAGCTGAAAAGATAATTGCAAAAATCAGGTCCGCAAAATCAGCGGAGGATCTGATAAGAGCAAGAGATGAATTCAATAAGATAAGCGAGGAGGCTGAAACCGCCTGTGCCCTTGCAAACTGCCGTTTTACTCTCAATACAAGGGATGAATTCTATAATGCGGAAATGGATTATTACGACAACGCAATGCCGCTTTTCTCCGAGATAGAGAATGAATACAAAAAAGCAATGTTGGATTCACCTTACAGAGCGGAAGCGGAAAAATTTATAAATCCCAGAGTTTTTAAAGGGTTTGAAATGTCACTCAAAACATTCTCGTCGGAAGTTATAGAGGATTTACAGCAAGAAAATGCACTTGTAACACGCTACTCAAAGTTTATGGGTGAGCTTGCATTTGAATTTGAGGGCGAAAAAATGCCTCTGTCCGTGTTGAGGGGTAAACTTGAAGACGACAGCAGAGATGTCCGTAAGAAAGCAGCAGAGGCTATCGGCAAAACAATGGAAGCTAATGCAGATACCTTTGACGAAATTTTTGACGGTCTTGTTAAAATCCGCACACAAATTGCCCGTAAGCTCGGCTATAAAAACTTTGTTGAACTGGGCTATTACAGAATGGGCAGGGTAGACTATGATGAAAAAATGGTTGCCGCTTTCAGAAAGAGTGTTGAAACAGATATTGTTCCTGCTGTTGCCGAACTTAAAGAACGCATAAGAAACCGTCTTGGTCTTGATAATATTATGTACTATGACGATGCAATCAGCGTTACGGGTGAAATGCCCCGACCCGTTATTGATACATCTGCAATATTTGAAAATGCACTTAAAATGTATAATGATATGAAGCCGGAAATCGGCGACTTTATGCAGAGAATGCTTGATGCCGAAGCTTTTGATGTTGAAGCCCGTGACGGTAAATTCGGCGGCGGCTACTGCACTACTTTTGCAAAATACAAGCAGCCGTTCATTCTTGCAAACTTCAACGGCACAAGCGGCGATATCGACGTTATCACCCACGAATTCGGTCACGCTCTGGCGGCAGATTATATGTTTAAATTTGCCGAACCCGATTATCCCACGGGTATGGAAACCCACGAGTGCCACAGTATGAGTATGGAATTTCTCTGCCATAAATATATGGACGATTTCTTTGGAGCAAGCGCCGATAAATACCGCTATAAGCATATCGTTGATGCTCTTTCGTTTATTCCATACGGCACAATCGTTGATGAATTCCAGCATATTGTTTATGAAAATCCTGACCTGACACCCGATGGCAGAAAGAGTGAATATCTGAAACTTGAAAAGAAATACAGACCCTATATTTCATTTGAAGGTATTCCTTATCTTGAACTGGGTACACGCTGGCAGTATCAGATGCATATTTACGAAAGTCCGTTTTATTACATTGATTACTGTATTGCACAGTGTGTTGCTCTCGGATTTCTCGGACTTTCAAGAGAGAATTTTGAAGGTGCATTGGAAAAATATGTTGAATTCCTTAAAAAGACAGGCGGTATATCCCTTGGTGAGCTTATCGAGGGCGCAGGTCTTAAATCACCCTTTGGTGAAAATGCTCTTAAAAATACCGCTTGCAGTACAGCAAAGATTATTGAAAAAATTGAAGAAGATCTTTTCTCGTAAAGAAAACGGCTTACAAGCAGAACTTGTAAGCCGTTTTTTATTTTACTTTATACCGATTATCATTTTTATCGCATTGAAAAGAAGTTCAAAGAAACCGAGAACACCGTCGCAGTGAATAATGTTATCTGTTGAGTGCTCGGGTGTGAGATTGCCTGTGCCGGCAATGGGTGTACCGTCATAATCGGAAGTGTGTGATGAGAGCCAGCTTATCATTCCGTCGGGGTATGTGAGCTTTACTTCTTCACCAAGACCGTTGACTGTTGACATATTATGATAATCACCGTTCACGTCGCTGAACAGATCGTGATTTACTGCAAACCAGGCGTGATGGCTGCTGCCGGTTTTTTTGCCGTCTTCATAGCATACTTTTGTAAGAGTTGAGAGTCTGCAATCAGCCGCAACATTTGATGCAGCTGCAATTCTTTCAAAGGTAGGTGTAACCGCCATATAATAGTTTACCAGGGGATCACGGGTGCTTGAAGTAATCCATACGGGAGTATCTGCAAGCATACCGCAAAGCTCATCTGAGGGTGCCCAGGCAGGGCATATGGGGAAGGCGGCGGCAAACATTTCGGGGTAGGCAATTGCCATTTTGAGGGTCATTTTACCGCCCATTGAATAACCGCCTACATAAATTCTTGTAAGGTCGATGTTTTCTTTGTTTTGGGCAATAAATTCGTCGATTGCAGCTCTGAGAGGCTCAATCATTTCGTTGCTCCAGAAGATGTTATCTTCTTCTCTTGAACGTGCGGCGAGTATGAATGCACCGCCTGCCTGTCCGAAGCGTGACTGGAATTCATCGCTTGTCCAGTATGCGATATTACTCTTTTTAACGGGACTGCCGGGCTCCTTGCCGTCACCCATACCGTGAAGCCATACAACAAGAGGATATTTTGTTGTGTCATTTTCTTTAACGGGGGAATAGTAGCTGTAATCAACGGTATATCCGTTGGTTTCGGGCCCTTCGTCCTGAATGAACTGTGCTTTGAGTGGTTCGATTCCGTCTTCTTTTGAAAGGGCAAAAGCACCCGTGGGCAGGGTTAGGATGAATGCCAGAGCGAGGATGATTGCTGTTAACTTTTTCATTTTCATTCTCCTTAGTTTTTGTTTATTACTCTTTCAGCAAACATAAGCAGATCTTTGATTTCAAGCACCGTGCCGTCGTCAAGGATTGCTTTGCCGCTTATTCTGCCAAATACCTGATGAGCATTGCGTTTGATAACAAGTGCATTAAGGTTTGAAGCATTATCATAAACAGGCCTGAAATCCATATCGAAGCGTCCGTCGGAACTGATGATTTTCCAGGGCTGCATAATGTCATCGGGAATATCAAATCGGATACGGTCAAGTTTATGGCATTTTCCGTCATAGAAAAACATATTCTCGCTGGCAGCGGTTGTGTCGCCGAAGCCGTAGCCCAGATTAAAGCCGAAGCGTTTGCCGTTGACATATCCGTTGCCCGAGCTCCAGTACCAGGTGTTTTCGTATGTCCATACACCTCTGCCCCAATCCAGGGTTGCAAAGTTTCTTTCAGGTGTAAGGTCTATTGTTATGTCACCGAATTTTATGTAGCCTTGCGCAGGCATACAGTTGATTTTCTGGTTATAGTAAAATGCCTTTTTATCGGTTTCCCAGGGTGTTGCTATAACCATTGTATCGTCGTTTTCAAACTTGCGCAGCTTAATATCAAAATCAAGAGTGGGTCTTATTTTTGAGGCTTTATAGTGCCCCGTGAGCCTTCTGAAACCGTCTTCGTGGTAATAAGCAAGACTTACGACGGAATTTCTGTAAAAGATGTCGCCCTTTGAACTGTCGGTAGGCATATGTAGTCTGCCGTTTGGCATTATTATGGGTATTACATAATCGTATTTTTTGCCTTCGTTCAGATCAAAAAGAGTTGCATTTGCAAGACCCATATAGCGGTTATCTGAAATAACCGTTGAAAATGCGAAGCCTCTGTCGTCAACAATGATATAATAGTCCCATTCTTTTATTCTTATTTTGCTTGCCTTGACATCAAAAGGGCTGTATTCGGCAATAAGCTTGTTTGCCCAGCCTGCTTCAAGGATTTTGCCTTCAAGGTCAAGCAGTCTATGCGCTTTTTCAAGTTTATGATCCATTTTTTCTCTTTCTTTCCCGTTAGTATCAATCTGTTATTTTTAAAACAGGTTCACCTGCTTTTTTCATATATTCAATCAGAAGCTTTCTCATTTCAAGCCTGATTTCACTGTGCTCGGCACTGTGGATCAGGTTGTTTTTTTCGTACGGGTCATTTTCAAGGTCGTAGAGGAAGTCGTCTTTATATTCATCGGCAAAGGCTTTGTCAGCATTCCTGGCAGAAACGCTGTATTTCCATTTGTCTGTGCGCACTGCTCTGCCTATCTGACTTTCCGAAATCTGAATAAATACGCTTTCGTGACCTTTTTTGTCAGTCAGACTCTTACCCATGAAATGCTCAGGAATTTCTGCGCCTGCAATATCAAGCACGGTTGCAGGCAGGTCAATGAGCGAAACAAGGTCATTTATCCTGCCGCCTCCCGTAAAGGCACCGCCTGTGATTACAAGAGGAACTTTTATACTGTTTTCGTGGCAGGAACGCTTATATTCCATATTACGAGTTCTGAAATGACAGCCGTGGTCAGATGTGTAAATTATGACCGTGTTGTCGTAAAGACCTTCATCCTTGAGGGTCTGAATAAGTTTGCCGAAGTTTGTGTCAACACTGTTGCAGCAGGCGAGGTAGGAGGGCATCTGAACACGCCAGTCACCCAATGTGCCTTTAAGGTCACCTGGTACTTCATAATCTTTGAATTTGTTTTTCAGCCCCTTTGGAGATTCAAAACGGAGTCTGTCATTCTGATGATGGGGTTCAAGTTGTGATACAAACATAAAAAATGGCTTTTCGTGAGGCTTTTTAAGATATTCAATGGCAAAATCATTGATTTTATCTACTCTGTAACCCTTGAAATCAAGTCTTTGATTGTTTTCATTAAACACATAACCGTTATAGCCGTGAGAAGTGAATTCAAGAATATCCGCAGCTCTCCAATAGTCGTATCCGCCTCTGCGTTCTTTGGGCGTTGGTTTTGTGGCAAGTCTGTGCTCACTGTCTGAGGCAAGATGCCATTTGCCGATATATGCGGTGTCATAGCCTGCTTCCGTCAGATAATGAGCAATTCCCTTTGTATCTGTGGGCAGGGCAATATCATTTCGGTAACAGCCGTTCTGAGATGCATAAACACCGCTTTGCAGGCAGGCTCTCATAGGTCCGCAAACAGGCTGACAGGTAAATGCATTTTCAAAAAGCGTGCCTTCCTCTGCGATTTTATCAAGATTCGGAGTTACGGGCAGTTTCTGACCGTAACAGCCTGCGGAATCCGCTCTCTGCTGGTCGGAAAAATAAAAAATAATGTTGGGCTTATTCATTTTTATCTCACGCTCCTCATTTTTTCCACAACGTGCATTATGAAATCCATTCTGGGGCAGTAGCCGTCAAGCTGATTGTAGAGGCTTCTGTAACGCTTGCACCCTGAACCGCAAAGGGTTTTTACCTTACAACTGTCACAAAGCTTATTTTTGGGCTCATTATGTTCAAAAAATCTTTTGAGTCCGTCGCAGTTCAGAATATCATCTATATCCGCTTCGTTGATATTAAGGCATCTGAATTCATCAAGGCAGTAAAAATCACAAGGGTAGCAGGTGCCGTCAGCTTCAACAACAAGTTGAGCATTGCATCTTCCGCTTGCACCGCACTGCTCTGCAACTCCTTTTGTCATAAGAGAAAGCAGATTGTCAAAATCGCGGACATAAAAATGCTTTCCTTTTGAAACTTCCGAAAACCAGATGTTGAAGAATCTTTTCTGAAATCTTGCAAACTGCTTTGCGCTAAGACTGTATTCCGATTTGCTACCGTCAAGAGGATCAAGGCAATAAATGGGCTGAACATCACGGAAACCGTTTTCCGAATAAAAGCTGAAAAGCTCGGCAGCGTCGGTCTGCGCCGTTATTACGGAAAGAATGTTGAATGATATGCCGTGCTTTTTCAGAAGGCTTATGCCCTGCATTGCACCGTCGAATGAATTGCAGCGGTTTTTATTGTGCTTGTCCTTATATCCGTCAAGAGATACACCTATTAAAAAGTTGTTTTCTTTGAAGATTTTACAGAAATTTTCATCAATAAGAGTTCCGTTTGTCTGCAAAGAATAATAAATGTTACTGCCGTTTGTTTTATACTTTTCTGCAATGCGGATGAAATTTTCAAAAAAGTTATGTCCCGCAAGCAAAGGCTCACCGCCCTGAAACATAAAGGTGACGGATGAATTATCGCCGCAAAAATCAAAAGTTTTTTTTATGATATTTTCGGCTGTTTCAAGGCTCATAAAAGAACCGTGGGTTGATTGCCTTGCCTTTGCCTCGTCGCAATAAAAGCAGTAACTGCATTTAAGGTTGCAGGCAGAGGAGGCAGGTTTTATCAAAGCGGTCATCTGCCGCATAAAAACACCTCTTTTGCAAACTATATATCAGGTGATTGCGTGAAATTCAAAGATTATTTAATGTGTTTCGGTGTGGGCGCCGTTTTATACGGACTTATTGAAGTTATGTCAAGGGGTTATACCCACTGGACAATGGTACTGACGGGAGGCACGGTTATGGTGCTTCTCAATCTTATAAATCAGACCAGAGAGCTTCATATACTCATAAAATGTCTGCTGGGTGCCGTGGTCATAACAAGCCTTGAATTCTGTGTGGGGATGATTGCTAATGTGGCGCTTGGCTGGAATGTGTGGGATTATTCAGATAAACCGCTGAATATATGGGGGCAGATTTGCCCGCAATTCTTTTTGGTATGGTTTTTGCTTAGTGTTCCTGCCTTTGCGCTGTGCTCGTTTATTGAAAGTCGTTTCAGCTTGCGGCAACGTAATTTCTGATACCCTGCACGGTCGCCTGTGCCAGGATATCTCTGTTTGCCGCAGTCTGCAATACGGCACATTCATCCTGATTTGAAACAAAGCCGTATTCAATGAGTATTGCGGGACATTCCTCAACTCTTGCAACCCTGAATGCATAGAAGTTTGAACCTCTGCTTACCTTACCCTGTATATCGGGTTTGTCTGCATAGATTTTTGTTTTGTATGCCTCAACAATACTGTTGTGCACCGCTTTTGCAAGGGGCTGTGAATATGCTCTGTAATAATAAGCCGAAGTGCCCATTGCAGAGGCGGATGTGCTTGAATCACAGTGGATTGAAATAAACATATCAGGGTTTCTGTCACGCACTGCATCGTTTCTGTCGGTATAGCACACCCATTTATCTGTTGAACGGGTCATTATAACATTGGCACCTTCGGCTTCAAGAAGCTCTTTCACCTTGGTTGCGATTGAAAGGTTGATTTCTTTTTCCTGACTGAATCCTGTTGCAGAAACAGCACAGAGGGCGCCGGGGTCAATGCCGCCGTGACCCGGGTCAAGCATAATTGTATATCCGCTCAGTGAGGCAGGCTTGTGGTTTATTGTAATAACAAGGTTACCGTCTTTATTGTATTCGTAATGGAAGCCGTAGAATTTTCCTCTTTCTGCAAGAGTGAGGGAAAGAGTAACGGTTGATTTACCGCTGTCTGTTGACCATTTTCCTGCCTTGCATACGGAGCCGTTGAGGGATAAATCTCCGTGAGCCTCAACCGTATCGCTGAAAGTGAATTCAAGCCCGGTGCAGTTAAGTGAGGATACTACAACAGGTCTGTTTACATTGCCGCTGTAAAGCGAATAGGTCTGACCCGTAAGCTTTGCATTGAAGGCAACATTTCTGTTCATTTCAAGAACGATTACCGTGTCGCCGCCCGACGCACTGCACGATAAAACATTTATGGTGTTTTTCGGCATGACATAGCCGTCTTTTATGCTTACATGAGTAACCTTGCCGTCACTGCCGCCTGCAAGCCTTTCTTCACGAAGCTTGGGCACTTTTACGCCCGATGAAAGAACATAGTATGTTTCGTCGTCACAGATTATTTCAGCAGTTACATAGTCAACAGTGCCTTTAAGAAGGGGAGAACAATCGGGTACAGAGAAGGTCTTGGTGTTGTTGCCCGGGTAGGTTTCAACATAATCATCGATTATTTCACATATCTTTGCTGTACCCAGACCGTAATTTTCCATATAACTGTATTTCTGCAAAGTACCTGTGAATGAAGAATCTTCGGTCTGGCTGCTGCTTGCCTGTGTTTCAGTGGAGTCTTGTCCCTGTTCGGCAGAGGTTTCATCTGATGATACATCTGTGCCTGTAACGGTCTGTGTTTCTGTTGTGGTGGTAGTGGTAACGGGCTGATTAACGGGCGGAGGAGTCGCAACAACCTTTGCGGAAACATTGATTGAAGCACCGCTGAGGGATTCCGTAAGTGAACTGTATTTTGCCGTTACCTTGTATTTGCCCAGCTTCTGTACGGAACTTGTGCTTGCAGGTGTGTTAAGTGTTGCACTGAATGTTGTGAAGTCTGATGCTTCATCAATGGTGTTATCTTCCGAATCTGAGGTTTCACCCGTGGCGGTCATTTTATAGGTTTTTCCGTTGAATTCAACAGATACGGTTGCATTTTTATGAGCAACCGCAAAAACCTCAACCTGCATTTCACCCGGTACGGTAATGCTGTCAGCAGGTGAAACTGATTTGAGAAGCTTTATTTTGTAGGTCACGGTATATGTGTAGGTTTTGCCCTTGTGTTCAAACTTGATTGTGTTACTGCCTGCTTTCAGGGATATATCAATGGCGAAATCACCGTTTTTTGAAACTTTAAGTACCTGACCGTTACATTTCAGTTCGTGGGCAGGGCTGCTTGTACCTCTGAAAGTGATGGTTGACTGCTCTGTGGTAATGCTCGTCTTTTTGTGGCTTGTAAGTGAAAACTCTTTATCAAGCAGATAGGTGTCACGCTTTTTTATATAATTCATAACAATATCCGCCGCAGTGCCGTTTGCCTTTGAAATTTCACCGTAGGGTGTAAATGCAAGACCTTTGCACAGCGACATATCTGCCGATGCTTTTATGAGTTCAACGGTATCGGCTGCTTTGTCTGTTGAAAAAGAAGAAATACCGCTTAAATCATGGCAAAGCCATAAAGGACTTGTTTTTTCATTCCATACGGTGCGTGCCGTTTCGAAAACGGATTCCTTGCCGCTTTCGTGACAAAGGAAAACAAAATCAGCTTTTCCGCCGTCAATAAGCGAAGTAAGTTCGGGGGATGCTTTTGATGTAAAAGCAGGCTCAATGCCTATGTACATTGCAGAGTCATATGCTTTGATTTCATCGCACAGAGCGCCTGCCTTCTGCCCGAAGTCAGAAAGAGTTTCATCGTATCCGCCGATGATGATAAAATCAGTGTTATACTGCTTTGAAAAAGCGGTCAGAAATTCGCTGTTTTGCGATACATCGGCATATATGCCGTAATAAAGTGAGTTTGTTTTTGCATTTTCAAGAAGAGAAGCTACACTTTGGGAGTTGCTTTCGGTAAGTGTAAAAATAACCGTGTTGAAGCCTGATTTTTCGAAGTTTGCAAGTTCTTCGGCGCTGTTTTCCGAATATTCCGAGTACACTGCCGCAACAACAGATTCCGGTACAGCGGTTTTGGGTCTGCCCGAATCAGTCGTCGGCTGTGTAGTGGTTTCTGTCTGAATTGCAGTTGTTGTTTCGTCGGTGAAATTCTTTTTCAGTGAATCGAATTTGCCCGTTACGAACATTGCAACGATAATGCCGATTATTATAACGGCAATGCCTATTGTAACTGTTGTGAGAATTTTAGTCTTTTTCATTGTCTGTTCCCCGTAATGATACTTTCAGATTTTGCATTTCTTCGGTACAGTCGGCCCGTGTAAGGTCACCGTATGAAAACATAACAAAGCCGCTGTATTCCGTGTTTGCTCTTATGCAGGCAAGCTGACGGATGAGTATATCCGTATGCTCCTGCCATTCTTTATTGCCTGAGAGTGCATATTCATCAAATGTGCCGCACTTATATGCACCTATTCCGCAGGCAAGGTCAGTGTTTTTATTTCTCCTTAACGCTCCCCATTGAACAAGAAGGGATGTGAAATCTGCTGTTTCGTGTTCAAATCCGAAATATATCTGCGGAATAATTATATCCGCATAGCCTTCTTCCGAAAGCCACATTTCGCAGTCTGCAAAATGTTTTTCTTTGTTTTCTTCAAGCCTTCCGCTTGGGCTTATGCTGAAAATCAGATTGGAATTTTCAGTCTTTACCGCCTTGTAAAGTGCGCTGACAAAGGCATTGATGTTTTCCTTGCGCCATTCTTCAAGGCTCAGTTTTCCGCCTTGTGAGGTGTACTGTAAATATTGAGCAGAGTCAACCTGAGCACTGACGGATGGGTAAAAATAATCGTCAATATGTATACCGTCAATGTCATATTTTTTTATGATTTCACGGATACCTTCGGTTATTCTTTTGTGATTTTCCGTGCAGGAAGGATTGTAATAAATACCGTTTTCAAGAATACACACCTCGTCACTGCCCGATTCAATAAGTTTTTTTGCGGGATTTTTTTCGCTGATTCCGTCAATGTTTTTATCCGATGAAATTCTGAAAGGGTTAATCCAGCCGTGTACGGAAATTCCTTTTTCTTCTGCACTTTCAAGCATAACCGCAAAAGGGTCAAAGCCCAGGTGTGCACCCTGAGAGCCTGCTATATATGCGGAATACGGATAAATTTCCGATTCATAAAACGCATCGGAAAATGCACGCAGATGAACAAAGGCGGTATTGAAGCCAAAGTTTTTTACGGTTTCAAACATTTTATCGGTTTCGGTTTTGTATTCACTTTCGGTTTTGCCCTGTGCACTGATATGGTCGTAGCAGGAAATCCAGATACCACGTATTTCAACGGTATCAGGGGAGAAATCCTCTTTTTTCTGTTGACACGATGTAAGCAGTAGGCATATAATTACGGCAGATAAAATAATTTTCTTCATAACTTAAACATATGCAAAGGAATGATTAAAATGCCGTTTGGTTTGGATTTGCTTATACTTTATCTTGTGATGATCGGAATTGTTGCCGTTGCAATAACTGTGGGCGATAAAGCCGCAGCCAAAAAAGGAAAGTGGAGAGTGCCTGAGGCAACTCTTATGATGATAGGTCTTTTCGGCGGAGCACTTCCCATGTTTGTGGCTATGAAAACAATCCGTCATAAAACAAAACATATGAAGTTTATGATTGGACTTCCTCTTGAAATTGCACTTCACGCCGCAATAATATGTGCAATCCTTTATCTTGAATTCAACTGAAAATCGGGCTGTTCTGTCAGGAACAGCCCTTTTTTTAAAGCGTACTTAAATCGTAGGGTGTGCGCTGATAAACAAAATAGTTCAGCCAGTTTGTGAAAAGCAGGTTTGCGGTGCCTCTCCATGTTACAGGCGGAATCATATTGGGGTCATCATCGGGGAAGTAGTTATAGGGCACTTTGATATCAAGTCCCTTGTTAACATCCCTGAAATACTCTTTTGCAAGAGTTTCTCTGTCGTATTCTGAATGACCCGTTGCAAAGAAGTTACGGCAATCCATATCCGAAATAAGATGAACTCCTGCCTGCTCGGAATATGAAATTATCTGCAAATCCTTGACGAGGGCAATGTCGCTGCGTCTGTTTTCGGTGTGCCTTGAATGGGGTACAAAGAATTTTTCGTCAAGTCCTCTCATCAGAGGGTGGAATGGGTCAAGACACTTGTGAGGAAAAACTCCGAAAAGCTTTTCTTCAAGAGGATACTTGGGCACACCGTAATGATAATACAGTGCCGCCTGAGCACCCCAGCAGATGTGGAATGTTGAATAAACATTCTTTTTGCTCCATTCCAGAATCTCGCAAAGCTCGTCCCAGTAGTCAACCTCCTCAAATTCGAGGTTTTCAACCGGAGCACCCGTAACTATAAATCCGTCATATTTTTTATCGCGGATTTCGTCAAAGGTTTTATAGAATTTCAGCATATGCTCCTGAGAAGTGTTTTTTGATTTGTGTGACTTTACCTGCAACAGCTCGACCTCAACCTGCAAAGGGGAGTTACTCAGCAGTCTGAGAAGCTGAGTTTCCGTTTCGATTTTGGTGGGCATCAGATTGAGGATAAGTATGTTAAGCGGACGGATGTCCTGTGACATGGCACGGTCTTCCGTCATAACGAATACATTTTCGCTTTCAAGTGCCTTATGTGCAGGCAGTTCATTGGATATCTTGATGGGCATGGAATCACCTTACTTAATGTTTAAATTTTCAGCCTTTTGTTGGCGGTGAGCAGTGCTTTTGAAACTGCCGAGGCAATCACAAAGCCTGCTGCGGCTTCAATCGCACCGTTAAGCCCTACGAACCAGGCGAAAAAGCCTATAATATTTGAAGCGGCTGATTGTCCGTAAAGCGAGGCAAATACATCAGTCTGTCCGAAAAGCAAAATGAATGAGCCTACGAACAGCAGCGTGTTGAGAATCGGGCAGCAGAGTCCTGAAACGGTACAGGGAACAGAATTTGTTTTGCATACTTTCGAAAGTGATTTGAAAACAAGACCTGTTATAAGACCTTCAAGAATTCTGGGTATCATACAAATGATGAAGGTCAAAACCGGGCTGACGTTTACAAGCATTGCGCCGAATGCGCTCATACCCGATACTGCCTGCCAGAAGCTTGTGATACCGAATACCGTTCCGCATATTGCCCCGGCAGTGGGTCCGAGTACAATTGCGCCTATGGCAACGGGGATGATGTTGAGTGTTATCTCAATAACACCGATTTTGATGTATCCGATGTTTGTGAAGCCGAATATAATCAGCAGTGCCACAAGCACGGAAAGCTGTGTGAGACGCAGTATGCGCCCCGTTCTTTGGGCTTTTGCGTTTGACATAATATATTCCTCCTTGCTGCTGCTCCGTAAGGATGCAGCGCAAAATTTGACGAATAGATTTACTTTCTGTTCTTATCGTAAAGAACTTTCAGACCGTAAAGGATAAGTTCACCGTTGTAGGTGATATCCCGTTTGCAGCTTTTTACAAGATCCTTGGCAAGTCCGCCTGTTGCAACTGTTGACATCACTTTGTCGCCAAGCTCATTTTCAAGCTTTTCGCAAAGGCCGTCAAGCATAGCCGCATAACCGAAAACCGTACCCGATTGCATTGAGTCAACCGTGTTTTTGCCGATTGCTCTTGCAGGAGTTTTAAGGCTTATGCTGGGGAGCTGGGATGTTCTTGCCGAAAGAGCGTCAAGGGAGATGCCTATACCCGGTGAAATCGTGCATCCGCAGAATGCACCGTTTTTGTCGATAACGCTTATTTTGCTTGCAGTGCCAAGGTCAATAACAAGGCAGGGCAGAGGATAAAGCGCTGCCGCACCGACACAGCCTGCAAGCAGGTCTGCACCGAGCTGAGCAGGGTTATCGATGAGTATGTTCATGCCGGTTTTGATTCCGGGTCCCAGTACCATAGGCTTACAGCCAGTTATTTTATCTATGGCTTCGTTCATGGTAGAAGTAAGCTCAGGCACAACACTGCTTATT
The DNA here is from genome assembly GCA_036309745.1 of Acutalibacteraceae bacterium. GTDB lineage: Bacteria > Bacillota > Clostridia > Oscillospirales > Acutalibacteraceae > CAG-177. The sequence goes on along the minus strand of JAXJTD010000075.1, from coordinate 56,925 downwards.
GCCGCACCCGAAAAACTGCTCAGAGATGTATTGTACAAAGCAAAAATCTGCTTGAAATCAACGGCATACTGGTCAGGAGTTTTTGATTTATCCGTAGCAAGCCGTGACACAAAAATAAGCTCGTCATTATTGTAAACGCCAAGCGTAATGTTGGTGTTGCCGATATCAATTACAAGAAGCATGGTATCACTCCTTCTGCATATTCTGTTCTATTATACACTACAATTCCAAATAATACAATACTTTATATTTATTTTATAAAATAGTATAATAGGGCACAGTGAGGTGAAGAAAAATGAAATGCAGTATATGTCCCAGAAATTGCGGAGCAGACAGAAGCGTTAATGCAGGCATCTGCGGAGCAGGGGATAAGATAAAAATAGCACGAGCGGCACCTCATTATTGGGAGGAGCCTTGCCTCAGCGGTGAAAACGGCTCGGGTACGGTGTTTTTTTCCGGCTGTAATCTGGGATGTGTTTTCTGCCAGAATTATGATGTGAGTCACCGTGTATACGGTGCCGAGGTCAGTGATATTCAGCTTATGCGTACCTTTGATAAGCTTATAGAGAAAGGTGTGCATAATATCAATCTTGTAACTCCGTCGCATTATGTGCCTCAGCTTGCAAAGGTGTTGCGTGAATATAAATCACCCGTGCCGGTAATATACAACTCGTCAGGCTATGAAAAAGCAGAAACGCTCAGAATGCTTGAAGGTCTTATAGATATCTACCTTCCCGATATCAAGTATTTCGACTCCGCACCTGCGCTGAAATATTCCGGTGCTTCGGATTATTTTGACTATGCATCGTCAGCGGTGCTTGAAATGTACCGTCAGGTGGGGGATATTGTTCTTGATGAAAACGGAATTGCAAAGAAAGGCATTATCATCCGTCATCTTGTATTGCCGGGTAATATTTCGCAAGGAGTAAAGGTGTTTGAATGGGTAAGGGATAACCTTGGTGCCGAAACATACATAAGCGTGATGCGTCAGTACACTCCTTTCGGAAAGGCAACGGAAATGCCGCCTGTCAACCGCAGACTTTCTTCACGTGAATATGCCATAGTGAAACAGAAAATTCTTGCAATGGGCTTTGAAAACTGCTATTTTCAGAGCTCCGAATCCGCAAAAGAAAGTTTTATTCCAAATTTTAACCTTGAAGGTGTTGACCTTTAATAAAAAATTTGGTAAATTGTAATAGTAATTTAATTAACGGAGGTTAATATTGTTATGAAAGGCTTTGCAGCAGAATTCAAGAAGTTCATTATGAGAGGCAATGTTATTGACCTTGCAGTCGGTGTTATCATCGGCGGCGCATTCCAGTCAATCGTAAAGTCACTTGTTGACGATATCGTTATGCCTGTCATAAGCCTTGCAACAAAGGGTATTGATTTTACCAACAAGTTCATTCTTCTCGGCGAAGGTGAGTTTGCAACTCTTGCCGAAGCACAGGAAGCAGGCGTCGCAGCCATCGCTTACGGTAATTTCATCAATGCAATCCTCAATTTCCTCATTATGGCTTTCGTAATCTTCTGCCTTATCAAGGTAATCAACAAGGTTAACGAAAAGACTCAGAAGAAGGAAGAAGAAGCTCCCGCTGAGCCCACAACCAAGGAATGCCCCTACTGTAAGAGTGAAATTGCAATCGGCGCAACAAAGTGCCCCAACTGCACATCAGAACTTTAATCCGGAATCGGGCGCAAAGCACATAAGGTTGCTTTGCGCTCTTTTTCATAACAAGGAGTCATAATATGAAGTTAGGATTTATCGGCACGGGCAACCTTGCAAGTGCAATTCTCAGGGGAGTTGTTTCGGCAGGCAAGATAAAGCCCGAAGAAATAATGATTTACGATATAAATGCGGAAAAGCTTTCTCAGCTTAAAGAGGAGCTTTCCGTCAATGTTGCAGAGAGTGCAGATCAGGTTGCGGCAGAATGCGATAACACGGTTATTGCCGTGAAGCCCAAGGATTTTGCATTTCTTGCAGGTTCAATAAGCGGTAATATTAAAAAACGTAATTCTCTCGTTATATCAACAGCCGCAGGTACGGAAATTCAGAAAATAGAAGGATGCTTCGGCTTTGATGTGAAGGTTGCGAGAATTATGCCCAACCTCAATGCCGCAGTAGGCGAATCAATGACGGCAGTGTGCTTTTCGGGAAGTGTAACTCACGGTGAAAAAGCCTTTGCGATTGAACTTTGCTCATATTTCGGCAAATGCGTTGAGCTTGATGAAAAGTATTTTTCGGCATTCACCGCCATAGCAGGTTCTGCACCCGCATTTGCATTTATGTTTGCGGATTCCCTTGCAAATGCAGGTGTCAAATACGGTCTGCCTGCGGAAACTGCACAGAATATTGCTGCACAGATGCTTTTCGGTTCTGCAAAGCTTATGCTTGAAAGCTCTCTCTCCGTAAGCCAGCTTGTGAGAAATGTGTGTTCACCGGGAGGCACCACCATTGAAGGTGTGTGCAGCCTTAAAGAAACGGGGTTTGAAAATTCCGTTATCAGAGCGGTTGATAAAACTGTTGAGAAAGACAGAAAAATGAGCGGCAAATAATAAGAGGTGATTATATGGAACTGATTCTTTTAAGTTCACTTGAAAAGGTGTTTTTTGATGAAAAGCCTTCGGCAGAAGCTTTCAGCGGATTTTCTATGCTGAAAAATGAGAGATCGTCATTTCAGGCGGCATTCTGTCCTGAAAGTGACGGCTCTGTAACTGCTGAACTTTGCGGAGAACTTGCAAAATATTCAAAAGCGTATATAGTCAAAGATGTGCCCGTAGGTAACGCTTGCTTCGAAGATGCAGATGACCTTTATCTCCGTAAAACCTCGGGAATGTACCCCGATTATCTTGTACCCGCAGAGGGTGAAATTTCTGTTGAGGCAGGGAAATGGTACAGCATATGGGTTGAGGTCTCGCCTCAGAGCGGTTTTACAGGCAAGGATAAAGTTACGGTAAATATTTCTCACAGTGCCGAGGAGGCTGTGTGCGGCGAGGTTGAGATTGAGGTTATCGATGCAGAGCTTCCCCGTCAGGAGCTTATTTACACAAACTGGTATCATTCCGACTGTATATGCAACTACTACGGAATTGAGCCTTTCAGCGAAGAATACTGGCGGATTAACCGTAACTTTATAAAAACTGCCGCTGAACACGGTATGAACTGTATACTGACTCCCGTTTTTACACCACCGCTTGATACAAGAGTCGGCGGCGAAAGACGCACCGTTCAGCTTGTGAAAATCCGTCATCACGGCGGCAAGTATTACTTCGACTTCAAAAATCTGAAAAAGTGGATTGATATGTGCCGTGAATGCGGTATTGAATATTTTGAAATCAGCCATTTCTACACTCAGTGGGGCGCAAAGCACGCACCAAAAATTGTTGCACTTGACCGCAAAGGCAGAGAGAAAAAGATTTTCGGCTGGTTCACACGCACATCAAGCAAGGCATATGACGATTTTCTCCGTCAGTTTGCCGCCGCATTTATCTCTTTCACTGAAAAAGAGGGCATAAAAGATAAATGCCTGCTTCACGTTTCCGATGAACCAAATGAAAAACAGTTGAAAGTATATTCAAGACGTTCAGCTTTTATTGCCGGAATCTTCCCCGGGTTCAAGGTTTACGATGCACTTTCGGATTACGAATTCTATGAAAAGGGTGCAGTTAAAAATCCCATTCCCGCTGAGGATCATATAAATGATTTTGCAGGTAATGTGCCGGAATTGTGGACTTACTACTGCTGCGGTCAGGGACATTCTTATGTTCCCAACCGTTTTATGTCAATGCCTTCACTCCGCAACAGAGTGCTGGGTATATTGCTTTACAAGTACGACATAAAGGGATTTTTGCAGTGGGGCTATAACTTCTATAACAGCCAGTATTCAATAAAACCCATTGATCCGTACAAGGTAACCGATGCAGGCGGAGGCTTCCCCTCAGGTGATTCATTTATGGTTTATCCTGCGGATAACGGTGAAACATACCATTCCCTCAGACTTAAAGTTTTCTATGACGGTTTTCAGGATCTGAAAGCACTCAGACTGCTTGAAAGCAAAATCGGAAGGGATAAGGTGCTTGAACTTATTGATAAAGACCTTTTCAAACCTCTCACATTTATGGAATATCCCCACGATGCGGAGTGGCTTTACGAACTCAGAGAAAAGGTAAATCGTATGATTAAGGAGAATTGAAATGCCTATTATTTTTGACAGTGAAAAGAAAATTTTCAAGCTTGATACCGCAACTTCAAGCTATATATTCGAAATTTACGAGCAGAACTATATTGTTCATCTTTATTACGGTGCAAAAATCCCCGATTATAATCTTTCGGAGTTCCGCTATACGGGCGGATTTGCATCATTCAGCCCCAGCAACATAAAGGTTGATGACTGGCGTTTTTCACCTGATATCAATCCTTTTGAATATCCCGGCAACGGTGCAGGTGATTTCAGAACATCTGCAATCGCAATAAGGAATGCAGACGGCAACAATGCTACTGATATGCGTTATGTATCTCATAAAATTTACCCCGGCAAGCCTGCCATCGAGGGTCTGCCTGCCCTTTATGTTGAAGATGACAGTGAGGCAACAACTCTTGAACTTCTTACCGAGGATTCCGTTACAGGTATTCAGACGGTGCTTTACTACACTGTTTTTGAAAAGCTTGGCGCTATGACAAGAAGCGTTAAGGTTATCAATAATTCAGATAAAACCGTTGAAATTGAAAAGGTAATGAGTACCTGTGTTGATTTCCACACAAGCGATTATGAAATGCTTTCTCTCTATGGCAGATGGGGCAAGGAAAGAGCGTTGGAAAGACGCCCTCTTGCTCACGGCAGACAGCTTGTTTCAAGCAAGAGAGGTTCATCAAGCCATCATCAGAATCCTTTTGCCGCTATTGTTGATAAGGGTGCAAACGAGGATTACGGTAATGCATACGGTTTTAACTTCGTTTACAGCGGCAACTTTGTGTTTGAGGCTGAGGTAAATCAGAATTCGGGCACAAGAGTTATAATGGGTATCAATCCCGAAAACTTCGGCTGGCAGCTTAAATCAGGTGAATATTTCTGCTCACCCGAGGTTGTTATGGTATACACTCCCGACGGTATCGGCGAAATGAGCCGTATTTTCCACAGACTTTACAGAAAGCACCTCACAAGAGGTAAGTGGAAGGATATCAAGCGTCCTTTGCTTATCAATAACTGGGAAGCAACTGGTATGGAATTTACAGGCGATCAGCTTGTAACCTTTGCGGAAAGAGCAAAAGAGCTTGGCATTGAAATGCTTGTTATGGATGACGGCTGGTTTGGCGACAGAAATTCAGACAGAAGCGGTCTGGGCGACTGGCAGGTTAACGAAGAAAAACTCGGAGGTACTCTTGCCGAGTTTGTAAACAAAATCAATGCTCTCGGTATTAAATTCGGTATCTGGTATGAACCCGAAATGATATCGCGCGACAGCAACCTTTACAGAGCACATCCCGATTGGTGCCTTCACGTGCCCAACCGTGAGAAATCCATTGCACGCTTCCAGTATGTTCTTGACTATTCAAGACAGGATGTCCGTGACTATGTTTTCGGAGAAATGAAAAAGGTTCTTTCAACCTGTAAGATTGATTACCTCAAATGGGATTTCAACCGTAATCTTTCCGAGGTAGGTTCCGCAATTCTTCCTCCTGAACAGCAGAAGGAAGTGTTCCACCGTTTTGTTCTGGGTACATATGATGTTATGGACAGACTTACCAAGGAATTCCCCCATATGCTTATCGAGAACTGCTCGGGTGGCGGCGGTCGCTTTGATCCCGGTACACTTTATTTTTCACCTCAGATCTGGACCAGCGACAACACAGACCCTATCGAGCGTCTTACAATTCAGTTCGGTACATCAATGTGCTACCCTGCATCAACTATGGGTGCCCATGTTTCTGCTTCAAGACGTACAGGCTACGATACAAAGGGTAATGTTGCACTCTGGGGCTCATTCGGTTATGAACTTGACCCCAATAAGTTCACCGAAGAAGAAAAACGCATCGTAAAGCGTCAGGTAAAGGAATATCACAAGTATTATGATGTAATTCATTACGGTGACCTTTACAGACTTGTGACTCCCTTTGAAAATCCTTACAGAGTCGCCTGGCAGTTTGTATCGGAGGATAAGAAAGAAGCACTTCTCACAAGTGTTATAATGCGTGAACCTGCTGACAGAGCATTTTATATCAAGCTCAAAGGTCTTGACCCGGATAAGTATTATGTTGACGAGGATACCGATGAGGTTTATTCCGGTGCACTTCTTATGAATGCAGGTCTTGCCTTTACAACACTCAGAAATGATGATGGCGACAGCTTTGTCAAGTATTTCAAAGCAGTTGAATAATACAGAAGGAGGAAATGTTCATGAAAATTTGTCCCAAATGCAGCACACCTCTTGAAGATAACATAAAATTCTGTACAACCTGCGGATTTTCGTTTGAGCAGAATGAAGCGGAGCCTCAGCCTGCTGCGGAAAATCCCGAAAGGCAGAGAAACTCTCAGTACGGTCAGCCCTTCTTCGGTCAGCAGACATATACACCGCCTGTTGAAAAAGATCCCTTTGACCATACCGATGAATTTGACCCCAGAGATATTTCCGAAAACAAGGTTATTGCCATGCTGATTTATCTTATGGGCATAGCAGGTGTACTTATTGCACTGCTTTCCCAGAGCCATTCGGCTTATGTTGCTTTCCATCTCAGACAGGCATTGAAGTTTATGGTTTGCAATGCACTTCTTGCCATTGCCGCAACTGTCTTGAGCTGGACGGTAATCGTACCCGTCGCCTGTGGAATTGCAATTATTGTGCTTCTTGTTGTAAAGATTATCTGCTTTGTTGATATCTGCAACGGCAAAGCAAAAGAACCTGCAATAATCAAAAATCTTAATTTCCTTAAATAAAACTAATAACCGACCTCGCTGTGAGGTCGGTTATTTTTATCATAAAATCATTTTTTCTTATTCTTTTTTCTTACATTCTTTATTATTGCCGCAACTCCTGTGACCGCACCTGCAACTATTGCAATTTCTTTGACTGCGGTTACAACCTGATCCACACTGGTGGGTACATACGAATAAACAACAAATTTTGGCTTGTTCTTTACTTCATTGCCGCAAAGCTCACCGAAGGTAACGGTTTTTGTTTCGTATGTTCCGTTTTCTTCAATGTCAAAAATTCTTACACCTCTTTTGAGTCCGGGGCCGTATACATTGAAACCTGCTCCCTGACTGTAACCGAGGTCAATGCCCTTGTAATTTGCGACAAAGCTGTTGTTGTGGTCGTGACCTGCATAAACACCGATCATTTCTCCTTTTTCAAGGAATGCATCAATTTCACCGCTGTTTGTATACGGTGTGGCAGGGGATTCACCCATAAAATCCGCAAGACCGCTGTTGTGAGGGTCAAGGATAAAGAATTCGTTTTTATGGTCGCCGTATGCTCTTACGGCACCCTTGGTGAAACGCTTTACGGGTTTTATAACCTCAAAAAATTCAGGTGTGGGAATATGCTGGAATGCCAATGAAGGCAGGGGAGTTTCATAAGAATCTCTTACATTTCTGTACCACTCAATCTGCTCAGGGTTAAGACCGCTGTAACCGCCGTCTTCTGCTTTTGAGTGTGTGTCAAACATATAAACAAGGAATTTATTATCTATATTCAGGCAGAATGTACCCTTGTCGTTTACGATTGCGGCATCGGAATAAACAAACATCGGTGACTGTTTGTAAATTTCAAACTGTTCGTTATTGTTCAATGCGGCTTCACCGTCGTGATTTCCGAATGTCATTGTAAAGGGAATGTTTCTGTCTTCAAGAGGCTTTATGAGTGCTTTAAGTGTTGATATAACATTTTTTTTGCCGTTCTTACCCTTGAAAAACGAGGAGTATCCTTTTATCTGGTCGCCTGTGAATACAACAAGGTCAGGCTTCTGCGAATCGAGTGCGGCACAGATAAGCTTTATTGTGTCGGGAGATACCGAGGGAATTTCCTGAGTGTCGGCAACCTGCATGATTCTGAATTTTCCGTTTTTGAAATTGAGCGGAGTGTTCTGCATAATATCACCTGCTGAAAAACCGCCGAAGTTCTGGGCTCCGACGGTTTTATTAGTTAGTTATTTGTTTTCAATATGGCTCTCGAAACCGTATTTTGTAAGAAGTTTGTGAATTCTGTCTTTGGGATCGAGCAGACCGCTGATGGATTCATCGTGGTTGAGAGTGTCGATGATGTATGAGCAGTATTTTGAAACGTCAACGCTTACATACCACTCTCTTGAAAGAAGTTCGGGGGTTGAGTAAATAAGGTTGGTTGTGAATACCTTGCTGATAAGACCGTCTTCATATGCCTTGTCAAAGGTGTCAAGACCGTTGCAGAAAAGGCCGAATGATGAGCAGATGAAAATTCTGTTTGCTTTAAGCTCTTTAAGCTTTGTTGCAACTTCAATCATTGAATCGCCTGATGAAATCATATCGTCGATGATGATAACATCCTTACCCTCAACATTTGTGCCAAGGAACTCGTGAGCAACGATGGGGTTTCTGCCGTCGATGATGACGGAGTAGTCACGACGCTTATAGAACATACCAAGGTCAAGACCGAGAACATTTGCAAAATAGATGCATCTGCCCATACCGCCTTCGTCGGGTGAAATAACCATCATGTGGTTCTTATCGATGTTAAGGTCAGGCACATTCTTGCACATTGCCTTTATCATCTGATAAACGGGCTGAACATTTTCAAAACCGTTCTGAGGAATTGCATTGTGAACTCTGGGGTCGTGAGCGTCGAATGTGATAACGTTCTCAACTCCGTAGTTAAGGCAAAGCTCGCGGAGCATATCTGCACAGTCAAGAGATTCTCTGCTTGAACGTCTGTGCTGTCTGCCTTCGTAAAGCATAGGCATAATAACATTGATTCGTCTTGCTTTACCTGCGATTGCACTGATAGCTCTTTTGAGGTTTGAATAATGGTCGTCGGGACTCATGGGAACGTAACGGCCGTACATTTTGTATTCAACACTGTAATTGAAGGGGTCACAGAGGATGAAAATATCAAAACCTCTGACTGTTTCGTTGATAACGCACTTGCCTTCGCCTGTACCGAATCTGGGGAAAGCAGCCTTGATAAGGTATGTTTCTCTTTCATAACCTGCAAAAGGAAGAGTGAGCTTGTGTTCACTGTCTCTTTCCTTACGCCAGTTAACAAGGTAATTGTCAATCTTCTGCGCAATCTTTTCGCAGCCGGGCAAAGCGATAATTCCCAGCTGACCTACGGGTATTGTTTTGAAATCTTCGTAATCAGGCATAACCTAAATCCCTCCGCTTGTAATTTATGCTTATATTCTACTATATTCCGACAAAATATTAAAGCCCATATCGAAAAATAAACAAGAAAAAAATATACAATATTTTGTGCTTCTTTTGTTCATTATGCCAAAAGCCACAATATTTTGTTGTGTTTATGCCACATAATTCCTGTCGATTGTAACAACGATGAAATATCTTGCGTCTTCTGCTTTTATTCTCAGTTCAAGCAGTTCTTTGAATTCCGCTTCGCTGTATTCGCATTTTCTCGGCAGAAGAACGTCAAAAATAAGGTTGGTGTGGGAAGGACCGTCAACAATTCTGAAATCGTGAATTGAAGCATCGCCGCATATTCCTTTAACCGCCTTTATGGTCATTTCTTTCAGACCGTGTGTGCGTTCATCGTTTATTATGGGGTCCATATGGATTGATATTTCAATACCGAGCTGCTCCTTGACCTGTCTTTCAATAAGATCAACGGTATCGTGGCTGTGCATTATGTCAACATCCGCAGGTACTTCTGCATGAAGAGAGCCGATGATTTTTGAATGGCCGTAGCTGTGAAGCACAAGGTCGTGGATGCCTACAACACCGTCGTATGACATAACAAGTTCTTCAAGCTTATCAACTATTTCCTTTTCGGGAGGTTCACCGAGGAGGGGTCCCATTGTGCCTCTGATTATATCAATACCTGCATAAATGATAACAAGGGCAACGATTATACCCATAACCGCGTCAATGGGCAGCTCTGTGTATTTTGAAGCAACAAGGGCAATCAGGGAGCAGGTGGTGGCGGCAATATCGCCTATACTGTCGGTAACAACAGCCTTTACCGCAACGGAATTCACCATTTTACCTATTTTTGCGTTGAATGCGGCAAGCCATATTTTGCCCAGGATTGAAAAAACAAGAACAACAACCGCAGGCACGCTGAAAATCACCGTTTCGGGATTGGTGAATTTGTCAACAGATGTTTTGATAAGCTCAACGCCCATTATGAGGATGAAGAAAGCAAGAGTCAGTGCGGAAATGTATTCAACTCTGCCGTGTCCGAAAGGATGCTCGTCGTCGGCAGGCTTGCCCGAAATTCTGAATCCCACAAGATTAATGACAGATGATGCGGCATCGAAGATATTATTGACACCGTCTGCCATAATAGAAACACTTTTTGTTATTGCACCGAAAATCATTTTGAAAACAGATAAAATTACATTCAGCACAATACCCACAGTACCGCTGAGCACACCGAGACGGAGTCTGTCTTTTTCGCCGGGGATGAATGCAACGGCTGTTTTATCGTTCTTTTTTGTCTGTGTGTAGTCCTTTATAAAAAGCCTTAAAAGCAATTCTGTCAAAAATATCACTCCTTAATCACGTGAATATCAAGCTGACCGTAGGGGATTGATATACCGTTTTCGTCGAAAGCAAGCTTTACCTTTTCCTGCATTGAATAAAATGCATCCCAGTAGTCGTCGCCTGAGCACCATACAAGGCAGGCAAGATTTACGGAGCTCGCTGAATGTTCCTTTACCGCAACAACGGGCTGAGGGTCGGGGAGAATAAGCTCGTTTTCCTTTATAACGTTAAGAATAACTTCTTTCGCTTTGATGATATCCGCATCGTAAGAAATGGAATACATAAGGTCAAGACGCCTTTTGTTTTCGGCATTATAATTGATTATGTTGCTGCTTGTAATGGTTGAGTTGGGAATGATAACCCGTTTGTTATCGGGGGTTATAAGTACGGTGTACATCATTTTGATTTCCTGCACTTTACCGCTTACGGAGCCAATATCAACGAAATCACCGCTCTTGAAAGGATGGTTGAAAAGAATCTGAATACCGCTGGCAAACTGGCTTATACTTGCCTGTAAACCGATACCTGCGGTAACACCTGCCGCACCCAGCGCAGTGACAAAAGAATTAACATCAATGTTGAGAGTTGAAAGTGCCGACAAAACAAAAACAAGGCTGACCACAAACATTATAATCGTTTTTATGAATGAGTGTACCGAGGGGTCAACTCCTTTTGCGCTCATAGCTTTCACAACAAGCTTTCCGACGAGCTTTGATATGACGATACCTGCAACAATTATTATGACAGCTGTGATAAACTGGGGCATTTTTTCGACGATACGGTTGATTATTCCGTCAAAATCTCTGTTCTTGATAAGTTCAAGAATTGTGGTTTCACTTGTGTTCAGATAAAACAGATTCATTGGTTCTCTCCTGATAAAAAATATTGTTTCTATTATACAAAAAGAAATAATAAAAAGCAAGTGGCATAAATCAATGATTTTGGGTTGACAAATTGATATGAATGCACTATAATGATAACGCTGAATTGGTGAAAAAGGGCATTTTATGTTCTGACCGTCGGCAAAGTTGCCGGTGTGGCGAAATCGGCAGACGCAAGGGACTTAAAATCCCTCGGTGGCAACACCGTACCGGTTCAAGTCCGGTCACCGGCACCAGAATGCCTTCCGCTTGCGCATTCGGGGGCATTAATTAATGAATGATGAATAATTCGGGGCTCTCCCGTTTCTGTATGATTTTCTCAGCAAGAGAACGGCAATTGTGATTATGCAGATTTCAAAAGAGCTTCTAAATTATTCATTGTTCATTTTTTTTATTAAAGATATTGAATTTGACCTTTGGCACGGTTATAATTGGCTTATATAATGAAAAAAGGAGTGTTGTTATGATTAAGGCTGTACTCAGAATCATTATCGCAATTCTTATGGCAATCAATCCTCAGCTTTGCGAATTTCTTGACCTTGCAAAGCCTGCTCAGGGTCAGACTCTTGATATGAGCAAGTTTGAGCTTGTGTGGGAGGATGAATTCGAAGGCACTGAGCTTGACAGAAGCAAGTGGGGATTTTCCTGGTGGATAACCGAGCGCAAGGGCGGATACTGGCACGAGGATATGGTCAGCGTGAAAGACGGTAACCTTGTAATCAGAGCCGAATATCTTGATGAACCTCTTGAAAACTATTACCTTGATTCAGGTATTGATATGCCCGAATATAAGCCCGGTTGGTATACGGGTAAGGTTACCACGAGAGGACTTCACGAGTGGCTTTACGGCTATTTTGAGGTGCGCTGTATTCTTCCTGCCGCAACGGGTATGTGGAGCGCCTTCTGGTTTATGAATGAGGGTGTTTACAATGTAGACGGCTCGGGTGAAGACGGCACGGAAATCGACGTGTTCGAATCTTTCTATTATAAAGATAATTGGTGGGGCAACGATGCCATTTCAACGGGTATTCATTACGACGGCTACGACGAGAAGACCCACCACGGTGAAGCGGTAGGTAAATTCTTCATCGAAAACAATCCCTATGAAGAATATAATACCTACGGTGTTGAGTGGAATGAAAACGAATATATTTTCTATATCAACGGCGTTGAAACTGCAAGAACCTCAACGGGCGGAGTATCAAAGAATCCCGAGTATATTCTTCTTTCCTGCGAGTTTGCAGGCGAAAACGGTGTCCAGTTTTCCGACAGACACGGTACGGGTGAAATCTCAAAAACTCCCGATGAAAACTGGCCTGCCGAATTCAAGGTTGACTATGTAAAATGTTATCAGTATAAAGATAAGCTTAAATAATAAAGTTCCCTGCAATTATGGTTGCAGGGAATAATTTTTTAAAGAATACCGCACAAATGTTCGATTTTATATTGAAATTTTCAATTTCAGGTGGTATAATAGCAGGCGGACAGGAGGTGAAGCCGTGAACAGAACGTATATTGCAATCGACCTCAAATCTTTCTATGCCAGCGTTGAGGCAATGGAAAGGGGTCTTGACCCCATGACAACAAATATTGTTGTTGCCGACCCGTCGAGAACAGAAAAAACAATATGCCTTGCGGTTTCGCCAAGCCTTAAAAGCTATGGTATTCCCGGCAGACCCAGAATGTTTGAGCTGATTCAGCAGGTCAGGATTGCCAACGCACAGAGGCGTGAAAAAGCTCCTTTCAGACGGCTTGAAGGCAAGTCGTATGATTATAATGAGCTTAAAACTAATCCGTCGCTTGCCGTTGATTATATTGTTGCACCGCCCAGAATGGCACTTTATATTGAGTACAGCACAAGGATTTATCAGGTGTATCTCCGCCATATAGCACCTGAGGATATCCACGTTTACAGCATTGACGAAGTGTTTATTGATGCTACCGCCTATCTTAAAACAAGCGGAATGAACGCTCACGATTTTACCCGTATGCTTATAAAGGAAGTGCTTGCGGAAACGGGTGTTACCGCCACCGCAGGTATAGGAACAAATCTCTATCTTTGTAAAATCGCAATGGATATAACTGCAAAACATATGCCTGCCGATAAGGAAGGTGTGCGCATTGCAGAGCTTGACGAAATGACCTACCGCCGTACACTCTGGGACCACAGACCTCTCAGGGATTTCTGGCGGGTCGGAAAAGGAATATCCGAAAAACTTGAAAAATACGGCATTTATACAATGGGAGATATAGCCCGTCGTTCAATAATTGATGAAGATTTTCTGTACCGTCTTTTCGGTGTCAATGCTGAGCTTCTTATTGACCATGCCTGGGGCTACGAGCCTTGTACCATAGCGGATATCAAGGCGTATAAGCCTCAGTCAAACAGCATAAGCACGGGTCAGGTTTTGCAGAATCCCTATGACTTTGAAAAGGCACGCATTGTTGTCCGTGAAATGGCGGATAACCTTGCACTTGACCTTGTTGAAAAAAAGCTGGTTACGGGTCAGCTTGTGCTGATTATCGGCTATGATATTGAAAATCTTACCGACCCGTACCGACGCAGTGCCTACAAGGGAGAAATCAAAACGGATTTCTACGGCAGGCAGGTGCCGAAGCATGCAAGAGGCACTGTCAACCTTGAAAGACAAACTTCTTCAACGCGGCTTATTGTCAGCGGAGTGACAGAGCTTTTTGACCGTATTGCAGACAGAAATCTGCTTGTACGCAGAATAAATCTTACCGCCTGCGGAGTCATTTCCGAAAATCAGGTTGATAATGACGATGAGCCTGAACAGTTAAGTCTTTTTGAAGATTATGAGGAAAAACAGCGCAAGCGTGCCGCTGAGGATAAGGCACTGGAAAAAGAACGGCGTATGCAGGAAGCGCTTGTAACAATCAAGCACAAATACGGCAAAAACGCAGTGCTGAAAGGTATGAATTTCAAAGAGGGTGCAACTGCCAGAGACCGTAACCGTCAGATAGGAGGGCACAAAGCGTAATGAGCAGCGACAGATATGACGATATAATTGACCTTCCCCATTATGTTTCGCCAAAACGCAAAAGGATGTCTGCGGCAGACCGTGCGGCACAGTTCGGTTCATTTGCAGCGCTGACAGGTCACGGTGCGGCTATCAGTGAAACCGCACGTCTTACGAGCCAAAAAGCAGAACTTGACGAATGCGAAAAAAGCCTTATCAACGAAAAACTGACTATTCTTCTCAATATTCAGGAAATTCATCCTTACGCATCAATTTTTCGGTTTGTACCTGATGATAAAAAAGTGGGCGGAGCTTACATTACCGCAGAGGGTGAAATTGAAAAAATCGATAGTGAGGGAGGAAAGGTATATTTTACCGACGGTACTGCCGTTCCCGTTGACGATATAAGAGATATACAAAGCGATTGTTTCGGCTTTCTTTGGTGACATAAAAAACTGCCTCATCATACGGTGAGGCAGTTTTTCGTTATTTGAGAAGCATTTCAATTATATGAGGCTTTTTGGTTGTTATGTTATCCGGTGCAAGGTCTATTACTCTGAGCATATCCGATGCTTTGTTTACGGTCCACAGTGAAACAAGCAGGCTGTTTTCGCGTATCATATCAACAAACATCTTGTTAGCGTATGTGAATTTTGAATTGATACCCATAGCACCCAGTGTCTTTGTCTTGTCAATAAGTGCACGGATTTTTTCAGGTGATTCGGCTTCTTCCTTGCTGATACTGTGGTTAAGGTAGTAGGGGATTGCTGAATCTTTCTTTACCTTTTCAACCCAATCCTCAAAAACACCTGTGTAAAATACACGCTCAAAAAGTCCGTTTTCTTTCACAAGTTTGTCAACTTCGGCAAGATTTGCCGTTGATTTCAGGTCAAGGTTTATCTTGCAGTTTTTGTTGGCGGCAACAACACGGAGTGCCTCAGAAAGCAATACACCCTGATCTGCTTCGGGTGAAGAATTGTGAATAATAACGGGCGTGCCGTCAGGTCTGAAACTTACATCAAACTCAACGGTTTTTGCACCATGATCAAGAGCACACACTATTGATTGCAGTGTGTTGGGCTTTGTGTGCATTGCACCTGCGTGATAAGTTACTGTGAAATCATCGGGCAGGTCCGATATCCTGCGCACTGTTTTATTGTTTGTAATTCCGAGCTTCAATTTATCGCAGTTACAGAGAAATTTTGAAATAGCCATATCAACCCTTCTTTCTGATTTATTAAAACATATTTGGATAACTCTGTCAATGCATAAATATTTATAATAGTTACATAAAAGTTATTGAATTATGCAGAAAATTATGTTATTATTTAACAAATACAATAGGGATGGAGGCGGTCTGTTGAGCGAAAATACAAATGCGGCTTATGAAGAACAGAATGGTGGTATAGTTATTGACTATGAAAAAGGTGTCAGAAATCCGCTTCTGAGAAACAGACGCTATGTGGGTCAGAAGGAGCGGATAGGCTACCTGCTCAATGATGTTTCGGGCAGCTTCAATATTGATAAGTATAAAGACAGATTTATCTACGATATTGTTAAGCTTGATTTCGACTTCCTTGCGATTTTCGGCCTTTTCTCAGGTTTGTGGGATGTGCTGAACGACACATTCATAGGCGTTCTTGTTGACCGTACCCGTACCCGTTGGGGCAAGTTCAAGCCCTACATTCTTTTAGGTAAGATTCCTCTTACACTTCTCGGCTTATGGTATTGGTTTATGCCTGTTGTGTTTGCCGACACATCTGCCGATTTTGCACCGAAGCTGATGTTTTATGCAGCTTTTTCTGTCATATGCGAAACTGCAAATACATTCACTGCCATTGCTGGCACGGGATTTATGTCAACCATAACTCCCGACCCCATAGAAAGAACAAGTCTGATTACAATGGCAAAGCTCTTTTCGGGCTTTGTCGGCGAAAAGCTTCCTGAACTTGCCTTTGGTTTACTTCTTGACCTTGTCAACAATCAGGTTGTTCAGTGGAACAGAACAAATCTTTTCCTCAGTTTCGGTATTTTCACTGCCCTTGCAGGCTGTGCAATGTCATTCTATTTCATTTG
The DNA here is from genome assembly GCA_036309745.1 of Acutalibacteraceae bacterium. Taxonomy (GTDB): domain Bacteria; phylum Bacillota; class Clostridia; order Oscillospirales; family Acutalibacteraceae; genus CAG-177. The sequence goes on along the minus strand of JAXJTD010000075.1, from coordinate 40,299 downwards.
CGTGACAAAAGAAAGAGTTACTCAGTCTATTGAAAAACCCAGCATTGTTCAGGGTCTTAAAGCAATTCTTAACAACAGACCCATTATGCTTTACACATTATCCGAGTTCCTTCAGGGCTTTGCCGTAAGCAAGAGCAGAATAAATTACTACATCGACGTTCTCGGTTCGGCTACATACCAGACTCTTGTTGGTATTCCCGCATCTCCCGTTTCAACAATCAGTTACGCTTTTATTGCTCCGTTACGCAAGAAGTTTTCTACAAAGGCAATATGGATTCTTGAAGATGTATGGACCGACGTCTGCTGGCTTATGGTATTCGGAATCGGTTCAATCGGCGGTGCCGGAAAAGGGCTTTACAAGAATAAGTGGGTAATGCTTCCGCTTATGGCTGTTGAGGAAGTTCTTGAAATGTGCGTTTACGGTCTGCGAAATGTTATTCCTGATGAAATTCTCAACGAAGCAATGGACTATTGCGAATGGAAAAACGGTTACAGAGCAGAGGCTATGACGGGCGTTGCAAGAGACCTTGTTAAAAAGCTTCAAGGTATTGTAATGGGTTCCATTCAGAACTTTATTATGAAGCGTATCGGCTATGTTCAGGGTCTTAAAATCGGAACTCAGGCGGATACAACAAAGTGGTGGATTTTCGCAATGGGCACGGGTATTCCCGTCATCACAGGCGCACTTGGTATTATACCTAAATTCTTCCACGACCTTAACGGCGAAACCCGTGACAGAATGTACCGTGAGCTTTTTGCAAGGCGTGAAGCAATGCGCAACGCGATCGAGCAGGCAAAGGATGCGGATGAGGTTGCAAAGATTGCAAAAGCACAGATGAATAAAGAATATATAAGTGAATAAGCAAACAACAAACAAGGGCTGTTCCGAAGCGGAACAGCCCTCTTTTGTTATCATTCTCAGATAAGTGAATTATAGAGTGCGGTGATTTCTTCAACGCTTGTATCTCTGGGGTTACCGGGGCGGCAAGCGTCGTCAAATGCTGACTGTGCAAGGAAGGGGATATCCTCAGCCTTAACGATTTCTTTAAGGTCAGCGGGAATGCCAACATCGATTGAAAGCTGCTTAACAGCATCAATAGCAGCCTTTCTTGCATCTTCAAGGCTCATTGCGTCAACACCGTCAACGCCCATTGCCTTTGCGATATCTCTGTATTTTTCACCTGTTGCAGGTGCATTGTATTCCATAACTGTGGGAAGTATAATTGCATTTGCAACGCCGTGAGGTGTGTCGTAAAGTGCACCGAGGGGATGAGCCATTGAGTGAACAATGCCGAGACCAACGTTTGAGAAGCCCATACCTGCAACATACTGACCGAGAGCCATTCCTTCTCTGCCTTCGTCAGTGTTTGCAACTGCGCCTCTGAGGCTCTTTGCGATGATTTCGATAGCCTTGATGTGGAACATATCGCTGAGCTCCCAAGCACCCTTGGTGATGTAGCCTTCAATAGCGTGAGTAAGAGCATCCATACCTGTTGCGGCGGTAAGACCTGCGGGCATTGTTGACATCATATCGGGGTCAACAACTGCAACAACGGGGATGTCGTGAACGTCAACACATACCATCTTTCTGTTGTTCTGAGCATCGGTGATAACGTAGTTGATTGTAACCTCAGCAGCTGTACCTGCTGTTGTGGGAACTGCGATGATGGGAACGCACTTGTTCTTTGTGGGAGCAACGCCTTCAAGTGAACGTACATCAGCAAATTCAGGGTTTGCGATGATGATGCCTACTGCCTTTGCAGTATCCATTGATGAACCGCCGCCAACTGCGATTATGCAGTCTGCGCCGCTTGCTTTGAATGCTTCAACGCCTGCCTGAACATTTTCGATTGTGGGGTTAGCCTGAATTGTGCTGAATACATCGTAAGCAATGTCAGCACCTTTAAGAACATTGAAAACTTTGTCTGCAACGCCGAATTTGATAAGGTCGGGGTCACAGCATACAAGAGCCTTTGCAAAGCTTCTTGCCTTGAATTCATCGGCGATAGCGGCGATTGCGCCCTTGCCGTGATATGATGTTTCGTTAAGTACAAATCTGTTTGCCATTGTCAGTTACCTCCGGTATTAAAGATTAAGGAAATCGCGTCTGTATACATCTTCAAGCTTGAAAGCTTTAACGATTTCAACAAGGTCGGGGTCTGTGATTGTGTTTACTCTGGGCAGGTGAGCAGTCATCATATAGAGCTGAGCTGCCTTTTCAACTGTTTCGATAAGTCCGAATGCCTCGTCAAGGTCTTTACCGCAGCCGTAGATACCGTGCTGACCCCAGATAACAAGGCGGAATTCTTTCATCTTCTCAGCTGTTGCGATACCGATTTCGTTTGTACCGCATACCATCCAGGGAAGAACGCCGATACCGTCGGGGAAAACAACCATACATTCGGTGCACATTTCCCAGAGTGAATGTGTGAACTTCTTTTCGCTGAGTTCGTGAACATATGTCATAGCCAGTGTGTTTGTGGGATGGCTGTGCATAATAACTCTGTTTTCGGGGTTCTTTGAAAGTCTTGAAATGTGGCTCATAAGATGTGCGGGAAGTTCTGATGTGGGTCTGCCGCCGTCACTGTAACCCCAGAGAACCTGAGCTGTTGTGCCGTCTTCTGCGATTCTGATGATACCCAGATTGTTTTCGGGGTCATCTTCAACATTCTTGAAGTACTTGCCTGTGCCGGTAACAATAAAGATTTTGCCTGCAAGAACACTTGCATCAAAGCCCATATCAAAGCTTCTGATGGGGGAATCAATATCAAGATACTCGGCAACTTCGTCGTTTTCAAGCATAACACTGATGTTGCCGCCGTTTCTTTCGTCCCAGCCCATACGGTACATATTTGCCGTAGCTTTACACATACCCACTACAAAGGGTGCTTCTTTGATGTTTTTCATTTTCTGTTCACCAATACCTTTTCTTCATATTCTTTTATGCTGCCGATATAGCAGCTTTCCGTACCTTGTCTTTCGAGAAACTCTGCCCAGATATCGCCGAGAGGCAGTGTTTTCATTTCTTCACTGAGCACCATAAGCTCGGTGAACTCAGCGTTGTCCTGCAATTCCTTCATCTTCTGTGAAGGCTGAAGAAGTGCAAAAAGAAGAGCTTTCTGAACATTTCTGACGCCTGTTACCCAGGCACTGATGCGGTTGATTGAAGCGTCAAAATAGTCCGTTGCGATAAATACTCTGTCAAGAGCATCGTTTCTAACAATTTCTTTTGCGATTTCTTTTGTTTCGTCGTCAAGAATTACAACGTGGTCGCTGTCCCAACGCACACCTCTTGTGATGTGCAGAGCAATTTTGTTGCTGAATGCAAGCATTGAGGGAATTTTATCCGAAACAAGCTCGGTGGGATGATAGTGACCGTTATCCATAAGGGGAGTGATACCTTTGCTTATGGAGTAGCTCAGGCAGAATTCTGCGGAGCCTACGGTGTAGCTTTCAAGACCGATACCGAAGACCTTTGATTCAAGAGTTATGTATACATTGCTCTTATCGTAAGGAGTTTCAAGAATTTCATCAAGTGACTTCTTGAAGCGGAGACGGGGCGAAAGTCTGTCTGCGGGAATATCCTTGTATCCGTCGGGAATCCAGATATTCATAACGCAGGGATAACCTGTTTCTTTTGCAAAATAATCCGAAAGTTCAACACAGCGTTTGCCGTGCTCAACCCAGAATTTACGCACATTCTCGTCGGGCGAGGAAAGCGTAAGACCGTCTTTAACCATAGGGTGTGAGAAGAATGTGGGGTTAAAGTCGATGCCTATGTTTCTTGCTTTTGCAAATTCAACCCACTTTGAGAAGTGTTCGGGTTTAAGAGCGTCTCTGTCTGCTCTGTTGCCGTCAAAAATTGCGTAGCATGCGTGAAGATTAAGCTTCTTTTTGCCGGGGATAAGGCTGAATGCTTTGTCGATATCCGCCATAAGTTCATCGGGTGTTCTTGCCTTGCCGGGGTAGTTGCCCGTAGTCTGAATACCGCCCGAAAGAGCATCGTCGCCGTCAAAACCGCCAACGTCGTCGCCCTGCCAGCAGTGAATTGAAATTGTGGTGTCGCCGAGCTTTTTCAGCGCTTCTTCGGTGTCGATACCGAATTTTGCATAAAGCTCTTTTGCACTTTCGTATCTGGTCATAATAACCTCCTGTGTACTAATCCATACATATAAAATAATACTACTCTTTTAAGCCTGTGTCAACGGATTTATTTCAATTTGAGTGCCGTAATTCCCGATTTCATAACAAGCTTTCTGAGTGCAGGGTTATACATAAAGGGACATTTCAGATTTTTGGCAAGAAGCTTCATTCTGAGACTTATTACTTTTCTTGAATATCTGCCGTGAATATTTCCGCCTTCCCTAAAAGAATCGCTGAGTGCAACCGCACTGTTTATGGCACTGCTGATGCCTTCAAGTGAACTGGGGCTGATGAATCCTGCCGCCTCTCCTATAAGAAAAACTCCGTCACTGCCCGTGCAGAAGCTTGCAGGTGAGGAAGGTCTCAGTACAAGACATCCTTCGGTTTTTACGGGGTTTTTCAGTTCAAGACCGAAATTTTTCATCTTTTCTTTTTGCTTTTCAAAACGCTCCCGACAATGCTCAGGCTCATACGCACCGCCGAAAATTACATAGTTGTCTTTATAAATTGACCAGGAACAGCACTCGCTTGTTTCAGGGTCAAAAATACAGGAATAGAAGGGATCGGGAGTATTTTCATCAATGTTAAACCATTGCTGAATTGCCACATACTGACGGGTTTTCAGTTTCGGGAAGAAGGTGCGTCTTACAACGGAATTTGCACCGTCGGCACCGATGATGTATTTGCTCGAAACGGTGAATTCATTGCCGTTTTCGTCTTTGCATACGGATACAAAGCCGTCGTTATTTCTTAAACAGTCTGTAAGTCGTGCCTTTATGATTTCAACATTGCCGCTGCTTTGTGAAACCATCCATTTATCAAATTTATCACGGTCAACATTGATATACATACGCTGGTATCTTCTCACAAGACCTGTTTTCATATCAATGGTACGAACCGAAAAAATCTGGGGATCAACAAGAATTTCCTTGGGCAGAGTAAGCTCGAAGCTTGCCAGGGCTTTCTGTGCATCGGGTGCAAGCAGACCGCCGCAGGGCTTGGGATTAACCGTGCCGTCAAGTAAAAGAATTTTCATTTCTTTGGGTGCTGTCATGGCGAATGCGGCACCGGCAGGCCCTGCACCGCAGACGACTATATCAAAATTTTTCATCGCACTTCTCCGATTTTAAAAATAATCCGACAAAAGTCTGTCATTTTAATCATACTCTCAATCGTGTTTTATGTCAATCTTTGCACGGATAACAGACCCCTTGATTTTTTTAATCACATATTGTAATATTATTTCGCAGTTAAAATCGGGAGGCTTCCTTATGGATACAGCCGTTGCAAAACGAAGTCAGAAATGGGATATACTCAAATTTATCCTAATATTCCTCGTTGTCCTCGGGCACGCCGCAGAATATTACACAGGCGGTAATGAACATATGAGGGCACTTATCCTCTTTATTTATATATTTCATATGCCGCTTTTTATATTTGTTTCGGGTCTGTTTGCCAAAAACACCGTAAACAATAAGCGGTTTGATAAGGCTTCGGGGTATCTTGTTATCTATGTTTTCTTAAAGATACTTTTTTATGTTGTAAAAATCATAATTGGCAGGAAGCCTGAATTCAATCTGTTTGTTGAAGGCGGCGTGCCGTGGTTTATGCTTGCGGTTTTTGCGTTCAGTCTGATTACCATGGCAGTGAGAAAACTGCCGAAAACCGCAGTGCTTTCTGTAAGTATAATTCTGGCTTGTGCAGCGGGCTTCTTTCCTCAGATAAGAGATTTTCTTGCACTTTCAAGGATAATCGTTTTTTATCCGTTTTTCTATCTGGGTTACTGTCTTGACCGAAAAAGTGTTGAAACATTTTGTCGCGGAAAAACCAAAAAAATTGTTTCTTTGATTATTCTGAGCGTAATTGCGGTTCTGGTATTTCTTTACTGCGATGAAATTTATTCTTTCAGGTATCTGTTTACCGCAAGAAATCCGTATTCGGCATTGGGTAAGTTTGAAACGGCAGGGGTATGGCTCAGATTGCTGTTTTATCCCGTTGTTTCTGCAATAGGTTTTTGTGTCATATCACTTGTTCCGGATAAAATCGGTTCGGGAAAAATTGCGGTTTTCGGTCAGAGAACCCTTGCTGTGTATGGTTTCCACTACGTTGCTTTGTATCTCATTTTTGATTTAATGAAGATAAAACCGTTTTTTGCAGAGCTTATGGGCGGATATGACGAATGGGTGATTGTTCCGCTTTCGGTTATCATAACACTGCTGTTTTCGTTGAAATTCTGGAATGACGGCCTGGCTTATCTGATGATTTTGCCGGTAAGAATTTCAGAAAAGATAAGCAAAGTCAGACACAGAGTATGACATATGTGTGCTATTGACACCGTGAGTGTCAGATGCTAAAATATATAAAAATAAATTAATGGGTGTTGTTCAGATGTTTAAATACCGTATTTCCGTTATTGTGCCTATTTATAATGTTGAGGATTATATCGAAAACTGTCTCAAATCCCTTGTTGAACAGACCATAAACAAGGATGAACTTGAAGTTCTTCTCATCAATGACGGCTCACCTGATGCCAGTGAGGAGATCTGCAAAAAATATGCGGAGAAGTATCCTTTTTTCAAGCTGTTTTCCAAAGAGAACGAAGGGCTTTCAAAAACCCGTAATTTCGGTATCCGCAACGCACAGGGTAAGTATTTTGTTTTTCTTGATCCCGATGATGAGCTTACACCTTCTTCTCTTGAAAATCTTGCCAATTTCTTTGATAAACACGAAAATGATATTGATATTGTAACTTATAAAATCATTCCTGTTTATAACGGTAAGCAGAGTGAGGCAATTCATTTCAGATACAAGTATCTCACAAGAGAAGGCGTCTATGACCTTACAAAGCCCGAGAATGTATATGTTACTCAGACGAATGTGAATATTTGCGTAAAGAACAAAGGCGAAGCCAATGTTCTGTTTGACACAACCGAAAATTTCCGTCATGAAGATCAGAAATACAACATTGATGTTGTCCGTGACAAAATGAAAATCGGATATTGCACGGGGGCAAAGTATCTCTACACCAAAAATCCGTCAAGCATAACCAATACGATTTTCTATTCCTACTATATCTTTGAAACAACAATGAATTTCTGGGAAGAGCTTTTTGCTTCATATAACGGAAATGTTCCTCCTTATATTCAGGCAATGTATGTCAATGATATTAACTGGAAGTCAAGAACGGATATCCTTTTGCCGTATCACTACGAAAAAGAAAAGCTTGATGAGGCAGTTGAACGCATATGCAGTCTGCTCAGACAGGTTGATGATGAAGTTATCATAAAGCATCCCAAGGTTGAAGCACCTCACAAGTATTTTATGGTTGGTTTAAAGGATAAATCTGCCGTTGAGGTTAAGGCGGGCAACTGCGGTGTATCGCTTTTCAAGAACGACAAGCCCGTTTTCTTTGAGGGTACAATACCTTTTACCGTCTGCCGTTTTAAGGCTGATAAAGAAAAGGTGTATATAGATGCGTTCCTTCGTTCACCTGTTTTCTCGTTTACGGAAACTCCCAAGGTTTATATGCATCTTGCAGGTGCTGATACAACAAAAACAGTTGAGCTTGAACCCGAAAATTCTGCCTGGGATTATTACCACGCCAAAATCAAAACCAATAAATTCTGGCGTGTGCGATTTGATTGGGATTACAAAAAATTCGGTGGCATATATTTTACTGTTGAAGTTAATGGAGAAAAAGTTCCCGTTCGTCTGGAATTCGTAATGAATACGCCTTTCGGCAACGGTGTTCCAAGGAATTCCATATTCCGCTGCGGATATGAATTCGTTCAGAAACAGAACGGTTTTGATGCTGTCAGATCATCTTCCACAGCCGAAAAAGCATTTACAAAGAATTTTGAAAAGTCACTTATGCTTTCAAAACCCAGAACATTCTTGCTGCGCAAGCTTTGCGCCAATAAGATTTCGCCCGACAGACGCATATGGCTTTACTATGACTGCAAGAATGTTTTCAAAGACAACGGCTATTATCAGTTCATTCACGATTTTGAAATTAATGACGGTGTGGAAAGATACTATGTTGTCAACGATAAGATGGACCGAAGCTCTCTCTTTACTTCAAAGCAGAAAAAGAATATCGTTCAGTTCGGATCTTTAAAACACAGAAAGCTCTTCCTTGCTGCCGAAAAGGTAATTACGGCTTTTGCTGAATACAACAATTATAATCCTTTCCTCAATGTGGTCTGGAAATACTATACAGATGTATTCAAGGCGGAAGTGATTTATCTTCAACATGGTGTTCTTCACGCATTCCTTCCCTGGAAATACTCAAATGACCGTCTTAACGCTGTTGACCGAGAGGTTATTTCAACAACTTTCGAAGTCAAAAATATGACGGAGAATTACGGCTTCCGTGACCGTGACCTTATTCCTGCCGGTATGCCCAGATACGATTTTATGGATGCGGATGCCGCAAAGAGTGAAAAGAAAATTCTTTTTGCACCCACCTGGCGTAAATATCTTATCGGTGTTGATTCATCGGGCTCATTTTTTGCAACTCCCGATAAGTTTATGAACAGTGTTTTCTTTAAGGAAACATACGGCTTCCTTCACAGTGCAGAGCTTGAAGAATGTCTTGAAAAGAATGATTGGTATCTTGATTTCAAGCTTCATCCCATTTTTGCCGATTATGCATCTTTGTATAATCTTAAATCAAAGCGAATCAGAATTGCGGAAAAATCTGTTGATGAAAAAAGCTATAAGGTATTCATAACTGACTTTTCATCGTTCTGTTTTGATTTTGTTTATCTCAAAAAGACAATGATGTATTTTGTGCCGGATGATGAAATGTTCAGAGCAGGTATGAATGATTACCGTAAGCTTGACCTTCCTCTTGAAGAAGGTTTCGGACCTCTTGCACTCAATGCGGAGCAGGCAGTTGATTATCTGTGCGGACTTGTTAACAGAAACGGTGAGCCTGAAAAGATTTACCGTGATCGTATGGACGGATTCTTCCTTCATAAGGACAAGAATTGCCGTGACAGAATTTATGATGCCATAAAATAATGAAAAAAGGCTGTGACGTAATGTCACAGCCTTGATTTTTTATAAGGATTTAACCGCTTTTTCCAATGCATTAAGGTTTTCTTCGGTTGTTGCCCAGCTTGAACAGAAACGCACTGCATTTTTGCCGTTACCCATGGGGCACCAGTAATCATAAGTGAAATCCTTTGAGAGAATTTCAAGTTCACTGTCGGGTATGATGGGGAATTGCTGATTGGTTTTTGAATCAGAAAGAAATTCATATCCGCAATCTGCAAAAATATCGTGTATACGCTTTGCACAGTTTATTGCGTGCTTTGAAATTTCAAAGTAAAGTCCGTTTTCAAAAAGTGCTTCAAACTGAATGCCCAGAAGTCTGCCCTTTGCAAGAAGACCGCCCTTTTGTTTTATAAAATATCTGAAATCTTTTTTCAGGCTATCATTGTTTATGACAAGTGCTTCACCGAAAAGAGCACCAACCTTTGTGCCGCCGATATAGAATATATCGCAGTTTGCACAGATATCCGTAAGTGTCATATCACATCCTTCGCAGGCGAGAGCGTAACCCATTCTTGCACCGTCGATGTAGAGAGGAACACCGTTTTTCTTACATACAGAATAAATATCTGCAAGTTCCTGCTTTGTGTAAAGCGTACCGCATTCTGTGGGGTAGGATATATAAACCATTCCGGGCTGTACCATATGCTCACGGTTAAGGTCGTTTGCGTGAGATGTCAGACATTCTTCAACTGTCGTTGCCGTCAGCTTTCCGTCGGCACAGGGGAGTGACAAAACCTTGTGTCCCGTTGCTTCGATTGCACCGCTTTCGTGGACATTTATGTGTCCTGTTTCCGCACTTATGACACCCTGATGGGGACGCAGTGCCGCACAAATCACAGTTGTATTTGTCTGTGTACCGCCTACAAGAAAATGAACATCGCTGTCGGGTGAATCACAAGCTTTTTTTATCAGATCTGCTGCGTTTTTGCAGTGGTCGTCACAGCCGTAACCGATTGTCTGTTCAAGGTTTGTTTCGGTGAGTCTTCTGAGTATTTCGGGATGTGCACCTTCAAGATAATCGCATTCAAATCTTATCATTCTGTTTCACCTTCATTTTATTTTCGCTTATTATTCCGATGAGGCATATTGCCGCCGCACAGCCGCATACACCCAGCATAATTAGAAATACCGCATTCCATCCACTTGACTGAGCAACCGCACCTAGGGAATAAGAAGTAACTGTACTGCCCACATAACAGAATGTGTTGAGAAGACCTGCCGCAAAGCCTGCGTTGAGCAATCTGCGGTAGTCAAGGGCAAACATACTTGTGATTACATTGTTTATCATTGCCATTCCGCAGGCTACGCATACGAAGCAAAGCATAACCGCGACTATACTGTGTATTTTCAGTGAAAGAAGAATGCCGCCGCAAAGCAGTGCGGAGAAAGCATAGAAAATAAAATTCATACATGCGTGAGAGGGGATTTTTTCGTGAATTTTCTTTGCTATTGCGGCACCCATTGTTGAAACCATTGGCAGGAACAAAGTGAGGAGAATGGAAAATGACTGCGAAACGCCGAATTCTTCATAAAGCACAGAAGGTACCCAGGTGTTGATTCCGTCTTTTATAAAGCCGTTTGCAATGCCTGCAAATGCGGTGATAAAGAGTGCCAGCAAAACAATTCCGGGTGTTTTTATTTTTTCACCCTTTACGGCTTCTGCCTGTTCAAGTTTTTCGGGAGCATTGCCGAAAAGAGTTATCCATATGAAAGCACTTATAATGAGCACAATGCTTGCAATGTAGAATACTGCCTGCCATGTGCCGAAGTTAACCGAAAGGGATGATATGCCGTAGGCAACGAGTGTGCCTAATGCAACAGTGGTGCTCATTGCGACGATGGCTTTGGGAAGCTTTTTATCCGATACATAGTCCGACAGTGTTTTGATAAGCGTGCTCCACAAAACAGACTGTACGATGCCGTTGCCCATCCATATAAATTTCATTGCTGAAATGCTTCCCGTCAGAGGCATCAGCAGATTGAAAACCGCAGAGCAGATCAGTGAAATGAATATCATCACTCTGGCATTGTATCTTTTTGAAAGAATTCCGTTTACAAGCTGACCTGCACCGTATGCAAAGAAAAAGAATGAGCTTACAAGACCTGCATCTGCCTTGGTAACTCCAAGGTCAGAAATGATGGCAACTATTGATGCGTTGAAGTTGAGTCTGCCTACATAAGCGGCGGTGTATGCCAGCCAGCAGATAAATATGATTTTGTTTTCTTTTTTTGCCTGAATTTTACTTTCCATAAATATCCCTCTCTTCCAAACCGATAGTCTATCACTTTTGCCCGATTTGGTCAAGTGTGAAGTGTATTATTTGTAAACAGTTACATTGACATAAGATGAAAAAAAGGGTATAATAAATATATCCTGACATAAGGTGATTTCCGAGTGAAAGGTGCATTAAAACCTGAATAATGTAATTATGGTTGAACTGCGCCTTTTTCGGGTGCGGTTTAATTTTTTATACGGAGTGAATGTTTATGGAAAAAAGAATTGCGGTTATCGGAATAATTGTTGAAAACAGAGATTCCGTTGAAAAGCTTAATTCACTGCTTCACGAATTCGGCGACTGTATTGTGGGCAGAATGGGTCTGCCTTACAAAGAGCGGAACCTCAGTATAGTCAGTATTGCGGTTGATGCGGAGCAGGATGTTATTGCCGAACTTTCGGGGAAAATCGGCAGGCTTGACGGCATAAGCGTTAAAACCGCATATTCAAACAAGATTTTCAATGATTGATTTAATCAATAAGCTTGAAAAAAAACGCACTCTGACACTTGATGAATACGAAACCCTTATTGTCAACAGGAACGAAGAATATGCCCGTATACTTGCAGAGAAAGCTCTTGCCGCAAAACAACGGATTTACAAGAATGCAGTTTTTATCAGAGGGCTTATTGAAATAAGCAGCTACTGTAAAAACGACTGTCTTTACTGCGGTATCCGACGCAGTAACAGAAATTGCGAAAGATACAGACTTACAAAAGAGCAGATTTTATCCTGCTGTGATGAAGGTTATCCTTTGGGATTCCGTACTTTTGTGCTGCAAGGCGGCGAGGATTCACATTTTACGGATGATTTCATCTGCTCGGTTGTTGATGAAATAAAACACAGATACCCCGACTGTGCCGTGACCCTTTCTCTCGGTGAGAGAAGCCGTGAAAGCTACAAAAGGTTTTTCGATTCGGGTGCAGACAGATACCTTCTCCGCCACGAAACGGCAGATAAAGAGCATTATGAAAAGCTTCATCCTGCAAATTTGTCATTTGAAAACCGTATGGAGTGCTTGCATAACCTCAAAGATATCGGATTTCAGACGGGCTGCGGTTTTATGGTTGGTTCACCTTATCAGACGGCACATACTCTTGCAAAGGATCTGAAATTTGTTGAAACATTCGATCCGGAAATGTGCGGTATAGGTCCTTTTATTCCCCACAGAGATACACCTTTTTCAGGTGAAGCAGCAGGCTCGGTTGAGCTTACCTGCTATCTTCTTTCAATCGTGAGGCTAATGCTGCCATTTGTTCTTTTGCCTTCCACAACGGCACTGGGTACGGCAGATCCCTTCGGCAGAGAAAAAGGAATACTTGCAGGTGCAAATGTGGTAATGCCCAATCTTTCGCCTTCGGATGTCAAGGGCAAATACGAGCTCTATAACAATAAACTCACAGGTGGCGCAGAAGCGGCAGAAAACAAGGCTGAGCTTGAACACCGTATGGAAAGCATAGGCTGTAAAATTGTCACTGACAGAGGCGATTTTTTAAAGTTATAATTATTCGTTTTACGGAAAGGAAGTAATACTATGGCAATATATAACCCCAAATCACTTAAAGCTGAGGAATTCATAAATAACGAAGAGATTCTTGCAACTCTCGAATATGCTGAACAGAATAAAAACAACGCAGAGCTTATTGACAGTATTCTTGAAAAGGCTAGACCCAGGAAAACTGCGGAGGGTACCGTTTGTGCAGGTCTGAATCACAGAGAGGCATCCGTACTTCTTGCCTGTGAAATCCCCGAGAAAATCCAGGCTATGTATAAGCTTGCAGAGGAAATCAAGCTTGCATTCTACGGTAACCGAATTGTTATGTTTGCTCCTCTTTATCTTTCAAACTATTGCGTCAACGGATGTGTTTATTGCCCTTATCATCTCAAAAACAAGCATATTGCACGCAAAAAGCTTACTCAGGAGGAGATTGCCCGTGAAGTAATCGCATTGCAGGATATGGGTCACAAGCGCCTTGCCATTGAAGCGGGCGAAGACCCCGTGAATAATCCCATTGAGTACATTCTTGAAAGCATAAAAACAATCTATTCCATTAACCATAAAAATGGTGCAATCCGCAGAGTTAACGTTAACATTGCGGCAACAACCGTTGAGAATTACCGCAAACTTAAAGATGCGGGTATAGGTACATACATTCTTTTCCAGGAAACCTATCATAAGGAAAGCTATTTGAAGCTTCATCCCACAGGCCCCAAGCACGATTATGATTATCATACCGAAGCTATGGACAGAGCTATGGAAGGCGGCATTGACGATGTAGGTCTCGGCGTGCTTTTCGGTCTCGAACTTTACAAATATGAATTTGCAGGTCTGCTTATGCATGCCGAACATCTTGAAGCTGTTCACGGTGTGGGTCCTCATACAATCAGCGTTCCCAGACTTAAAAGAGCCGATGATATTGACCCCGATACCTTTGACAACGGTATTTCCGACGATCTTTTTGAAAAGCTTATTGCCTGCATAAGAATTGCCGTTCCTTACACAGGAATGATTATTTCAACCAGAGAATCCGAGCAGGTGAGAGGCAGAGCGCTCAGACTTGGTATTTCACAGATAAGCGGTGCTTCAAGAACTTCCGTAGGCGGTTATACAGAGGAAGAAAGACCTCACGATTCCGAGCAGTTTGATGTTTCTGACCAGAGAACTCTTGATGAAGTTGTGCGTTGGCTTATTGAAATGAAGCACATTCCTTCGTTCTGTACCGCTTGCTACCGTGAAGGCAGAACGGGCGACAGATTTATGACTCTTTGCAAAAACGGACAGATTCTTAACTGCTGCCATCCCAATGCGCTTATGACACTTACCGAATACCTTGTTGACTATGCAAGCGATGCAACCAAGAAACTCGGTTATGAAATGATAAGTGATGAGCTTAATAAAATCCCCGGTGCAAAGGTCAGAGCTATTGCGGAAAAGAATATTGAGGATATCAAAGCCTCAAACCGCAGAGATTTCAGATTCTGAGGTGATTTGAATGAGTCTTAATGCCACACCATCTTCGGAAAGGCTGCACATAGGATTTTTCGGCTTGCGTAACGCAGGAAAATCAAGCCTTGTCAATGCGGTGACGGGTCAGGCACTGTCACTTGTTTCCGATGTCAAAGGCACTACAACAGACCCCGTGAAAAAGGCAATGGAGCTTCTTCCTCTCGGCCCTGTGGTAATTATTGATACCCCGGGCATTGATGATGAAGGCGAGCTTGGTGAAATGCGTGTTAAAAGAGCTGTGCAGGCACTTAACTACACGGATATTGCCGTGCTTTGTGTCGACGCAACCAAGGGTTTGCAGCCGTATGACACGGAACTTGTTGAACGATTTAAAAAGAAGAACATAAAATATATTGTTGCGTATAATAAATCGGATTTGCTTGAAAGTGTTCCCGAAGCAGGAGAAAACGAAATTTATGTAAGCGCAGTAAAAGGCACAAATATAAATGAGCTTAAAGAAATGGCAGGCAGTCTGGTAAAAGACCGTGAAAGCGGTAAAAAAATCGTGGCAGATCTTGTTGAAAAAGGCGATGTTGCGGTGCTTGTTGTGCCTGTTGATGAATCAGCACCCAAAGGCAGACTGATTCTTCCTCAGCAGCAGGTTATCAGGGAGCTTATCGAAAACGGAGCTATGGCTGTTGTGTGCCGTGATACAGAGCTTGAAGCGACTCTTTCATCCCTTGCAGGTAAGCCGAAACTTGTTATTACCGATTCGCAGGTGTTTGAAAAAGTTTCTGCCATACTTCCCGAAGATATTCCGCTGACCTCGTTTTCAATTCTTTTTGCCCGTTATAAAGGCGACCTTTCATCTGTTGTCCGTGGTGCATTTCAGCTTGATAAGCTTTGTGACGGAGATAAAATTCTTATTTCCGAGGGATGTACTCATCACAGACAGTGTAACGATATAGGCACGGTTAAAATACCTTGCTGGATAAACAAATACACAGGTAAATCCCTTGAATTTGAGTTTACAAGTGGGGGAGAGTTTCCCGAAGATTTATCGGAATACAGTCTGATTGTTCATTGTGGCGGCTGTATGCTCAATGCCCGTGAAATGCAATACAGAACAGGTTTTGCGGCAGATTGGGATGTGCCTATGACAAATTACGGCATTGCAATCGCTCATATGCACGGCATTCTCAGACGCAGTGTTGCACTTTTTCCCGAAGTTATGAAGGCGTTGTAAGGAGTAATGAAAATGGAAAAAAGATACTCCCTTGATATGACCAAGGGCCCGTTTCTGAAAAAGATTCTGATTTTTTCACTGCCGCTTATGCTGACCGGTCTGCTTCAACTTGCCTATAATTCCGCCGATGTTATTGTGGTGGGCAGATTTGTCGGCAAAGAGGCACTTGCTGCTGTTGGTTCAACAGGCTCACTGGTCAATCTTTTTCTGAATGTTTTTCTGGGTCTTTCAATGGGTGCCGGTGTTATGGTGGCAAGGCACATTGGCGAAAGGGATGAAAAAACAGTTCACGAATGTGTCCACACTGCTATGCTTTTGAGTGTGATATGCGGCTTTTTTATAGGTGCAGTAGGTTTCTTTGCATCTCCTCTCATGCTCAGGCTTATGGCCGTGCCCGAAGATGTAATTGAGCTTGCCTCTCTTTATCTGCGGATTTATTTTATGGGTTCGCCGGGACTGCTTGCCTATAATTTCGGTGCTTCAATAATAAGAGCAACGGGGGATACCAAAAGACCTCTTTATATACTTACCTTTTCCGGTCTTGTGAATGTAGTGCTGAATCTTATTCTGATTATTGTTTTTAAAATGGGAGTCAGCGGTGTTGCCATAGCAACCATTGTTTCGCAGTATCTTTCGGCAATATTTATTGTGATTTATCTTATGCGAATGCCCAATGCCTGCCGCCTTGTTATCGGCAGACTGAAAATCTATAAAGATGAACTCAGAAGCATAATCCGTCTTGGTCTGCCTGCCGGTGTACAGAATTCTCTTTTTTCTGTTTCCAATGTTATCATTCAGTCAACAGTCAATTCTTTCGGTTCCGTTGCAATGGCGGGTATTGCCGCAGGTTCAAACTTTGATTCATATGTTTATACCTGCACCAATGCCGTGGCACAGACAACAATGACATTTACATCACAGAATATGGGTGCAAAAAAATATTCCAATATCGGCAAAGTTTACCGATATTGCATCCTGATTACTCTTGTTGTGGGTATCGGTATGGGTTCGGTGGGCAGTATATTCGGCAATTGGATTGTAAGTCTGTTTTCCGATGACCCGCAGGTTATTGAAATCGGAGCACAGCGTCTTGCACTGATTATGCCTTTCTATTTCTTCTGCTCACTTATGGATGTTGCCGCAAGCCAGATAAGGGGAATGGGCAAATCCTTTGAGCCTATGATTGTTTCACTTGTGGGTGCCTGCGGAATCAGATTGTTCTGGATTTACTTTATACTTCCTCTGAACAGAACTCTTATGTTTCTTTATTGGGCATACCCCGTATCCTGGGCGGTTACGTTTTTTGCTCAGTTTGCAATGTATTTTATCCTTAAAAGAAGAATGTTTGAAAATATTGCGAATGAAGAATAAATCAAAGCTGTACAAATTGTTCTGAATGTGGTATAATCCACCTGTAAAATGAAGGAGAGGTATTTATAATGATTGGTTTTATCAAAGCGTTTCTTTCGGTGCTTCTTTCTGTACTGAATGTTTTCACTTTCCCTATCTGGGGTAATTACACAGATAAATTTAGACCCGTTGATGAAGATGATTGCAGGTTGAATTTTGCGGCAATTTCCGATATTCATATGAAGAATGACGGTCTCCGTGCTTTTATGCTGGGCTTCGGTCTTCACGATATGGAAAATGCGGACATTGAACTTGATGCTCTCATATGCTCGGGTGACCTTACCGATCACGGATATGCAGAGGAATGGGAAGCCCTTGCCGGAGCTTTTGACGGCTACACACCTGCCAAAAATATAATTCTTGCACAGGGTAATCACGACACCTGGACAGAAGACGAAGGCTACAACCTTGCAAGAGAATACTTTATTAAGTATACAGAAGAAATTACCGGCAGAAAGATTGAGGATGAATATTATTCAACTCAGGTGAACGGTTACACATTTATCGTTCTTGCCAGTGAATATGACCATACAGATATGTATGTCAGCCCTGCCCAGCTTGCCTGGCTTGAAGCTGAAATGGAAAAGGCATCACAGGACGGGAAACCGATTTTTGTTATCAGCCATTGGCCCGTAAATGCTTCTCACGGTTTGCCTGAATCATGGGGTGATAAAGAATATGACCCTGATGAAGGCGGTATGGGTGATCAGTCAGATGCGGTTGCAGCTATACTTAAAAAGTATAAGAATGTATTCCTTATAAGCGGTCACATTCATCTGGGCTTTAAAAATGAAGGTCAGATCGGCAGATATACTTATTCAAGTGTTGAATCTGATGGCTCATTCCACAGCATTAATCTTCCTGCCTATATGTATGTTAACGGTGACGGCAGAATAGCAAACGGTACTGGCTATCAGTTTGAAGTTTATGATGACAGAGTTGAGCTTCGTGCAAGAAGCTACTCGGCAAGTGTCTGGTATACCGATTATAATTACACAATTCCTCTTGTATAAAAGTAAAAACACGGAGTATCAGCCATCGGGTTGATACTCCGTGTTCTTTTATTCTGCTCTTTCGATTATTGACATAAAGTAATCGCTTAATTCCTGTGGTAAATCGGAAACTGAGGTTCTTTTGCTGCTCATATCCGAATAATGGCTTAATACCAGATTGCCGTTCAGAACGTAAAGAAATGCCACACCCGATGAAAAAAGTCCGTCATTGCTGTTCATACCGAATCGGTATTCGGTGTCGCTTAATTCGGAGGTTAAAACGGTTCTTGTATGGTTGGAATCATTTTCGCAGAAATCTATCAGTTCATTGAGTTTGTTGATATCAATTCTATCAAGGGGGTGAGTTTCAAACTTGCCGCCTTTTTTGTTTGTGATGTATTGATACGTGTAATTGTCTGTATCTGAATAATATGCCTTTAATTCCTGCCACTGTTCATCGCGGCAATAAACATTTTTCGGGTGCCCGATTTGTTTGCTTGTAATGTTATATATCAGATCATAATCGGTTTCTTTAAGCTTGAAATATAAGCCCGTATCATCGTTGAGCAAAGGCTCATTTCCGTATACGGGATTTCTCAGAATCAGATCACCCTGAAATTTATTGCGGTAAATGATACCGTCAATAGTTATGGTGTCTGTATCTGCTGTTGAAAAAGTATATGTTTCTTTTTGAGTGACTTCCGTAATCAGATTGTTTGAGGGTGAATCTGTGGTCGGAGTGTTTTCTTTGGTTGGAGCACAGGATACTAATGTAAGTACAGCAAAAACGCTGATTAACACAGATTTGATTTTTTTCATTATATAACCGCCTTTAACATAGTTTTGGGTTTGCACTGTCGATATTATATCGTTCGGATTATAACTTTTCAATCAACTTGGGTTTACATTACGGTATTTTAGAGTATGTATCCTGCAATCAGTGCAACACCGCAGGCTGAAAGTGCAACAACTGTAAGCGGCAGTCTGAAATATGCAAGCACAACCGCAACAACCGTACCTGCAACGGCTGTAACCGTGTTGCTTGTGGAATAAAAGATTGATGGGAAGGTCATTGCGCTGAGTACGGCATAAGGTATGTAGTAAAGTACGCTCTGAATGAACCTTGATTTGATTTTCTTCTTGAAAAGAGTGAACGGTATCATTCTTATAAGGTAGGTAATACCTGCCATAACAGCAATGTAAAGTATCATTGTCATTTTTCCTCAGCCTCCGTTTCCGCAAGGTTAATGGGGAAGAGGAGTGCACCGATTACTGCGGCGGCAACGGCACTTATAATAATTGCAAAGCCTGACGAAAGCGCAGGAAAAATATATTTGCAGCCGATGCTGAATACGGCGGCAAGGCAGATAACAATCAGATCTTTTTTACTTGCTCTTGCAGCAGGTATGATAATTGCAATAAACATTCCGTAAAGCAGAATCCCCATTGCAGCTGTCAGTGTTTCGGGCAGACCCAGCCCTGCGAGTGCACCTGCGGCTGTGCCGCCTGTCCAGCCCATTGAAGCAATAAGGATAAGACCGTACATATATGAAGGCACAAGCTTTTCCGTCTGCGAAGATGCTACGGCAAATATCTCGTCTGTAATTCCGAAGGAGGCAATCATTCTGTGGGGTGTTGTGAATTTGTCCGACAGTTTCTGAGAGAGAGAAAGCCCCATAAGGGAATAGCGTAAATTTATAACAAGCTGTGTCAATGCCATTTCAACAAGCGTTCCTCCTGCGGCAATTATGCCTACACCTGCCGCCTGACCTGCCGAAGTGAGATTTGTAAGTGATATTATTATTGCCTGCAATGCGGTCAGACCCGATTGCACCGACATAATTCCGAAACCGAATGAAACGGAAAAATAACCAAGTGCAATAGGTATGCCGTCTGACAGACCTTTTTTGAACGGTGATTTCAAACCAATAACTTCCTTTCATTTGTAGCAAGAAGTTATTCTATCACTGTTGCACCTGAATTTCAATATATTTGAAAGAAAAAACCGACCGTTTCGTATGAAGCGGTCGGTTTGCGATTGATTTTATTTGCTGAGATCATCAGCGATTTCTGCAAACACCTTCATAATGGAGGAGCCTGCATATTTACCGAGAGAAATCATTTCCTGATAGTGGTCACCGAGGAGAGCCATTGTGTAGTCGTTATCGGGAACAACATAGCCGATTGCGTCGTTGAAAAGACCGAAGCAGATTGTGTCTCTGCCGAAGAGTTCATAGATGCTTTCGCATTCGAAATCCTTGCCTGTGAATGAGCCGTCTGCTGTGAGTGAATCACCGCCGCAGATAAGGTCCTGAACGATTTCGCCGGGCATAAGAGCAATCTTAACGCTGCCGATTTCCATATAACCTACTTCTGCGAAAATGTAGTATTTAAGACCTTCCTTGCAAACTGTGTAGTTAACAAGGTTAAGCTTACCTACAAGCTGAATAAGGGGATTTGTAACCTGAATCTTAGCTTCTCTGATGATGATATTGAGGTTGGGTTCAACGACTGTTTCTGTTGTGGGTTTCCAATTCTCATACCAGAGAGTATAGTGCTCGCCGCCGATAGCCATTTCTTCAGCTTCCTTAGCTTTTTCGGCAGGTGTCATATTTGCTTTGATTTCTTCAACTGTATTTGTGAGGTTGAGTGCAATATTTGCGATTTCCTGACCGTAGCGGAGAGTTTCTTCGTATCTGCGGTTTGTGGGAACGCCGTCGCCGGCAGGACCTCTGCCTTCGTAGATACCTGCGATAGCACCGTTGAAGAACATGAAGTTATAACCTTTTGCTTCAATTCTTTCGCCGAGATAGTAGATGTAGTCACCTGAAAGATCTCTGCCGTTATCTACGTCGTCAACAGGGAGACCTGCAACGTCGGGATGAGCAGCGATGTTAACGATCATTGTAGGAGTTACATTTTCGTCATCGGGAGTGAAGATGAAGCGGGCAAGATCTCTGATGAGTGATGTTGACTGGCTTCTGTTCTTGTTGTTGAAATAGCTGTTTTCTTCGTCACCGATTTCTTTGACTGCATATGTCATTGTACCGGGAACCATTGATTCAACAGCCTTCTTCATTGCATTTGCAACTGTGGAATAAACAAAATCCATGTATTCCTGATTTGCGCCTCTTTCCTTCTCAATGAAGGGGAGATAAGAGAGAGCAAGGTTCTTGAAGAGCTTGGGGAAGAGGTTTGTCCAGAGACCCTGGGTGTCGATACAGCTGTGAGTGTGAGTTGATGAAACGTTGATTGTGTCAAACTTCACGTCGGGCATAAGCTCAACAAGAGCTGCGCGGATTGCTTTGATATCGCCGTTTGAGAAACCGATGCAGTCAATGTTTGCAAAAACGGAAACATTCTTGTTTGCACCGTCTTTAAGTGCGATGATTCTTACCTGCATATCGTCGATGATATACTCGATTTCATTGGACATACCGTTGTTGGGGTCGATAAAGCCGCCAAGGTAGTAACCTGATTTTACATGGTCGTCTTCATTTTTTACAGCTTCCCTGAGTGCGTCGGGAACAAGTGAAGCCTTTGCATGACCGAGATACCACTTTGCATCTTCTGCGGCAGTTTCATTCCATTCCTCTGTGCCTGCATAGAAATTGTCTGTGTTGCGGTCTGCAACTTTAACAAAATCGGGGCTGTCGGGAACAACTGCGTTGATTCCGCCAACAAGAGCCGTGAAGATAACTTCAACAAGACCGAGGCCTACTTTTTCAAGTGCTTTTCCTACATCTGTTGCCGATGCGGTAACTGTTGATGCGGCACCGCCGAAGATAAGGGTGAACACAAGAAGTACGCTCACGATTTTTTTTGCAATCTTTTTCATATCTGATTTCTCCTTGTTTTTTGTTGCTTTAAAAGCAACTTGATTTATATATGTTACCACTTTTTTAACGGAGTGTAAAGACTTTTTTGTGCAAATTTCAAAAAAACACCATTTCGACTTTAATGAATTCAAAATTGAATAAAATTTCATCTGCAAGTGTTGAAAAAAGCATCTGATTGGTTTATAATATTTTAAATATAATTTGAGAGGTGGGAGAAAACTGAAAAGTCAGAAACGCATAGCGGCAATACACGATGTTTCGGGTATAGGTAAATGCTCGTTGACTGCCGCAATTCCCATTCTTTCAGCCGCGGGTCACGAGGCGGCGGTTATGCCTACCGCAGTGCTTTCAACCCATACGGGCGATATTACGGGATTTACTTACAGAGACCTGACTGATGATCTCATACCCTTTATGAATCATTGGAAAAGCCTGAACGTAAGCTTTGACGGTATTTACAGCGGATATCTCGGTTCCGTACGGCAGATTGATATAGTCTGTAAGTTTATTGATGAATTCAGAAGTGAAAATACCGTTGTTGTGGTTGACCCTGCAATGGCGGACGGCGGCAGGATGTATACCAATTTCGACCTCAGCTTTGCCCGTGAAATGTCTGTTCTGTGCAGAAAAGCGGATATTATAGTACCCAATATCACCGAAGCTGCATTTCTGCTGGGAGAGGAGTATATCGAACCGCCGTACAGCAAGGAATACATTGAAAGCATAATGAAGCGTCTGCTTGCTTTCGGACCGAAAACCGTTGTGCTTACAGGCGTTGCTTTTGAAGAAGATAAAATCGGTTGCGGAGTATGCCTTGAAAACGGTGAAACTTTTTATGCGTTCTCCGACCATTATCCCGGCACTTATTACGGCACGGGCGATATATTTGCATCTGCCCTGACAGGGGCATACCTGAGAGGCAAGGATATTTTCGAAAGTGCAAAGCTTGCACTTGAATTTACCTGCGATGCAATAAGAAGAACATATGAGGCACAGACCGATACACGGCTCGGAGTCAACTTTGAGCAGGGTCTGGGCGGATTGATAAAAAATCTCGGAGGTTTTTAAAATGAGTTTGGCAGACAAAATATTTATTGATACCTGTAAGGATATTCTTCAGAAAGGTTTCTGGGATACTGAACTTGATGTCAGACCCAGATGGGAAGACGGTGCACCTGCCCATACCGTGAAAAAATTCGGTGTTGTCAACAGATACGATTTAAGCAAGGAATTCCCTGCACAGACAATCAGAAAAACCTTTATCCGTTCCGCTGTTGACGAACTTCTCTGGATATGGCAGAAAAAGTCGAACAATATCAACGATCTGGGCAGTCATGTCTGGGATTCCTGGGCTGACGAAAACGGAAGTATCGGCAAAGCCTACGGCTATCAGCTCGGTGTTAAGCATCATTACAGAGAAGGTGATATGGACCAGGTTGACAGAGTGCTCTATGACCTTAAACATAATCCTCAGAGCAGAAGAATTATTACCAACATATATGTTCATCAGGATCTCAATGAAATGGCGCTTTATCCCTGTGCTTACAGCATGACCTTCAACACATCGGGCAATAAGCTCAATGCAATTCTCAATCAGCGGTCTCAGGATATGCTTGCGGCAAATGCCTGGAATGTTGCTCAGTATGCAGCGCTTGTTCATATGATGGCTCAGGTCAGCGGTCTTGAAGCAGGTGAGTTTGTTCATGTTATTGCCGATGCTCATATTTATGACCGTCATGTTCCCATTATCGAGGAGCTTATCAGCCGTGACCCTTATGATGCACCCGAATTTGTGATGAATAAGAGTATTACGGATTTCTACGAATTTACCAAAAATGATTTTTCACTTGAAAATTATAAGTATCACGATTTCAGCGAGAAAATTCCCGTTGCAATCTGAGTGCAGAGGTACAGATAATGAAAGCAATAGTCAATGCAGATAAAAACTGGGGTATCGGTCTGGGAGATGCTCTTATCAACCATATTCCTGCGGATATGAAATTCTTCAAGGCAAAAACAACAGGTAATGTTGTTGTTATGGGCCGTTCCACATTCATGACTTTCCCCGGTCCCAGGGCTCTGCCCAACAGAGTGAATATAGTGCTTACTGCCGATAAGAATTGGAGTGCACCCGATGTTATTGTGTGTCACTCCCTTGAAGAACTTCGTAACGTGCTTGAAAGATACGATACGGATACTGTTTACGTTATCGGCGGTATGTCCGTCTACAATCAGCTTGTGCCCCTTTGCGATACAGCCTACGTTACAAAGGTTGAAACCGCAAAGCCTGCCGATAAATTCTTTCCTGACCTTGACAGTGATGCTTCCTGGGAGATCGTTGATGAAGGTGAAGAACAGGACCATAACGGAGTGAAGTTCAGGTTTGTGACATACAGGAAAAATAAATAAGCCAGCTGTAAACCGTTTCTTATCAATTGTCTGAAAGGGGAGATTGTTTTTGGATGCTGTTCAGTATAAATGTCCCAATTGCGGCGGCGGTTTGATATTCGATGCCCGGAAGCAGGATTTTATTTGTGAATACTGCGATTCGGTATTCAAAGAGCAGGATTTCTTTGTGAAAGATCAAATGCTTGAAAACAATAGCCCCGAGTCGGAAATACAAGAAAATACGGAGTTTGAAAATGCAGTTTTGTATTCCTGTCCAAGCTGCGGTGCTCAGGTAATAACTGACGAAACAACTGCTGCAACAACCTGTTACTATTGTTCAAATCCCGTTGTTCTTTCGGGAAGACTCAGCGGAGAAGTGAAACCGGATCTTATTATTCCGTTTAAAATTGATAAAAAAGGTGCTGTTGAAAAGTTCAAAGAGATATGCGGCAAAAGAAAATTTTTGCCCAAGGATTTTATTTCGCAGTCACGCCTTGAAGAAATCAAAGGCGTATATTTTCCTTATTGGTATATTGATTGTGAAACAAACGGAAGCATCAATGCAACCTCAAAGCAGGTGAGGACCTGGGTTGTGGGTGATTTTCAACATACCGAAACCACAATCCGCGGTCATTTCAGGCAGGGGGATATGCAGATACGGAATATGCCTGAAGGTGCTCTCAAAGGCAAAGACAGAGATATAATGCGGTATGTCTGTCCTTTCAATGCTGCTGATTTTGTTCCTTTTTCGATGTCATATCTTTCGGGCTTTTTTGCCGAGAAACGAAATGTCGAAAAAGAGGAAATCGAGCAGGGAGTTGTGCAGAAGATAAAGCATTTTTCCGAGGAAAAGCTTGAAAGATCAATAGAGGTACCGAATGTCACGGTCAAAGACAGTTCAATCAATGTAGGTAATCTGAGTTGGAAATATAACCTGCTTCCCGTGTGGGTGCTGAACTACAAGCACAATGAGAAAAGCTATATTTACGCTCTCAACGGTCAGACGGGCAAGGTTTACGGTGAATTGCCGGTTTGCGGTAAAAAGCTTGCAGGTCTGTTTGCCGGAGTTGCAGCAGGTGCATCGCTGATATTAACGCTTGCGGGGGTGTTTCTGTTTTGAAAAAAATCATTTCACTCTTGTTTTCGGTGTTTTTGTTCATTTCATTTTCGACTCTGACATTTGCTTATGAAAGTAAGGTTGAAGATAACGCAAACCTTTTTACATCCGGAGAGTTTGAACAGATAACATCCGATGCGGCGGATTTTACTGCTTCAAAGGATATTTCTCTTGCAATTCTTACGATAGATTATGCTCAGGGATTATCAAGCGAAGAATATGCAAATGACTATATTGACAACCTCATTGACAGCGAAGGCTGGAACGAAGACTGTATGCTGTTTATGATTGATATGGATAACCGCAATGTGTGGATTTCAACAACAGGCAGAGCAGAAAATATATACTATGATGTTGACTCGGTGATTGACGGCGGTTATGATTATCTTGTGAACGGCGAATACGGTCAGTGTATTCTCAGTATGATTGAGACCGCCGGGAACGAATCATACTTTTATGACGGTAAAGAAGAAACTATTGAAGAACATTATATTTATTTTCCGGAAGATGTTTTTGAGGATGAATGGTATAATGAAGAAAATACGGATTCTGTTGTTCACCGTTCCGTCAGTGCAACCGATATACTGATTTACATAATTGCAGGTCTTGGTATAGGTGGTATATCCGTATTTGCCGTTAAAAGCAGATATAAGAATTTCGGCAAAGGTGATGAGTTTGACACTGACGATGTTTTTCTTAACCTTACAGGTTCAGATGATACGGTTATCAGCCGTAATGTCATAACAACAAAAATTCCGAGAAATAACAATCACCACCGCAGCGGCGGCGGTTTTTCAGGAGGAGCAAGACCTTCGGGCGGTGGCAGAAGTCACGGCGGCGGAGGCAGAGGCTTTTAATTAAGGAGGAAAATTATGGGGAACATATGGCATGATATAAACCCTAAAAGAATAAATCCCGAAGATTTTATGGCAGTTATAGAAATCACAAAGGGAAGCAAGAAAAAGTATGAGCTTGATAAAGAAACCGGTTTTCTTATGCTTGACCGTATTCTTTATACATCAACTCACTACCCTGCAAATTACGGATTTATTCCCAGAACATACGGTGATGACGGCGACCCGCTTGATGTTGTTGTAATATGCAGTGAAAAAATCGACCCTATGACTCTTGTGCGCTGTTATCCCATAGGTGTTATCACCATGAAGGACAGCGGAAAGCTTGATGAGAAGATTATTTCCATACCTTTCAATGACCCTAATTATAACTCGTATAGGGACATAAGCGAGCTTCCCGAGCACGTGTTTGACGAAATGAAACATTTCTTCAAGGTGTATAAAAACCTGGAAGATAAAGAAACTGTTGTTGATGAAGTGCGTAACAGAGAAGCTGCTGTGGATATAATCAACAAAAGTATCAACAATTATGTTACCGAATTTTGTAGATAAGTTTTGAAATTACATCTTTACATTTTGTGTTGTTTATTGTAAAATACTTTTTATATACTCGGCGGTAAAATTCAGCCGAAACTTTCAGAAGGAGTGAATCAAATGGCCATTTATTGTCAGGAGCCCTCAAGAACATTCAGTGAATACCTTCTTATTCCGGGCTACACATCAAGGGAATGCATCCCCGCAAACGTAAACCTCAGAACACCTCTTGTTAAGTTCAGAAAGGGCGAAGAAGAATGCCCCCTGAGCCTCAACATTCCCCTTGTTTCTGCAATTATGCAGTCAGTATCAAACGATACTCTTGCCATTGCACTTGCAAAGGAAGGCGGCGTTTCATTCATCTACGGCTCACAGAGCATTGAAGACGAAGCTGCTATGGTTGCAAGAGTAAAGAGCTACAAAGCAGGCTTTGTTGTAAGCGATTCAAACCTCAGACCCGATTCAACTCTTGCTGAGGTGCTTGACCTTATTGAAATGACAGGTCACAGCACAATGGCTGTTACAGATAACGGCGGTCCCAACGGAAAGCTTCTCGGTGTTGTAACCGGCAGAGATTACAGAGTCAGCAGAATGGATCCCGATACACTTGTATCATCCTTTATGACTCCTCTCGAAAAGCTTGTAACCGCACCTGAAACCACAACTCTTAAAGAAGCAAATGACATCATCTGGGATAATAAGCTTAACTCACTTCCCATTGTTGATAAAAACGGCAACCTTCTCTATTTTGTATTCCGCAAGGACTATTCACAGCATAAGGATAATCCTCAGGAGCTTCTTGATGCAAATAAGAGCTACATCGTAGGCGCAGGTATCAACACTCTCGACTACGAAAAGCGTGTTCCCGCACTTGTTGAAGCAGGTGCAGATGTTCTTTGTATCGACTCATCAGAAGGCTACACCGTATGGCAGGAGCAGACTCTTGCATTTATCCGTGAAAAGTACGGCGATAAGGTTAAGGTTGGTGCAGGTAATGTTGTTGACCGTGAAGGTTTCCTTTTCCTTGCAAAAGCAGGTGCAGACTTTGTTAAGGTCGGTATCGGCGGCGGTTCAATCTGTATTACCCGTGAAACAAAGGGTATCGGCAGAGGTCAGGCAACAGCACTTATCGAAGTTGCAGCAGCAAGAGATGAGTATTATAAGGAAACAGGCATCTATGTTCCCATCTGCTCAGACGGCGGTATCGTTCACGACTATCATATGACTCTTGCACTTGCAATGGGTGCAGACTTCCTTATGCTCGGCAGATATTTTGCCCGCTTTGACGAAAGCCCCACAAACAAGCTTCTTGTTAACGGTGTTTATGTTAAGGAATACTGGGGTGAAGGCTCCAACAGAGCAAGAAACTGGCAGAGATATGACCTTGGCGGCAAAGCAAAGCTCAGCTTTGAAGAAGGTGTTGACTCATATGTTACCTATGCAGGTTCACTCAGTGATAACGTTGCCAAGAGCCTTTACAAGGTTAAGTCAACAATGTGCAATGTAGGTGTGCTCAATATCCCCGATCTTCAGAGAGATGCAAAGCTCACTGTTGTTTCGGCAACAAGTATTGTCGAAGGCGGATATCACGACGTTACACTCAAATCATCCGTAACCGGCGGAAGATAATTAAAAGATTTTTAACGGTGTCCTTACAGGGCACCGTTTCTTTATGTGATGTTAAAATTCATTGCTTGCCGCAACGGCGGATTTTTGCTATAATCATTCTCAGGAGGCGAGAGTATGCTCAGCGAAAATATAAAAAATCTGAGAAAAGAAAAGGGAATGTCACAGGAAGAACTTGCCGCAAAGCTTAATGTAGTAAGGCAGACTGTTTCCAAATGGGAGCAAAATATATCCGTTCCCGATTCTGAGATGCTTATAAAAATTGCAGAAGTGTTTGAGGTTCCTGTCAGCCGTCTTTTGGGAGAAACCGTTGAAGAAACAGATACAAAAACCGAGCTTGAAAAAATATCCCAGAAGCTTGAAAACCTTAATTCGCTTGTTGCTGAACGGAATATGAGAAGCCGCAAAATATGGATGATTGTTACCGCAATATGCACAATGATAATTGCGGCGGTATTGCTTGTTTTTGCCGTAATCTTTCTGCGTATGATGTTTGTTGCGATAAGCCCCTCATCATCTGTTGCAATCATTGGAGGTGCAGACGGACCGACAGCAATTACCGTTGCCTCGTCAGGCGGCTGGTTTGAGGTTGCCTTTATGATTCTGATGTCTGTTGCACTTTTCATAACGGCGGCAATTCTTATCCGCAAATCCAAAAAATAATACTTGATTTTTGAGTTCCGTTAGGCTATAATAGAAAAGCTGATTTGCCGATGTGATGGAATTGGCAGACGTGACGGACTCAAAATCTACTTCGTAAAATATTTTACGAAAGCTCAAAACCGTTGATATATCAGCACTTTCAAAACTCAATATTTTGCTATTTTTGATTCGACCCCCGAAATCGACCCCTTTTTACTTTTGGTAGATTTTGTGAAGTCAGAGTCTGAAATACGCCGATGTGATGGAATTGGCAGACGTGAAGCACTCAAAATGCTTTGGGAATACCCGTGTGGGTTCGAGTCCCACCATCGGCACCACCTTATTTAATCACGGGTTATGTTGCGATAACCCGTGATTTTTTATATCGTTGGGTAAAAACCTAAAATCGCATTTGCCGATTCAATTTTAGAATCCATTGTTAAGTGGACATAAATATTTGCTGTTGTTGAAATATCGCTATGACCCAACCATTCAGATACCTGCTTGATTGGAACACCATTTGAAATCAAAAGGCTTGCACAGCTGTGGCGAAGATCATGAAAACGAATCTTTTTTAAGTTGTTTTTCTCCAGTATAATGGGGAAGTGTTGAGTTAAATAATTCGGTTTGATTCTTTCGCCAATTTCATTAACATAAATATAGTTTAAATAATCTTTACAATACGAGTTCCCGCATAGCCTTCTGTTTTCTTCTTGTTCCTTTTTCATTTTGATAAGTAAATCTTCAAAAGGTTTTACAAGAGGTAAGATTCTGCGGCTTGATTTGTTTTTTGCTCTGTTTTTTTCAACGAGCGTTGTTTTCCCATCAACAGTAAGTTGTACTACGGTATGGTCAATAGTGAATGTTTTGTTTTCAAAGTCAACTGAACTCCATTTTAAACCTATTATTTCACTTCTTCTTAATCCGTAGAAAGCACCGACAATAATTCCAAATTCAGCAGGGTCTCCTTTAATGACTTTGAAAAGCTCATCAAGTTCTTTGCTGTTATAAAACTGACCTTTGAATGTTTCCTTTTTGGGCAATTCAACAAGCGAAGCCGGATTATATGCTATCATCCTTTTCTTAACTGCAGCATTCAAAGCCTTGTGAATGTTTGCGTGTCTGTGCTTTATGGTATTTGCGCTTACTTTTAATGTGTTCAATTCGTAGTTGTAGTATCTTTCAAGATGCTCAACTGTGAGTTCAGACAGCTTTAAATAAGGGAAAGCATTGTTAAAATACGGAATTACTCTTTTGTTGATGCTCATTTCATAAGAAACAAATGTTGATACTTCAATTGAGTTTTTTATGGTCATAAGCCAATTTGTCATATAATCAACAAAGAGGATTTCTGATGAATTTGAAATAAGGCTCTTTTCTCTCTCAAGTTCATTCTTTTTCTTTTCAAGTTCATCTGTTATTCTTCTTCTTGCTTCCAAAAGCATTGCTTCAGCTTTTTTCTTATTTCCCTTAACCTTTAATCCTGTCGATTTTGATGGTTTTCTATAAACACCGAATTCATCGGTGTAACATAAAACGATATGATAATAACCGTCTTTTTCTCGCAGATGTCCAGCTACCATTATTTTTCCTCCATTCTATGTAGCAGCGATATTCATCCGCCATTGACGCCTATAATATAAATCAAATTGAAAAGGTAGTCAACGATGCGGATTCTTCTGATGCCGATAAGTTTTGCAACATATTTATTAAATGTATTTTTGGTATTCGGTATATTCTTCCGATTCTAAAACTTTTTATCTGTCCTTCTTTAAGGTGTTTACGTACTGTTTTATCGCACATCTTAAAAATAGCACATAAGTCCTCAACAGTAAGAACATCCGGGTATTCTGATAAAATTGATAACTTGTTATCAGTTAATGATAAACCAGTCAATTTAAACACTCCTTTACTAATTCAAAAGTACAATAATCAGTTGGCAGAATTTCCAACTTATTATTCTGCCTTTGAGTTTTTTTAAAATTATGCTTCATTGGTCGGCTGTGATTTGCTATATCACACTCGTTCATTAACCCTCCGATTCACTTACGAAGCCTCTCACTCTACTCAGTCATAAAAATACCTTTCACAATGGGGAGTAGCCACTTTCTGCTGTCATCGCTCAATCGGTAGCATCCGATTTATCTGTCGTAATATTTCTCGCTCACTAATTAGGTCTTGGCGTATCACACAGATGGCTATTTCAGAAAGATTGTTGCCGTGAAGCTATTCAGTTTTCAAGGTTCATTATTTCTATTTATATCGTTTCTCCTTATGGTTGAGATGAAAGGGTTTCCTTATCATGTTCAATGGAGGAGAAAGAAGATATATCAATTTGAAGGCATAGAGAATTTAGTAAGGATACTTTCTAAGACGGGTATGTTCGGAGTATTGCCTTTGATAACATTGACCAATGCTATTCTTTGCTCTTCGGTCAAATAAGTACGAGATGAATAGTATCCATCCGCTACTTTTATTCCTCCATATTTTCCTCGAATTATGGTTAAAGGTACAGAACAGCTTAAATAATCAATATCATAGCGAATTGTTCGTTTGCTCACACCGAACTCAGCGGCTAAATTATCTAAGGTATCAAATCGTCTTATGCTTAACATATCCAATAACAATTGCCGACGTTCGTAACAATCCATAACTGTTCTGCACCTCCTTTCTTTATCCTTAATTGAAGAATAAGACCTAAAGTGGCAAGATTCTTGCCACTTTAAAAAATTTTTTTAAAAATTTTTTTCGACGTGTATTTTCATTATATTTTTGTAGATGGAAATTAAATGTCGTAACTTGCCATATATATTTGTAAAAACCACTTGCAACAAATAGGTAAAAAAAACAAAAAAGCTCTCGACAAGGAAAGATTTAATCTTTCTTGTCGGGAGCCTCTCACTTTTGTAACTTTTGGAATAACTACCGAGAATTCAATCGAATATGACCTGCAAGGATTTACAAGCGTTAATCAATACCGTACAGTCTATAAGATTTTTTATTAAATTGATTCCATTCCTTTCGGGGCATAGCTATCAAGACGATTATGCCTTCGGCTTAAACATTGCATTATCTGTTCAGAGCCACATTTAATGCAGGTTATTTTGATTTTGTTAGCTCTGTGTCCGGCATCTGGCTTTTGCCTGAGTTTGCTTGAGCAAGTAATCGCGATCTAATTATCATTGTCTACAGAGAACCTTTGTGCTGGAATCCTTGCTTGTGGTGACGGAATGTCGATATCGCTTTTGTAGGTAATCTGATTTCCGATGTATTGATATTCTCCGTCGCTCAAAACTCTAATGGTGACCTCATGGACGAATAGCTTGTCTGTCTGATAGTCTGGGCACATAACATTTACGATTAACTTTTTTGTGATTTCATCAATCTCTATGCACTCAGTGACTTCCGGAATTAACGAGGGGTAATATAACACATTGTCGCAGGAAATATCTTGCCATGGGTAAATATCATTCTCCGCATCATACAATGCTCTTTCCCGGAATTCATCTATCGAGATATCAAAATACGGAAAGACAGTGTCCTCAAAAAGTTTCGCAGGAATGGCACTATAAGAATATGGGGTAGTACAGTAAGGATAATCTTTGGCATAAAGATAATCGTTGTATTTAAGCCGATATAAACAATCCAACAAATCATTGAAGCACAAATTACCGTAATCGTCAGAACTCCAATCCAGCAAGAACAAATTTACATTGTGATAGCCAATCGGCAAGATATATTTCATGGTCAAATCGTACATGGGTTGATCTACCGGGTGAAGCCGCAGCAGGTGTGCCGCTTCCCAGTGGCGATCAAGATATAGGTCCCGATAAATAAAATCCGCATTGTAAGTCATATCCCAATAAAATATTTCCCGTTTCTCAGCATATGAAAGCTCCAGTTTTCCATCTTCTTTCCAATCGGCACCTGCAAAAATACCATAGGACTTACCGCCTATGAAACAAAACTTTCGATAATATAATCCTCCAGTTGATGAAACACCCCAGAAGGATACCTCTGCATCGGTCTGCTGTTTCACACATTCCCAAAAGGCGTTGACACAATCAGAATGCTCAAGATACTCGGGATAGACACTGTCACTGTTGATGACGGAATATCCTGCTGTAATCAGAATATTTTCGATTTCATCTATTGTCTTTTGTGTGATGTTATCTTCTGCTCCAAAATATTGAGAAGGGACTTTTTCGGCCTGTTGGTAGATTTCTCGATACAACTCCGAAATCACGATACACTCAGATTGAATAGTAGCCTTTTCTTCATCGGTTGTTTTCAACGAGATATCTAATATGGTTTCACTTTCGCTCGCTGAAATATCAAGACTTGAACGATCTTCTATAATATAGTTTTCTATACTGTCATTTGATTGCTGTGTTATCAAAAGTAGCCCGCCACTTACAATCATCAAAAACAAAATTCCTATTATTATGTACTTTTTCAATTTCTGTATCACCTCAATGTATTACAATTGTAAGATTTAATGTCAAAAAACTAATGCCTCATGATTTCACGGATTTCAACACCCTCTTTTTCAAATTGAAGAAGGGATTCCTGTGTTACCGGAATCATACAGATATTTGCCGTTCCGGCGCCATAATACCCATAAAAGCCAATCCCATTATAGTAATAGATCGTAGTCAACATTGGCCTTTCCACGTCACCGTAAGTGTAATAGTCTCCCCAGAAATTATTATTTGTTTGTAAATACAGTTCTTTGTATAACGAGTTAATTTCTGTATCACTCAGTTCAGGGAGGAAAACTTTAAGCGAATAGAAACAGATCCGTTTGAATTCTTGGTATAATGATTCCTGATATCCGTGATCGTCAAATGTCAGTTCGATTTCATAGATGTAGTTGTTGTTTTCAGGAGTATAGATCGACACCGTAGGCATAGACCATATCTGTTCATCTGCCGAAAACCGGTGGCGGGTCGCGTCCAGCTCAAGGTAAGGCGTTATATCTAACAGAGCACTCCAGTCTGATGATGCGCTAAGATAATCCGTTGCATACACAGGCCGATAAAGACTATTGTAGCTTGCGATAAAGTCATCTATGGAAATAGAAAAGATTGTTTGGCCGTCCTTATTTTCCAGAGTTTCGATTTCAAGGATAATCGGGTATTGCTGCTCCGCTACGCCAGTTTCCGCTTTTTCGTAAAGAGTCTCAGAATCGACTGTACCATCAAAATACAGGAGGAACTGTTCGTCGTACTGCTCGTCTCCTGATAAGATCACTTTCACATGATTTTCGTTCCAGGTGACTGCCCAGTCGTTACTGCTGATGCTGCAACCATCATTCGCCAGTGTGAAACTTGTTTGAGATATCTGGGTGTTTCCTTCGTTCAGAATCAGCCGCCCGGATGCAGGGCCGAAAGGCCACGCCGGTTCCCCGATCTCCATAAGTGTCAATTCATACTTTCCGTCTGGAGAAATCGATGTATCTCGTAAAGTATTCTTACAGTTCGCTATGTAATAGACACATCCCGCAAGCAGCAAATTCATTCCAATGACTATGCAAATAAAAGATAGCACAATATTAATTAGCTTTTTCATGTATCTTCACTCCTTTCATTTGTAAGATTTAAGGCCATAAAGTACAAATGTAAGACTTATAGCCATAATGTAAAGCTGTTCCCCGCATCTAAGGAAACACGGAACAGCTTTATATAATTGTGCTTCATCATCCTTGTGCCTGCTCAATACGGGATACCAAAATATTCATTTCCCGTTCAAACAGTGCTTTGTTATATAGAATTTTGCGGGTTTCATTAGTAGTATCGGTAAATACAAAAAAGTAAAAATAGCGTGTTTCACGAGTACCGCTTCCACGAACGGAACCAAACTTTTTTCGTTCCTCAATCAATTTACAATTTGCTATGTCGCTATATTTGTAGTATTTGCCATCAAAGGGTGTCGTGCGACAATAGAAACCGTCTTTTTGAATCTGTATTTTGTAGAACAAATTGTGGACAATCATTATTACGAGAGAAACCGCTGCCATAACAATAGGAAGCATGGCTGTGATCGGCGGTAAACCTTGCTTTACAAGAGAATTTGTCAGCAGTAAAAGAATTGCAGAGATAAAGATAACAACAGCAAGCCTTTGACCACCTTGAACTTTACCACTAATGATTATTTCATTGTCAGCCTCTTTTACCTTGCAGTTGTCATCGGTTTCTGCCGCTTCAACTCGTTCCATCAAATAGTCAACGGCATCACTATTTATGCCCATAAAGAAGAATCTTGAAATCTTACCATCGTTTGTTTCAAAATTGCAGTAGGTCGTTTGCTGGGTAGTAGCTTCCTTACCGGAACTGATCCACATTCTGCGAATTTCACGGTAATTATAATACCTTCCATTACCGGGAGCGGTCTGATAGAAGAAACCATTATTATCAATTAGTACCTTAAAAAATATAGCACGGTACAAAGCAAGTGCAAAGGCAAGGGTTGCGAAAATCACCAATATTCTGCCAATAATAATGGCATCATTCTGGCTAACATGAAACCAAATTGCCAAGCCACCAAAGGTGGCAAGCAAGATAAAGGTCAGGATTACTCCCGTATGTCCGCTTGTTATTCTATGCTCCCATTTTCTATCTTCCAATTCTATCCCCCTTGATTTTACATTATGGATCTACTATCTGTTATGTTTACTCAAAATGATTAACCGTTACTCCCATTGAACCTAAAATATCCAAGGCGATTTGAGTGGCTGTTGCACCGTCTGCACCTGTATCAGAGCAAAGGTAAACAGCAAAGAAATATGTATTGCTATCCTGCTCCACATAACCAACAAACCAGCCGGCGATATTGGTACTGTCAATTCTTCCAGTGCCAGTTTTTCCATAGAGAGCGGTATCGCCGGAAGCAGACATTAACATGGAATTCTTGACAGCAACCACATTCTCGTCATTGAATCCCCAGGAATTGGTGTACAGATTAACAAGGAGTTCTACCTGCTCTAAAGCAGAAATTTTTAATGCAGAACCATTCCAGTAATTTGCCGCATCGTTGCCTATTACAGTATTTCCGTAATTGATGCTTTGGTAAAACTCAGATAGCTGCCCTACACCTGCTGTTTGATCCAGAGATTGAAAATACCAATTTGCGGATTGCTGCATGGCGGTAGACAGGTTTTGATTCTGATTCCAGGCCGCAAATTCCCGGTTGTTTCCGTCCCATGGAAGTGTATTGTTTGCAGGTGTGATAATACCTTGTTCCAAAGCGTTTAACGCACTGTATATTTTGACAGTTGAACACGGTGGTACACGATGGGTAATTTCGCTTTCATTGTAAACGGTATAGTGATCGGCATTTAGATCATACACAACTGCACATCCGTTAATATCGGAAAACAGGGTGTCCCAATCTCCTTTGGAGATAGAAAGTGAATCAGAAGGCGTATAATAATCTTCACCGGTTTCAGCACAGAGCGCAAGAACAGGAACCTGGAAAACACAGAGTAGTGCCAATAAACCCGTTAGGCATCGGCCACCGATTTTTCTCCATGTCGTATCTTTCTGATACCCAACTATCTGCTCTAACCGGTATTTAAGCTGCTCTTTGCTTTGACATAGACCATTAGCGGTATGAAATTGTGGTTGACATCCCGCCGCAAAATTCAGAATTGTTTGCCCATACGCAATGCGTGCGTTTTCATCTCCTAACTCGTTCAAAACGGCCCAATCGCAGTAAGCCTCACGATCCCGCCGCATCTGCCTGAACGCAAGCCACACCAAAGGATTAAACCAATAGAGAGCCTGCATACCGCAAAACAGATAATTTGTAATGAGGTCGCCGTGGCGAATATGCGTCAATTCATGCAAAACAACATTTTCCAGTTCTGATGCAGGAAGTTTCTCTATGCCCCGGTTTGGCAACACAACAAAGGGCTTTTTCCAACCGAAGCTAACCGGAGCCGTTATGAATCGGGATTGCCGTACCTGGATATTATTTCTGATTCCGAGCTTTTGGCAGCACTTGTCAAATAGATCTTGGATATTCTTGGACGGAAGCATAGCAAAGTGCTGAACTTGCCGAAGTCTGTAACCACCGCACCAATAAAATGCAAGCAGAATCAGCACACCAACAAACCAAATGGAAAGAATACCAAACTTAACTTGTAGACTTCCGGTATCTCCCATGATTAGCTGAGTAGTATCTTCTACCCACGGTGTATTATTTGCAGCAACGGTGGTGTTAGCTGTTAAATTGTAGGTAGCTATGGTTTGAGAAGTGTTCCGTGCAGCAAATGACCATTCATTCCATAACCCACCAGGGAAAAAAGGTAGTAATAGTGAAGCTATCAAAACATACCAACTGTAATACTGGAACCTCAAAGACACCCGATTCTGCATAATGCGTTTAAGTCCAAACATTACGCATATAAGAATTGCGTTCCAGAGGTTTCCAACTAAAAACCGTTCAAGGAACATAAAACATCGCCTCTATTTCTTGCGCTTTCTATCCAGGATTCGTTGCAATTCATCTAAATCTTCAGACGACAACTCCTTCTGATCCAGAAAGCTTACAACCATACGATTCATCGCGCCATCAAAGAAACGGTCTGCCAAAGTCCTGCTTTCAGCTTCAATATACTGTTCCTTACGAACGCAGGGAGTATAGACAAAGACACGGCTTTCCTTTTCATGTACGATGACACCCTTCTTTTCTAGACGGGACAGCATTGTGTAAATTGTTTTCGGACTCCAGTCCTTTGTTCTGGTCAAACGATCCGTGATCTCATTTGTGCTAATGGGTGCGTATTTCCAGATCACATCCATTACTTCAAATTCCGCATCGGAAATCTGCGGTAGGTCCCCCATATCATCACCTCCAAATCTTACGGTTGTAAGATATTATACAAGGACTCCACATAGATGTCAATATGAGTATAGATTCTTTGGAAACTTCACTAAAAAAGGAGTTCATAGTAGTGGCAAGCAAGGCAAATGTGAACACATTTGCTGAAAATCGCAAAAACAAGTTTTGAATTTTCAAATGCTTGTTGGTGAATTATCTTCCCCAAACCCCTACCAAAAAATCAAATAAATTTGATTTGCTACGCTCCTACGGAGCTGATGGAAAGACAAAAAAATAAATCTCCGAACTGCAACATAAATTACAATTCGGAGATTTTAAATTTTATGAAATTGTTTCTTGTGAGTGTTTTTTGTCTTTTTCTTTTTTGCTTTCTGCAGAGCTGATGCCAAGAATCGCTTCTGTATTTGATTTATGAATAAGCAACTCACGATGCTCGTCTTTGAGTGAGCGATACTCGGTATATGCTTTGTCTTTTTTATCTGACAATTCTGCATATTCTTTGTTAATTGATTTGATGTCGGGTAGTTTTTTTATACCAAGTTCATCAAACTTTTTCTTTGCTGCACGATGCAAAATGATTTCAGGCTCATGTTCGGCAAGAAACTTTTTTGAATATCCCGAAGCCTTGTATTGAGCAAAAATCTTACGAGTATTGTGATAATTTATTATATGTTCACGAAGAACTTTCAGTTCTTTTATTCTTTTTTCTGACGAGCGAATTTCTGCCATAAGTTCATTTATTCGAGAAGTCATATCGTCAGTTTTATTAGCAAGTTCATCATAATCTGAAAAGCCGTTTTCCTGCAAATACAACACAGTCTTTGCCATTTGTTTCAGATTAAAGATCTTTGCCCAATTCTCGTAACCTTTGCCTTTTCCTTCGGCTATTTTCTGCTGAACATCAATTAGAAGATTTGTTTTTTGCTTTTCATTCTTCTTTTCTTTTTGTGATTTTGACTTTCCTTTTGTGCTTATTATTGACTTGATTTCTTCCTCAGTGTATCCGGTGCCGAGAGAGCGTAATCTTATATTCTTCTTTTGCCTTGAGTGAGAGAATGAGATATGTTTACCAGATTTAATTGTGTAACCTTTTTCTATCATCTGTGAAATAAAATCGTCAAAATCTTTCGGCTTGTTTTCCAACACTTCATCAATATCTGCTCGGAGTAAATCACGAAGGGAGGAATACTTTTTGTATCCCTCCCAGTGATTATATGCTGTATTTCTTTTCTGTGGTTCTGTAACAACGGACAGTTGATGTTCAATACAAATCAAATCACTTAATCGTGCAATATGTTTTATTGAACGTATCTTATTCCGATACTTGCGTTTACAATCCAGCGACGTTGAATTGAAATAAATATGATTGTGAATATGCGATTTATCAACGTGAGTTGCGACAACAAAAGCATAATTACCTTTAAGCAATCTTTCCGCAAGTTCATATCCGATTTTGTTGGCTTCTTCAGGTGTGATTTCTCCCGGTGCAAAAGACTGTCGGAGCTGATAAGCAATAACATTATTTTTTTGAGTTCGGCCCGTAAACTGTGCATACTGTTTTTTTGATAATGTAAATTGAGCAACAGCTGTTTCAGGCTCACAAGCGAACGAAGAAACAAATCTTCCTTCATCCGTTTTTAGAGGGTTCAATCCGTAATCAATTCGGTCTGAAAGGCTGCTTGAAATCTTATATCCTTTGGTTGCGTGAATAGGCATAATTCTTGTTACTGCCATTTAATAAATCCTCTCCGTAAGCCATTCTTTGAGAATGATAAATTTTGATAAAATCCAAGTGGCGAACATAGGAATTCCCCAAGGACTTAACAGATACGCAACAAGTAATACGAGTAAACCGTCTTTGATGGTTTCTGTAATCAAAAAGAAAATTGCAACAATCAAAAGGATAAAAGCGATTATGCAGAATACCCAAGATGCTATGCTGATAATAAGTGAAAAGATTCCTATGAACACAGTGAGTAAAAGCCAAATGGGTGCAACCAAAATCATAAGAAAAAATTTAAGAATTTTCATAACATTAACCTCCGTTTCAAGATAATGATAGAATAAAAAAAGAGTTCTGACAAGGATGTCAAAACTCTGTGTTCTTTTTTCGTTTTTCCGCTTCACAAAATATCTTTTTTATATTTTCATCAATTTGTTCCTGAGTAAGTCGAGGTAACTCCAAAATTTCATAAAGCCAATCTACACATTCAGCTATCAAACCGCTGTCCATTTCAGTATATGGCTTTTCGCTTTCAATTGTTATAATTGCTTCAAAGTACAGTTTACAAGGGACTACACAGGGTAGGTATCTGACGGGAGGGGTGCCGCCAGTCAGATTTTCCATGTGATGTTCAAGCTGTCGCTTGTGGCGGCTATGGT
>JAXJTD010000074.1:0-9173 GCA_036309745.1 Acutalibacteraceae bacterium | reverse complement strand
GCCTCGCAGAGCGCACGACCACCGCTTGCCGTTCGGCAAGTGGTGAGTAAGTGCGCCCTTCGGGATAAAAAAGAATGAGCGTTCCGGTTTCCCGAAACGCTCTGAAGGTTATATTGATTTTAATTTGTTGCACAGATAGCTCTCCAACTCATCAAGGCTCATTGAAGCTGACTGAGGAAAAGCCTTTTCAAGAATTGCACCTTCCTGAATAAGCCTTCGTGTTCGTGCTTTGCGTTTCTTTACTCTGTCCCTTGCCTGTGCCTCTTCAAGTCTGTGCTTTGCCTGCAACAGTTTTTTCTCGTTTTCGTCCATTTTGTACTCCTTTATACTAAAAATTTGATTGTTTGGTATCAACAGTATCGGTTTTGATATCGGAAAAGTATAAAAGCAGTACCGCTTTATGTTTTTCTCTTTTGAGTGGGAGAAAACAGCAGCGGATACTGCTTGTTTTGATATCATAATAAATTTTTCGGTATCATTTTCGGGTTGTATCGGTGTCAAAAGCTGTCGGCAAAATTCAATGCCGCATCGCTTACCGAAGATTCGGATTTTTCTTGTTCCGTTTTTGTTTGCGGTTGCTGTAACAACTGAATAATACTGCCGAGTGATGCTGAAGAAGAATTTTTGCATAATCCCGTTTCTATCGTTTGCAGTATCCTATTCAAAAAAGCATCTTCTTTTTCTCGGGTTTCAAGATAGGGGTCATTGGATAATTTCTGTTCTCTCTCAAAATATTCGCATAACGCACAGATAACGGCTTTGCTGTATGACTTGTATTTCTTTCTGTCCATACTTTGCAGATACTCCCAAGCCTTTCTGTCTGCCTCGTTTTTTAGGTTAAACCGTATATTGGTGCTTACTGTTTTCTTCATAAAGTATCACCGTTTCTGCGAAGTTTTTTAAGAGATAACTGTTCATATCCTTTTGCGGTTGCGCAGATGTCATCATTGATTATCACTCGGCTTTTATCGTAATCGGTAAAGTTCTTGATTATGCACCCGCCGCCACCGACAACAAACAGCCTCATAAGTTCGGGATCGTATTCGTGTTCACGGAGTATTCTGAAAATACCCTGTGCATATTCTTCCGCTGTGCTTCTGATTGCAGACAAATATTTTTCGGAGATGTCTGCTGTTCCGGTTCTCAAAACTCTTTCAATAACTGCATCATCTAATCTCACACCGAATTGCCTCATAATGTTTTCTCTGATTGCAAGAGAGCATTGATTTGTTCCGAATTTCTCGGTGAAACACTTTTTCTCTGTCGGCTGACACTCATTGATATACATAACGTTCATTGTGCCGTTGCCAATATCCGCAAGCATATTTGTTCCTTTGAAGCAATGTAACTTGTCGGAAACAGCGGCAAAGCCTTGAGGGAATATGTCTGCACCTGCAAAATCAATGTGATAGTCAACATTGCGAAAACTGAAATCAACAAATTTGTTTTGAAGCAGATATTTTTTGAATTCTTCCTTCTGCTCTCCAACCCAAGTCAGAGGTAAACCTGCCGCAATGTGAACTGTCGCAAAGGTTTTGTTTCGCACTTTCAGTTCTCTTGCAATAGCGGCAAGTGTCAGAACATAATAATCTTCATCCGCCATCTTGTCGGATTTAAATTCCTTATGTTCTTCACCGATGATATAGTATTTGCCGTCATAGATTAACAGATTGTTTTTGAAGGTCGGTTCTTTGTCATAAACCGCAACTCCCGTTTTGAAACAACTGTGTGCCGTTTTGATGTTTCCGTATCCGTGGTCTATTCCTATTACTGTAATTTCATTTGTTGATAAATTCATAATTTAAATTTCCTTCCTTAATTAAAATTTTGACATAAAAAAGCAGCCCGTGATTTTCACGGACTGCTGTGCGGTGCTGTTATCTTGCACCGTGGTCTTTCTTTGGTGTTTTGGGTTTGTTAACTTTGATTTGTTCTTTTTGAGCCTCTTCTAATCGTTTCAGAACGCTTTGTCTTTCAGGTTGTGAAAGATTTTTGTTCCAAACGGGATTGCTGTTTAATCGCTCTGAAATATAGTGTAAACATTCAACCGCTTGTTCAAATTCTATTCTGTCACTTTTTCGCAGTACATACTGATTCTGCATTGTTTTATATGCGGATATTACTGCGTTGTTGGTTTCAGATTTTTTGAAAAAGGTAAATTCGTGTGGCTCTACACCGGGAATACCGTCAAGTCGGTCTTGTTCTTCTTCCATGCGAATATCAATGAGTTTTTTCATAAGTTCATTGTTTCCGTACAACGCTGTAATGCTGGGATGTTGTGACATTACGGCAAGGTCATATATATGCTTTGCAGCTTCAAAGGCACGATGAGGGTCTGATGATTTTCTGACATAAGCTTCTGCTGCAAAAAGTTTATCTATGAATATTCGCTCAATTGTTATAGTCTTTATCTTAAACGGCTTAACATCGTACATATCTTCAAGAATTCTTTTTTGCTGTTCATTTGCCAAGTCATAAATCATTGCGGAAATTTCTAATTCCGTAACAGGCTCGCTTATAGTGAATGAGTTTGCTTCAATTTTTAACTTGCCGAATCTCTGCAAAGCATCATCGCTGTCATAAGGAACAACCGGGTCATAATGATATACAGATATTACCTCAGAACGATTTGTTCTTCCTTCTTCGGGAGAGCGAGGGAGTGCAGAATACTTTTTTGAAGCTTGCTCCAACCTTTTATCGTTTTGACTTCTGCTGCAATCACGAGTATCGACAGATAAATCTATATCTTCTGAAAAACGATTTGTTGTTTTTAATGCTTTATACAGTGCTGTTCCACCCTTGAAATATGCCTGTAAACCGCTTGATTGTTTATCGGCAAGTTCTTCGAGCATAAGAACAACATAATAGTCTTTTTCAAGAACGTCTAATCTGTATCCCGTTCTTGTGTGTATATCGTCAAGCAGAACTTTAAAAGCATCTTTGCTTGAATGAAGATTCATCATACAGTTACACCTCCGGTCAAAGCAATATGAGCAATTTTAATAATCGTATTATTGTTGTAGTATTTATCAGCGAGAGCAAGAAGCTGACTGTATTGTAAGTTTTGCTTATTCAGATGCTGTGCAAGAATCTCGTATGGATTATCAACATCAATCGGAGCCTTATCCATAAGTTCCACCGCATCAAGAAACTGAAAGTACCGTTTGTTAGTTTGTGTTACCGTTTCTTTAGGCGGGCGAATATATACATCAAGACTTTTATCGGCTCTTATGCAATCTCTCGCCTTGTTTGTTACAAGCACTCTTTCGTTAGGCATTTGAGTGGTCAATCCCATTTGGTGAAGAACGGTGTATCCCGTTTCATACCCTATATCAGGTATAAGATATTTTTCTCTGATAAGAATTTCTTTATTTATACCTGTCTCTCCGAATGGCGTTTTTACAGCAAGATAATATATGCCTTTTTGATAAAATCTCAAATTTTCAAGTTGCTTTGTATCAATTATCCGTTTAATAGCAACCGAAACAGCGGCATTTGCTTTTTTGATTTCAAAGCTATATTCCTTTGAAAAAGCCTTGGCGATATCAGCAGTATATATAGGGTTGCCGGGTATTTGATTTTTCAAATATTTAATTACATATTCGATATATGTCATTTGGTTTCCTCCTTCTGATATATTGTTTGCGGTATCTATAAACTTTATACGATATTATTATATCTTCCAAAAGTGAAAATGTCAACAATATTTTAAATGGCATATTAAATACAGCGAGCCGAAATCGTGTCGGCTCGCTGTGATAATTATTATTCGTTATTTGATTTTTCTTTGTTTCTTCTGGCTTCATTTCGTAACCGCTGTCCTTTGAGATGTCCTTCATATCGGCACTCGTCGCAGCAGTACTTTGCATCAGACCTTGTTGCGGTAAATGCTTTACCGCAGTTTCCGCAAGGAATTTCACGGCTTCGTTCTTTTGCGGCTTCCTGTCGGTAATATGTTGCTCTGCAATTCGGATTACAAAACAACGCATATGAGCGTGTGGTTTCAAAGGTTTCTCCGCAGCATTTACAAGTTATTTCAAAAAGCTGTCCCTTAACACGGGTTCCTTCTTTGAGTTGCTTGTATCTTTCACGATTTTTAATTCGATGTCTGCGGAGTGTTTCCTGCCGCTTTAATTCTTCGGGTGTAAGTTCTGGTTCGGGCAAATCAAAATGTCCGATGAAATTCAAATAAATCTCAACTTCCTGAGTTCGTTCTCCGTCAACTCTTTCGGGTGCGTGAACAATGATTTTATCAATAAACTCGTTTATCATCATTGTTGTAAGTTCGGAAAAGTCTGTATATTTCTTTGCCAACGCAATAAACTTCTCGGCTCTGTCGGTATCTTCATTGAAAGAGGAAAGCAGTTTATCCGCTTCATCAACAGAGACTTGGAGAGATTTCTGCTCGGCTTCATATTCTGCCATCAGGCTGTCGAAGCGTTCTTCCGATATTTTACCCGTTGCAAAAGATTCATAAAGTTTTTTTATAATATTATCAAGTTCTGCAATTCGCTTGCGTTCCTTGTTCAGTTTTCTTTTGATTTCCTTTGCCGCTTCTGCCTGACGAAGCTGAGAAGCATTCCGTACCTTTTCAATAAATTCATCCTGATTACTGATTGCAAGCGTGCTTATGGTTCGTATGGCATCAAGAA
The DNA here is from genome assembly GCA_036309745.1 of Acutalibacteraceae bacterium. GTDB lineage: Bacteria > Bacillota > Clostridia > Oscillospirales > Acutalibacteraceae > CAG-177. Next base: position 4,521 of record JAXJTD010000074.1, on the reverse strand, counting down.
TAAGGGTTCGTAAGTTTTTGGTAGTAATATAGTGTCCCGTACAGGCTTTGTATCTCTTTTGTCGGGAAAGTGTATATGTTGAACAGTCAAAGAAATCTGAAGGGTAGAAGTTGTTTTCTTTACCGCCTCTGGAACGGTGGTTATACATCTTTTCCCCGCAGTCGGCACAGAACACAAGTCCCGTAAGAGGATTTGCTTCTCCGAAGGTATCAATGCGCCTCGGTGTTTTTCTTAACTTCTGTGCAAGCTCCCACGTTTCTTTATCAACGATAGCTTCGTGTGTATTTTCAAATATCAGCCAATTTTCTTCCGGGTTTTTAACAGTATGCTTGTCCTTGTATGAAAGCTTATGATAACGGAAATTTACTGTATGTCCCATATATTCGGGTTTTGAAATTATTTGACCGACAATAAAGCCGCTCCAGTTATACGGGTTCGGAAATTCCTCTTTGCTTTTCCATAAACCGATTTTTCTTTTGGCAAAATAGACGGCAGGGGTTTCAACCTTATCTTCAAACAGAATACGGGCGATTTCATAAGGTCCGAAACCGTCAATGGTTAATCTGAAAATTCTGCGTACAACCTCTGCCGCTTCTTCGTCAATCAGCCAATGATATTTATCGTTCGGGTCTTTCTTGTATCCGTATATCGCACTGTTTGATGTCGGTTTACCCGATTCACCCTTGACCTTTATAGCTGCACGTTGTTTTTTACTCAAATCCCTCAGATACCATTCATTCATAATATTGAGGAACGGGGCGAATTCATTGCTGTTAAGGTCATCGCTGTCAACATTGTTTGCAACTGCAACAAAGTGAACTCCGTATTGTCTGAACATAACTTCGGTGTAAAAACCCGTTTGCAGATAATCTCTGCCTATTCGTGACATATCCTTAACGATAATGTGAGCAACCTTTCCTGCTTCAACATCGGCAATCAGCCTTTTCCAAGCAGGTCGCTCAAAATTACCGCCCGAATATCCGTCATCCGTATAATGGATGCAATTATCGTACCCTTGCTGCTCTGCATAGCCTTCAAGGTACTTTTTTTGATTCACAATCGAGTTGCTGTCACCGGTCAACTCGTCATCACGGGAAAGTCTTTCGTATAACGCCGTGATTTTTCCTTCAGTCTGTTTCAATGCCATAGTCAGGCACTCCTTTCAGACTGTCGGCTCATTTGCGGTAATTCTATTATACCACACTTTTCGCCGTTTTCCAGTACTTCATTACGAACAATTCGTAAAATTTTATCTTCCATAGTTTCGTTACCCGTATCGTTATACACAACCTTCACTTTAAATGTTGTTGCACCGATACGGCGGGTTATATATGAATAATTATTGTCTGCTTTGGTTTTATCCAAATTAAATTTACCTCCTATTGCGATTTTTATTGATATAGAGTATAATGCGGTTAGTTCCGTTTGCTGTAATCTGCTGTCAGATATATCAGCGGTTATTATTCAATGTCTTATTCAAAAGAATTCAGCCTCCGAAAAGCAAGGCTAATCAAAGGCTGATTCGTTGTGTTGTCTTAAATTAATGTGTCTTACGATTGATTTTTTCAATGGCATCACTTCTCCTTTCTTCAGTATTGAAAGTAATATATAAAACGGCAAAATATATTACCCCCTCACTTATAGGAGAAAATCGGTATATTTATCGGAACTGTTTTTGTGAATTTACTTTAAACTTTGTTTTAACTTTCTGTTAAGGAGGCGACAAGCGATGATTTCGGAAGATTACGAATATGACGAAAGCCGTATAACCGAAGATGAATCCGGTGATTCAGACGAACAGATACGTCGAAGGCTTGTCGAAGAACAGACCTTGGTGGAAGAGCTTGAAGCGGATGCGGAAGAAAATCCGTTTGAGGAAGATGAAGAAGAAAGCGAAGAATCCGAACGGAAGAAGCTGAAACGGGAAATACAGGCAGAAGCACTTGCCCGACTTGAATCGGCAGCCAGAACAGTCAGCGATTTTGAAAATATTATCGCTTGGTGGGACAGACTTGATGCTAACCGTGAACGCAGAGAACGGTATCACGAATTAAGCAGAAGCGGTGATGACATACCCTTTGATTACGGTGCTTCGATAAACGAACTGTTCTTTCCCGATACATTGAACAATGTTTTGGAAAAGCAGCTTCGCAAGGGTGATTTTATTGACGATATATTTTACTGTCCGTATGACATACATGAGCTTGTAACTGAAGATTACTTATCTAAAATATTTTACGGTTTGAAAGAAGAACAGAAAGAATTGCTGTTCCTTTGTGCGGTAAGGTTATTCAGTTCGGTAAGAATTGCCGCAATAAGGGGACAAACAGACAGAAACATACGCAAAGTCCGTGCGACAATGCTCCGAAAGATAAGGAAAGAAATGTATGCGGCGCTTCTGAAAAAAGAGGATAAAAAGAAAGACAGTCTGACATTGCTTGAAAAACAGTTTATGAAAGACTATGCGAAAGAATTGGAGAAATGATTATGAAGAAGCTGATAGAAAACGCAAGTTCCGTATGGGTAAAATACAGCGAATATGAATGGAAGAAAGCAGAAAACAGAAAACTGTATCTGACACCGACAAAAACGGCAAAACCTTCGATTTACGACCCGTTGAAGGAATACCGTCAGTTTGTTCTTGAAGCGATAAACATAGGTCGGATGGGTATGAGCAAGAAACCCGATGAAGAAATACAGAAAGCGATTAAAGAGTTTGCAACAAAATACGGTTTATTCGGACTTATGACAGCGTTGCCGACAACACCTGATTTTATGGAATACAACGCAGTATATTTACCGAAAAACCAATTCATAAAAGAAGAAACGATGTCAACCGAGGATTATCTTGCGCTATTCTTTCCGTTTGATGAATTGGATATTATCAAGCGTGGAGTTGAATCAATATGGAATATTTCGAATGACCGTGAAATGATGGCATTGGCTATGACTATGACAGACAAGCCTATGGCGGTCAGTATGAGTTTTCAAAGGGAGTATGCAGAACCTTACGAATGGATGAAACGGCAGTTTACAAGCTGGGCATTTACCTATGTCACAAGTATGCTTTACTACGAGGATTATGACAGATTAAATCAAGAAACCCGTATGATAATGCAGCAGAGTATTTCGGCATTCGGCGGTAATCCTCCGACATACCGTATTGCTTTACTTGACAAGCCTACCGTTATATGGGACTTCCATTCACTTCTGCTTGTAACACAGCTGATGTTCAGTTTTATGCTGACAGATACGGAAAAACCGATACGCTTATGCAAACATTGCACAAAGGCTTTTGTTGCCAACAGAGCCGATGCCGTGTTCTGTTCACCGCAATGCAAAAACAAATTCAATGTTTACAAGAGCAGAGCAAAGAACGGAGAGAATGAATAACAGCTGATTGGAGCATAAAAAGACGCCGTGCCTTAAAAGCACGGCGTTGACTATATTAAATTGTATAAACAATCTCATTTAAGACAATTTCTTCTGCTCGGTTATGTATGTTGTTCATACGGCAAATCCATTCTATTTGGTCGGAGGCTTTTAATTCTTCCGTAACACCTTCCTGTTCTGCCATTGCATTGCAGAGAAGTTCGATTCTCTCATTACAGCATTTGTCTGTTTCAGCAAGGTGTTCGTTCAGTTTGCCGTTCATCACCAGTTTTGTATAGATAACATAATGGTGGTTTTTCAAAAATGTTTGGCGAATACGCCCGTATTTGCCTATTGGATAGTTTGTTGATTTGGGTAACACAAGGTTGGGGATGAAATAATCTCCGACTCGGCGGTATGTTCCGCCCATTTCTTCAAAATGTGATTTCATAAGTATCAGCTCCTTTTTATGTTGATATATAAGCGGTTATGCGGATTTTTTACTCCTTTCCTATAACTGCTTTTCTATTCACCACAAATGAGCCGCAGTCATATATGTATTTGGTGGTAGAAACCACCCTTTACATATTAACTCTTGATTTACAATCGAGTTGCTGTCACCTTGAAGCTCGTCATCTCTTGAAAGACGTTCATACAAGGCGGTGATTTTGTCAGACTGTCTTTTCATATTTTCCTCCTGTTCAGGCGGACAGTCTGCCAATACAGGATTGCTTGATTTCAATATATCATACATTTGTTAACTTTTCACCTCTTTTTTCATGTTGTTCAGAAGTTTTTCTGTAAAACTTTTATCGCCGTCAAATTCAGCAACAAACACATAGGTTGTTTTGCCCGATTGAAATGTTACGGATATATCGGGCAATTCATTCGGTAACGGATTTTTTGCGACGATGTTGCCGTTATCGTCGAAACGAATGTTGTTGTTCATAAATTTATTCCTTTCTATTCAATATTCTGTTCCTGCTTTTTGTAAGCGGAACGGTTGTTTTGAACCGTCAGTTTCTTCGCTTCTTCGAGGCGTTTGAGAACAGACGGTTTTTCGTTTTCTTTATGCTCCATAGCTTGATTCACTATGTATCTGATTTCTTCAAGCTCACGGAGTTCGGATTGATGGGTGGATAGGTTGGC
>JAXJTD010000073.1:0-3273 GCA_036309745.1 Acutalibacteraceae bacterium | reverse complement strand
GTAATGATGCCGAGCTTGATGTTTTGGTTTTTACAAAAATATTCAAACTGATTCATTGGAAGTATTTCCGTTTTTGAGCCAAGACTTATTGCTCGCTCGTTTGAATCAAAGGCGGCTGAAATTTTTACGCCGTATTTCTCAAACTCATCATACTGCAGAAGTGCTCTTCCGAGTTTTCCCGCGCCAACAAGAACCGCAGAGGTCAGTTGGTTACATCCAAGGCATTCTTCAAGTTTTTCCACAAGTTCCGCCGTTACGTAACCAAGCTTAGGCTTTCCTGCACCGCTTACTGCGGCAAGGTCTTTTCTTACCTGTACTTCTCCAAGACCAAGATGCTTAGCAATGGCTGTTGCCGATATGTAAGGAACTTTATCGGGTGGCAGGTTTCGCAAATATTCAAGGTAGTTTGGAAGTCTTCCCAAAGTTGCTTTTGAAACAGAGCATTTATCCATCACCGCACCTCCTTCTTTTTGAGTTCGTTATTATTTTAACAAACAATCTCCTCCTTGCATATTCTTAAATGGTATAATCGGTATTATCAATATCGATAATGCTTATATCGAATAAAAAAGAGCAAAGAAATAAACATCTTTGCTCTTAGTTTTATCACTTATTTAGATATTCATCTATTGCCTTAGCGGCAGTTTTTCCTGCGCCCATTGCGGAAATAACGGTTGCAGCGCCAGTAACCGCATCGCCTCCGGCATAAACACCATTACGTGAAGTAAGTCCGTCCTCATTTACAATAATTCCACCCCAACGATTAACCTCAAGACCATCTGTTGTAGATTTAATAAGAGGGTTGGGAGAGGTTCCTATCGACATAATAACTGTGTCAACATCGAGAGTAAATTCACTGTTCTCAACAGGAACGGGGCGTCGTCTGCCCTTTTCATCAGGTTCGCCAAGTTCCATTTTGATACAGGTCATGCCCTTAACAAAACCATTCTTCGGGTCCCTCGCATTATCAGGATTATTGTAACCAAGAATTTCGGTAGGATTACAAAGAAGTTTAAACTCAATGCCTTCTTCTTCAGCGTGCTCAACCTCTTCTCTTCTTGCAGGAAGTTCATCCATAGAGCGACGATACACAATATAAACCTTTTCGGCACCAAGACGAAGCGCTGTTCTTGCGGCATCCATAGCAACGTTACCGCCACCAACGACTGCAACCTTTCCGCCTTTCATAATTGGTGTTTCGGGATTATCAAGGTAAGATTTCATCAGGTTGCTTCTGGTTAAGAACTCGTTCGCGGAGTATACACCATTGAGTGCTTCGCCGGGAATCCCCATAAAGTTGGGAAGTCCTGCACCGGAACCAACAAACACTGCTTCGAATCCCTGCTCAAACAGTTCATCAATCGTCAGGGTTTTACCGATCACAACATTGGTTTCTATTTTAACTCCTAATTTTTTAAGGGTTTCCACTTCTTTGGCAACAATCTTTTTTGGGAGCCTGAATTCGGGAATTCCGTAAACCAAAACACCGCCTGCCGTATGCAAGGCTTCGAACACGGTTACTTCATATCCTTTTTTAGCAAGGTCGCCGGCACAAGTAAGACCGGAAGGCCCTGATCCCACTACAGCAACTTTATGACCGTTACTCTGCGGACGAACAGGTTCTTCGGTAGCAAAGGTGTTGTGCCAGTCAGCAACAAAGCGTTCAAGTCTACCGATGCCTACACTCTCGCCCTTAATACCTCTAACGCATTTAGATTCGCATTGAGTTTCCTGAGGGCAAACTCTTCCGCAAACCGCAGGAAGAGAAGATGATTTTGTAATAACTTGATAAGCACCCTCAAAGTCACCTTCCTTGATTTTATTTATAAATTCAGGAATATGAATTTTAACGGGGCACCCCGCTACACAAGGCATATTTTTACAATTAAGACAACGCATTGCTTCGTCGATTGCCTGTTCTTCGGTATAACCTAAAGCAACTTCATCAAAGTTATGAGCGCGAACCTTGGCATCCTGTGTGGGCATTGCATTTCTTGTAAGACTCATGTTTGCTTTTGCCATCTTACTCAACCTCCTTTGCAAAAAGGTTGCAGGTTTCTTCATGCTTATGGCGTTCAAAGCCTGCATACATTCTGCCCCTCGACATTGCCTCATCAAAATCTATTTCGTAACCATTAAAGTCGGGCCCGTCAACACAGGCAAACTTGGTAACTTTATTGCCGTCTACGTTAAGAGTCAATCGGCAACCACCGCACATTCCTGTTCCGTCTATCATAATAGGGTTCATTGAAGCGGTAACAGGCGTACCAAAAGGTCTTGCGGTTTCTACAACATACTTCATCATAATCAGAGGCCCAATGGTAATAATCATATCAAATTGCTCACCGGCTTCAAGCATTTCCTTAAGGGGCATTGTAACATTTCCCTTTTCGCCATAAGAACCATCGTCAGTCATTATGCGAAGAGTATCAGAACAAGCTTTAAACTCATCTTCCAGAATGAGCAAATCTTTATTTCTGAATCCTATAATGCTTGTAACGTCAGCACCCATTTTGTGAAGTGCTTCGGCAATAGGCATAGCAATAGCACAACCAACGCCACCGCCAACGATACACACTTTTTTCAAACCGTCGAGGTGAGTTGCAACACCGAGAGGTCCCACGAAGTCGCAAAGAAAATCTCCCGCTTCCTTGTGAGCCAGCTTTTCGGTGGTCGATCCCACGATCTGATAGATGATCTTTACCGTTCCGTTTCCCTTATCAACACCCGCAACGGTCAGCGGGATTCTTTCGCCGTCTTCATCAACGCGGAGAATGATAAACTGACCGGGTTTAGCCTTGTTTGCTACGAGAGGCGCCTCAATCTGAAGTTGTACCACCGTTGGATTTAATACTTTTTTACTAATAATTTTGTACATAATTGTTTCTCCATTTTAAAAAAGCGGTCACCGAGTTCGGCAACCGCTTTTATGTATTTACGAGTTAACCGTTATTAGAAATCAACTTCGGTATCGTAATAGCAGCACTTGAGAAGTTTTTCCATTTCCTCAACAGAAATCTTTCTGGGGTTGGAACCTGTGCAAGCGTCCGCAACAGCATTCTTTGCAATCTCAGGAAGTCTTTCGAGGAAGATATTCTCGGGAACAAAACCATTCTCACAGGGGAGGCTATCAAGGCCATAATTCTTAATACACTGAGGAATGCTCAAAGCATCATTCATACCACGAAGGTAAGCAATGAGGTTTGCAACCTTTTCGTCATCGTTAGCGCCACCAAGGCCCATATAGTCAGCAATTACACCGTAACGCTTCTT
>JAXJTD010000072.1:0-1732 GCA_036309745.1 Acutalibacteraceae bacterium | reverse complement strand
TTACTATATCGGAGGAGAAATTGCTGACAAAGAGGAGTTGTTTTTGCAGACTCCTGAAGGATTTTTGTCCAGATTTAAAATTGATGTAAGAACTCTCCATGAGGTAACCAAAATAAATCGTGAAAGAAAAACTGTTACGGTTTTGGATAAAAGAAGCGGAAAAGTGTTTGAAGAAAGCTATGACAAACTCATTTTATCTCCCGGTGCAAAGCCTGTTATGCCGGATTTTTGCAAGGGCATCAGCAACAACGTTTTCACACTTCGCACAGTTGAGGATACACTTAGAATCCGTGAATTTACAGATAACAATCCAATTAAGACAGCCGTTATCATCGGCGGTGGTTTTATAGGACTTGAGATGGCGGAAAATCTTAAAAACCGCGGCATAGATGTTACTGTCATTCAAAAAGGCGACCACCTTTTAAACACAGTAGATAGTGACATTGCATCATTTATTCACACAAATTTAAGGACAAAGGGCATCAATATTCTTTTAAATGCCAATGTAAAAAGTATTGAGAAGAACATTGTCATTACCGATTGTAAAGAGATACCTGCTGATATGGTCATTGTATCTGTTGGTGTTTCTCCTGAAAACACGCTTGCAAAGGATGCGGGACTCGCATTGGGCGTAAAGGGGGCAATTGCAGTTTCTGACAATATGCAAACCTCGGACGAGGACATTTATGCAGTCGGTGATGCGGTAGAGGTGGAAAACTTTATTTCAAATGATAAGGCAGTTATAACATTAGCGGGCCCTGCCAATAAGCAGGGGCGAATTGCGGCAGACAATATTTGCGGGATTAACAGCACTTATAAAGGCACGCAAGGTGCTTCGGTTATTAAGCTCTTTGATATGACAGTAGCATCAACAGGAATGACTGAAACTCAGCTTAAATTAAGCAATATCGCTTACGAAAAAGTTATTCTATCGCCCCTTTCTCACGCAGGATACTATCCTGGTGCTACCGTTATGACATTAAAGGTTATATTTGAAAAGGAAACCTATAAAATCCTCGGCGCACAAGCGGTAGGTTATGAGGGTGTTGAAAAAAGAATTGATGTAATTGCCACTGCAATTTTTGCAGGACTTACAGCGGACAAGCTAAAAGACCTTGAGCTTTCCTATGCACCGCCATATTCTTCGGCAAAAGACCCTGTGAATATGGCAGGCTTTATCATTGAAAACATGAAAAATGGTATTGTAAAGCAGTTCTATTATGAGGATATTCCTCTTCTTCAAAAAAGAGACGATGTCACGCTTTTAGATACAAGAACCGTCTACGAATATATGCGCGGTCATGCAGAGGGCTTTATCAATATTCCCGTTGATGAACTGCGTGAAAGACTTGCAGAACTCGATAAATCAAAACCTGTATATGTGATGTGTCAGAGCGGTTTAAGGAGCTATCTTGCGACAAGAATACTTATGCAAAACGGTTTTGATGCCTACAATTTCGCAGGCGGATACAGGCTTTATGGCGCGATGTACTATGATGAGGCTGTATCAAAAAATGCATATGAATGCGGAATGGAGAAATAAAAGGAGAATACTTATGATTAAATTTATATGTTACCAAAAATGTACAACTTGTCAGAAGGCAAAGAAATGGCTTGATGACAATAAGGTAGAATATGACCTTCGTGATATTAAAGAAGATAATCCAACTCTTGAGGAATTGACTGCTTGGTATAAGGTGAGTGGACTTCCTTTAAAGAAATTCTTTAACAC
>JAXJTD010000071.1:0-3796 GCA_036309745.1 Acutalibacteraceae bacterium | reverse complement strand
TCTTTGATTGTCGCGTTTAGTTCGGCTATGGTTCGATTAAGCTTTTCAATTTGCTCTAAGTGCATTTGATTCTGCTTCATCAATGATTCGATAAACTCTTGTGTAACCGGCATTTGCTCCACCGCCTGTTACAATATCTTTGCCCCTAGATTTATGGCAGCCAGCCATAGGCATGGGACATCTCGTTGCCTAAGCTGTAGAATAGGAAGGAACGGTCTGACCTCCACCCCCAAGGACTCTCGCGTCCGTACGAAAGTCAGTCAGCCCTCCTCCTGTTCGCAGCGTTCATTTTTTGTAGGTAGAAGCATCGGTGTTCCGAATGTTCGAGTCATCCAACAGATAGAATCGGCGATGGGTAAAGGAAGGCTAAGTCCGTTACAAATCAACCGAGAAGGAGTTTTGAAAATGAGCTATGAGAAGAATGCTGTCGGAATCGATGTTTCAAACGGCAGAAGCACTGTGTCGGTACTCCGTCCTTTTGGCGAGGTCGTAGTGCTTCCTTTTAACGTGCAGCACACAACAGAGGAGCTTTCTGCGCTGGCGGACAAGCTGCTCTCCATCGACGGTGAAACCCGTGTTGTTATGGAACACACAGGTCGTTACTACGAGTCGATAGAGAAAGTGCTGCACAACAAAGGTTTATTTGTCAGTGCAGTCAACCCGCTGTTGATCAAGCAATACGGCAACAATTCACTGCGCAACGTTAAGACAGATAAGGCGGATTCTATGAAGATTGCACGCTATGCTCTTGACAACTGGGCGGAATTGAGAGATTATACTCCTATGGATACGATTCGTTATGATTTAAAAACTCTACACAGACAGTTCAATCTCTCTTCCAGGCAGAAGACTGCCGCCAACAACAATCTGGTTTCCCTGACGGAACAGGTGTTCCCCGGAATCAGAAAAGCCTTTGAAAGCCCTGTTCGCAAGGACGGTACGCAAAAGTGGGTTGATTTCATCACAACTTTCTGGCATGCCGATTGCATAAGAAAACAAAGTCTGAACGCCTTTACCGAGCGCTACCGAAAGTGGTGCAAACGTCACGGCTACCTTTTCAAGGTGAGCAACGCCGAAGAAGTGTACGCACTCGCAAAAACTGTCATTGTACTCGTTCCGAAAGATTTCATTACTAAAACCATCGTTCAGGAAGCGGCTCGTCAGTTGACGGCGATCTCGCGTTCTGTGGAAACATACCGTGCCGAAATGAATAGACTGGCTTCCATGCTTCCCGAATATGAGGTCGTCATGAACATGTACGGAGCCGGAGAATCCACTGGTCCGCAGCTCATGGCTGAGATTGGTGACGTAACGCGCTTTGAACGCAAGCAGTCTTTAGTCGCGTTTGCGGGCGTTGATCCGGTTCCAAAAGATTCAGGTGACAAACAATCCAGAAGCAATAAATCCTCTAAACGCGGCTCGCCTTATCTAAGGAAAACACTGTTCAACATTATGAGCACCATATTGCAAAATGCGCCCGAAGATGAACCTGTCTATCAATTCCTCGACAAAAAGAGATCCGAAGGAAAACCGTACTACGTTTACATGACAGCAGGAGCCAACAAGTTTCTGAGACGCTATTACGCCAAAGTAACGGAATACCTCAAGGAAAAAGAAAAAACTGAAACTGATTCCAATCAGTCAAATACTGACTGAGGCGGCATCGCCGCCCTTGTCTGCATAACAGCACTGTTGGCACAAGCTGTCAAGGACGCCGCAGGCGCGGCGTAGCCGTCATCCTTGACAGGTTGGGACAACTGTGCTACCTGCGAAAGCCGCCTTTTTGCGACGGCTTATTTGTCGTGTCTGAAACATTTGCTTTTCTACCTAAAATCAGCCTACAAGATTTTTTTCGTCAAGTTCTATTTTGGGGCTTGACTTTTTATTTGTAGGCTTTCATAGTAAATTATAATTTATTTCGTGTCGGAATACTTTCTGACCGCCAACCGATTCGCCCGGGCGGACATACCTTTACTGTGATATGCGACAGATAGCTAAACTATATTGCTTAGTCTATTTCTATTATACTAAACATATATGGTTAAGTCAAGCGGATTGAGTTAGAAAAAATAAAACTTTTTTGTTTAATTTTTGTTGACAAGCACTAAACATATATGCTATACTATGTGTATCATATTATTTGAGGTGACTTGAAATGGCAATCGGCGAAAGAATCAAATACATTCGCAATTTAAAGAATTTCACACAAAAGTATCTCGGTCAGCTTATCGGATTTCCCGAAAAAACTGCTGACATTAGAATCGCTCAGTATGAATCGGGCACAAGAACTCCGAAAGCAGATATTACAAAGGAGCTTGCAAAAGCGTTAGAGGTTTCACCTCTTGCGTTGGATGTTCCCGACATTGACTCAGAGCTTGGGTTAATGCATACCTTATTCGCACTTGAGGATATCTACGGTTTACAAGCCGAAGAAAAGGACGGAGAAACCAAGCTGAGTTTTTCAAACGCTTCTGTTCTTCGGGCGGTAAAGGCGTGGGCAGAGCAAAGCGCCAAACTAAAAACCGGAGAGATAACCAAGGAAGAGTATGACGAGTGGCGCTATAACTATCCTAAATATGACACTGACAGCGAATATGTAAAACTGCCGTCAGATGACCTGAATAGCGCTATGTTGGTAAGCGTCAAATAAGCAACCGTATTGAAACCAACATAACACTTGTGCGAAAATATGAATAAAACTAAAGTGTACGAATGAGAGCAATGATGAGCCATCGTGCTCCATTGTTTTCAATCGTGCACAATCGTACGGGAGTGGTATTGTGTCAAAAGGTTTAAGAGTAATCAAAGAGAACGCCAACCTGGCAGAATGGATGAGACAGGTTGAGGAGTGTCGAGGCAGTGGGTTGAGCGTTCGCGCTTGGTGCGAACAAAGCGGTATTGCAGTGAGCACTTACACATATCGTCAGAACAAAGTTTGGAAAGCGCTAAATCAACAAAAAACTTTCGTTGAAATGCCGACGGAAGTATTGGGTGAATCCAAATCCGGTATCGCTGCAACCGTACATATTCGCGGAGCTAACGCTGCAATTCACAACGGTGCCGATGAAGCAACCCTTGCGGCGATATTCAGGGCGCTAAAATCATGTTGAACGATTTCAGCGGGTCGAAGGTCTACCTCGCCTGCGGCTACACCGATCTTCGTCGCGGTATCGACGGTCTGGCGACTATCGTTGAACAGCAGTTCAAACTTGACCCGTGTTCCGACGCGCTGTTCCTGTTTTGCGGCAGGAGAACCGACAGGATAAAAGCGCTCTACTGGGAGGGCGACGGCTTTCTCTTACTCTACAAGCGACTTGAAAAGGGTAAGTTTCAGTGGCCGCGCAGCGAGAACGAAGCGCTCGGCATTACTGCTCAACAGTACCGCTGGCTGATGGAAGGACTGAGTATTCAGCAGCCGAAGGCACACCGGAAAATTGATAAAATAAAGTTTGGATAAAATGCTCATAACCCCGCATAAACACTGGACTTTTTTCTGTTTTTGTGGTATAATAAACACATAAAATAAAGCAGAAAAGTTGGGCGTTTATGAGTAAGAACCAGAATGAAACTGTCACTATCTCCAAAGCGGAATATGAGTATTTAACAGGTTTAAAAGATCTGGAGAAGCATTGCGCCCGGCTTGAGTCTGAATTGAACCGGCTGAAAGAACAGCTGCAGATCTCAAAGAAGAAAACCTTCGGTTCAAGCTCGGAGCGGACAGAACAGCTCTATGAGCAAATGTCTCTGTTCTTCAATGAAGCGGAAACGCTGGAGGATACCGAGAACAGAAATACGG
>JAXJTD010000070.1:0-2066 GCA_036309745.1 Acutalibacteraceae bacterium | reverse complement strand
TGCCAGCAGACTGACGCAGACCCGGAAACGGGCTGCATGGAGTTTGACATTGAGAAAGGCCGCTTCTCTTTCCGTCTGACCGCCCCATACAGCGAGGAACGGCGGGAAGCGGCGCGGCGGTATGCCAGAGAGAGCAACGTCGCCGACAGGCTGAAATAGAGTTGAAATGTTCATAGTTTTGTGCTATACTTTTTCTAAAAGCAGAGTAATACTGCGGAATTGATTGGAGGACAACACAATGGTTACATTTATGAGATTAAGATAAAACCGCGAGTTATGTTGCGGTTATCCGTATTGCATAACTCGCTTATTGAAGCAGAGATGTAATTACGGAGGAAAAACAAATGAATAATAATTTATCACGCTTTGCAGACAGCAAGGTTTATTTTCAATGCCCAATTTGCACAAAATCAATGGATATACAAGGCAATAGCCTAATTTGTAGACATGGACATTGCTTTGATATTTCAAGATATGGGTATGTAAATTTGTTGTTAAAATCATCGCCCAAAACCAACTACAGCAAGCGGTCTTTTGACAACCGGCACCAAATTTTGGAGTATGGCATGTATGATGTTGTGTTGGAGAAAATCATACAGTTTATTTCTGATACGCCATCTATAAGAAACATTTTAGATGTTGGTTGCGGCGAGGGTTTCTATGCAAGGCAGATACAGCAAAGAACAGAACGAAACATCTTTGCCTTTGACTTGTCAAGGGAGGCAATACAGATTGCATCAAAAAAAGACAAGCGCAAAGCAGTGAAGTGGTTTGTTACTGACTTATCAAAAATCCCTTTGAAAGACGGAAGTATGGATTGTATTTTAGACATATTTTCGCCTGCACACTACAAAGAATTTCAGCGATTGCTATCTCCTAACGGATATGTTGTGAAAGTAATTCCTACGAAAAATCATTTGAGGGAAATCAGGACTAAAGTGCAAGCACACTTGAAAAATCCAGATTATTCAAATGAGTCTGTCGTTGAATATTTTGAGAAATATCTTAAAACCATTTCAAGAGAAACGGTTTCAGCCACCGTACAGTTGTCATCAGAACAAAGAATGTCGTTTATTGAAATGACGCCGCTTCTCTTTTGCGTTGAAAAAGATTGCGTTGATTGGCGTACTCTCACACATTTGACAATCGAAGCTGATGTTTTAATAGGAATGTATTAAAGGGCGTATTGATATTTAATATTCCCATTTATTGAGCAGAACGGAGTAAACCAAACACCCTAATCAAAAGGACAGCCGAGGAAATCGACTGTCCTTTTTCTATGCCGACAGGTAGAAAGGAGTGACCACCCATGACGAAACCGAGAGAAAAAAAACGCGAGGAATTGCAAGCCGAGATTGAGGACGGGAAGAAGAAAATCCGGCAGCTTGAAAATCGGGAAAAGGTGTTGCGGCAAAAGTTATCCCAAGAGGAACGCAGGACGCGCAGCCATCGGCTGATCGTCCGGGGTGCGGTCTTTGAGAGCATTGTGCCAGAAGCAAAGACCATGACCGACGAAGAAGCCGCCGCCTTTCTCCGGCTTGCCCTGACGAGCGAGGAAGCGCGGGGCTATCTGAAAAAACGCACCGAGGGCGGGAAAAGCGAATAATCCCTTTGGTACAAAGGGCGCACTTATACACCCTTACGGGTGCGTGCGCTCTGCCGAGGGCTTGTCGGCACAGAGAGAAAGCCGCTTGCTTCCCTCTCTGACCGACATTGGCGGCTTTGCCGCAACAAGGGGCTGCACCCCTTGCGCCGCTTACGCGGCTATCCCTGCACACCCACAAAAACAGTACACCCGCCGTTGGCGTCTGTACCATTTTTGCGGGTTTGGTTATCCTATCCGGGAGGTGATACCCATAGCCATTTACCATTGTAACATCGGCATTGTGAGCCGAGGAAAAGGCAAGTCAGCCGTTGCCGCAGCCGCCTATCGAAGCGGCGAGAAAATCACAAACGAGTGGGACGGAATGACCCATGACTACACCCGCAAGCGCGGCGTTGTCCATACGGAAATCCTACTGCCGCCCCATGCCCCGCCCTCTTTCTCTGACCGTTCAACCTTGTGG
>JAXJTD010000069.1:0-2685 GCA_036309745.1 Acutalibacteraceae bacterium | reverse complement strand
GGATCCCAACCGACAGAAATAACAGCAACCTTTTCAGAGCTCATTGCTGCTTGGTTTACATTTTCAAAATGCTCCGCAATTTTTGCGTGTGTATCAAAGCTATCGACAACATTAAAGTGTTTTGCTAATTCAGGTGTTTGTCTCGGAAGATCTGTAGCGCTTCCGCCGCAAATAACCATAACGTCAATTTTGTCCGTCCATTCCAAAACGCTATCGGCTCTGACAATCGGAACACCAACAGAATTTGTTTTTATTGTCGAAGGATCCCGTCGTGTAAATATAACGACGAGTTCCATATCACTTGCCGCATTTACAGCAAGCTCCACTCCTTTTGCAAGATTTCCATATCCATAAATACCAATTCGAATCATATTATTATCTCCTTTCTCATCATTCTTCGCCTGTCCAACAATAAGTGCAAATCTTATCACGCTCAAGACCAATCGCCTCAAGAATTCCATCTAAGCTCTGATAGCCGAGAGAGTCAAACCCCATTTCTTCACAAATAGTTTGAAGTAAACACTTTCCACGTTCGGTTTTTGCGTCGGCATATTCGGCGATATGCTCTTTTCCTTCTTCTCCTTCTTTTTGCTGTATTATTCTTAGGGCAATCAATTCCATCTCCGAATTGCTACGAGAAAAATTCAAATATTTGCAAGAGAACATTATCGGAGGACAAGCAGAACGCATATGAACCTCTTTTGCACCGGATTGATAAAGGAAATCTACTGTTTCACGAAGCTGTGTTCCACGAACAATGGAATCGTCGACCAAAAGCAATTTCTTTCCATTTATTCGCTCGGGAACGGGAATCTGTTTCATTTCCGCAATTAGATTTCGCATTTCTTGGTTGGAGGGTGTGAACGAACGTGCCCAAGTCGGTGTATATTTTATAAAGGGGCGAGCAAACGGCTTATGAGACATATTGGAATAACCTATTGCATGTGGTACACCCGAGTCCGGAACTCCTGCAACGTAATCCACGTCGGGAATTCCATTCTGTAAAGCTTCGTCACGCGCCATAATTTCTCCGTTTTTACAACGCATAACCTCCACATTGACTCCTTCATAGTTGGAGTTGGGATACCCGTAGTACGTCCACATAAACGCGCAAATCTTCATCTTCTCTCCGGGCTTTGATAACTGTTCAATTCCGTCAGCAGTAATTTTAACGATTTCTCCGGGGCCGAGATTGTAATACATACTGTATCCAAGCTTTTGGAATGCAAAGGATTCAATACACGCACAATATCCCGTTTCTTTTTTGCCGATTTCAATAGGAAGTCTGCCAACCTTATCACGAGCGACGATAAGGCAATCAGGCTTCATTAAAAGGATCGTGCACGACCCATCAATTACCTCCCTCGCATAGCGAATACCATCTACAATATTATCACACTGATTGATTAAACCGGCGATCAATTCCGTAGAATTAACCTTTCCGGAGGACATTGCCATAAACTGATGACCTACACCGGAGAAGGTCTTTTCCACCAATTCTTCTGCATTGTTGATAATCCCAACGGTCGCAATTGCAAAAAGTCCAAGATGACTGCGTACCAACAGTGGCTGGGGATCGGAATCTGAGATACATCCAATGCCGACTGTTCCGCTCATTTTCTCCAAGTCACCCTCAAATTTTGTACGAAACGGTGTACTCTCAATGCTATGAATCTGACGCTGATAACCCTTGTCCGTATCATAAAAGATCATTCCGCCTCGCTTAGTCCCTAAATGAGAATGATAGTCTGTGCCAAAGAATACGTCATATTTACAGTTTTCTGTTGATATTGCTCCAAAAAATCCACCCATATAAACCTGTTCCTTTCTTGAAAAAAATAACGCAGGAGTGGCATGACCTCCCCTGCGTTTAAGGTGATTATGCGAAGAACAGCTTGTTGAGCGTCATAGGATCAATATACTCGCCATCCTTATAAACACGCATATTTCCGGAGGCGATCTCATCAATCAACATCACATTGCCCTGTGCATCATAACCGAATTCAAATTTAATATCGTAAAGGTCAAGACCTTTTGCTTTCAAATCGTCAGCAACAATCTTTGTAATAGCCTGAGTCTGAGCCTTGAGAGAGTTGTACTGTTCGGCAGTCATAACGCCCAAGTCCACAAGACCATCTTTCGTAACAAGTGGATCACCCTTGGCATCATTTTTAAATGTGGTTTCAACATAGGCAGGAAGTTCTTGTCCCTCTGTGCAATAATCGGAATAACGACGGTAGAAGGAGCCGACTGCCTTATAACGACAAATAACTTCTAAGCCCTTACCAAACACTTTTGCAGGAAGAACCTCCATCGTGGTATCGTCAAGGTTTGCAGAAACATAGTGTGTGCGAATGCCCGCTTCATTGATTTTCTCAAAGAAATAGATGGACATACGCAGGTTCACATCGCCAACACCTTCAATGGTCAAGCCAACGCTGTTCTCGCCGGGATCAAATACACCGTCTTTTCCTGTGCAATCATCCTTAAACAGCAACAGACAGTTACCGTTAGGGAGTTCATAAACATTTTTGGTTTTTCCTGTGTATAAAAGTTTCAAATTTTCCATTTTTAATACCTCTTTCTTCATTCAAGCAGTGACATGACCACCTGTTATTTTTATATAAATATTGTTTTTAACCCAAATCAGGCATCAATAGTAGAAATGGTCAGAGTTGTTTCTTC
>JAXJTD010000068.1:0-38640 GCA_036309745.1 Acutalibacteraceae bacterium | reverse complement strand
GTAATGGCACAGTTGGACAACATCAATCAAGGCACGGTTGCTATTGAAGCAAGCCGAGCAATAGCAGAAGCACAGGGAAAACTCGTGATCGCCAAGCGGTTTCCCCGTGACGAAGTAAAAGCCTATGCGAAAGCAATGGAAGCTTGCCAACGTATCACAATGGCTGAAAAAGCATTCTATTCGTTCCCTCGCGGAGGTCAGACAGTCGAAGGCCCCACCATTAGATTCGCAGAAGAATTGGCGCGTTGTTGGGGCAATATCGACTATGGTATCAAGGAGTTGTCGCAGGATGAAGGCAAATCCGAAATGCAAGCGTATGCTTGGGATTTGGAAACAAATGCCCAATCGGTTCAGAATTTCACAAATCCGCATCAGCGCGAGCAGGGAAAGAAGATGGTTACATTGACCAGTCAGCGTGATATTTACGAAAATAACGCAAATATGGCAACACGTAGACTCCGTTCACGAATCCTTGCGATTCTTCCATCTTGGTTCGTGGAAGATGCTATTTCGGAGTGCAAAAAAACGCTTGCAGGAAAGAATGATACACCGCTTGTTGACCGTGTCAAAAAGATGGTGGTTCAGTTTGCAAAATTGGGCGTTACACAGGAACAGATCGAAAGCAGATTGAATCGTAAAATCGACACGATGAACGCTGATGATTTTGTCGAATACATCGGCATTTATAACGCCATCAAACAAGGCGAGAGCAAGATTGCTGATTGGTTTGAATCGGAAAAAGTAGCATCGGATTTGACGGATGCTTTGAAAGGAGAATAAACAATGTATAATCATATTGTAGTGCATGGAAGGCTTACGGCAGACCCCGAATTGAAACAGACGCAAAGCGGTGTTTCAGTTTGCAATTTTACAGTAGCCGTTGACCGTTCTTACAAGAATGGAG
This sequence comes from Acutalibacteraceae bacterium, assembly GCA_036309745.1. Taxonomy (GTDB): domain Bacteria; phylum Bacillota; class Clostridia; order Oscillospirales; family Acutalibacteraceae; genus CAG-177. Next base: position 37,736 of record JAXJTD010000068.1, on the reverse strand, counting down.
AAGAAAAACAGGCTGACTTTTTCACCGTCATTTGTTGGCGTAGCCTTGCAGACATGGTCGGCAAGTATTTCAAAAAGGGAAAAGAAATCATCGTCAGCGGTGAAATGCAGAGCCGAAAATGGAAGGACAAAGACGGAAACAATCGTGTTTCGTGGGAATTGATGGCGAACGGCATTGATTTCTGCGGTAGCAAATCGGAGTCAACCGTGTCTGATTTTACGCCTTCCGCTCCTGCCACACAGCCGAAGATGGAAGAAATTGATCCAAATGATGATCTCCCGTTCTGATTTGTATGGCGAAAGTAATCATAGACAGCCGAGAGAAGAAATGCGAACACATCAAGGCGTATTTTGAAAAACACGGCATCGAGTATGAAATAAAGAAATTGGATGTAGGCGATTATCAAATCGAGGGCAATTCGCAAATATCGGTAGACAGAAAGCAAAATTTGTCCGAAATTTCCAAAAATTTGATGAACGCCAAAGACCATAGCCGATTTTGGAAAGAGGTACGCAGATCAAGAGATCAAGGCGTTAAGCTTTTTGTGCTGATCGAGCATGGCGGTCAAATCAAATCCATTGAAGATGTCGCAAGGTGGAGCGATAAATACAGCGGTGTGAACGGTCGGCGGTTGGCTGATGAAATATACCGTGTTCACATCGCATACGGTGTAGAGTTCTTATTTTGCGACAAAAGAAGCACAGGACGGAGAATCATTGAATTGTTAGGTGTTAAAAATGAATAATTCTTATTTTGCAAATCAAATCAAGATGCGTGTTAAAATGCCCGAAATTCTTCGCAGATACGGCTTTGATATTGACCGCAACAAGAGGGTGCCTTGTCCTTTTCATAACGGCACAGACCGAAATTGCGGTGTCAAAGACGATTATATTCACTGTTTCGTGTGCGGTGAGAGCGCAGATCAAATTGGATTTGTTCAAAAATACTTTTCTTTGAGTTTTTCGGAAGCTGTTTCAAAAATTAACGATGATTTCTGCCTCGGTTTGCCAATCGGAGAACGAATTGACAAAAGGCGACAAACTGATATGGCGAAACAAGCGTTTTTGCAGAAGCAGGAACAGAAGAAAAGGGGACAAGAACGAGAGATACTTTTGAAAAAATGGGCAGATTTGCACGGTGAATTTGTTCGGATGGAACGAAATAAAAAAGATTTTGCGCCTAAAAATTCAAATGAAGAGCCGCATCCGCTTTTCGTCGAGGCTTGTGCTAAACTTGACCGAGTTGAATATCTTATACAATGCGCGGAGGAAGAATTAAACGAATATGAAAAAAGATATGGTTGAAATGCCATCATTCACGGTCGAGGAATATTACAACACTGAAAGACCGTATGAATGGCTGTATCAATACAAAGATAATAAATTTCTGCTCCGTCAGTTGTGCGAGAGGATGAAAGAGCAGGCAGGAGCATTAGGTGTTCGTGCGTTCATGGCGTTGTGGAACGCATACTGCGAGGCGCAAGCGCAGAAGCAGGGAATGCGGTTGGAGAATGCCACGAATTTTGAAAATCAAGAAATCGAACTGTTCAGCGGTGAATATATATGTGATGATTACGGCGTTATGATTCACGATAAATATGGATATGAACAGATCGTGTGTCGTCATCCGATTCTTCCTGTTCAACGATTGGTTAACATAGACACAGGCGAAGAACGGCTGAAAATCGCATATAAAAAGGGCAGAATGTGGCGTTCCCTAATCGCAGAAAAAACAACGGTGGCATCGAGCAATGGAATTTTGCAACTTGCGGCGAATGGTGTTCTGGTGACTTCTGAAAATGCAAAAAGCCTTTCCAAATATCTTTTTGAGATTGAGGATTTGAATTATGAAATCATTCCAGAACAAAAGTCCGTCAGCCGTCTCGGCTGGGTCGGAGAGGGGTTTTCTCCATATGTTGAAGAATTGGAATTTGACGGCGAGAACAATTTCAAACACATTTTCCAATCAGTAAGACAAAATGGCGATAGGGGAAAGTGGCTTGATTCAATGATTAAGATGAGGGCTGAAAAGGGATTTGGACGGTTCTTTTTGGCGGCATCGTTCGCTTCTGCCATTCTCAAGCCTTGCGGATTGTTGCCGTTTTTCTTGCACGCTTGGGGCGGCACAGAGGTCGGAAAGACCGTTGGTCTTATGATTGCCGCATCGGTTTGGGCTTGTCCTAAAATGGGCGAATATATCACCACGTTCAACAGTACGCTTGTCGGTCAAGAAATGATGGCATCTTTCCTCAATTCTCTCCCGATGTGCATTGACGAATTGCAGATCCAATCTTCTGCCGGTGTCAAAGATTTCGACAAAATCATATATCAGTTGACAGAGGGTGTAGGCAGAACACGAGGTGCAAAACAAGGCGGTTTGCAGAAAATCAACACTTGGCGAAATTGCTTCATCACGAACGGAGAACACCCGATAAGCAATTCAAACAGCGGCGGCGGCGCGGTCAATCGTGTTATCGAATTCGAATGCACGGAAAAGGTATATTCTGATTTAATCGGCGTTTGTGCCGTTATCGGAGAAAATTACGGATTCGCAGGGCGTGAATTCGTTGAAATATTGCAACAGGATGGATTTATAGATGGATTGAACACGGTTCAAAAATATTATTTCCGTGAACTGTTGAAACATGACGGAACAGACAAACAGGCGGCATCGGCTTCCGCTATTTTGGCGGCTGACTATTTTGCAACAGAGTACATTTTCAAAGATGGAAACAATTTAACGGTCGAGGACATGGCGAAGATCATGACGAAGAAAGAAGATGTCAATGTCAATGCCCGCGCGTTGGAATACATCTTGGAATTGGTTGCGCGGAATCCGAACAAATTCACAACAAATGGTTATGGCGATTATCAAGGCGAGGTGTGGGGAAAGATCGACACGGAACACATATACATTATGAAATCCGTTTTCGACCGCGAAATGAGCCTTGCAGGCTTCAATTCAACGGCGTTCCTATCATACGCCAAGCGCGCAGGAATGCTTCTCTGCGACCCCGAAAAACGAACGAAAAAGGCACGCATAACAAATTCACCGACAAATTGCGTTTGCATTGTCAAAAATCAACCGCCAAATTTAGTTGAATTGTCCGCCGATGAGCCGTTCCCGTTTTGATGGCGTTCCCTGTTCCCTGCCGTTCTCTGCAAATTTGATAACCTTATATACGGGAAGATATATATATGAAAACAAGGGTATATATGTTTATTCGCGTATAGAAAATTATTTTTTACAGAGAACACAGGGAAAACAGGGAACAAGGTATAAAAAACATAGCAATATCAAGGGTTTTTACAGTTCCCTATGTAGTTCCTGTTGGTTTTTGAAAAAGGAACACAAAATAAAATTGTATCAAATATAAACAATAATAATGTTTCCGAAATGTTTTTTTAGGTGCGATTCAAAAAAACAAATCGGGGAACGGAGAGAAAAGGAGCCAAAAATGAAAACAAACGATATTTTGAGAACGCTTGCTTTCAACAAAGGATTGCAAGTTGTAGCGATTTTGAAAGATGAGGACGGGGAACGAGTATTTGATGTTCATAAAGCATTCGCTAAAGAGTTTGCGATTTATGCTGATCGTGTATTCTTCGACCGAAAGGATTTCAAAAAAGAATATCTGAAGAATAACGATGATTGGATTTCGATGTATCCGATCAGAGAAGTTGAAGAAATTCTCGACCGCGTGGCAGATGAATTTTTTGTAAAGCGTGTTGCAATTTTAATGAAATGAGGCGAACGTGGGAGAAATGAATGCTATAATGTTTGGTGTTACAAAGAAAGAATTTTCCGCAATAGCGAGAGGTGTTAAAACAGCATTGATCGCAAAGCGAAGGACATCTTGGTTCGAATCCCCTTTGAAAATATATTTTTACGAAAAGCTTGGAGACTTGCGAAATAAAGAAAATCTTGGTTACACAGTTTACGAACACGATGGAAGAGGCATGGTCGTTGGAGAGTGCGTTTGTAATGCTGTGAACTGCATCGAGCTTGAAAGCGTTGACAAATCGCTTGAATCAGCATTGCAAATGAGAGCGAGAGAAATATCAGAATATCTTCAAGGCGGTGTTGGATATATATTCTTCATTTCGGATGTTAAAAGATATCGAAAGTCGCTTCCGCTTTCATCGTTTGGAAGAAGTACAGCGCCGAGCACATGGTGCCGCGTAAAAATAATAGAATAATATTTATAAACGGAGAAAATGAGGTGTAAAAAATGAAAGCAATAATTCCAAAAAGTTGGCAAAGGCTTCCTGAATCGGAGAAGAATAAAATTGCGGAAGTCTGTGAACAGCAAATTGAACAGCAGATGGTTATAATTCTTGATGCGTTTCTCAAAATGTCTTGCTCGGTGTTGCATGATGGATTCGGATTCGGTCAAGATCGTTTGATGTGTTATCTTGGAAATTATTACGCAGTTTTTGAAAAACATTGCGATTTGGTGAAAGGCGGAAAACAAAGCGAAGCTCTTGATGCCGAAATGCAAAAGATTTTCAAAAGAAGCGGATATCCCGATGAGTTTTTCAAATCAATGATTGACAACTGGAACATAAATACAGGAGGCAAAAAATGAATCAGAGAGAAAAATTGATTGAATTGCTGAACGAAACATTTGAGCAGCAGTACGAAAAAAGAGGGGTTTTGACCGCAGATCATACGGCGGATTTCCTCTTGTTTAACGGCGTTATCGTTCCGCCGTGCAAGGTTGGCGATACGGTGTATGTTAATACCAAAGCGGCTCTTGTCAAGGAAATATACGCATACAAAATAACCAATCTGATGATAACGAGGAACAAAAGAGGGCTATGGACAAATAAATATCGTGCTATGTTGATCAGAAACGGCAAGACGATAGATGTGCAAGAAAACTTTGAGTTTGATGATATCGGCAAAACCGTATTTCTCACACGCGAGGAAGCGGAAGCAGAATTGAATAAAAGAGGTGCAACAAATGCCAAAAACAATTAGAACGCAAAAGGGAGAGGACAACGGAAATTATAAACACGGTGGCAAGAACACTAAACTTTATGAAGTGTGGTGTTCGATGAGATGTTTCAAGCAAAATAAAGGCTCTTGCGGAAAGGAGTGGCGAATGAAAACGCTTGAAGAATTGAAAAATACCGCCAATTTGCTTATTAAACAAACGGGCTATGATGGCGGCGCAGGCGAAATATATCAAGGCGGCAAGCCTTTTGCAACGGTCATTTGGTCGAACGGCATGGGATGGGATCATGTGAGCATTTGCCCGTATAACCGAAAGAGAATGCCTACATGGGACGAAATGTGCCGTCTGAAAGATATGTTTTTTCATGACGATGAAACCGTTGTGCAGTACCATCCCGCAAAAGCGAATTATGTAAATGTCATGGAGAATTGCTTGCATTTGTGGAGACCGCACGAAGGGATCGCAATTCCGCCGATGATTTGTGTTTGAAAGGAGCAGACCATGAGAGAAAAGCAGATTGAGGAAATCGCGAAATTCACTTGTAATTCATGCGAAATGGGTTGCGGATTTACGGAAGATTGTTGCTTGGATAAGGACTATAAAAAATGCGAGTTGAGCATTGAAACGGCAACAGCAATATATAACGCAGGCTACCGCAAGCAGAGAGAGGGCGAGTGGGAAAAGCGCGATTTTATTATTTTTGATTTTGTAAAAACAGCGTATCGTTGCACCTCCTGCGGTACAACATGGGACGCACCGACAAAATTCTGTCCAAACTGCGGTGCGAAGATGAAAGGAGCAAAAAATGAACAAAGCAAAACAGATTAACAATCTTGCTTCGTTTCTTTTCCACGAACCGGAGCCTTATAGCACTTGTTGGAACGAGGATTGCGAGGAACTTGCCGAAGCTCTTTACGCCGCAGGCTACCGCCATATTTCCGACTTCTTGCAGATGGTAGAAAACATTTGCAAATATGAATATAGCTTAAGCTTTGACAAAATCAAAGAGGGCGTTTTAAGACAGATGAAAGGCGCAAGTTATGAACGCAAATCTTGAAAAAGTCATTGAACATTTCCAACACGAATACCGCGTTGCGCTTGACAATTTCGGGATTGAAAAACATCCCGAAAAGATCGCAATGTACAAGATCGTGATTGACATTATCGAAAAATTCATACCGAAACAGCCGAAGAAAGAAGGTCTTTCGGATTGGTATTGTCCATCGTGCAAAGCGTGGATAAAATACGATTCTTTGAATATGCCGCGAGAATCCGCGCCGAAACGGTGTGATGGGTGCGGCCAAGTTTTGAATTGGAGGAAATGATGGGAAGGCATGAGCTTTTCGAAGAACTGATTTGTCCGATTTGCGGAAAGGTTTTTACTCCTGCGAGTCAGCATTCTTTGACCGATGGGCACGGTAGCCTCGTTTGTTCTCCCGGTTGTAGCGAAAAAGCAAGGAGAACGGATGAGGAAAAATTGAAAGCCCAAAATGATGAGTTTGACGAATACGAGAGAGAAAGACGACGAAAATTAAAACGATATCATGACAAGAAAAACGGCGTGAATCCAAATGCAGAACATTACGGAAAGCCGGTTCTTGTTTTTGACTTGGATGGAAACTATTTAAAAAAAACAAAGTCACAAAAAGAGGCGGCTGAACTTACTGGATGCAGTATATCATCGGTGTCAATGGTGTGTAACGGTAAGCAAGAATCGACGAATGGTTTTATTTTTAAGTTTGAAAAAGATCTATTTACTCAAACGCCAAAATATAAATATTGACAATTCAAAAAAAATATGTTATAATGAGGAGGGCGAAGAACTCGCTCTTCTCATTTTCATGGTGTACCTCCTTTTGACGGCTCGGAACGAGAGAAGCGATCTGAAAAGATCGTGAACAGACGAGAAGCGCATGGAGTGGCGCGTATCTTGTGCCGATGAGTGAAATTCAGATCATTGACACATTATATGGTTCTTTAACTCAGTTGGTTAGAGTATCCCGCTCATAACGGGACGGTCTTGGGTTCGAGTCCCAAAGGAACCACCATTTTATATTTGAAAGAGGCATGATATGGATATTAAAACAGACGGTTTGAAGCACGATGGCGGCAAACTTCGACTTGATCTTGTGCCGCCGGAACTGATCGAGGCGGTCGGAGCTGTGATGACACATGGCGCGGAGAAATACGGAATTGACAGTTATAAGCGAGTAGAACCCACACGATACCGCGCGGCACTTATGCGACATATTTGCAAGTGGTTGAAGGACCCACACGGCATTGATGAGGACAGCGGACTTCCGCACCTTTATCATGTTGCTTGTAATGTGGCGTTCTTGCTCGAATTAGACAAATAACAAAAAGGAGTTGATACAATATGCTAACCAAACACAGCCGATTGTGTCGGCTCTTTTGTGCATAATGGGGTGAATGTATGGATATTAAGAATATAGCGGTAAAAGACCTTATTCCGTATGAAAAAAACACAAAGAAGCACGATGATGTGCAGATTAACAATGTTGCTGAAAGCATAAAGCAATATGGATTTGTTCAGCCGATTGTAATTGACAAAAACAATGTGGTTGTTATCGGTCATTGCAGATTGTTGGCGGCGAAAAAGTTAAAGATGGCAGATGTGCCTTGCGTTTGTGTTGAGGATTTGACAGAAGAACAGGTCAAGGCTCTGCGAATTGTAGATAACAAGAGCAACGAAAGCCCGTGGGATTTTGACTTTTTGGCTGATGAATTGGCTGACCTTGATTTTTCGGATTTCAATTTTGACTTCGGCATTGATACAGATGCAGATGAAGAAACCGAAATTGTGGAAGATGAAGCACCCGAAGTTGACGAGGAAAACGAGCCGATTACAAAGTTAGGCGATATTTGGCAACTTGGCAGACATAGGCTGATGTGCGGAGATAGCACGGACAAGGCAACTGTTGAATTGCTTATGAATGGCAACAAAGCGGATATGGTGTTTACTGACCCGCCGTATGGAATGAAGAAAGAAGCAGACGGAGTAGCAAATGACAACTTGAATTTTGACGATTTGTTTGAATTTAATAAAAGGTGGATACCGATTACATTTGAAGCGTTGAAAGATAATGGCAGTTGGTATTGTTGGGGCATTGACGAGCCGTTAATGGACATTTATAGCCATATTTTGAAACCTATGGCAAAAGAAAACAAAATTACTTTTAGAAACTTTATTACTTGGGATAAAGGTAATGGGCAAGGGCAAATGTCGGAAAAACATACATCGTATGCAGTTGCAAGCGAAAAGTGTTTGTTTGTTTCTTGCGGAAAAACTGTTTTGCACATAAACTCTTGGCAGAAAAAATTTGACGAAAGATTTAGACCTCTTTTACAGTATCTTCAAGAACAAAAGAAACTTTGTGGTTGGGACACAGCACAATTAAAAACGATTGCTGGGTGCAAGGGTATGGTTGCAGACCATTGGACAACCACAGACCAATGGAGAGTCCCACCCGAAGATGTTTATTTGAAATGGGCAAATTGGGCAAAGGAAAATGGAATAAAAGCCTTTTTGAGACCGCACAAAGAACTTGTTGAAGAACAGGATAAAATAAAAAAAGAATATGAGAAAGAGAGAACTTATTTTGATAATTGCCACGATAATATGAATGATGTTTGGCATTTTGAAAGAACAAGTTCTGTTGAAAGAGAATTGTGTGGAGAACACGCAACACCGAAACCGATTGCGCTTTGTAGCCGTGCCATCAAGTCGAGCAGTAGAGAGGGCGAAATTGTTCTTGATGTGTTTGGTGGAAGTGGTAGCACATTGATTGCTTGTGAACAATTAAATCGTTCTGCTTGTTTATGCGAATTAGAGCCAAAGTGGTGCGATGTAATAATCAAGAGATGGGAAACACTAACAGGAGAAAAGGCGGTATTGATAAATGGATAATATCAAAGCAGAAATTGAAAGAGTGAAAACCGCTATTGAAAAGACAAACAGTCCACACTTGAAAAAGGACTATGAGAAATATTTGCAGAAGTTGTATAAAAACTAAAAGCGAAGTGAGATGAATGGCGAATGAGAAGAACCTAATACCACAGGCACATACATTAACCGTCGAGGAAGCCTCGAAAGGCGGTCAAAATTCAGGCAAGGCAAGGCGAGAAAAAAAGACCATACAGAAGATACTTGCGGATTTGCTTGATAGCGAAATAAAGGACAGCCCACAGTTCGCAAAATTAGCGTCAAAAATGGGCGTAGAAAGCGATAAATCGGTTAAAGATATATTTACTATGGTATGCCTATTAAACTCCGTTAAAAACGGAAATTTGGGCGATTTGGAACGGTTGAGTAAGTTGTTGGGCGAGGACAAACAAAATGAAAACGCAGATGTATTGTCAAAGCTCGATAAGGTGATTGGCGAGGTGGATAAACTTGCTGAATAGTTTAACGGATAAGCAAAAGGAATTTTGGAACGGTTGCGACCATCGTTGGAATGTCAAGTGCGGAGCAACGAGAAGCGGAAAGACTTTTCTTGACTATTACCTCATACCGAAACGCATTAGAGCCGTAAGCGGTAAAGACGGATTGTATGTTATTCTTGGCAATACAAAAAGCACCTTGCAAAGAAATATAATAGAGCCGTTGCAGAATATATGGGGCGTTGACCTTGTAAGTGATATTAAAGCAGACAACACGGCTATGATGTTCGGTGAAAAGGTGCATTGTATCGGTGCTGATAAAATCAACCAAGTAAACCGATTGCGAGGTTCTTCCATCAAGTATTGCTATGGCGATGAGGTTGTAACTTGGCACGAAGATGTGTTCAATATGCTGAAATCTCGACTTGATAAAAGTTATTCACGATTTGACGGAACTTGCAACCCTGAAAGTCCTCGGCATTGGTTTAAGGAATTTCTTGACAGCGATGCAGATATTTTTTATCAGCAATACACCTTGTATGATAACCCATTCAACCCACCCGAATTTGTGAAGGCTCTTGAAATAGAGTATGGCGGTACAGTTTACTTTGACCGCTATGTTTTGGGATTGTGGAAAAGGGCAGAGGGCGTTGTATTCCCTGACTTTGCAGACAACCCGAAAAAATACCTTGTCAATAAAGAGGATCTTCCCGACCGGTTCAAATGGTGTTCCGTTGGATATGACCTCGGCGGAAACAAATCGCATTATGGCTTGGTTGCATCTGCTCTTGGCGAGGATAATGTGCTTTATGTGTTGAAGGCTGACGAGATTATGCCACAGGATATGAAGCCACAAGATGTAGAAGAAAAGGCAAAAAAGTTTATTGAGTATATCGAAAGCACCTACAATGTAAGGGTGCAGAATTGTTATATTGACGATGCGTATTATACGATTATAAACGGCTTGAATTCTTGGCGGTATATCTTTGACAATGCGGCGGCAGTCAAGTCCGCTATGCCTTTGATTGATAGACCGATAAAGTTAAATAAATTGATGCACACAGGCAGATTTAAGATACTTGACGGACAATGCAAGCCATTGGTGGAACAGTTACAAGATGCCGTGTATGATGAGAATATAGAAGGCGTTATTTGCGATGATGGAAGCCAGTGTATAGATATGATTGACGGATTTTTTTATTCAATAGCAGACGAATATGCGTATTTAACCGATTAAATATAGGAGCGTGATATTTTGGGATTTTGGAGTAATTTTTGGGGATTTGTCAAAAAGAAGATAGACCAATATGACGAGGAAAAGAAAGTCGTTGTAAAGGTGCAAGATTGGGAGAATATAACGGAGTACAATCCGTTGGCGATTGCTAACACAAAACTGACTTCGCTTGTTTGCGATGAAGCAACGGTTGAACTGCAAACAGATAGTTCGTTGGTTGAGCCGTTAAAACCACTTGCGGATAATCTTGAAGCAAAGCGATATGAAATTTGTGCAATGATGAACGGCAAGGGTGGTTGTTTTGTTACAATGGCAACTGGTGAGGACGATGAGCCGTATCATAGAATTATCGCACCCGCTGATGTTTCTGTTTGGCGCGTGGTGGCCGACAAGATGTATGAGGTCGCTATGGTTATTGACAAGAAGGTTGTCAAGCATAGGGAATACCGGCTGATCCGGCACCACATACTTGACGAAAACGGCACCTTGTATGTTTACTACTACACAACAGACAAAAGCGGTAACGAGGAATATTTGGCAGAATGGGAGCATTACAAGAACGATAATGTAATGTATATCGGAGCCAATAACATCGGTATTGCCTATTTCAAGTCACCGCAGGACAGCCGCGGACTTTCTCAATGGGGCGTTCCGCTAAACTTTGGGTGCGAGGAAGTGGAAAATCAAATCAAGGTTGCGAGAAATAATCTTGATGAAGAAATGCACCTAATGAAAACAAAGCTCTTTGCCGATGAAACCGTTGCAAGAAAAATTGGCACAAAAGACGGTGAGCGTTTTGATCTGCCCGAGGGCATTTACACCATTCGCAAAAAGGCAGGTGTTGACGGAACGCTGATTGACAGTTTTGCTCCGTCCACTCGTTACAACGATTACAAGCAAAAGTTGATTGATGCCAAAGCCGATTGGGAAGATATGGTCGGACTTGACCGAGGCTTCTTGACTGAGGCAGAACACACGGCAGGGGCAACGGCAACCGAGATTAGAACGGCAAACACAAAAACACGCTCTTTTGTAAAGAAAATTCAATCTGCTATGTTTGACGGTATAAAGGCAACACTTGAAGCAGACGCGGTGTTCTTGAATATTCCGCTTGACCTTTATACAGTTATGGTGGATTGGTTTGATGCGTTCCTTGATGAAGAAGCACAATATCAGCGAATTGCAAACGCTGTTGACCGTGGAGTGCTTGAAAAAGAGGACGAATTGAGATGGCTTTACCCGAATATGACCGACGAGGAAATTGCAGACAAACTCGCACGAATATCCGCACAGGCACAGATCAACACCGACCAAGCATTAGAGAGGATTTTGGCAGGGCAATAATGTTCTGCAAGTTACAGTCAAGTTAAACTTTGCAAATTTTGGTATATTTTATATCAAAAATTGGCAAGTTTAGGGCATTTTAAGGGCAAACTTTGAGATTTTGACCTATTTTTAGCAAATTACCAGCAAGTTAAATTCACGATACCGGGAACAGAAATGTTTTCGGTATTTTTTTAAAAAAAATTAAAAAAGTTTTAAAAAAAGTTTTGACAAAGTAGAAAAAAAGTAGTATAATAGTATCAGAAAGAAAGGGAGGTATTTGTTATGAAAAATTATCATGAGATGTATGTTGAACTTTGCAAGGATTTTATAAAGGATTTTTTTGCGGAACATTCTGTAAAAAATGTCGGTGTTGAGATTGGTTGCTTTTGGAATGAAGCCGAAAAAAGCGGTTTGTGGGTTCGTGGAACATTCGGAACGGCTATGAGCAAAGCACTTGAAGAAATTGCTTTCGTAGAGGCTGTTGGTGATGAAAACGGTGATTTTTTGTATAATGTTTTCAAATTAAAATGAGGTGATTGTATGTATTATGTTGCTTCGTGCAGTTTCGGTAAAGATAGCCTTGCAATGATTTTACGGCTGATTGAAGAAAATAAACCACTTGACGAGGTTGTCTTTTACGATACAGGAATGGAATTTGAAGCCATTTACAAGGTAAGAGATAAGATGTTGCCCTTGTTGGCTGAAAAAGGTATCAAATACACCGAATTGAAACCCGATAGACCATTTATGTATGATATGCTTGAAAAACCGATTAAAAACCATTTCGGATATGGATGGTGCGGTGGTTGTGCAAGGTGGGGGACAACGCACAAACAAGTTGCACTTGATAAATACAAGTCGCAATATAAAGATTTAGTTGAATATGTTGGAATTGCTTTTGATGAAAAAGAAAGGGCAAAAGATAAAGCATATCCGTTGATAGAATGGAAAATGACGGAACAAGATTGCCTTTGGTATTGCCACAAGAAAGGTTTTCGGTGGTGCGAAAACGGTGTTGAATTATACACAATACTTGATAGAGTGTCTTGTTGGTGTTGCAGAAACAAAAACCAAAGAGAACTTTATAATATTTGGAAAATGTTGCCTAATTATTGGAAAAGGTTAAAGGAAATACAAAAGAAAATAAATTCGCCTATGAAAAAATACAGTAACAAAAAATTCGGTCAATATGGAGATGTTTTTTCTCTTGAAAAATTATTTGAGCAAGGATATATTCCATTGAAAACAAAAAGGAGGTTATTTGATGTTTTGGAGAAAGGTTTTCGGTGATGTAATGTTTGAAAAGGCGCAGAAATATGCAAAGGATAGAAACTTTACCATTTCAACATTGGTTAGACTTGCGGTAGAACAGTATATTAAAGCTGATAGATAAGCAGAGAAAGGAAGATGAGGGGAAATGAAAACAAGAGAAATTATTAACTATGCACAAGAAAACGGATTTAATTCCGTAAAGTTCGTTTTGAAAAAGGGCGAACAAAAATTGGCAACAGGAAAATTCCTTGATGCCTATTTTGAGTTCGTGCAAATTCCGATTTTGGGGGATGGATTTGTAACCATTTCACAGTTGGAACAAGAATTGGGATATGATATTGAATTTGAGGTTTTGACCGATGAAGAATATATCGCACATGGACGATTGGATTTTCTTCTGCGAGGAAAAGAGTTTCCAAAAGAATTTGCGTTTGAGCAAGACCACCCAACCGAGAAAGGCGGTGTGACCGACATAAATGTCGGGAGCAAAGAGAAAGGCGGTGACGATAATGCGTGAGAGATTGATTGAAAAATTAACAGAAACATTTGACGAACAGTATGAAAAAAGAACGCTTATAACCCCACAACACACGGCAGACTCACTCCTTGCGGACGGTTGGATAAGACCGCCATGTAAGGTGGGGGATAAAGTTTATAAAATTACCCAAAACAAAGTAAAAGAATGCGAAGTTGTTTTTGTCGGAATTTCGGCAGATGACAGATGTTCTCATTTCAATTTTATTGAAAACTATGCGGATGGAACATTTTACAAATCATATTCAATGGTTTTTGACGTCATAGGCAAAACGGTATTCCTCACAAGAGAAGAAGCAGAAACAAAGCTGAAGGAGGGGGAGAGATGAGCAACGCTTTCGGATTAGGAGGTATCGAGCAAATAATTATCGAAGAACTAAACAAAATTTATTTTCCGAATGGAATGCCTTTAATCCCCGAAGACAAGAAAAAAGAAATCTTTGAGCATATTGACCAAAAATTTAGAGAGATCGAGGAAAAACTAAAGGAAGGCGGTGAGGGGTGATGGCTGAATATACAAGATGCGACACTTGTTTGAATAGCCGTGTGATTATTTCCGAAAACGGTTATCATTCTGTTTGTTGCTTATCGCAGAAAAAGGCAGTTGATTGCATTACAAAACAAAAAGATTATTATGCGGAAAATCCAAGCACACGCACACCAAAAGAAAGAGGTGGGGAGAAGTGAGCATAGTATTATTTGCAATTATCGGAGCGACAATTAAAGCAGGTGTTGGCTATTGGATTTGTTTTTCGGTATATTGTTTAATTTGGCTTATACAATTAGTTGCTAAATTTATTGAAGATTAAGGCGGTGATTAAGTGGAGAACATAGAGAAGTGCGAAGATATAAGCGAACAAGAGCGACTTATTCTTGCTTTAATTTTCGGCAAGATAAAAAATGACCTCGAAAAAATTGGAGATATTGATAAATTGTTAAAGGGTGGTGCGAATGGCTGATATTTCAAAGTTTGATGATATTTCAAAGCTCCAAACCTATGAGGACTATATCGCAAACAATATCGCCGAATGGGAATCGGATAGCATATCGAGAGTTTGCGGAAAGATTGGCAAAATCGGAAAGATGAGCAAAAAAGAGCTTGAAAAGTTTGATGCAGACAAAGAGGCAAAAAAAGAGTGGGAGCGAATAGTGTCGGCTCTTGCGATTGCAACGGCATTGAATATCCGCACACTCAAAAAAGCGTATATAAGCGAGTTTGAGACGTGGGAAAAGCAGAACGAGTATTTATACCAATATAGAGGTAAAAAGCCGTTAGGTGTTAAAAATGGGGCATTACAGGGCATTATAGACCGATATGTAAAGCAGAACGCAAAGGAAATCTTAAACCTCACCAACACAAAGGCGTTATCGGTGCTTGATAGGAACGGAAATCCTATCCGCTTCCAAGATGCGATTTATAAATCCTTTGGCGATGCCGTTAAGACCGTTACAGATGGCAAGGCTGATTTTTATACCACTATGCGACAAACGGTGCAAAATCTCGGTGGCGGTGGTTGCCGTGTAAACTATGGCGAGGGCATTACAAGGCGTTTAGATACGGTTGTGAGGCAGAATATGGCTTATGGCATCAAACAGTCGTACAAAGAATATAATGCGCTTGTAGGGCGCGAAATTGGCGCAGACGGCATTGAAATAGATTATCATAGCAATTCAAGACCGAGCCACCGATATATGCAGGGCAAACAGTACGCAAAGGGTGCAGAGGGAAAGACCGTCAATGGCGTGTTCTATCCGTCAGCCGAAAAAGAGGGCGTATATGACCGCTTGTATGAGGATTATAACTGCCGACACTATGAAACCGACATAATTCTTGGCGTGAGTGAGCCGAGATATTCCACAGAGGAATTGAGGCGATTTGAGGAGCAAGACAAACGGCTTTACAAGATAGGCAATATAGAAAAGGACGGCTATGGGTGGAGTCAATCACTCCGATCTTGCGAGAGCGAAATCCGCAAATGCAAAGACGAGATAAACGCACTCAAAGCGTTTGGGAATAGTGAGCAAAAGATAAAAGAACTCCGAAAACGCATTAAGACCGTTCGTGCCAAGTACAATGAGATCGCAGAGGTAACGGGTATATCTGCCGAGCCGAAGCGTTTATCTGTACCGAGGGAAAACAAATGAAGAAAACAATAAAAGCAATTATGATGATTGTCGGATTTATCGGTTTATTGATTTGTGGTATATGGGCAACTGTATTGCACTTTCAAAATCCCGATATGACCGAATTGAGATTTTTTCTTGAATTTCCGCAAGTAACAATTATAGGCGTTATTTGTGCCATTGTTGAATTTGTCGGCATGGAAATATAAGATTTTCCCTTGCGAAAGCAGGGGATTTTCTTTTGTTTGTAAATAATATTCTGCTATTTACATCGGCTCGTTTGGGTGGATTTTTTAATTTTTTTTGAGAAATTTGCGAAAAGGGGTTGACAATTCTATATAGAAATGGTATAATTTATATACAGTTTAGAAAGTGAGGTAAGCGAAAATGTTAAAAGCAAGTGATTTAAGAGTAGGGAGTGTTTTGAAAGACCTTAACGGAGCAGAACACGTGGTCAAGAGATTTGAGGGTATATTTATTGTTACCACATACGGCAATGGCGAAAATTGGCTCGTTCCAAGCCATTTACAGTATGAAGAATTATTAAAGTATTGAGGTGTTAAAAATGTATTTCAAATATTTCAAAGATGCCAAAAAATATGCGGAAAAGTATTTTACACAATATCACATTGACTATTGCCAAGAGCACAAAATGCTTTATGTGTGGGGTACAAGAAAATGAATGATTTGTTTTTTAAGAACGGAAAGGCTAAAAAGAAATATTGTGCTTGTTTGAATTGGTATAGAAAAGAGCTTGCAAGTCTTTATCATAGAGACATTATACAATGTGCGGGATTAAGATGCCCATATTATAGTGTTGGCTGTGGTAAAGCAAACATAAAAAAATACGAGGAGAAACAAAATGAGCGTTGTTAAAATCGGTTGGAGTGGCGGAAAAGATAGCACCCGTGCCGTTATGGAGCATATCAATAGGGGCGATAAAGTTAAGGTTGTTTGTTATGTTCCTATGTTTACAAAAGAAATTCCGCTTATCACAAAAAAGCATTATAATTTCATAAAAAACACCGCAGAATATTTTAAGTCATTAGGAGCAGAGTTCTATTGGGCAGATGATGGCGTTACCTATTATGAGTATGTAACACACATAGCGACAAGAGGGAAATACAAAGGAAAAATATTTGGTTTTCCTTGCACGGTTAGAGGACAATGCGGATTTAAAAGAGACGGCAAATTAAGAGCTTGTGATAATTGTGATGTTGGTTTTTATGATTATGAAAGCATTGGAATTGCTTATGACGAAGTTGCAAGACATAATCAGTTAAACGATAACAAAAGGTCAATATTGGTTGAATTGAAAATAATGGAGCATGAAGCAACCGACTATTGCAAAGAAAATAGTTTATATTCTCCACATTATGAAAAGAAAAAGAAACGCAAAAATAGGCGTGATGGGTGCGTTTTGTGCTGTAATGCAACAGAAGAAGAAAGACAAGAATGGTATGCGGATTATCCCGAAGCAGTACCGATTTTGATTGACTTGCAAAATATTGTCAAAAGAGAACGCCCCGAAAGACCGCCATTAAGAGATTATAAATATTTTATAGAGGAGTGATAAAATGAAAGTACCAACACTTGTAGTAAAATTTAAATTACAGGCAGAATTAGACGAAATCAAGCGAGATGCACACGCCCACAATATGAATGTGAGCGAATATATCCGCTACCTCGTAGCAAAGGAAAGGAAGGAGAGGGATAAATGAGCGAGTTAAAGCCTTGTCCGTTTTGTGGGGCGGTTGCTGAAATGCAAATTACAAAACACATACCAAGTGGAAATGATTACACGCCACGATGCACAAATACATCTTGTTGTGGTAGATTATCAAAGAAATATACATTAAGGGAAACTGCGATTGCTATGTGGAATAAACGCACACCCCAAAATGATGAGGTGAGGGAATGAAGCAAACATATGAGATTGATGATATAAGCAGATTTTCACAAGATACAATCAAGATTGAAGCGAAAACACCGATTGAAGCCGTCAAGAAAGCATATCCCGATTATGATGTAAAGCGAGATTTTGACAACACAGGAAATATCGTTGTTACAGGGCGGTCAAATTGCCGTTATATGAGAGGATATAGAAAATATGTGTATTGCATAACACCAAAATAACCACCTATTGACAAAACCAATTTAATATGCTATAATGTAAGAGTAGAATTGTAATGTTCTACTCTTATTCTATTTTTAGTCAGTTGATACAGACTTAAAACAGTCAAGCGAAGTGCAAAGATACTCACTTAAAAAGGACTTAAACGCAGGAGGCGCAAGATGGCAATCACGGTAAAGTATTTGGAAGATTTGGGCGTTGAAAAAAGCGTTGCGGAAAAAATCTTTGCAGAGAGAAGTAAAGAGATTGAAGCGGACAAAGCAAAGCGCGAAAAGGTCGAAGCCGATCTTGAAGCGAACAAAAAAAGCCTTGAAAATCTGACAAAAGAATTTGAAACATTGAAAACAAGCAATGCGAGCGCAGAGGAATACAAATCGAAATATGAGGCGATTGTTGCGGAAAACGAAGCGAAAGCAAGACAGGCAGAAGCGGATCGTATTGCAAAGGAAAAAGCAGAAGAAATTGACAAACGTTTCGATGCAGTTGTCGGCGAAAAGAAATTTACGCATTCGGCTATTCGTGCGGAATATCGCAGACAGTTCGAAGCGGCTCTTTCCGACAAAGCAAACGAAGGTAAAAGCGATGCGGATGTATTCCACGCATTGACAAAAGACGATGCCACGGCATTCACCGGCGTAACGGCTGTGAGATTGCAGGGTGGTAGGCCGATGGGAACGGGACACGGATATTCCTCGGTCAAAGATATTATGAATAGCGATATGACACGCGAGCAGAAGCGTGCGGCTATCGCAGAAAACATTGCGAAAGGAAATATTGAATAATGGCAGAAGCAAACCTTATTAAGAAGGCAGATCTCGCAAAGGCGAGAGAAATTGAATTTACTTATAACTTTTCGGAGAATGTAAGAAAGCTGATGGAGGCTCTCGGCGTTACCCGTAAGATTGCAAAGCAAGCGGGAACTAACATCAAGGCATACAAGGCAGTTGGCACTCTTGAAGATGGCGAAGTTGCAGAGGGCGAAACTATTCCCCTTTCCAAGTATGCTACCGAGCCCGTAAACCTTGGCGAGATTACGCTGAAGAAGTGGAGAAAGGCTACCTCGGCAGAGGCTATCGTTGAGAGAGGCTATGATCAGGCGGTAGAGATGACCACCGACAGAATGCTCCGTGATGTGCAGAAGGCTATTCGTGCAGACCTCTTTACCTTCCTTGCAAAGGGTACGGGTACGGCAAGCGGCGCAGATTTTCAGGCAGTTCTCGCACAGGCTTGGGGTCAGCTTCAGGTCAAGTATGAGGACGATGCTATTCAGGCGGTTTACTTTGTAAATCCTCTTGACATCGCTGATTATCTTGCAGAGGCATCTATCACCACACAGACCGCTTTTGGTATGACCTACGTTGAGGATTTCCTCGGTCTTGGTACTGTAATTATGAATGCAAGCGTACCCAAGGGCAAGGTTTACGCTACCGCAAAGGAGAATATCGTACTTTACTATATTCCCGTAAACGGCGCAGACCTTGGCGAGGCATTTGACTTTACTACCGATGAAACGGGATATATCGGTATTCACGAAGTTCCCGACTACACCAATATGACCGCATCCGATACTGTTGTAAATGGTATGGTATTCTTTGCAGAGAGAATTGACGGCGTGGTAGTTGGTACTATCGGCGCATAACAAAAAATAAATTTAAGGCGGTTGAATTATGCAATATCTAACCTATGAGGAGTATACAGAAATAGGCGGTACGCTTGATTTGACCGCCTTTAATCGCAATATAGACAGAGCGTGCGTGATGATTGACATCCGGACACAATCGAGGCTTGAAGCATTTGAAAACGTTCCGCAGATTGTGAAAATTGTTTGCGCTGATTTGGTTGGCTACATAGCGACAAACACGGTAGAGAAGCCGTTTGTGTCGAGCAGGAGCCAATCTGCGGGTGGGGTGAGCGAAAGCGAAAACTACGCGGTTAAAACTGCGGAAGATTTTGCAAACGATCTTGACCAGATTTTTGAACCGTTGAAAACTTTGAAAACCAAAAACGGAATCAGCGTTATGTACAGGGGTGCTATGTCATGACGGGTTTGTGGAAGCAAAAAGTTACGATTTTTAACGATATTTCTAAAACCGCGGTTGAAGATAGACACTTTGACCGATTTGTGATTGAGAATTGCAACATTCAAGGCGGTATCGTTAGCAAGGCTGACGGCACGATTGAAAACATAGTCAATGCGGTTACGGTCATATCGAAAGATGTTGACCGATATAAAACACCGATTGAATATGCCAAACTACCCGTGGATATTCGCGAGGATTTCTATACGGTGCAAGTGGGGGATTTCATCGTTTTATCGGAGGTTGACGATATTGTTACAACTTCAAGAGAATTTGCGGAATTGCAAGAAAAGTACAAAGATAACGGGATTGTGGTGCGTTCTGTGTCGGCAAACATTCACGGAATGAGCGTTGACAATGTTACCATTGCGAATGTGGGGTGATTGAATGAGCAAATATGCAAAGATTTTTGAATATTTCCGTCAATGCCCCGAACTTGCTGACCTTTGGAGTATAGCGGCAACAGAGGATAGGGGCGTGAGGGTTATTCTTCCGCAAGGGGCTTCACCCACACACCAATATCAAGAAAGCATTGACACTCTCGGGGATTATCATTGCGAGATTGTGCCTTATCCGTCAGTTTATGAGGATTTCCAAATAAACTGCTATGAGTGGTACGATGTGAATGATGATAGCGAACCGATGCGGAATGAAAATGTGCTTACTCTTGAACAAGTTACAAGCATTTGCGATTGGGTGAAAGCACAGAATGATGTAAGGAATTTTCCCGATATTAACGAGAAAATTATATCCATTGAGTGTAATCCTTTTGTGCCTCAAATTCGCTATGTAAACCCCGAAGAAAACACGGTAGGATATTTTATCACGGTTCGCTTGCGTTATGTAAACAGAGCGCAAAGAAAGACGGTAGAATATGAATGTGAGGATTGACCTTAACGAGCCGAAGATTTTGGCGAAGGTTACAAATGACCGTTTCGGAATGCTTGTATCAAGCGAGTGGAAAAGGTTGATCGATCCATACACTCCGAGAGATACGGGAACGATGCAAGACACGGCAAAATTATATCCGTTCAAGATACATTACGTCCAACCTTATTCTGCATATGTGTATTATGGCAAGGGGAAAAAATTCCAAAAGAAAAACCCATATTCCACTTACGAATGGGACAAAGCGGCGGCAAATGCGGGTCAGCTTGACAAATTAACACGCACACTAAACAACGCTTTACAAAGCGGACAATATTGATGAAAGGAAACAATTTATGGCTATAAATACAGACTTTAATCTTGACAAAGGTGTAAAAGCACCTCGAAAACTGCTTCGAACGTATGTCAACGTTGGAACGAGCGAAGCAAAAGAATGGTTCTTGCTCGGTCATGGAATCGAGGATAGTGCTATTGAAACGAATTTTGAATCTGAAACAGTATCGGATATTCTTGGTAATAGCGAAACCTCTGTGACCAGCGCTTCTCCTTCGCAGTCTTTCGATCCGTTCACCGTTCGTGGGGGATCTAAACTTGCGTTTATGCTTCATGAGATTTGGCTCAACAAAGAATATGAGAAGCTTTCGCAGTTTGAAATTTTGACAGTATATAAGTATATCGGCACGGAAACCGACGGATATGAGGCAGATATGCAGGACAACTGCACTATTCTTTTCGACAGCATTGGCGGTTCTGCAAATGTTGACATGCCGATTACCGTCAACTACAGCGACAACAAAAAGAGAGGCACGGTCAAGTTTGAGGACGGCGAACCCGTTTTCGCTCCTGCAGAAGCATAACTAAAAACAAATCAATAATACCGCCTTGCCCTATATGGTAGGGCGGTATATTTACATTTAATGAGGATATAAAGAGAGGTAATTTATTATGAAGTTAAGCACAGGTAAAGTCGCATTTCCGATTGAGTTTGACAACGGCGACAAGTCGGTTATTTATTTTAACCCGAATGATAGAGGTATTCAAGAGAGAATACAGGGTTTTGAAAAGTCTATTGAAAAGCGTATCAAGGAAATTGACCTTGAAAAGTACAAGAGCAGATTTAACGATAATGCGGCGGTAGATTTTGACCTTGATAACCCCGAAAAGTTGCTTGAAATGTCTTCGGACGAATTGAAGGCTTTGCAGAACAGACTTGACGCGGTGAATGAGATTGAGGTAGAATATAACAAAGCCGTCAAGGATGAACTTGATGTTGTATTTGGCGGAAAGATTTCCGATGTAGCATTCCGTTATTGTCAGCCGTTCGATACCGTTATCATTGAGGACGAAAACGGCAACGAAAAGCGCGAAATGTATATTATGCATTTTATTCATTGGCTTATGGTTGAGCTGAAGAAGTACGGCGCAGAAAACAAGAGTGCTATGGATAAGCACCTCGCAAAATATAGCAAATGATGTGGGATTTGCCGATTGCCGTTGAGATAAATGGCAAACAACACCCTATAAGAAACAAGTGCGATTATCGTGTAGTGCTTGATGTTATTTGTGCGTTAAATGATAATGAGTTGACCGAAGAAGAAAAAGTTAAGTGTGCGTTGTTTATATTCTATGAGGATATTTCACAGATAGACGATTTTGAAAAGGCTATAAAAGAAATGTTCCGTATAATCAACAACGGAGAGGAAGAAGAACAAACGCACGATAACAAGCCGTCATTGATGGATTGGCAACACGATTTTCCACAACTCGCTCCGCCTATCAGCCGTGTTCTTGGATATGATGTGAGAACGCCCGACAAATATACGCATTGGTATTCTTTCTTGGGCGGTTATATGGAGATCGGAGAATGTACTTTTTCCACTATTGTTTCCATTCGCTCCAAAAGAGCAAAGGGACAAAAACTTGACAAGTGGGAAATAGATTACCTGCGCGAACATAGAAAAATGGTAGAATTACCTCAAAAACTTACCGCAGAGGAGCAGGAATTGCTAAACTCCGAGTGGTAAAGAAAGGAGCGTGATTTAATGGCGATAGCAAATAGCGATGGTAGCATTATTCTATCGACAAAAGTTGTTTTTGATGGCATGGATAAGGTGATCAAAAACCTCAAAAATAAATTTTCCTCTTTGAAAGAAGGGAAAATGGCGGTTGAAAACATTACGGAGGCGTTAAGGCTTCAAAAAAGTGTTATTCAAGATCTTGAGATGCAATATGCGAAACTTGTATCAAGCGGTCAAGTTAATTCAGACAGGGCGAAAGAACTCCGAGAAGAAATAAAAAGCGAAAAGCAAGCTATGGAAGAATTAAAATATGCGGCTTCCACTCTCGGCGCGAAGACAAAGAAGTCTTTCGCGGAAATGTCGCAGGGCGCACAACAATTCGGAAAAAGAATTGCAGGAATAATGAAAAGCGCGATAATTTTTAGCGTGCTATATAAAGTAATGCAATCGTTCGTAAAACTGTTTCAGAAGATTCTTGTGTCTGACGAAGAATTTCATCAAGATTGGGAAGAATTAAAAGCGGCGTTTTATGCGGCGGCATACCCTATTATCAATCTAATTGTTCCTGCGATAAAATATATCGTTCATCAAGTTAAAGATTGGGCTGTGTCCATCGGGAAAGTCGCGGCGGCGTTGCAAGGAATCTCATATTCTGAATTGATAGATCAGGCGAAATCTTCAAAGGAAGCGGCGGAAAATTATGCCGACATGGAAAAAAGCAGTAAAAAGACCGCCGACAATGTAAAGAAACAACTTGCATCTTTTGACGATATACAGATTTTATCATCTGGCAACGATGAAGAACAAGGTGCAGGGCTTGCCGGATTCGAAGGATTAAAAGAGTATGACACTTCGGGCGAAAAATCAATGCTTTCGAATTTGATGACCGCTATCGGTGGCGCATTGGCGGCTCTCGGCATCATTCTTCTTTTTAAGGGTCAAATCGGTTGGGGAATTGGTTTCATTGTCGCAGGCGCCACATTTTGGGGCGTAGGAGAGATTTGGGGAGATGATTACGACCCGAATTCTGTTTCCGATGTTTTAAGCAATGTCATGCAAACAATAAGCGTATCGTTGTCTGCGGTCGGAATTATACTTTTGACCAATGGTCAATTATTATGGGGAATAGGCTTTATAATTGCTGGCGCGTCGGCTTGGGCGATTAGCGAAATCGCAACAAAGGAATTTTCGGAAAATCCCGTGATCGACACATTAGCAAAAATAACCGAGAGTATCGGAGTTTCTTTGGCGGCTGTCGGCTTGATGCTGATTATTAAAGGAATATGGACTTGGGGAATTGCTTTTGTTGTTGCAGGCGTGGCAGTATGGGGGATTACCGAGTTTGCGGTCGGAGAGTTTAGCGAAGACCCTATCGTGAACGCTTTGGTCAAAATAATGGGAATAGCAGGCACGGCATTGCTAGCTATAGGAATAATTTTGTGTGTATTTGGCGTAATAACGCCTGTTTCAATAGGAATGATTGTTGCCGGAGCAGGAATGCTTGTTAGCGCGGTGGCGTTGAATAGCGAAGCGATAGTCGAGGCGATCAGAGGACCAATCGGAATTATAATGGCTATTGTTTCGGGAGCGTTGCTTGTACTTGGTATAATTCTCGTTTGCACAGGTGTTGGAATACCTCTCGGTATAGGTCTCATTCTTGCGGGCGCGACAGGATTGGCAACCGTTGTTGCGGTGAATTGGGATTCTATAGTCGGGGCTGTTCAAAATGCATGGAATGCAATAAAAGAATGGGTTACCACTTACGGCATGCTTGTCATCGGTATTTTGCTTTGCTTGACGGGTGTAGGAATTCCGTTCGGAATCGGGATAATCGCCGATTGGGCTAAAAGCGGCGCGGCTAAAGGCGTTCCGCTGGCAAACTCCATTGTTGAAAAAACGAAAGAGATTTTTAATTCTGTTAAGGAATGGATCGTTAACTACGGAATGTTGGTTCTTGGAATATTCCTGTGCTTGACGGGTGTAGGCATTCCTTTTGGAATCGGCATCATTTTGCAATGGGCGAAAGATGGCGCGGAGAAGGGTATTCCCCTGTCGGCGGCTATCTTGGGAAAGATTCAAGAGGTTTGGGGCTCTGTAAAGGATTTCTGGAACAGAAACATTTCTCCGATTTTTACAACATCGTATTGGTTGAATTTGTCGAGGAAAGCAGGCAATGGCTTGATTCAAGGTTTTGAAAAGGCGATAAATGGAATAATTGGAATGTTCGAAAAAATGATTAACTGGGTTGTAGATGGTCTCAACCGACTATCATTTGATGTTCCAGAATGGGTTCCCGGTATCGGTAGCAAAACATTCGGATTCAACATTCCTAACGTTTCGTTTGGTCGTGTTTCAATTCCTCGTTTGGCACAAGGTGCAGTAATACCGCCAAATCGTGAATTTCTCGCTGTCCTTGGCGATCAAAAGCGAGGCACTAACATCGAGGCGCCTTTGCAGACAATCGTTGAAGCGTTCAACATTGCACTTGGTCAAAATGGCGGAAGAAGCGGAAACACGGAAGTGGTTCTTGAAATCGACGGAAGAGAACTTGGACGCGCTGTCGTCGAACAGGGCAACAGGGAAAACAGACGAATAGGAACAAGGTTGGTGATTGCATAATGAATTATTTTTTAGTCAACGGAAGAAAATATGATGTTCGTGTAACAAAATTGGAAGAGGAATTCACCGTTTTGTATTCCGAAAATACGGGGCGTACGATAGCCGATGGTGCGCCGATTATGCTGGATCCACTTGGAACATTTTTCGGTCATTCGATATCTGTTGTCGGCAAAAACGGAAAAGAAAAAGAATATGACGAGTTATATGATTTGTTGAGCAAACCGTTGCGTGTAGAAGATGAAGAAGACGCCCTTCTTTTCGAAGTTGCACACCTTCAGACAACTATGGCATATCGAGGATATGTATCAAGTGGCTCTCGATCTGTTAACCGAATCGACGAAAACACAGGAAAGGTATTCTGGGGCGAGTTTAACCTAAAAATAGCGCCGATAAAGGCGCAGGTGTTGCCCAATTGAGCATTGTAGTTAAATATTCTGATGTGGCGATTGGCGCGAAAGAGTCGTTCGATATAACATTTGACAAAGTGCTTCCTCCGTCAAACACAAGTCTTGTGAATGCGGAGGCGGCAACCTTTGGCAGATATGATATCCCATTTGAATTAAATTCCATGATACTGGACGGAGAAGCGGATTTCTTGCCAGAAGAAGGATTGGCGCAAATAGGGTTCATAAGTGATGTCATGTGCGGCGAAGATGGCGAATTTGAAACGCCAATAACATTTGAATTGGTTTCCGATGAAAATTTCGCTTCGCCCGGTTTGCAAATCACGTTCGATGAGAATAAAAACATATATGCCACGCATGTCCGTATCAAGTGGTTCAATGGAAATTTGTTGCTGAAAGATCAGGATTTTTACCCAAATTCTGCAAAATACTTTTTCAATTCAAGAACAGAGTTTTACAACAGGGTTGTTTTTGAATTTTATTCTTTGAATGTTCCAAGGAATAGACTGAGGGTAAACCACATAGATTACGGTCTTGTTGTTGAATTTTCTGGTGACGAGCTGAAGGGTGCTAAAATCATACAAGAAATAGACCCTATATCGTCCAGCGTTCCGATTAACACTTTCGACTTCACGGTCGAGAGTAAAAAGAATATTGAGTTTTCCTTTCAAACAAAACAGCCAATCAAGGTGTTCGTCGACGATCAGTTGAGAGCGACGGCGTTCGTCAAGAGTTCCGTTAGAAAAGCAAGGACTATTTGGAACATACAAAGCGAAGACTATATCGGATTGATGGATACCATTTTTTTCAAAGGCGGCATGTATTACGAAAAAGATGCCTTGGAATTGATTGATGAAATATTTTCGGCGGCGAAAGCTCCGTATTCAACGGATGGGCAATTCGATGGCATTGTATTAAGTGGGCACATCCCTTACATTAGTTGTCGAGAAGCATTGATGCAAGTGGTTTTTGCCATTGGCGCAATTGCTGACACCAGCAACAGCGAATATGTAAAAATATTCCGTTTGGACGAAAAAAATATAAAAAGCATACCGAAAAACAGAATTCTGCAAGGGCAACGTTTTCAAAGCAACACAAGGGTTACCGCCGTTGAACTGATGTCGCATTCGTATGGTGAAACAAATGATGATTTGGTCGTTTATGACGCTGAAAAAAGCGGAACGGGATCTCAAATATTTGTATCGTTCAATGAACCGTTGCATGATCTTAGTATCGAAAACGGTGTCATAGTGGAAAGCGGAGCAAATCATGCGGTTATAAATGCTGAAGATGGTTGTTTGCTCCATGGAAAAAAGTATGAGCATACCATGGTTGTGAAACGAAAAGAAAATCCTCTGATTTTGTCAACTGACATCGAGAATGTAATTGCCATTGAGAATGCTACGCTTGTTTCGTCCATAAATGTAGATCAAATATTGGACAGATGCTATGATTATCTCGCGCGAACAGAAAGCGTAAGCATGAAAATCATCGATGGCAGAAACGACGAAAAAACAAATGTTGGCGATCTTGTTGATTTTGATACGGAATACCTCGGCGAAAAAAATGGAAGAATAATTCGACAAAGTTTTTCTCTTATCGGCGGCGTATTGGTCAAGGATAGCGAGGTGAGATGATGATAAATGGATTGGAAATGATAACCAATCGAACGCAATCGGATGTTACTTTTGCCAAAAGTATGATAAAAAAAGGCTGGAACAATCTTACAGATGATGAAAAAGATTTGTTCTTGCGAGGTCTGAAAGGCGCATACAACTATACAGATTTCAATAGAGTCGGAGAAGCAACATCTTACCTTGCCGAATTTTTATCTTCTCTTCCGCAGGAATTAAAAAATCTTGCGGAAGAACTTGGAGTTTATTGGGTAAATCATATCTACGGTGTATCGTATAATCCGTCTGATTACGACGGGATATCATTAAAACACGATTGGTCGTATGCTGATATTTTGACCAAAAAATATAGATCTGAATATTTGCAAACGATACAATATGTTTTAATGGCGTTTATTGATGTTTCAAACGATTTCCCCGATAGGCTGGAAGGACTCACGCACATCGGGGCAAATGCCATCGAACAAGGGCTGGTAGACCTTTATGAATTTCTTGTTTCTTTGAAAGAAGAAAAAGAAAATTTCATAAAAGGAACTGCGAAATCTTGGTTTGAATCTGGCGAAATATATGGAGGTGAATCATGAAAGATAGAATACCGCGTTATGCAGGAAGGATACGCTTGACACCCGTGCAAGGGGAGCAGGGCGTATATGATACCGAGCGAGCTGATGAACCGTTGCAAAACGGTACTCCGCTGAACAAAAGCACTTTGCTTAGCGGAGAAGTAGAAAATCAATTGGGGCTGGATGAGAACTCTACACCATCGGATGCGTTTTTGAAATTGATTTTGCTGTTGAGCGAATTAAAAAATTTTGTACACGATATATTGGATAGCGATGACGAAACGCTTGATGAATTGAGCGAAATCGTGGCATACATTAAAAACAACAGAGATTTCATTCAGGAGATAACGGACGGAAAAGTAAGCGTGTCCGACATCGTAAACAACCTCACAACAAATGATGCAAAAAAGCCTTTGAGCGCGGCGCAAGGCTATTTGCTCCAGCAAAACAAAGCAAACAAGAGCGATATCGCAACGACGGCAACGCTACCAATGTCAAACAGCACGGTAGCCTATGCAAAAATATCCAACTTCGGCTCGTGGGGTACAGGTATTTGGTATGAAAAGGGCTTCTCTATGCTCATTACATCGAGAGGCGGAGAGCTGATTTGGGTTGCCGTATCGAGCGACGACAGCAACACGAATGCAAAGGCAATCCGTCTTCTGAACACCTATTCTAAAATCAGTGCTGTCTATTACAGCGTATCAGAAAGCGCGGTTTACGTTCAGGTGAATGCATGGTGTAATAATGTCAATGCACATATTCTTTCCAACGTGAACGGAGATTACGTTCCGACAGTAGTACAGGCAAACGCCTTACCGAGCGACGCAGTAAAAATCACGATTGCGGAATTCGGTATTACGGGAAGCGATACGAACATCGGTGATTCCTCTCGTGCGATTGCGATGACGGGTAGCGGAGCAAGACCAACCTATAACGGAAACAATATAGCCATTGAGAGCGATGTGAATTCAAGAGCTCCTGCGTATTCTTACGGAACATCAGACTTGACGGCGGGCAGTTCACCGCTTGAAACGGGAAAACTGCATTTCGTATATGAATAAGGCGGTGATTTTGGATGGCTAAAAAAGCGTATATCGGCGTTGACAATATCGCCCGAAAAATCAAAAAAGGATATATCGGCATTGATGGCGTAGCCCGCAAAATCAAAAAGGCATACATCGGAATCGGTGGCGTAGCTCGTCCGTGTTGGTCGAGTGGTTTGGAGTATTACGGGACGATTGAAAGTTTTAATAATAGTAAATCAAAGGCAGCCGCAACAACCGTCGGAGACTATGCTCTATTTGGAGGTGGTTATATTGGCGGCTCTTATCGTAGTGAGGTGGCACCTATTAATAAATCACTAACTCGTTCGACAGCCACTGCATTTAGCGAAGGGCGAGGAATGTTAGCGGCAACAACCGTCGGAGACTATGCTCTATTTGGAGGCGGCTCAACAGCCAGTAGTGGCAGCATTTTACGTATTTCAAACGTAGATGCCTATAATAAATCGTTGACTCATTCGACACCTACCAAATTAAGTGTGGGGAGAGAAAATTTAGCCGCAACAACCGTCGGAGACTATGCTCTATTTGGAGGCGGTAGTTCTGGTAGTTCCGCTTATGTTTCAGCCGTAGACGCTTATAACAAATCACTAACTCGTTCGACACCTACTGCATTTAGCGAAGGGCGAGGAGGTTTAGCCGCAACAACCGTAGGAGACTATGCTATATTTGGAGGTGGTAGTTCTGGTACTTCCAGCTATGTTTCATCCGTAGCCGCTTACGACAAATCACTAACTCGTTCACTACCTACCGAATTAAGTGTGGCGAGGCGTTATTTAGCGGCAACAACCGTAGGAGACTGTGCTTTATTTGGAGGCGGTTCGAAGAGCGGTGGTTTCGGTGTGAAATCTGACGTCACAGTAGATGCCTATAATAAATCGTTGACTCGTTCAACACCTACTGCATTAAGTACAGGTAGACTTGAATTGGGCGCGACAACTTTACACGGATATGCCTTGTTTTGTGGTGGGAGATCGGATTCAATTGTTAATACACCTTTAAAAGTAGTCGACACCTATGACGTGTCGCTTACAATGTCTACGTTACCAGAAATGGCTGTTGGTAGAAATGGAGCGAGCGCCGCGTCTGTAGGAAATTATGCATTAATTAGTGGCGGCAACCGTCTCGACGTGGATGTGTATATGGCAGGTTAAATGCTAATTTTATAAAGGAGATAACTAATATGGCAAAATACGCAATTTGGAATAAAAAGGATTATATTCTCACCCCTATCGGTGAAGTATTAACCGCAGAACAATGGATTGAGAGATATCCTATCGCGGGAATTGAAACAATTACTGTGGTTTGTGCCGCAGGTGAAATCAATGGTGCTTTCTTTGGTACTCTCGGCGCAATGGTGAACCGCTATGAATCGGAAGGTTGCGACTTCTCTGCTTATGTGACAGCTGAAGAAAAGCTCGCGGCGATTGAAGCGTTTGAGGACGCAAGAGAAGCCGAAGCAAGAGCAAAAGCCGAAGCACAAGCAGAAGCCGAAGCACAGAACGCAGAACTGAACGCTTCTTCCCTTGCAAGTATTGCCGCAAGCATGGAATATCAGAATATGCTCACGCTTGAAGATACGGAGGTGTAAACATGAGTTACGAAAGAATCAAATATTATTTCGAAGCGGGTCTGTGGAGCAAACCGATGGTGAAAATGGCGGTTCGTAAAGGTGTAATCACCAAGGAACAGTATGCCGAAATCACTGGCGAATCGTATTGATGGGGGATTATATGGATTTGAAAAGAAAACTTACATCGAGAAAATTGTGGCTCGCTGTGGCAGGGTTTGTCGCAGGGATTATTATCGCATTTAATGGTTCTGCAGAAGTCGCGGAAACCGTTTCGGGTTGCATTATGTCGGGGGCTTCGGTGATATCCTATGTGATTGGAGAAGGTCTTGTTGACTCCGCGAAGGGTGGCGATGGAAATGATTCTTGAATATAATTGCATTTCATTTTGTGGTGGTTTAATATGAAAATGGAACACGATGAATACCTTGAATTAAAAAATCAGTTGATCAGCGATTTGAACAGCGAGTATAAAAGATTGGATGACTGCGAAAAGCAGATCGAGAAAGAAGATAGTAAAATCGGCAAGATTTTCAAAGATATTGCACAAATGCGACAAGATTTTTCTTCGATGCGTGTAGAACGCGCCAAGGACAGCACAAAATTGAGCGTTGTGATAGGAATTTTGTGTACAATCGCCGCTCCCGTTGTTGCTTTGTGCATCAAGTTGCTTTTTGGTGGTTGACAAAACAATCTCAATGTGTTATAATGGGATAGGGGATAGGGATGTACACCCGAACGCGGAAGCCTCACCGTTTCCCCCACCCCGTTCTAAAATAAGAGGCTACGGGAGGAAAATAAAATGTCAACAAATTGTTCAGATTGCAAGAACAACTGTTCAGAAGAAAGCGTTTTCGCGCAAGAATTGGCAGTAATGCCAATCGCACAGCACGAAAAAGACCAAGACAGGCTGATGAAGATCATTAAATCATTGATTTCGGTGATCATCGTTCTGATCGTGCTATTGGTCGGTTCAAACATGGCTTGGATTATTTACGAATCGCAGTTTGAGGTGGTTGAAGAAACCAACACAACCGTAGAACAAGATGCCAACAACGGCACAAATAACTTCATTGGCGGTGATGTATATGGCGAAGCAAGTGATAAAAATAACCAAAAAGAAATACCGCAGAAAGAAAACGGCTAAAAGGTGTAAATCCTGCGGAAAATTCAAATGATATTCAATGAGCGGAGGGCATAAATGTCAAAAATTGAAAATTTCGACATATCCCGAAGCGAATGGGAAATTCTGATTGACGAATGGATATTTGACGAAACCCATCGGAAAATGCTGAAAAGAAATCTGCTTGATGGTCGAACATACGAACAGATAGCGGAGCAATTCGGAATGTCAAGCCGTCAAGTGGCAAGGCTGATTCCGAAATTGCAAGATAAACTTTTCAAGCGTATAAAATAGCATAAAAATGTCATTCAAATGGCATCTTCACGACATTGTGAGGATGCCATTTTTTTGTTACAATTAAATCACAGAGGTGATTTACAGTGAACATTGAGAAGTTTATAAAATCGAATAGAGAGCTTGACGAATTGCCTTTTCTTGTGGTGTTCCGAACCATATTATTTCTGAAACAAAAGGGAATGCTGTCAAGGCTTGGTGATCCAGATGTGGATCGAGTTTAACACAAACCCTTTCGGCTTGCGTGTAGGTGATTGCGTTATTCGTGCTATCTCCAAAGCGTTAAATCGTCCGTGGGAAGATATATATATTGATTTGTGCTTGCAAGGTTTTTTGATGGGAGATTTGCCATCATCGAACGCCGTATGGAGCGCATATTTGAAGCACAAAGGATTCAAGAGGCGAACAGTTGAATGCTTTTCTGATTGCTATTCAATAGATGATTTTTGCAAGGACAACCCAATCGGCGTTTATGTGATCGGCACGGGATCTCATGCCGTTTGCGTTGAAAATGGTAATATCTATGATGCGTGGGACAGCCGTCAAGAATCGCCCGTATATTATTTTGAAAAGGAGAATTGAAAATGGCATACACACCTTATTACGCACCCTATCAAAGACCGATGATGTATTACAACCCGTCTATTCCGCAGGAGGCACAGCCGATGCAAAGCGGTCAGCCTTTCGGTCAGCCGATTCAGCAACCGCAAATGCAACAGCCGATGCAGATGGCGCAACCTACACCGACAAATGATATGATTTGGGTTTTGTCTGAGGTGGAGGCGCAGAGCTACCCTGTCGCGCCTAATAACAGCGTGATTTTGTGGGATAAAAACAATGATGTGATCTACATCAAATCGGCAAATATGCAGGGCGTTCCGTCTATGCGGATTCTTGACTACACGGAAAGGACAGCCGACAACGCGCCAAAATCGAGCGATAAGCACGAATGCAAGTGTGGCAGTAAGTTTGTCAGCATAGAAAGTTTCAATGCGTTACAGAGCGATTTTGAAGCCTTGCGGAACGAATTGAGAAACATGAAAGAAAAACAAATCACAAAAGATATGACTTTTTCGGAGGTAAATGATGGCGAATAATCTCTTTAATTCTATGAGACGGCAGAATAACCCGATGGAACAACTCGCACAGCAGGCGCGAGATTTTAGAAAACAATTTACAGGAAATCCACGTCAAGAGGTGGAAAGACTTTTGCAGTCCGGCGCAATGTCGCAGGCGCAATTCAACCAATATTCCCAAATCGCGCAACAGGTGGCGCAGATGATGGGAAATAACTAACGGCTTTAATCAAGAGCGTACGGCTTGATTTAGCATATATTTAATTTTATAAGGAGAAAATTATGATGGAAGAAACTAATGGCTTTGCAACAGGCTATGCGGTAGGCAGAGACTCCACCAATGGCGGCTACGGAAACGGCAATGGAATGTTCGGCAACGATTGGGCTTGGATTATAATCTTGCTTCTGTTCGGCTACGGCGGCAGAGGTTTTGGCGGTTTCGGCGGTGGCTTTGGCGGTAATGGTGGCTACCCTACGCCTTGCACTGCACCTTGTGCAACACAGGCTGATGTCAGAGCGGCTGTCGATCAGCAGACATTGATCAGCAAATTGGATCAGCAGACCTATGGTTTGGCAGATTCTACATATGCGTTGAATAACGCTATCACAAATGGATTCCACGGCGTTGACAACGCCATCTGTACCCTTGGCTATCAGGGAGCACAGCACGCAAGCAACCTTTCCGCACAGCTCGCGCAGTGTTGCTGTGACACACGTTCCGCAATCAAGGACGTAAACACCGGAATCGAGAGAGCCGGCTGGGATATTTCCAAGCAGATTTCCGACTGTTGCTGTGATATCGAAAAGATGAATCTGCAGAGCAGATTCGACGCTCAGGCATACAACTGCAACACTCTTCAGGCAATAGACAAACTCGGTGACAGAATCATCGATTATATGTCCAATGAAAAGGTTCAGTCCCTGCGTGATGAAAATCAGGCTCTTCGACTTGCCGCTTCCCAGTCCGCACAGAATGCTTATATCACTGCATCTCAGGAGGCGCAGACCGCAGAACTTATCCGCAGACTTGGCCTTGACAGACAGACTTGCCCGATTCCTGCGTATGTTGTTCCCAACCCTAATTGTTGCTACAATGCCAACGTAACATTTGGCAATGGTTGCGGTTGCGGCAACGGCGGCTTCTAAAATTAGATAAAAGATTGACTACTTTCGCATTTTGCGGATGTTCGGACGATAAAGTTACTGTCCGATGATGACTTTCGGGGAGTAAATGGGCAAAGTAGACGTTTACTCCCCTCTATTTTATTATGAAAGGAAATTTTTATTATGGCGGCTGAATACAGTTATCCCCTCGCGCAGACGGTTGCCGAGGATGAAAACATTATATTCCTTGATGGCGATAGAGCTTGTAGAAAGGGATATATCACACACAGAAGCGGTTCGGGCGTGTTCCGCCTTAAAGGAGCAGGAAACGCTTGTAAAACCGTTTACAGAGTCACCTTTAACGCAAATATAGCGGTAGCACCTGCGGCTGACGGCGGTGTTGTAGGTCCAATAAGCGTGGCAATTCAAGAGGATGGAGAAACTCTCCAGAACGCTATCGCAACCGTTACACCCACTGTTGCAGAGGCGTTTTTCAACGTGAGTTTGACGACATTTATTGTTATTCCCTGCGGTTGTTGTGTGACCATATCGGTAGAAAATGTAAGCGTTGGAACGGCAGGAGCGGCAGGATCCGCTATTGATGTCACTAATGCGAACATCATCTTCGACCGTGTAGCGTGATAGAAAGGAGAACAGAAAAATGCTGAAATATATTGATGAGGCAAAGCTTACTCTTGAAAAAGAGATTGACAAAATCACCAAGACTGGCGACATTTCGGTGAGCACTTTGGAGAAGCTCCACAAGCTTACCGACACATACAAAAATCTTTGCAAGATTGCTATGCTTTCCGAGGAAGAGGAGGAAGGTTCTTCTTATCGCAGGGGCAGATACGCAAAGCGTGACAGCATGGGCAGATATTCCAGAGAAGGCGGATACTCCGAAAATATGCACCATGGCGATGATATGTCTTATGCAAGAGGCGGTCGCATGGGCAATATGGGAGGTCGTGGCGGTTATTCACGCGATGATGCCAAAGATGATATGATGAATCGCCTTGGAGAAATGATGGAAGATGCCGACCCAAAGGGGAGAGAAGCCCTGAAAGAATGCATGCGAGCAATCGAAAGGGCTTGACGGTATCGAGCGGAATAAATTCTTCGTTTTATAAATATGGAGATGATTCGACCGAAAGAGAAAATCCATATTCGGAAATACAGGACATCTTCCCTGCATTGCAGAAATATAAAGAAGAACACAATTCCGTGAATTTGCAAAAATTGTGTGTTGAAATATCGGAGTTCTGCCACTCGGTGTACGCAAGCACCCGAAGCGAAGCGGAACGCAAGATATACCGCACAATGATCGAAAAATTGAATAAGCAAAATTGAGCGACGGGAAACCGCCGCTCTTTTTTTTGCAAAAAATATTAAAAAGTTATCAAAAACTTGTGAAAAGCCTATTGACAAATCAAAAGAAATGGTGTATAATAGACTCAGAAATAAACAAACACAACGGCACAGCCGATACAGAAAGGAAGTAAACAATGAAAAGAATTTTCGATTTTTTGGCATTTATTCTTGGTGCTGATTGCAAAATTAAAAAATATTCTGTTGAAATCGGAATTTGCGATTTTGGTGGTCAAGGAAGAAACAAATACGGAAAGTGAGGAAATAAAAAATGATGTTCAAATGTTGCGAGTGCGGCAGGCTGTTCGATGAAAGCGAAAAAGCCGAATGGTGTGAACCGCATGGAGAAACAATGGATGGTTGTCCGAATTGCCGCGGCGATTATGAGGAGGCTTTCAAATGCGAGTTGTGCGGAGAATTTTATTCCGCTTCTGAACTTACGGAGGGCGTTTGCGATTCGTGCATTGACGAATACAAGAACGACCATGAAATGTGCTTCAAGGTCGGAGAACGCGGAAAGGATGCCGTTATGTTAAATTCCTTTATCGCTGAAATGTTTGATGCGGATCTTATTGCTGATGTGATGTTCAAATATTTAAAAACGGCGAATTTGGGAAGACTTGTCGATTGTAGCAAATTTATCCTTTCTGACAAATCTTTCTTTGCCGAAAAACTTGTGGAGGAGGTGAACGGAGTATGAAACAAAAAAAGAAAAATCGTGAAGAAGTTCGAGAAAACGCTTTGAATGTTCCGATGACGCTTTTGGAAAAATTATCAGTTCAGAAAGCGGCTGACAACATCGGCATTTCAATGTCTGCATTTGTCAGAATGGCATTGAATGATTACATGAAAAGGATTGGAGAAAAATGACGGAAAAAGAATACCGTTCACATCCTGCGATAAGCAGATCGGAACTTTTCAAAATCAGCGAAAGCCCCGAAAAATTCAAGTATTACCAAGAGCACCCGGAAGAACCAACCCCGGCATTGCTTTTCGGTCAGTTGTTCCACGCTATGGCTTTACAGCCGGAAACCGTTTGGGAGCAATTCGCGGTTATTCCGAATGTTGACAGACGGACAAAGGCGGGAAAAGAAGCGTTTGCGGAGTTTGAAGCACAGGCAAAGGGAAAAACCGTTGTATCGGTCGATATGGTCGAACAGGCAACCGCTATGTGCGAAGCGTTGAACAGAAACGAATTTGTCAAAAAACTTATCAAAGGCGAAAAAGAAAAACCGTTCTTTTGGGTTGACGAAATGACGGGCGAAGAATGCAAATGCAGGACGGACGTTTTGACAGAAATCGGAGAAAATCTGATCATAGTGGACTTGAAAACTGTCGATTGCGCCGAAACAGAAGCGTTTATGCGTTCCGCTATCAAATACGGATATGATTTCCAATCCGCTATGTATAGCGATGGTGTAAAGCACAACACAAACAGAAATCCGCTTTTCGTGTTCATCGTGATTGAGAAAAAACCGCCGTACGCAATTAACATTTTACAGGCTGATAAATTGCTTGTTCGCAGAGGCTATGACCTTTTCCGTGAGTATTTGGGCATTTATCACGAATGTAAAGAAAGTGGAAATTGGTGGGGATATTTGGGGCGTTACAATCAAATCAACAATTTAGCACTTCCTGCATATTTGGCGAAAGAGGTTGAATGATGGAAAAAGAGGTAATAAAAAAGTACATTGAGGAAATCGAACATCTTTCGGAAGATGTAAACAGAGCCGAGATAAATTCGCATTTATGTTATGGCACTTTAACGGAATGGTTGATTGCTTGGAAAAATGCAATGAACCAATGTATTGAAAACATTAAGGAGGTTTTATAATGGAAAACAACGAAATCATCGCACAGGAACAACAGATGCCGAATATGCCGAATATGAATAGCGGTGTAATGGCACAGTTGGACAACATCAATCAAGGCACGGTTGCTATTGAAG
>JAXJTD010000067.1:0-234832 GCA_036309745.1 Acutalibacteraceae bacterium | reverse complement strand
GCATAAAAACTGTCCGTAACAAACAAAAAGAGCAGGCATAACACCTGCTCGAAAATATAACTGAAATAAAAAAATCGAGTGTTCACAACTTGAATCCGTTATGAACACTCGAGATGGCGCGCTGCAAGGGATTCGAACCCCTGACCTTTTGGTTCGTAGCCAAACACTCTATCCAGCTGAGCTAGCAGCGCATATTCAATTTACAAACGGTAAGTTCCGATTGCCAAAGTATATTATCACATCCCGACAGAAAAATCAATACCTATTTTGAAATTTTTTTAAAATTTTCGGTTTTTATAAAAATTAACCGTTTTGTTGAAAAATTCTCCGTTTGGTAGAAGTTGTTTCTAAAACTGCGTTATTGTAATATTGCAGGTTTCGGTGTACCATAAAACCAAGCTGATCAGCAATTACAACAAGAGGTGGTAAAATGTCAGTTTATATTGGCGAAAACATCCGTAAATTACGCAAGAAAAGGGAGCTTACTCAGGAAACCCTGGCAAACTTTCTTGGCGTTTCATATCAATCCGTCAGCAAATGGGAGCGTGGCGACAGTTACCCCGACATCACTCTACTGCCCTCAATCGCTTCGTTCTTTGATGTGTCTGTTGATGACCTTCTGGGAGTTGACCAATCAAAAAAAGAAGAAAAAATCCAAAGTTATATTGACGAATATGAGGTTCTTTATTTTAAAGATACCCCCAAAGCCTTTGAAACAATAAACCGTGCCCTTAAAGAATTCCCCGGCGATTTCCGTCTTATCATACGGTATATGACGGCTTTGCTTTCCACCAAAGGCGGCATACACGATAAAATAATTGATATATACGACGAGATGACCACGCTCAACGAGAACATTCAGCAGCATTGCACATCAGACAGCATCAGAATAAGAGCCAAAAGGCTCATGGGCACATATTACAAAAGCCTGAGTTACACTGAAAAGGATGAATCATATATTACAAAAATGGAGGAAATCAACAAGGACTTGCCCGTTATGCGTGACAGCCGTGACTACACCGCCACTCATATGTACCCTCCCGGAGAAAAGCATAATGCCGCCTGCCGTACAGCTATTGAAGAACTTGTTTTTCTGCTTGACGGTGCAACCTGCAATTATTGCTTTTATGATGACGCATTCTCACCCGAATTCAAAATCAAAGCGGCGGAAATCATAATAACGGTAATGGATGCAATCTATGATGACGGTAATTACGGTCAGAATTGGCACTACATTGTTTACAACTACGGTCATATGGGTCTTTGGTATTTTCAGGCAGGAAACACAGAAAAAGCTTATGATAATTTTAAAAAAGCGGCAGAGCTTGCCTGTGAATACGATTTGTTACCCGACGAAACAACACTCAAATCACATCTTCTTGACGGCGTTTTGTTCAAAAAGACCGTAAGAGGCAAAACAATGCGTGAACGGATGAAGCATCATTTCACTGTGAATTATCCTCTTTCGGAAGAATTCAAGGCATCCGCCGAATTCAAGGAAATCCTCAGTATTCTCGGATAATTTTAAAGGTCGGAAGTCCTTGCGGATTTCCGACCCTTATTTTTGCTTATGCGGCTTTCTTAGCCTTTTTATCTGCAATTGCCTTTTCGATTTTGGGGTAAACAACATCATAAAGCTTTGCAAAGATTGCGTAACCGATAAGTGCATAAACAATACCTACGAATGCACCGACGATAACATCTGTGGGATAATGAACACCTACATAGATTCTTGAAAGACCCATAAGGAATGCAAAAATGAATGCAGGGATTGCAACACCCTTCTTTTTAAGCACAAGTGTGATTGCCATTGCAAATGTGAATGCTGACGATGTGTGACCTGAGGGGAATGAAAGTGAAGTGGGCTTCATTCTTTCAACAACTTCGGGGAAAGCATAGCCTGCATTCCACTTTTCCGCAAGACCGGGAAATCTGTCGATTGACCAGTCAATCTTACCGAAGAAACCAACCCAGTCAAGATTCTTTGCACCGTTTGTGTAAGCAACAACTTCTGCCGTTGCTTCGGGAAGCCTTGTAAGATTGTAAGGTCTGGGACGCTCCATAATGGGTTTGATAAGCTCATTGTTGAGAAGAGTCATAACAAGAAGCGCGCCAAGGCACACAAGACCTGCTTTTCTCGTTTTCTTGAAGAAAAGCATTACAAGACCGAGAATGATAAAGAAAATACCGTCGTCACCGAGGGTTGTGATAACCTTCATAATGACATCCATTACGCTGTTGCTGAGATTTGTGAAAACAAACTCAAAAACAGACAGATCAAAATTAAGTATCGCTTCCAAAAAAGTCATCCTTTCTGATTTTTATGCTTTATATTATCACTTGTTTTCCGTTAAATTGCAAGAGAAATTTGAAAGTTTTTTATTTTTTGCGTAATTTTGCCTCCAAAAGCGCAAAATAAACTGTATTGAGCCTTACTAATATATTGCAATCCGACGTCTGTTAGAGTATAATAATACTAATTATTGTATAAGCGAGGGCAAGAAGTGAAAACACAGATTATTGATATAAACAGTGCCGCCGAATTTGACGCATTTACCGAAAAACATAAAAACGGTCATTTTCTGCAAACATCACTTTGGGCAAGGGTCAAGGATGACTGGAAATGGTTCGGAGTCATTTGCAGAAACGACAGCGGCGAAATAACGGGTACGATGGGCGTACTGCTGCGCAAAATTTCAAAGCTTCCCTTCCATATGATGTACGCACCCCGAGGTCCCGTATGCGATTTTGACGATAAAGAAACCTTCTCCGCACTGATTGAAGCGGCAAAACAAGAAGGCAAAAAATACAATGCGTACGAACTGAAAATCGATAAGGATGTTCCCGTTGACAACGAGGATTACAAAGCCACAGCACTTGCCAAAGGCTTTAAATTCAAGGAACGCACAATAAACTTTGAAGATTTCCAGTGCAGATATGTTATCAGAATTCTGCTTGACGGCAGGAATGAAGATGAAGTTTTTGCCGCATTCCATTCAGATCACAGAAGGAAAATCCGCATTGCGCTGAAAAACAATGTAGAAATTAAAATACACGGCAGTGAAATGGCTCAGACCTTCTACGAAATAATGAAGGAAACCTGCGAAAGAGACGGCTTCGAGCTTCGTTCAGCCGCATACTTTGCAAAAATCCTTGATTGTTTCGGCGACAAGGCAAGGCTCTATATGGCATACTACGAAGGCAGACCGATAGCAGGTGCGATTTCTGTTCTCTGGGGTGACAAGGTGTGGTACTTCTACGGTGCATCCTCAAACTCCGACAGAAAAGTTATGCCCAACTACCTTATGCAGTGGGAAATGATAAAATGGGCAATTGAAAGCGGTTGTTCGATATATGATTTCAGAGGCGTTGCAGGCGTTATTGATGAAAGCAATCCCCTTTTCGGTCTTTACCGCTTCAAGCACCGTTTTGACGGCACATATATTGAATTTATGGGCGAAATGGATCTTATCACGAAACCTGCCGCCGCAAAAATCGTTGCCGCATCACAGGAAATTTTAAAGAAATTAAGATAAAGGAGAGCAAAACAATGATTAATGTTACCGTTTGGAACGAAGGCGTTCACGAAAAGCTCAGCAACGAGGTTGCAGGCGTTTATCCCGCAGGCATTCACGGCTGTATAAAGAATTTTCTTTCATCTCAGGATGATATTGCAGTACGCACCGCAACTCTTGCACAGCGTCGCTGCGGACTTTCAGATGAGGTTCTTGAAAACACCGATGTTCTTATCTGGTGGGGTCATATGGCACACGACAAAGTACCAGACAAGCTTGTTGAAAAAATACATAAGCGTGTTCTCGCAGGTATGGGTCTTGTTGTTCTCCACTCAGGTCATCATTCAAAGATTTTCAGATCTCTTATGGGTACAACCTGTAATCTGCGTTGGAGAGACGGCGACAGAGAAAGAATCTGGAACATCAACCCCTCTCATCCCATAGCAAAGGGAATTCCCGCACATTTCAGCATTGACAGGGAAGAAATGTACGGTGAGCAGTTTGATATTCCCAAGCCCGACGAAATCGTTTTCCTCGGCTGGTTTGCCGGCGGAGAAGTTTTCCGTTCAGGCTGCTGCTGGCAGAGAGGTCTTGGCAAAATTTTCTATTTCCAGCCCGGTCACGAAAGCAACCCCACATTCCATAACGAATATGTTCAGAGAATTATCATCAATGCGGTAAGATGGGCGGTTCCCGCCAATACGGTCAGAGAACCCATCCCCTGCCCCGAAAAGAAGATTTCTCCCGAAGAAAGATACAAGGAGAACAGAACAAAATAATGGATACATTCAAGATTAAAAAACTCAGAGAAAACGCAAAAATCCCTTTCAGAGCAACTCCCGGCAGTGCAGGTATGGATCTTTATGCCTGCATTGACGAACCCATCACTCTCAGCGGCGGTGAAAAAGCGGTCATCCCTACCGGAATCGCCATTGAACTGCCCTCTGCCGAACTGGGTGCATTTGTTTTTGCAAGAAGCGGTCTTGCAATAAAACACGGAATAGGCCTGCTGAATTCCGTAGGTGTTATTGACAGCGACTACCGCGGCGAAATCTGCGTAGGCGTTATAAATCAGCTCAAAGAAGCATATACCATTCAACCCGATGAACGCATTGCACAGCTTGTGATTATGCCCGTCTCTCTCATTACTCCCGTTGAGGCGGAAGAACTTGACGAAACATGCAGAGGCGCAGGCGGATTCGGTTCAACCGGAAAGGCGTAAAACATGAAAAACCGTATTAATATTCTGTCAACAATTTTTCTCGCCTCTGCGGCAGGCTGGGTAATTTCGCTTATTGCTTCACAGCTTATACCTTACGATGCTGTATCGGCAATATTCCTGATTTTTTACATAATCACCGTTTTTACAGCTCTTGCTTTCGTTATCGGAAGCATAATTGTGTTCGCAACAAAGAAATACAGCGGATTTTCAAAGCCGTTGTTTTTCTTCGCCTGTGCCGTGTTGGCGGCTTGGGTCGGCATTCTTGTTGCACTCATTGACTATGCAAACAATCTTTTCTGAGGTGAATAAGGATTTATGAAAAAAATAATCAGTATTATCTGTGCCGTTTCAATAGCACTTTCCTGCTTCGGCATTTTTGCATATGCGGAAGATACCGCTTTTATGCCCTACGAAGACAGCAAATTTTTTGAATACGGCGACTATGAAATTCATTACAGAGTCATTCCTGCAAAAGGTGAGCAAAAGGGCAGAATCATGATGCTTCACGGCTTTCTCTGTTCAACCTTTGCGTGGAGAAATATGGCGGCAAATCTTTCGGAAG
Organism: Acutalibacteraceae bacterium; assembly: GCA_036309745.1. Lineage (GTDB taxonomy): Bacteria > Bacillota > Clostridia > Oscillospirales > Acutalibacteraceae > CAG-177. Next base: position 229,533 of record JAXJTD010000067.1, on the reverse strand, counting down.
CAGGTTACGAATGTGTGCTTGCAGACCTGCCCAACTTCGGATTCAGCACAAGAGAATCCGATGAAATCACCGTTATCGACCGTGAAATTCTTATCACAGAGCTTATGAAATCCATCGCACCTATGGATGAATGGATTATTGCAGGTCACTCAATGGGCGGCGGCGTTGCAACTAATATAGCAATTGAAAACCCCGTAGATGCACTTCTTCTTTATTGCCCCGCACCCCAGAGCGAATTCCCGAAGGCTATGGAAAGCATAATGACCTCAGGAATTATGAAGGGTATTATGAATGCATTTTTCAACTACGGCACAAGAATTGATTTTCTTGTAAAGCTTATTATTTTTGCCGCAACAATGGATTGGGAATTTTCAATGAATTATGAGCTTAACGGTATTACAGACGCAACTCAGTATAACGGTTTTGGCGGCGGTCTTTGCGAAATGATGTTCAATGTAAAGGCAACAGACCTTGAAAACGCAGATAAGGTTGCCTGCCCCGTTCTTCTTTGCCAGGCAAGCAAGGATATAATTATAAACTCAACAATGAAAGAGCAGATGGGCAATGCATTCCCTGATGCCGAAACATATCTTGTTGAAGGCGGAGGACATCAGTGCATCGAAAACAGAGCTGATGAGCTTTGCACCGTAACAGTTGATTTCCTTGAAAAATAATCAATCTGCAATAAAATGTATGCCCAATGCATTTCTGCCGCTGTGAAGGCTTATCATACAACCCGTAAATGAGGTTATGATCCTTTGAAAGCCCGAACATTTCAGCATTTCCTGTACGGTCTGTAATTCACTTTCAGGTACTCCCGAGTGATAAATAAAAGCGGCTGAAAAATCAATATTTTTGTAAAGCTGAAGCTGTTCGCTTGCATATTGCAAGCGGACGGCTTTTGATTTTCCTCTGTATTTTTTTATTACATCAATTTTGCCCTCAACCATTGCGGCACAAGGCTTTACGGAAAGCAGATTTGCACCCAATGCCACCGCAGAAGAACATCTGCCGGAGCGACGGAGAAAATCAATACTGTCAAGAATGTAGCTTACCCGTATTTTCGGTACAAGTGATGAAAGTGCGGAATATATTTCTTCCGCACTCATTCCTCCGTCACGCATTTCACAGCCTTTAAGAGCAAGCAAAGCAATTCCTCCGCCCAGGCTTCGGGTATCAAGAGGGTAAACACCATTCATTCTTGACGAAGCAATTTTTGCATTTCTGAAAGTGGAAGATAATCCTGAGCAAAACGACAGATGAACAACATCATAACCTTCTTTGACAAATCGGGAAAAGAAATCAAAATATTCTCCCGGCGGCACCGCTGTCGTTTTGGGGATTTCGCCCGTTTTTTCAACATAATCAAATACTTCCGCCGCAGTAATATTCACCCCATCCTGCATAGGTTTACCATTAATAACAACGCACATGGGAACAACCTTTATGCCGTATTCATCTGAAATCTCAGACGGAATATCCGCCGCACTGTCAACGGATATAATAACTTTTTTCATTGTTTTTTCTCCCTGAAATTTTTGTTATTTTTCCCCTTGGCAGGACTATTATTCCTCAGTTCGGAAGCTTACTCCCGTGTAATAATGAGAAAGTATTTCTCTGTAAGAAAATCCCTGCCGTGCCATATAATCCGCACCGTATTGACTCATACCCACTCCATGACCGTAGCCCTTGCAGGTCACAACAAATTCACCGTCATATTCAATTTCAAAGCAGGCACTTTCAAGCTTTGACGCCGTTCTGAAATCCGTCGCTGCAATTTCTTTGCCGCACACAATAAGCGATGTCACATAACCCTCATCATCTCTGTTTATTTTTTCTATCCATTCATCGGCACTGCCCTTTGTTTTGACGCCGCATTCTTCGAAAAATCCCGAAAACTCTTCTTTGCTGAAATTCGCAGTATGAATGTAATCCGGTGACAGCCTGTCACCGCCGCTTTCAACGCTTATCAAATAAGGTATCTCACTGCCCCAAAGATTTTTTACATTCCGTGTCCTGCCTGCACTGTTTGAATGATAAACCGCAAGCACGGTTTCGCCGGCAAAACTCATATATTCACCCATAACACTGTCAACTGCGGCACCGATTTTTTCTTCATATTCCTCATATTTTTCACCCCATTTTTCTTTTCTTGCAGTTTCATCAATGTATCCCTGATGAATATCCGGATTATCCGTTATATCCGCCGCTTCGTCAGTGTTTTTTTCACGGATTCTTTTGGCATATGTAAAGCTTGCTACTGCCTGCGCCTTCAATGCTTCGCTGTGATAATCAGCCGGCATTTCTGCGGCAACGCAGCCGATGATGTATTCCCTCATTTCAATTTCAACACTTTTACCGCTTCGTGATGACATAACAGATATGACATCACTTTTTTCTTTTATTACAGCTTCACTTTCTGTTTGAGTGTGATTTGCGGCACCTTTCCCTGTTGCCGCAAGAGGACACAGAATCATTGACAGTGCAGTGATTATACATATAGCAAGATAAGTGCGCATTTTCATCATCCTTTCTTGACTTTTAAATAATAAGAGGTTATAATAAACTGATTATACAATATAATGGAGATATAGTAACTTAAAGAGAACGGAGGCAGATACAATATGTCCACCATTGAATCACACGTTGCAGAACGTGATATTAAAAACTTATGCGAACAGATAAAGAAAAATAACTATATAGCTCCTGCTGATTTCGATCATTTCAACGTCAAAAGAGGACTCAGAAATGCTGACGGAACAGGTGTTATGGCAGGTATAACGAATGTTTGTACCGTTGAAGGTTATTATATTGATGACGGTGAAAAAGTTCCCAGAGAAGGCCACCTTTATTTCAGAGGCTATAACATGGAAGATATCGTAAACTCCTGTATTGAAGAAGACCGTTTCGGCTTTGAAGAAGTTATTTATCTTCTCCTTTTCGGACACCTTCCCACCAAGGAACAGCTTGACAGTTTCTGCGACACTCTTTCCGAATGCCGTGAACTGCCCGAAGATTTCATCGAAGATATGATTATGAAGGCTCCTTCGCCCGACATAATGAATAAGCTTTCAAGAGCGGTTCTTGCTCTCTACTCATATGACGGCAACCCCGACGATACATCTCTTGAAAATGTTCTGCGTCAGTGCATTCATCTTATTGCTCAGATTCCCGCAATTATGGTTTATGCATACCAGGTAAAACGCAGACACTATTACCGCAAGAGTATGTACATTCATCCTATGAAGCCCGAGTACAGAACAGCACAGACCGTTCTTCGTTCAATCAGGGCAGATAAAACCTTCACGGACCGTGAAGCAAAACTGCTTGATGTGTGCCTTATGCTTCACGCAGAGCACGGCGGCGGTAACAACTCAACCTTCACAACAAGAGTTCTCTCTTCCAGCGGTACAGATACATACGCTGCTCTCGCAGGCGGTATAAGCTCACTTAAAGGGCCCAAGCACGGCGGTGCAAATATCAAAGTTTCGGAAATGGTAAACCATTTCAAGGAAGGCGTCAGCGATATAACCGACGAGGGTCAGGTTGCGGATTTCATCAGGAAAATTATGAGAAAAGAAGCAGGCGACGGCTCAGGTCTTGTTTACGGTATGGGCCACGCTATTTATACTCTTTCTGACCCAAGAGCAAAAATCCTCAGAGCAAAAGCCGAGGAATTTGCAATGAACACAGAGTTTGAGGATGAATTCATTCTTCTCAACCATATCGAAAAACTTACTCCCGAAATCTTCAACAGCTATAAATCCACACCCAAAAAGGCAATGTGTGCAAATGTTGACCTTTATTCGGGTCTTGTTTACAAAATGCTGAATATCCCCTCAGACCTTTTCACTCCCATTTTCACAATCGCAAGAATTGCAGGTTGGTCTGCACACAGAATTGAAGAACTCCTTACAGGCGGTAAGATAATCAGACCTGCATACAAAAACAACAACGTCAAGAACGAATATATTTCCATTAACAACAGATAAGAGGTAACCAGAAAATGAAAAACTTCTCCGTTAAAAGCGGTTTCGGATTGGGTGCAATAATTTTTGCCGTTGCCGCCATAATTACTCTCCCTCTGAGAACAATTCAGTTTTTCACCGTTCTTGAAGGCGGAACCGGATTTTTCACTTCATATAATTGGAGCGTTTATCTGCTTTACGGTCTGATTGCCGTTTCGGTGATTGCATTTGCAGTGTTGGGCATTTTCAAAAGAAAAAAGCTCGACTTCAACCGCGATGCCGCAAAGCGTCCCGTATCGGGCATAATTTCCCTGCTGACAGCCGCCGCAGTTTTCAGCGACGGTCTTGCCAAGGCAGGTGCCGTTATGGATAACGGTTCTTCCCTTATCGAATACGGCTATATGGGTGCCGTGTCATTAAACACCGAAAAAGTTCTTTTCGGGGCAGAAGCACTGTTTGCGGTTATTTCCGCAATCTTCTTTCTTTCCCTGGGTCTTGTTTATATCACCGGAAAAACCAACGGCTCGGAGCACAAATTAATCTGCCTTTCACCCATAATCTGGTGCATAATCAGAATGGCATACCGTTTTACACGCACAATAAGCTACCAGCGTGTTTCGGACCTCACATTTGAGCTTCTTATGCTTGCATTCCTGATAATGTTCTTTATGGCCTTTGCTCAGGTCAATTCGCAGATAAGCGATAAAAACTGCGAATGGAAGCTTGCAGGCTACGGACTCCCCGCCGCACTGCTTGCTCTTATATGCTTTGTACCCAGATTTATCATCACCGTAATCGGCAAGGATTTTCTTCTCTATGAATACTCACCTGCCGAATTCTGCGATTTGGGTACCGCGCTCTTCATCTGCTCCGTTGTGTTCACAAGACTTACGGACAGAGCAGAAAAAATTGAAATTCCCGTTGAATCAACTGTTGAAGGATAATATTTATGTTTTTTCAGAATGTTCTTATTGCAAGTGAACAGGTTGCAATTCTGTATATTCTTGTTGCCGTCGGTGCAATAGCTGACAAGGCAGGAATATATACGGAAAAGGTTGCAAAAAGCTGCACAGATCTGCTTTTCTATGTAATTACTCCTGCGGTTATTGTTGAAAGCTTTCTTTCGCTCGAATATAACCCCGAAACTGCAAAAAGCCTTTTTATTGCAATGGGATGCGGTTTTATCCTGCACATTGTTTCGGCAGGAATATCCACAGTTGTTTTCAACCGTTGTCCCACAGATAAAAGCTGTATTTACAAGTATTCGTGCGCATACGGTAACTGCGGATATATGGCATTACCCCTTGCAGGTGCGGTACTCGGCAGTGAAGGTGTATTCTATTGCTCAGCAGTAATCATATCGTTCCAGATTTTCAGCTTTACTCACGGAATTTATACCATTACCAAAGGCGGCGAAAAAGTTAAGTTTGACTTCAAAAAGCTTATTCTTAACCCCGGAGTTATTTCGGTTATAATCGGTCTGCCTCTTTTCCTGCTTTCCGTAAAGCTTCCGGAAATAGTTTCAAAACCTCTGGGATATATTGCAAGCCTTAACACCCCCGTTGCAATGCTTATTTTCGGCACATATATTGCCAACACAGATTTTAAGAGTATATTCAGAAACTGGCGTATTTTTGCCGTTGCACTTGTGAAGCTTATCATTCTGCCTCTCCTTCTCATCACCGCATTCAGATTTGCAGGCATTACAGGCTCACTGCTGGTTGCACTCTCAATTTCAGCAGGTGCTCCCACAGCAAACAACACGGTTATGTTTGCCGCAAAATATGACCGCAACACAGGGCTCGCCTCACAAACCGTTGCGGTGGTCAGCTTTATTTCAATAATTACCCTGCCCGTTATGATTGCTCTGGCGCAGGCCGTGGGGTGACAGATTGAGCATAAAAGAAATAATGGATAAAATTTCACCCTTGTGGGGAATTTGTCCGTTTGGTAAAATAAAAGAGGATCTTATTGATTGCAGAGCCAAAAGCCGTTTGCCTGAAAATTCACGGTCGGTTATTGTTGCTTGCTTTCCTTATCTTCTCGAAAATGAAAGCTATGAAAACATCAATATTTCAAAATATGCTGTTGTCACCGATTATCATACCGTTGCGTTAAACAGACTTAACGGTGCCGCTGAAAAACTCAGGAATATTTTTCCCGACGAAGAATTTGCTGTTTTTGCGGATAATTCGCCCGTACCCGAAGTCAGTGCCGCCTGCAAAGCAGGTCTTGGCAGCAGAGGGCTTAACACCCTGCTCATAACAGAGAAATACGGCTCATATGTATTTATCGGTGAAATAGTGACATCCCTCGGAATTAAATGTAATGATATTTCCGAAAAGAATTGCATCGGCTGTAAAAAATGCATCGAAGTATGTCCGTCAGGTGCATTGGCGGAAAACGGCTTTGACAGAGCTTTATGCCTTTCGGAAATCACCCAGAAAAAAGGCACTCTTACAGAAAAAGAAATCCACCTTATGAAGGAATGCGGATGTGTATGGGGATGCGATATCTGTCAGGATATCTGCCCTATGAACAAGAATGCCGCAACCACACCTATTGAAGAATTCATTTCCTCCCCCATGCCCTTTGTTGACGAAAGCTGTACTCTTGAAAACAGAGCTTACGAGTGGCGGGGAAGAAAAGTAATAGAAAGAAACATTTCACTGCACAAAAGGTGAAAGGAGAAAAACTATGAAGCTTATCGTTGCTATTATCAACAATGACGATTCAGCAAGCGTACTCAGCGAGCTTACCCACAAGGGTTACGGCGTTACAAAGCTTGCCACCTCAGGCGGTTTCCTCAAAGCAGGCAACTCCACACTGCTTATCGGTACAGAGGATGAAAAGGTTGATGATGTTATAGACATTATCAGTGAATTTTCACGCAAACGCACACAGATGGTTACTCCCTCACCCTCATTTATGGCAGAGGGCTTCATTTCACGAGCTGTTGAGGTTACCGTCGGCGGCGCAACCGTTTTTGTTGTTGATGTTGACCGTTTCATAAAACTTTGATATGAATACATTTGATCTGAATAATCCACTTGAAAAATCAATATCCGCAGCCCTTCATTCAAAAAGATTCCCACATGCCGCAATCCTTGAAGGCGGCAGCATTGAGGACAGAATGAAGCTTGCACAAAAGATTTCTGCTGCCCTTGTCTGTTCATCAGGCGACACAGTGCCCTGCGGTGTGTGCTCAGACTGTAAAAAAGCAGCTGCAAACTCTCACGCGGATATTCTTTTATACACCGTTGAAGATAAGCCCAAGGCGTTCAAGGTTGACTATGTACGCGATATAAGAAGTAAAGCATACATAGTCCCCAACGAAGCTGACCGAAAGGTATTTATTCTTGAAAATTCACACACTATGGGTGTTGAAGGTCAGAATGCAATACTCAAAATTCTTGAAGAACCGCCTGCATATGTGAATTTCATTCTGCTTTGTTCTTCAAAATCAGGCTTTCTGCCCACAGTGCTTTCCCGTTCTGCTGTTTACAATCTTGGTCAGGCATACGCTTCTGACGGTGATGAAATCCCACGCGAAAAAGTAATCGAAGCCGCTTCGGCAGTTGCAAAGTCGGTTATTGCTCTTAACCATATGGAAATTGTAAAGGCAGCATCGGTTTTTGAGAAAGACCAGAAACTTCTCAGGGCATCACTTCCTGTTATTCAGGAGATTTTTGCCTGTGCACTGAGAATAAAATACTCCGCCGAAGAAGAAAATGAATTCGGCACGCTCCCCAACGAGCTTGCTCCCAGGCTCAGCCGCCGTGCACTGCTTTCTCTCATTGACTGCACGGAAGAACTTATGAAATCAATTCACCTTAATGCTAACCATAATCTTATGGTAACTGCGCTTTGCACAAAGCTGCGCAAAGCTGCAACAACTTAAAAAATCCGATGGAGGTTTAAAATATATGGCAGAAGTTGTAGGTGTCCGTTTTAAAGAAGTCGGCAAGGTTTACTACTTTGACCCCGACGGGCACATTCTGAAAAAAGGAAGCAGAGTTATCGTTGAAACTGTACGCGGTGTTGAATGCGGCGAGGTTGCAATGGATAACAGAGAAATAGACGATGAGCAGATTGTAAAGCCCCTTAAAAAGCTTATCAGAATTGCCGACGAAAAAGACATTGAGCAATTCCGTGCCAATAAGCAAAAGGAAAAAGATGCTTTCACAATCTGTCAGCAGAAAATTGCCAATCACGGCCTTGATATGAAGCTTGTTGATGTTGAGTACACATTCGACGGCGGAAAAGTTCTTTTCTATTTCACCGCAGACGGCAGAGTTGATTTCAGAGAACTCGTAAAAGACCTTGCAGGTGTTTTCAAAACAAGAATCGAGCTCCGTCAGATTGGTGTCAGGGATGAATCAAAAATGCTGGGCGGTCTGGGCATATGCGGCAGACCCTTCTGTTGCAGCAGCTTTCTGGGTGAATTCCAGCCCGTTTCAATCAAGATGGCAAAGGAACAGGGTCTTTCACTTAATCCCACCAAAATCAGCGGTGCCTGCGGCAGACTTATGTGTTGCCTCAAATACGAGCAGAACGCTTATGAGCATCGGCTGAAAATCACACCTAAGCCCGGTGCAATAGTTGAAACCAACGAAGGTGCAGGTACGGTTACGGATTTCAGCCTTCTCACAGGCAAACTCAAAGTTCAGCTCCACAATAACCCCGATGCACAGCCCAAGGTTTTTGACAGAAAAGAAGTAAAACTCGTAAAAGATGCAAGAATTAAGGTCGCAAAAGAAGAAATTGAGGCTTTGAAAGATATAGAAGGATAATTTACATCAAAAACCTCTTGCATTTTTCGTATAATGTGTTACAATGTTCTTGAAAAAAAGTTAAGGAGGAAGATCACTATGGCATACATCATCAATGACGATTGCATCTCCTGCGGCGCATGTGCAGCAGAATGCCCCGTTGAAGCTATCTCAGAAGGCGATGGCAAGTATGTTATCGATGCTGACGCTTGCATCGAGTGCGGCGCTTGCGCTGACGCTTGCCCCGTTGAAGCACCCAAGGCTGAATAATCAAAACTTGGAACATAACCGCTCCCTGCGATTCTCGTTGGGGAGCGGTTTTTTCTTAAAGGGGATATAATATGAAAATAACAATGAATAAAAACAAAAAACATCAGACCTTTGAGGGCTTCGGTGCAAGCGGAGCATGGTGGGCACAGCTTGCAGGCGGTTGGGATAACCCTGACCCCGAAAGCGGCATGCCAGTGCGAGACAGAATATCTCAGCTTCTTTACAGCAAAACCGACGGTATAGGTCTGCGTACATACAGATATAACATCGGCGGTGGCTCTGTTGAATCGGGCAAAGGCGATTTTTCCGATCCTGACCGCAGAGCTGAATGCTTTGAAAATGATAAAGGCGAATACGATTTCACCAAAGACGCCAACGCCGTATATATGATGAGACAGGCAGCAAAAGACGGTGCAGATGAAATTATTCTGTTTGTAAACTCACCCATTGAGCGTCTTACCAAAAATAACAAGGCCCATCTCGATAAAAATAAGGTTTTCAGAACTAATCTGAGCAGAAAGAATTACGGTGCATTTGCAAAATATATTCTTGATGTTACGGAGCATTTTGTGAAAGAGGGTTTACCTGTCAGATACCTTTCACCCGTCAACGAGCCTTTATGGATATGGAACGGCGGTCAGGAAGGCTGCCATTACAGCCCGTATCAGGCAGGCAAGGTTATGCAGTGCGTTGCCCGTGAAATGAGAAAACGTAAAACCCTTGACAGCGTAATGCTTTCAGGTGTTGAAAACGGCGATATCCGTTGGTTCAACAAATCCTATACAAGGGAAATGCTCAGGCATAAAGATGTAAGAGAATGTGTTGACAGTGTTGATGTTCACTCATATTTTCTTCATTCTCCCCTGCCCTTTACCAATAACAGGCCTGCTTTTCTCCGCCGTTACAGAAAATGGATGGACAGACGGTATCCTGATGTACCCGTTAAAATGAGCGAATGGTGCCATATGAACGGCGGTAAGGATACGGGTATGGTTTCCGCACTTGAAACCGCAAAAGTTATTTTTGAGGATATTTCAATTCTCAATGTTACTTCGTGGCAACATTGGATTGCCTGCTCACGCTACGATTACTGCGACGGTCTGATTTACATAGACCCTGAAAATCAGAGTTTTGAAATGACCAAGCGTTATTATGTGACGGGCAATTTTTCAAAATATATTCCATACGGCGCAGTACGCTTTGAAGTAAAAGCAGATGACAGTGACATTATGGCATTGGGTTTTGAAAAAGACAGCAAAACCGTTCTCATTATAATCAATCCGAAAAACATCAAAAAATCTTTCTCTCTGTCTCAGAAAGCTGATGTTGCCGTTACGGATAACGACAGCAATCTGCGTGAATATACGGCAGAAAACGAAATTGAATTAACGCCCCAATCCGTTACAACGGTAATTTTTTGAGGTGATCTGAATGAACATTGCATCAACGGCAAAATCCGCCATCAACAATTTTAAAAACCACTGGAAAACGCCGCCGATAGGCAGATATATGTCCTTCAAAGAAATAACATCTCTTGCGGTAGGTGGAATCGGAGTAAGGTTCATTACCTACTGCTACGGTCAGCTTATGCTTTCAACGGGCAATACCCTTATCGGCAACACAATCGGTATTGATCCTACCGCACTTTATGTTATCTATATAATCAGTCTGCTCTCAGGCTTTCCCCTCACTGCACTGAGAGCAAGGATGATTGATAACACCCGCAGTATGAAAGGCAAATACAGACCGTACATTATATCAATGGGTATTCCAACTGTTATCCTGGGCTGTCTTTTCATATGGATGCCCTATGAAAATATGTCCCTTTTCACAAAATGTACGGTTGTGCTTGCCTACAATATCGGTTTTCAGTTTTTTTATAACTTCTATCTTGACTCCTATGACAGTCTGATTAACGTGCTTTCTCCAAACAGTATTGAACGTTCCGATGTTCTTTCTGTAAGATGTGTTGTGGAAAATCTTTCACCTTCCATTGTCAATATTATTTTTCCCCTGCTTGCAAAACTGATTACAGGTGAAAATACACTGTTTGATATGAGGATTTTCAGAATTCTCTATCCCCCTATGCTGCTTGTCGGATTCTTTATATCACTTATTGTTTATCTTAATACGGAAGAAAAAATCGTTCAGGCAAAATCCCATTACATAAGTATACGCTTCCGTGATGCGCTTAAATCCGTTGCAAAAAACAAATATTTCTGGATAATATCACTTGCAGGCTGGGTCGGATTCCTTGAAGGTTCATTCAACAATATTCTGCAATGGATGTATAACTATCAGGCGGCTTGCTCCGCAGGGCAGTATTCGGTTATTGTTGCAATAGCAGGCAACGCTTCGTTCTGGCCAAATCTTATCGGACCTTACTTTATCCGCCGATACGGTAAAAAGAAAATACTGATTTTCACAAACCTGCTCAGTGTTGTGTTCATTCTAGCAATGCTTCCCATAGTAAGGATGACGGGCACACCCCATATAATCTGGCTTTTGCTCGCAATAACCTTTGTAAATCAGTTCATAACATCAATGGGACATCTTATGACACCCAGCGTCAACGCTGATATCAGGGATTATCAGCAGTATGTGACAGGTGAAAGAATTGACGGCATGTTTGCCGCCGTTGGTCTTATCGGCAATGTAATCACTATGGCAACGGGATTTGTATTGCCTGCCATTTACGAAAGGTCAGGACTCAATCAGCAGGTTGCAATAAGCCTTGGTTATGACGGCTCAAATGTATATGACGTTCTGTTTGACAGCGGATATTTTATAAACATAAGCTCCGTGCTTATTATTGCATCTGTTTTCGGTGCTCTGATGAATGCAATACCGTATTTCTTCTACGATTTCACAGAAGCAAAACAGAAAGCTGTTGTCAGCGTGCTGAAAATCAGGGCTATGTTTGAAGATTTCGGAAACGGCACTCTCTCAGACGATGTGCGCATTGAAGGAATTTCAATCATAAAAGAAGCAAAAGAATACTGCACTCAGCTACCCGAAAACCTTAAATCTGCAAAGAAGGACGGCAAAGAAGCATTCAGACTTGCAAAAGAAAAGAACGAAAAGATTGAAATTGCAAAATTTGTTACAGATGAACTTTCCAGGTTCTACACACCGTCAGGCAGAGCAGAGCTTGGATTTGCACGCAGAGTTGTGGCAGAAGGCATAAACGGGGCTTTGAGCGGTAATCTTCCCGTAATGGCTGATGTCAAAGATATGCCCTGCGGCACAAAAGACGAAAAAGAACTTCGGAAAACCATTATCAGCCGTATAAGAGATATTGACGAAGCAAGAAAAACCGCCTTTAAATATTTTCCCGACGGTATAAAGGAATTTGATACAGGAATACTTGATGCTCTGTTTGATAATGAAAAGAAAACAGAAACCCGTCTTCTTGAGCTTTCAAAAGCAATGAAAGCTGCAAAGGAAAACGGACATACGGATAAATTTGCAGGCATCAGAGAAGAAATGCAGTCACTCCGTGCACAAAAAGCGGATATCAGAAAAAACATCAAAGCATCGGTAAAACTTAACTCGGATTACCGCAGAGCCGCAAAGCCGTATCTTGATGCTATAAGAATTATCAAACAGGCAGAAAACTACGGAAACCTTGATAAGATTGAAAATTTATCTTAAAAATCACGGAGTCTTGCAAATGTAAGGCTCCGTATATTTTATATATATCTGCATATAATTTTCTGAGGTGAGTTATATGTGGAAGAAAATAAAACCTTATGTTATCTCTGTTGCCATTGCTTTGGGCGTGGGCGGTCTGTCGGCTTTACTGACGGCAGGCAATATGGATTTATACTCCCAAATCGTTCAGCCCCCTCTTGCACCGCCGCCGTGGCTTTTCCCCGTTGTATGGACAGTACTTTTTATATTTATGGGAATAAGCTCTGCAATGATTTTTACATCCGATGCTCCAAAAAGAGATGTCAACAATGCTCTGACGGTTTACGGAATCAATTTATTTCTCAACTTTTTCTGGAGCATAATATTCTTCAATATGAGGGCGTATTTTTTCGCCTTTATATGGCTTATCGCACTGTGGATAACTATTCTTGTAATGATTATAAAATTCATTAAAATCAAGCCTGTTGCAGGGTATATTCAAATCCCTTATCTTATATGGGTAACCTTTGCAGGTTATCTTAACCTTGCCATATATATTCTGAATTAAAAAAACGGTATCGGAGTAATTTCCGATACCGTTGATTTTTAAAAGAACTTTTTTATCATTGTTGTTTCTTCATACGGAAGAACAGTGCCTGCATTTTCCGCAGTAAGAGGAACAAGCTTCTCATCGTCAAGGTTCACAAGATACTGGGGATAATCCTCATAAGTCCACACAGTCACCTGCTCATCGCTGTAAATAATAAGGTCAACAAGGTCACCTACATATCTTTCATCGCAACTGTGACGTACATACTTTGCAAACCAGGTTATGTCAGGGAATGCACAGGTTGATGCATCAATCTGATTATCCGCAGAAATATGATTTTTACCGCACCCGCACTCCTTCGCCTGCTTATAGCCTTCACCGAGAGTACCGTCTACATCCGCACAGGTTGCTCCGAAGCTTTCACGGTCGGTAGCTATTGTGCCGTCACTCATTCTGTCGTTATCCGATGTAATAGGCACTATTGTAAGACCGTATTCTGCAATAATGGCAGTATTTATTCCGTCATCAAGAAGCGACTGAATAACCTTTTCACTGTTTGCCTGAACATTAAAATGATAGTAGTCACTTGCTTCGATTATTTTGGCAAAACGAGCTTTTTTCTCAGGTGTATCAAATATATAATCTCTTGTTTCTTTATAGCGTTCGGGGCTCATCAACGCATAAAGACCGGTAACGGTGCCGATACTGTCACAGGCAGCATCATTGAAGCCGTTTGCAAAAATATCTTTCACAAGGCCGTTCACATAGTTTACAACAGAGTCAAGCATACCGAAGGAATAAAGAATTTCAATCATCTTATAAATTCCGTCTGTGCCATCCTTACCCCTCATAAGCTCAGACATCATACGCATAAGAGATACCGTATCAAAGCTCATATTGCCTGAGAAGGAATCCTCGCATGTTGCCACACCGTTGAGTGCACCTGCAATGAACACTACGGAATCAATGTGATTCCTTTCAGCATAGTTTTCGTCGGTGTAATAATATTCATAGAGATATGTTGAAAGAACGGCTGTGCCCATACTCATTGCAACAAGAGCAACCTTATCCGTGCTTGTAAGCTCCATTACATACTCAATGTATTCATCAAGCTGACCTGCGATTGTTACCATATCCAGTCGCCAATCGTAATCAAAGGTATACGATTTACTGTAACCGAAACCGTTATTATAGTCATAATCAGGTTTGGTTTTTTTACCCGTATCGGGATCAGGCTTGCCGTTTTCGTCAAGAGCAAAATCGCCGAAAATTGCATTGGCAACCTCTGCGGAAATTTTGTTTATCCCTTTATAGTCACGGATAAGAATACGGAAAGTAAGAGGTGCGATATACTTCAACACGGTTTTTACAATAACCCCTGCATCAGGACCCCATATACGCACATCGTCTTCCTCTGTTTCCGTTGAAAGACCTTTATAGAACTCACCTTCAAGACCCAATATATAAATAACAGGAACATCAAAATCCAGATTTTTCAAATCTTCTTCACCGGAAACTGTTATAATCTTTTCTTCTTCGGCTGCATATACACCTGCACTGCACACGGAAACCAACATGGCAATGCAAACTATAATTGCTGTAAATTTTTTCATTTTATTTCCTCCATTTATTTACCGAGTATATCCGAAAGGTTATCCTTTATTTTCATTGCAACCTCAGGCTTGTTCATTGAATATACATGAACATTTGTAATCCCGTTGGCATAAAGGTCAATAATCTGGTCTGTTGCATAAGCAATACCTGCCTGCTTCATTGCATCCGGGTCTGAGCCGAATTTATCAACAAGGCTTTTGAAACGCTGAGGCATAAACGAGCCGGAAAGCTTTATTGCCCTGTCAATCTGATTTGCGTTTGTGATAGGCATAATACCGGGAATTACGGGCACGGTTATGCCTGCTTCACGGATTTTATAAAGAAAGCTGTAAAGGAGATTGTTATCAAAAAACATCTGGGTCGTGAGGAAATCGCAACCTGCATCAACCTTTTCTTTGAGGTATCTGATATCTTCACGACTGTCGATACTTTCAGGATGGATTTCCGGGTAGCAGGCACCGCCTATACAAAAATCCCCGTTGCTCTCTTTAAGCTCTCTCACAAGCTCAACCGCGTGCTTGTAATCCCAGCCGCTTCTGTCAGCATTTTCAAGACCCGATGGAATATCTCCCCTGAGTGCCATTATGTTGCTTATACCTGCCGCCTTGATTTGTGCAATCTTTTCTTTCACCGTTTCCCTCGTAGATGAAACACAAGTAAGGTGAGCAAGGGTAGGCACTCCGTAAAGCTCTTTTATATTTTTGGCAATATCAAGTGTATATTGGCTTGTACCGCCGCCTGCTCCGTATGTAACGCTCATAAACGCAGGGCAAAGCTTTGCAATTTCCTCTGTTGCGGTTTTAACGCTTTCAAAACTTGCCTGAGTTTTAGGCGGAAAAACTTCAAAGGAAACAGAGAGCGTTTCTTTTTTTAAAAGCTCCGATATTTTCACTGAAATCATCTCTTTAAATCTTTTTTATAAATATATCACACTATGTTACAATAAATCAAGCAACTTTAAAGAAAAAAGCCTGCACGGATGTGCAAGCTTTCGTTTTTTCTTTAATTAAAATCCGCCGCCGACGGTGATTACATAATCAACAGTGCCGTAAGCACTTTTAACAGTCGCCGAAAGAGGAAGCCTTTTACCGCCTACATAAAGATTTTCAACATCAATATCAATAATGTAAGTCCAGGTACCCTTTTCGATAACACCGTCTTTATTGATTTTTACCTTTAATTCGGGATTCTTATAATGAAGAACAAACTTCGCTTCATCAAATCCCATTTCAAGCTGAGGAAGTGCTTCTTCAACAACCGCAAGGTCTCCTACAACAGAAATTGCGTGGCCAACGGTTCCGCCGTATCTGTCACCGTGTGCACCGTCAATCTGCTCCTTCATTTTCATTTCGACAACAACATATTCACCGCTTCTGTATGCCTTTGCAGACTGAACATCATCAGGCACAAGGTTTTCGTAACCGCCTGTTATGCCGTCAAACTCGGTCTGGCTGTCTTCAAGTGCAGAAACAAGAATGGGGGTTACCATTTTAACAAGTGCGGCAAGCAAGCCGTCACCGTCATTAACAACCATTTCAACAAGATTTTTCTTTTCAACGGATTTCTTTGATTTTGAATTGATTGCAGCCGACTTATAATACTCAACAATCTGTTCCTTTGTCCAGGTTGAAGGGTCTTCCGAAGGCATTGTAATCTCGGTTACGGCAGTTGCATCTTCCGTCTCAGACACCGCCTCGGTTGTTGATTCTTCATTGATGACTGTAATGTTTTCACCCTGCTCATCGGTAACAGTTTCGCCGTTTGCATCTGTTGCATAGGGATTGGTCATTCCCTCGTTTTCGCCGTTATCCTTGCAGGCTGCAAAAGAAAATAACATTGCAAATACAATTAAAATTGCTGCGAGTTTTTTCATAATCCTGACTCCTTTTATTGTTTTGTCCTACCCGTTCTGCGTTTTTTCGCAGTGATATTTTATACTATTACGTTCAAAAAGTCAACTGAATATCAAACACTAACCAAAGTTTTTGTTTTACTTTGACTTGAACTTCATAGGCATTACCGTTGTTTTCAATGCCGAAGCTATGCCTTTATCTATAATCGGTCTGAGTTTGCCTGAATTGCTCACAAAAGAGCTTTGACCTGCATTATACAGAATGAACTCAGCAAATGACGGAGTATCAACAAACTGCATTTTAACTTCATTGCCGACAAACTCAATGGTTATACGCTGGGTTGAAAGAGTATTCAAAGGCTTTACAACCGCCTTTATTTTACCGTTTTCGGTGTAAGCATATGCCCACACCTTATATTTGTATCCCTTGATACTGCATTCCGACATACGGGGATTACCGTCAAGACCGCATTTTACCGTAACCTTGTCGCCTTCTTCTTCCCAGTTGATTATAAACACATTTTCTTCAAGTTTAAAAGAAACACTGTTTATATTATTATCGGGTCTTTGGGCAAAACTTGATGTAAGTGAACGGGGAATAAGGCTTGCAGGGAACAAAATTTTTGCCAGTACATCAGAAGTGCGTCTGAGCATATATGTTTTATCGGCAGGAACAGAGATTTTTTCCGTACAGACAACAGGCTTTTCTCCCCTGCTTTCAAGGTAATCTGCCAGCTTTTTATCCCATTCGGTCGACGGCTCACCGTCAAATGCCTTCGGGAGAACATTCTTTATAAGGTAATTGTTGGGTTTATCTTTTACAACACAGTTGAACGCGGCAATAATTGCATCATATTCTGGGAAATATGAAATCTGCTGACCGTACATACCGTTCATACTGACAACACCGTTTTGAGTCCAGAAAAGGAATCCGTAGCCGTCCTCATCATCTCTGCCGCTGAGAACAACCTGCCTTTTGGTTGCCTCTTTTGTCCACCATTCGGGGATAACCTGAACACCGTTATACTTGCCGCCGTCAGCATAACAACGCATAATCTTAACAAGGTCGCGGAGTTTAAGGTATGCACCCGTACCGCCGATACAATCACCTTTTTTATCGGTTTCCCACTGAGGAGGTTCTATTCCCAGCGGTTCAAAAAGACGGGAGGTAAGGTAATCAATAAGATTCATTCCTGAAAGCTTTTGAATAATTGCCGCAACCATGTGTGCATCGTTATTGCTGTATAAAAAGCCCTTCTCTTTTCTGAAAGGTGCTTTCATAAACATTTCAACATAGTCACCCGTCATATCCTGCAAAAAGCTGAACTCCTTGTTACTGCTCATTGTGAGAACCGAGCGAAGGGTAAGGTTATCCCATTCACTGCTTTCACAGGCTTTGTATTCAGGAAACAACGGCAGAATTTTCGAATCAAGAGAAACAAGTCCCTCATCAACAGCAAAGCCTGCCGCAGTTGATACCACTGATTTTGTCACCGAAAAAAGAGTGTGAGGCATATCTGCCGAATAGGGATATGTGTATTCTTCATAAAGAATTTCGCCGCCCTTTTCAAGAATCAGAGCGTGATTTTCAATGCCGTATTTTTCCTGCTCCTTGTAGAATTTATAAATCCATTCCGATGAAAGCTTTGTTTTTATCATTTTTTCGCCGCCCTTCCTCGTTTTTTGCTTTTAATCATATGCTTCGGTTATCATATTCATTATATCATTTCACAGGAAAGATACAAGTGCAAAAGCAAAAAACCTTGCCCTCAAACTGAGAACAAGGCTTATATTATTGAAAAATTATTTCATTGCCTCTTCAACAGCAACTGCGCAAGCAACTGTCATACCAACCATGGGGTTGTTACCAGCGCCGATAAGACCCATCATTTCTACGTGAGCAGGAACTGATGATGAACCTGCGAACTGTGCGTCTGAGTGCATACGACCCATTGTATCAGTCATACCGTAGGAAGCAGGACCTGCTGCCATGTTATCGGGATGAAGTGTACGGCCTGTACCGCCGCCTGATGCAACTGAGAAGTAGTTAACACCGTTTTCGTTGCACCACTTCTTGTATGTGCCTGCAACAGGGTGCTGGAATCTTGTGGGGTTAGTTGAGTTACCTGTGATGGAAACACCAACATTTTCAAGCTTCATGATAGCAACGCCTTCGGGAACGTTGTCTGCACCGTAGCACTTAACCTTTGCTCTGTCGCCTGTTGAATATGCTTTTTCTTCAACAACTGTAACAGTTTCAGCATAGGGATCAAACTCTGTCTTGCAGTATGTGAAGCCGTTGATTCTTGAAATGATCATAGCAGCATCCTTGCCGAGACCGTTAAGGATAACGCGAAGGGGCTTAACTCTTACTTTGTTTGCGTTAAGAGCAATTTTGATAGCGCCTTCTGCTGCTGCGAATGATTCGTGACCTGCAAGGAAGCAGAAGCATTCTGTTTCCTCTGAAAGGAGCATCTTGCCAAGGTTACCGTGACCGATACCAACCTTTCTGTTGTCAGCAACTGAACCGGGGATGCAGAATGACTGAAGACCGATACCGATAGCAGCAGCAGCGTCAGCAGCCTTTGTGCAGCCTGTCTTGATTGCGATAGCGCAACCTACTGTATATGCCCAAACAGCGTTTTCAAAGCAGATGGGCTGAGTTTCTCTTACTATCTTGTCGCAATCGACGCCCTTTGCAAGAGTGATTTCCTTACATTCTTCAATTGAAGAAATGCCGTATTCTTTAAGACAAGCATTGATCTGGTCAATACGTCTTTCATAGCTTTCAAATAATGCCATTTTTCTTTACCTCCTGCAATTATTCTTTTCTGGGATCGATGTACTTAGCAGCATCTGCAAATCTGCCGTAAGTGCCGATTGCCTTGTTGTATGCATCGTTGGGTGTGTCACCCTTCTTGATGAAGTCAGTCATCTTGCCGAGTGATACGAACTCATAGCCGATAACCTGGCTGTCTTCGTCAAGAGCAAGTCTTGTAACATAGCCTTCTGCCATTTCAAGGTAACGAACGCCCTTAACCTTTGTGCCGTACATTGTACCAACCTGTGAACGGAGGCCCTTACCAAGGTCTTCAAGGCCTGCACCTACTGAAAGACCGTCGTCTGAGAAAGCTGACTGTGAACGGCCGTAAACAATCTGAAGGAAAAGCTCACGCATAGCAGTGTTGATAGCATCGCAAACGAGGTCAGTGTTGAGAGCCTCGAGGATGGTCTTGCCGGGAAGAATTTCAGCAGCCATAGCAGCTGAGTGAGTCATACCTGAGCAACCGATTGTTTCAACAAGTGCTTCTTCGATGATACCGTTCTTAACATTGAGTGAAAGCTTGCAAGCGCCCTGCTGAGGTGCACACCAGCCAACACCGTGGGTGAATGCGGAAATATCCTTGATTTCGTAAGCCTTAACCCACTTGCCTTCTTCGGGGATGGGTGCGGGACCGTGGTTGGGGCCCTTGGCTACGCAGCACATTTCCTGTACTTCGCGTGAATAGTTAATCATTTTGAATTTCTCCTTTCAAGAGAGATGATAATTTATACCTGTAATATATTAACCTAAAAGTTACCTAATATCAAGTGTAATTTTGCACAACAAATTATAAATTACTGCTTTTTTTATAAACATCATATAAAAAAATGTCATTCCGGACTTTGATAAAGATTATTATCAGGTTCAGAATGACAAATTTTAATTATAATTTCTTGGCCTTGAAAAGAACAAGTGCCCCTGCAACCGCAGCAACGATGGTAATGAACATAAGGGTTCCTGCGCCCATTGCAGGTGAGAAAACAAGAACGATAACACCAACAAGAAGAGGTGCAATGCAGAGTTTCCAGTACTTTGCAAAATAACTTGCAGCAAGAGCACCGAAAAGTGCAGGAAGAACATAATCAAATGCAGGCTTGAATACGCCTGTTGTAAGGCTTCCGAGAACAGGTGAGAAAACAAGAACACCAACTGCAATGACAACTGTTGTTACGATAGCCGAAACAGCAATTGCGATTGTTGAAACAACTTCGCCTTCTTCCGTGTTCGCACGAACCTTTGCGTTTTCCATAGCTTTAAGTCCGCAGGGAAGTTTAAGGTTTGAAATATTTCCGGTTACAAAGCTGAGGTATGCGCCGCCTGCACCGAGAAGAGGAACATAAGTAATAACTTCTACAATAGCTGTAACCCAATAAAGACCCATAAGCTTGGGCATAACAACTTTGAGTGCACCTGCATCGGGCCAGGCACCGAGATCGAGACAAATTATAACAGGAACCATAAGGAGAACAAGAATTGCACCGAAATTCCAGAGAATTCCCCACTTATGAACCTTATCAAAATAGTTTTTCTGCATGGTTTAATTCTCCTTTCCTTATTTTATTGCTTCTACAACTTCGCGTGAAAGCTCTGTTCCGATTTCATACCAGCCGTGATTAACAAGGTTATCAGGCAATACATTTGTGAGAAGGATTGCAATTGCCATGGCACCGAACATTGCAAGAGGCATTGCAAAAGACTGAAGCTTTTCGAGTTTGAGAGCCTTACAAAGAGCTTCAAGGATAACAAGAAGAATCATTGATGCGATAAGAATGAAAATTGACATAGCACCTGCTGAACCTGCAATCTGCTTAACCTTTTCAACTGTTCCGTTTTCTGCTGCAACAGTGATTGTCTGAGCAGTATAACCGTTGATTTCGCGGGCAACGAATGCAAAAACAATACCGATAAACGCTGCCGCCGAAATGGCATCGCCGAGTTTCTTTGAATTCTCATTCTTATTAACAGCTTCGCCTACCTTCTTCTGAAGCTTCTTGCAAAGGAAAGGAATGAGAATAAGAGGTGCAATGCTGCCGAGAGTCATTGCCCATGCAATTGTTGCAAACTGAGTTTTATCACCAACAGCACTGTTGATGGTTGTTCCCCAGAAATCAAGAGCAGTCTGAGCCGCTGTTGTTTCATAAGCAAGGTTACCGATAACGGTAAGTCTTATCCAGGGAAGAACAATACCGAGAGCATTTGCAAGCACAAGAACTGTTGCAAGAATTGAAATTGCAGGTGCAACAGTAAACAGAGCACTTGAAATAGCGGTGTTTTTAAGTGTGTCTGACGAGATGCCGAGTTCTTTGCCTTTTTTCCATGACTTTACAAGGAAAAATACGGACTGAGCAAGAACGAATACAACAACGCCCAAAGCAACAGTCAGTATAACAGGACTTGTTCTGAAATCATTAAAATTCAATGATATCACTCCTACTTATTCATAATGTATCAATAATATCACACCCCAGTATAATTAGTCAAGATTTTCCGTAAAATGAAACAAAAAGACAAACAAAAAAATATTTTGAAAAATTTCAAAAAAAGACTTGACGAACCTGTTTTTTTGTGATATAGTAGTCAAGCGTTCTACGGAACACATCAAAATGCTGGTGTAGCTCAGTTGGTAGAGCAGCTGATTTGTAATCAGCAGGTCGGGGGTTCGAGTCCGTCCACCAGCTCCAATTAAATATGGAAGAGTTCCCGAGCGGCCAAAGGGAGCAGACTGTAAATCTGCCGTCAACGACTTCGGTGGTTCGAATCCACCCTCTTCCACCAAAAATCCTCGTTCATTAAGAACGGGGATTTTTACTTCTTGTTTCAGAAGGTATCGGTTATATGAAGTCAAGCAAATTCAATAAGAATAAAATTATATATGTAGCTAAGCTCCTGTTACTCAGCATTGCAATCGGCATAATCTGCGGTGCGGCAGGATCGCTTTTTTCAAAATCAATATCATTGGCAACAGAATTCCGTAACAATCACCAATGGATACTGTATCTTCTCCCCTTGGGCGGTCTTATATCCGTTGCAATTTATAAAATATGCAACACAGAAGGCATGGGCACTAAACATGCTTTGTGCAGTGCACTTGGCGATGACTGTCTTAAAGCGCCTCTGCTTGCATCGATTTTCTCAGGCACCGTTATAAGCCATCTTTTCGGTGCTTCCGCCGGCAGAGAAGGTGCGGCACTTCAAATCGGCGCTGTTATTTCTTCTGTCACTTCAAAAAAGCTTCACCTCGATGACAACTCACGGCGCATCCTCACGGTTTGCGGAATGGGCGCAACATTTTCAGCTCTCTTCGGCACACCTTTTGGTGCCTGCATTTTTGTTGTTGAAGTTATACGAAACATCCGTTTCGGTATTAAATCCTTCATTCCCGCCCTGATATCAAGTTTTACCGCATATGCCATTGCAAACGCCTCGGGTGTACCTGCTGAAAGATTCGAACTTAACGCCGTACCTGCTTTAAGTTTTTCTTTGATTTTAAAAATTGCCGTTACAGCACTTGCCGTAAGTTTTACGGGATTTTTGTTCTGTCATATACTTCATTTTGGCGAAGACAAAGCAGAAAAACTGATTAAAAACCCGTTTGTCAGAATTTTTCTCGGAGGAACAATTATTGTTATTCTCTCTTTTGCAGCAGGCAACAACGATTATAACGGCGGCGGTGTTTTTGTAATCGAAAGAATTTTTGAAGAAGGCGAAGTGTATCCCTTTGCGTTTCTTCTGAAAATACTGTTCACCGTTATTTCCGTATCCTCAGGATTCAAAGGCGGAGAAATAGTGCCGTCATTATTCATCGGTGCAACCGCAGGCGGTGCATTTTCAGCCGTTACGGGGATTCCCGTTTCACTGGGTGCCGCAACAGGAATGGCTTCTATGCTGTCCGCTGCTACAAAATGTCCCCTTGCAGTTTGCATATTGTGTGCGGAAATATTCGGGATTGACGGCATAATTTTCTTCATTATTGCAGCAATCATCGGAACATTTACTTCGGGAAAAACAAGCCTTTTCAGAAAAAAAGAAGTTATGGTGATCAAATGATTTTTTATTTCTCGGCTACGGGCAACAGCAGACATGCCGCCCACAGAATTGCAGAAAGTATTGGTGACAGAGCAATCCTCGTTACAGACTGCCTGAAAAATGAAAAATTCAATTTCATTGCACATCCCGATGAAAAAATCGGTTTTGTATGTCCTGTTTACAGCCTGGGTCTGCCCGTTACTGTTACTGATTTCATCAAAAGGCTTAACCTCAAACACGGCAATAACTATATTTTTACCTGCGTTACCTTCGGCAGTTTTTCCGGCGGAGCAACAAAAATGCTGAACAGCCTGCTGAACGAAAAAGGCATACGCGTAAATGCCGCATATTCCGTGAGAATGCCCGATACCTGGACACCCTTTTACGATGTTTCGGACAAAGATAAAATCCGCAAAAGAAACGAAAAAGCTGATAAAAATATCAACAGAATCATAAAGCACATCAAAAGAAGCGACCACGGAAATTACGATTTCCGCCGACTCCCCTTCTGCGATACATTTTATAAGGACTATGATAATATACGAAAAACATCCTCACTTTCCGTAACGGAATGCTGTACGGGTTGCGGAAAATGTGCAGAATCATGCCCTGTTGATGCAATAGAAATCAGAAACAACAAACCCGTATGGGTTAAAGAAAAATGTGCAATGTGCCTCGGGTGCCTGCACCGCTGCCCTGAATTCGCAATACAACGCGGTGAAAAAACTGCCCTTCACGGACAGTATATACATTTATAAAAGAAGAACCGACCTGAAAACCAGGTCGGCTTTTTTGTTAAATCTTCATAATTCCAAGTGCGTCAAGCACAGATGAAACAAGGATAAGAATAATGCACACAGGTGCAATATACTTGATAACAATTGTAAAGAGTGTTTTCGCCTTGAATTCTCCACCGATTTCCACTTCTTCGATAATCGCCTTGGGTTTAAGCACATAACCGATAAATATACAGGTAAAGAATGCAACAATCGGCATCATTACGCTGTTGGTTACAAAGTCAAAAATATCAAGAATTGAAAGGCCTTTTATTGCAAAATCGCTCCATATGCTGAAACCGAAGCAAGAAGGAAGACCGAGAACAACACACATTGCAAGAACAATAAAGCAAATAGCTTTTCTGTTCCAACCGGTTTTATCCTTGATAATCGAAACAACGGTTTCCATAAGTGATATTGAAGATGTAAGTGCCGCAAAAAGAACAAGCAGGAAGAAAAGTGCGCCGATAACCGTGCCGCCCTTCATACTGTCAAATACTTTGGGAAGTGTGATAAACATAAGGCTGGGGCCTTTTCCGAGTGCTGCTTCATCTCCGCCCGAGAAAGCAAACACAGCAGGGATAATCATAAGACCTGCAAGGAATGCTATACCGGTATCAAAAAGTTCAATCTGTCTTACGGATTTTTCAAGACTTACATCCTTTTTCATATATGAACCGTAGGTAATCATAATACCCATAGCAAGGCTCATTGAATAGAAAAGCTGTCCCATTGCCGCAAGAACGGTTGTTGCCGAGAATTTGCTGAAATCGGGTGTGATGTAATACTTGACACCTTCCCATGCACCGGGCATAAACATTGCATAGATTGCAATAAAAAGGGTAAGAACAACAAGCACGGGCATCATTACCTTGCTTACCTTTTCAACACCCTTTTCAACGCCGAGAAGAACAATGAGTGCAGTAAGTGCCATAAATATCAGAAACCAACCAACAGGCTCAGCAGGCTTTGAGATAAAGCCTGTGAAATAATCGTCAGCCGCAGCAGCAGATGCACCGCCGCTTGCAAACACTGCAAGGTATTTTGTTACCCAACCACCGATAACCGAATAATAGGGAAGAATGAGTGCGGGAATAAGTGCCGCAAGCACACCGACAAAAGAAAACCTTTTGTCAAGGGATTTAAAAGCGGTAATTGCACTCTGACCTGTTTTTCTGCCCAATGCTGTTTCTCCCACCATAAGGGCAAAGCCGAAAGTTACCGCAAGAATAAGATAGACAAGCAGAAATATTCCGCCGCCGTATTTAGCTGCAAGATAAGGGAATCGCCAGATATTACCGAGCCCTACCGCCGAACCTGCCGCTGCAAGAACGAAGCCGATTTTTCCGGTAAAGCTGCTTCTTTTTTCAGACATAGAATCCTCCTGAATTTAAACCTTTTCGCGATATTTTTTGCGTGCGTATCTGAAAACAATATATGCCAGACAAACAAGTGCAAAAATACCGATATACAGTGCATACTTTCTCGCTTCGGGAGTCATAACCTCACCGTCATCCGCAACAGCCTGAGTTGAGCCGCCGAAGAAGAAAGCACGGTTGCTTGAAGCAGGAGAAGGTACGTGATTTTTGACATCATCCCAAAGAGTGCTCATAAGCGCCAGAGTTTCAGGGCTGAGATTGAGGAAAAGCTGGGTTTTGAATTTTCCGTCTTCGGGGTAAAGTATTTCATCTTCATAAAATGAATATTCGGGATTTGAATAAACCTCGGTATGAGGGCTTGCATAACATATGTATTCCGCATTGGCAAGGGCAACATCAGGCTCAAGCAGGAAGTTTATATAAAGCTCAGCCGCAAGCTTATTCTGTGCTTCTTTGAGTATACAGGCAGCATCAACAAAAAAGTTAACACCTTCCTTGGGGTATACGAAAGCAAGATCGGGGTTATTCTCCTGCATGGTAAGGAAATCTCCTGCGTAATACGGTGCAAGTGCCGCTTCGCCTGACTCCATTTTAAGGAATATCTCATCGTTTACATAAGCGGGAGAAATGCTTTTCTGCTCTTTGAGAAGCTCTGCCGCAACACGCCAGGAAACTTCCGATTCATTGTTGAAATCCATACCGAGAATACTCTGTGCAATAGCAAAGGCATCACGGGGATTATTAATCATAAGAACACTGTTTGCATAGTTTTCATCCCAGAGTGCAGTCCAGCTGTCGGGGGCTTCATCTACCATTTCAGTATTGTAGATAAGACCTACCATACCAACGGTATAGGGCACGGAATACTCGTTTTTTGGGTCATGGGCAAGGTTTTTGTATTTATCGGGAATATACTTGTAATTGGGTATATTGGCGAAATCGATTTTATCAAGCATATCCTCTGCAATCATTCTCTGAATCATATAATCTGAGGGAATGACAATATCGTATGAAACACCGCCGCTTTTAAGCTTTGAATACATAACCTCGTTATTATCGAAGGTATCATAGACAACTTCTATGCCGTATTTCTCTTCAAAAGCTTTGTTTACATCAAGGGTATCATCAGCACCGTCGGAAATATATTCGCCCCAGTTATAAACATAAAGCTTTGTACCTCTGAGGGCATCTATATCACTCTGCTCTGCCGCAAAAGCGGTGCCGAGAGGCAAAAGTGCAAACATCAGTGCAAAAAGCACGGATGCAATTCTTTTTTTCAACAAAACCACTCCTTATTTCTTCTTTGATTTTTCTTCACTCTTTGCCTGTGCAACATTGTAAAGAATAAGAAGCACAAGAATGCTGACGAAAATCAAAGCAGAAAGTGCATACATATCGGGCTTTACCCTTTTCTTCGTCATTGAGAAAATAGCAATGGGAAGGGTCTGGAAGCCCGGTCCGCTGGTGAAATAGCTGATTATGAAATCATCCAGCGAAAGGGTGAATGCCGTAATCATACCCGTAATCATACCCGGCATAATGGATGGCAGAACAACCTTGAAAAATGCAGAAACGGGTTTGCAACCCAAATCCTGGGCTGCCTCGGCAAGGTTTCTGTCCGTCTGACGGAGTTTGGGCAGAACATTAAGAATAATGTAAGGCAGATTAAAGGTAACATGAGCAATAAGCAATGTTCCGAAGCCCAGAACCGCATCTTCACTGACCATTTTTCCCACAAAAACAAAGAGAAGCATCATTGAAATACCTGTTACTATTTCGGGATTCATCATGGGAATATTGGTCACTGCCATAACGCCTGAACGGAGAGGGCCTTTTCTGAACTTATCAATACCTACTGCCGCCGCAGTGCCCAACACAGTTGCCGTAAGCGCAGAAAATACTGCCAACACAACGGTATTTGACAGTGCTTTAAGGGTTGTTTCGTCTTCAAGAAGAACTTTGTACCATTGAAGCGAAAAACCGGAAAGTACACTGGTGCTGCTCGTACCGTTGAACGAGAAAACTATCATAACGATAATGGGTGCATAGAGAAAAAGGAAAACGAGGGTTGTATAAATCTTTGAAGCAACTTTCATATAACCATACCCTCCTCATCACCCGAAAAACGGTTCATAACCGCCATACAGATAAGAATAAGCACCATAAGAACAAGCGAAAGCGATGCACCCAGATTGTAGTTATATGACTGCTGGAACTGCCTTTCGATAACATCACCGATAAGGTCAAATGAACCGCCGCCGAGTTTCTGCGAAATATAGAAGGTACTTACGGAAGGCACGAAAACCATTGTGATGCCTGAAACTATACCCGGCATACTCATGGGGATAATGCATCTGCGGATAACCGTAAGTCTGTTGCCACCGAGATCCTGACAGGCTTCGACCATACTGTGGTCAAGCTTTGCCATAACGGAGTATATGGGCAGTATCATATAAGGCAGGAAGTTATAAACCATACCCAGTATAACTGCACCCTCGGTGTTGATCATATGTATGGGGTCAATGCCGATTTTAGCAAGCAGGGAGTTGATGATACCCGTATCCTGAAGAAGCGCCATCCACGAATAGGTTCTTATAAGGAAGCTCATCCACATAGGCAGCATAACAAGCATAACCATTGTGCGCTGAACCTTTTCGGTGGTCTGCGAAATAAAATACGCAAGAGGAAAAGCTATCACAAGGCAGATAAGCGTTGCCACAATTCCGAACCATATGGAGCGAAGAAATGTGGGAGCATATTTGCTCAGTGCCGTGATATTATCTAATGTGAAAGCACCTGAGGCATCGGTAAACGAGTAGTATACAACAAAAATCAGCGGAGCAACTATGAACAGCACCGACCACACAATATAAGGCGAAGCGACAAGCTTTGAGCCGAGAGTTGATCGATTGTTCATTCTTCGTCCTCCTCTGCATTTGAAAGCTCGTCGAATTCTTCGCTGAATGAACTGTAATCACCGTAAATACCCGAGTATTCCGATTTCTTCATAATGTGAATTGCATCGGGCTCAATAAACAGACCGATTTTTGCACCCTCAGGCTGATAATCGGTTGTCTGAATCATCCACTTGAAGCCGCCGATATCAACAATGATTTCAAAATGCACTCCCTTGAAGGTGACAGAAGTTACCACACCGCAAAGCATTCCCTTTTCAGGTTCAACAACATCAACATCTTCGGGACGCACAACAACGTCAACCGCTTCGTTTTTGCCGAAGCCTTTATCGAGACACTCAAAACGGTGACCTGAAAAATCAACGAGACAGTCGTCAATCATAACACCGTCAAGAATATTACTTTCACCGATGAAATCCGCAACAAAAGCATTCTTGGGCTCGTTGTAAATATCAAGAGGTGAGCCTATCTGCTGAATAACACCGCCATCCATAACAACAACGGTATCAGACATAGAAAGTGCTTCTTCCTGGTCGTGAGTAACATAAATGAATGTGATGCCCAATCTCTGCTGAATGTTTTTAAGCTCAATCTGCATATCCTTACGGAGTTTAAGGTCGAGAGCGCCCAGAGGCTCGTCAAGCAGAAGTACACGGGGCTTTACCGCAAGAGCACGGGCAATGGCAACTCTCTGCTGCTGACCGCCGGAAAGAGAATTGATGTTACGCTTGTTGAAGCCGGTAAGGTTAACAAGCGACAGCATTTCTTCAACAGTTTCTTTTATCTGCTTTTCGGGCACCTTTTTGATTCTCAGACCAAAAGCAACGTTTTCATAAACATTGAGGTGAGGAAAAAGGGCATAACGCTGAAAAATAGTGTTAACCTGCCTTTTATGGGGAGGAACACTATTGATTACTTTATCTTCAAAAATAACCTCACCCTCATCAGGCTGAATAAAGCCTGCGATAATACGGAGTGTTGTGGTTTTTCCGCAGCCCGAGGGACCGAGAAAAGTAATAAACTCCTTATCACGGATATAAAGATTAAGGTTTTTAAGCACCTGATTATTTCCGAATGTAACGGAAATGTTTTTTAAATCGATAATGGCATTTTTTTTCAATTATGCAGCCCCTCTCTGCCCTTACCGCAAATACGGTACAACGGCTCATTATAATATAATAAAATATAGAGCAAAAACTTGCAAATGTCAACAATTTTTTTAACAAATCCGTGAGAATTCCGTTACAATTCGGGTTTGCCAAATATTTCTTTTCAATTTGCTCGTTAATGCTCTTTTTTTCTCCGTTTTTCTCAATTTTTATTTTTTCAAATAATTGCCTGTACAAAGCCGAAAAATAATAATAACCCCGATATAAACGGGCAATACTTTTATTGCCATTAACTGTATCGGGGTGATTTTTTGCAATTCAGCAAGGTTGAAATCTGCGGAGTCAACACCGCCATACTGAAAGTGTTGAAGGAAAGTGAAAAAATGGACCTGCTCAGAAAAGCAAGGGCAGGCGACAAAAAGGCACGGGACGAGCTTGTGACGGGCAACCTGCGGCTTGTGCTGAGTGTTATTCAGAGATTTTCAAACAGGGGCGAAAATCCCGACGACCTTTTTCAGGTGGGTTGTATCGGTCTGATAAAAGCCATTGATAATTTCGATATGAACCTTGATGTTCGTTTCAGCACCTATGCCTGCCCTATGATAATCGGCGAAGTGCGGCGCCATCTGAGGGATAACAACCCTGTCAGGGTCAGCCGCTCCGTAAGAGATACCGCCTACCACGCAATGCAGGTCAGAGAACGGCTTATCAACGAACTTGAACGGGACCCTACTCCCGAAGAAATTGCAAAAGAGCTTGGTATTTCAAAGGAAAGCGTTATTATTGCTCTGGACGCAATAGTTGAACCTGTTTCGCTGAGCGAGCCTGTTTACTCTGACGGCGGCGACACCATTTATGTTATGGATCAGATAGGCGACACCGAAACCGACGAAAGCTGGCTTGACGAAATATTGCTGAAACAGGCAATAAAAAATCTTAACAGCCGTGAAAAAAAGATCCTTTCACTAAGGTTTATGCAGGGAAAAACCCAGATGGAGGTCGCAAGCGAAATAGGCATATCGCAGGCACAGGTATCACGGCTTGAAAAAGGTGCAATCAAGAAGATAAAGGATAATAACAGGGCATAAAAAAGCCTCACCTGACAAGTCAGGTGAGGCAATTCTTTTTATTTTTCAACTACATATGTTGCATACGAAAGGAACTGACCTTTAAGGAAATCAACAGCAGTAAATACAATGCAATCCTCATAAACTTCAACTATCATACCCTCTGATGAGCGCATATAATTTTCTGTTGTATCATCCGAATTCATCTTTGTTGTACGGGGAGAAGATACACTTGAAAGATGCACCATTGTTGCATATGTGCCGTTATGATTGGTGATGTTGAGCTGAGGATTGATTTCCTGCATACGGTATGCCCAGTGTGAATGGCCGTTGAAGAAAACAACGTTTTCGTATTTATCCATCATTCCTCTGAATGCAATTTCGTCGGGTGCACCGGGTGTGAAAACAAGATTGTAGTGATGACCCTTTTCGGTAAGAAGATTTCCTTCACCCATATAAGGCTCACCTTCTGCATTTGCAAGAAAGGTATGGAAGAAAAGAAAAACTGTTGAGTCTTTATATGTTTCAAGCTGTGTTTCCAGCCATACAAGCTGTGCATCCGTAAGAATACG
Source organism: Acutalibacteraceae bacterium (assembly GCA_036309745.1). Classification (GTDB taxonomy): domain Bacteria; phylum Bacillota; class Clostridia; order Oscillospirales; family Acutalibacteraceae; genus CAG-177. The sequence goes on along the minus strand of JAXJTD010000067.1, from coordinate 198,206 downwards.
GCTTGTCTGAGCATCGCCGTAATCCCACTGATACTGGGAAAGGAATATAAACACATCTCCGTTTGTTGCTTCGGGTGCATAAACAAAATCAAGACCGTTTTCAGAAACTGCCGCAATACCGTCAGCCTTCGTTTCTCCGTAAGCACCTGAATTCACATATTCCTGCCAGTTTTCAAGGGTATAATCACTGCTTACATCGTGGTTGCCCGTGCAGGTGTAAACAGGAAAATCATAGTTTGAGGCAACACTGTTGAATTTTTTGAAAGCATTTATTTCTCCGTCTGCGGAAATATCGCCTGACATACCCACAAGCTCAACATCAAAAGCATTGATAAAGTTAAGTGCATTGGGGAATGTTATCACTGCATCGTCACCGGTAAGAGAGCCGTTATATCGGTTGAAATGAAGGTCACTGAGTGCACCGAAGGTATATGTCTTTGTTCCGTAATCCGCAACCTTGCCGTCGGGAATTTCCGTCTCGCCTGCAAGAATACCGCACTTATAGACAAGCACGGTTTCAGCGCCGTCGGGGATAGCGGTAAAATCACAGATATCAACACTGCCTTCTCCGTCTTTAACATCAACTTCGGCAAATTCACTGTAATAAACAGTGTAATCGCCCACATTTTCACTGAGCTTTTCGCCCTCTTCATTGCCCCAATAAAGGTCATAATTGCCACCGAGGTCTGAAACAACGGTAACCGTGCCTGCGGCTGAACCGGGGTTTTCATTATCGTAGACATATTCAATTTCCGCACTGTCAGCAATAAAGGAAACTTCAAAAGAAAGTCCGCCAAGCGAAGATACAAACGGCATGAAAAGCACCATAATTGTAATTAAAAGTTTACTGAGCATTATTATTTCTCCTCCTTCTTATTTCAACAGCGCTACGGACATTGCAAGCAAAATCTGCGCCGCATAATAGGTTGAAAGCTCTGCGGTAACAAAAATATTTTTCTTCTTGACGGGGGTAAAGTACAGAAAACCGAGGCAGGTGTCACTGAATATAAACAACACCGCACCTGCAAATGCAGACCAATATGCCGCCTGACCTGCCGAAAGGGCAAGATTGAGTGCGGATGCTGCTTTGAATGCAAGCACCGCATAATATACGGACATAATCACACGCATTTTGCTGTCTGCTTTCATTTTCAGAGCTTTTATGGCGATGAACGCTCCGATGCCGAAAACAATACCCACCGCAAGAGCAACAAAACTGAAACTGCTTGACCTTATGAATGCACACAGATAGAATATGTGACCCACAAGGAAATAAAGCAAACCGAGAGGCACAAGCTTGCCTCTGAAAGTAGGTGCAATTTCCTTGATACCCAGAAGTATATCACCGCAAAATCCGAACATCAAAGCAAAGCAAACAAGGCAGAAATAATATGTATCGACGGGATTCGTCGAGTATCCCACAACCGCTACCGAAATAAAGCCGAAGCTTGCCATAAACTTGCACAGCATACCTTCAAACGCCTTGTTTTTCCGCCGCAGTGCAATACAGCCTGCCGCAAAGGCAACCGTCAACACCGCAAGAACAACGCAAAAGGGTGACATATTTTATCCTCCTTGGTTCGTTTCACAAACAGCCCAATTACCGCAAATTTTAAATCCGATTTTTGAATAGAAATCCGCAAGCGAATCATTGCGGCAGAAAAGAAAAACTTCCTTATCCTTTTTCATCTCCGCAAGAGTACCCACAAGCTTTGATGCGTAACCTTTGCCTCTGGCGGCAGGACTCGTACCCACCGCACCGAGAAGAACACTTTTTCTGCCTTCAAAAAGTGCAAATGCACAGGCACACAGCCTGCCGTCACATTCCGCTGCCGCAAGGGATGCAGTGGATTTATTCAGCCTTGAACATACATCTGCAAGAAAAGCACCGTAATCACCGAGTTCAAAACCGCATTCACACAGAAGAGAGTATATTTCTTTCTTGTCATAGTCAAAAAGAATATTTTCGCAAACTATTGCACCGCCCGTATATTTCACGGTAAACGAGGTTTTTTGCGGTGTAATCCCAAGCTTTACGGAAAACTTTGAATCAAAGGTAAGACTTGAATAACCTGACACTTTCAGGAATTCCGAAAGTTCTTCAAAATCCGCATTTTCGGTGCAGCAAAGAGTTGCATTGCCGTCGATTCTGCTTATTGCAGCTACGGGCAATCCTTCAACTTTCTGCACCCAGAAAAGTGCAAAATCATAGGCAGTGCCATAGGTATCCGCAAGAGCTGAAATTCTTGCACCGTACGGATCGGCAGGCATAAAATCAAGCTCTTTTGTATTATCAACAAGAAATATCATTTTGCAAAATCCTCTGCAAGTGCTTTAACGAGTTTCAGGCTTTCCTCAGCATCACTGTATTTTATGACGCCGCCGGGAGAATGAAGATATCTGCAAGGCACGGAAACCGTCAGCACCTTGACACCTCCCCTGCTTTTATGAATTGCACCTGCATCATTGCCGCCCGCCACCAAAGTTTTTGGCTGGATTGCAATGCCTTTATCCTTTGCAATTTCAAAAGCTCTGTCAAAAAGTTCTCTGCTGTAAAGCGTGCTTCTGTCCATAAATGAAACAGTACCGCCCTTACCGCAGAGGCACACTCTTTTCTCATCTTTAACGCCAGAAATATCAGCGGCTGTTGTAGTTTCGACAACCACTGCATAATCGGGAGCAATACTGAACGCGGCAGTCTGTGCACCTCTTGTACCTATTTCCTCCTGAACGCTGAATGAGAAATAAGCATCATATTCCAGCTCACTTCTTATCATCTCAATCAGAATCGCACATCCGACTCTGTCATCAAGTGCTTTTGATTTAACAAAGCCTTCGCCGAATTCAACAAAGTCACCTGCGAACCAGGCGGAATCACCAAGTTTTACATATTCAGCCGCTTCATCACGGCTTGAAGCACCGATATCAATATATAAATCGTCTGCCTTGGGAATATCTGCCTCCGCATCTTTATCAACAAGGTGAACAGGTTTTACCCCGATAACGCCGTTAACAGCCTTTTCACCGACTTTAACTGTTCTGCCAAGAATAACACGGGTATCAATACCGCCAACCTTAGTAAAATGAAGGTATCCCTCAGATGTGATTGCGGTTATTATCAGACCAACCTCATCCATATGGGCATCCAGCATCACTTTTTTATTGGCAGGCTTTCTTCCCTTTTTAAACACAAGAAGATTGCCCAGCGGATCAACACTGTATTCTGCATAACCTTCGATTTTATCAATTATATAGTCACGCACTGCATTTTCTCTGCCCGATATACCGGGAAGTGTGCAGAGTTCCCTGATCATTTCAAGCATTTACAGCACTCCTTTCGGTAATATAGGCAGCAATAAGCTGTGCCGTGCTTTCAATATCCGCAAGGTCACAGACCTCTGCGGCTGTATGCATATTTCTCAGAGGTACGGAAACAAGAGCGGTTTTAACTCCCTTACCCGAAATCTGGATATTATCGCAGTTTGTACCGGTCCTGCCACCCATAACCTCAGTCTGATTTGCAATTCCGTTTTTCTCTGCAATTTCAGCAAGCTTTTTGCTCATGGCAAAATCAAGTGAGGGGCCGTAACCAATCATGGCACCACCGCCGAGAGTTGCGTATTTATCACCGCTGACAGAAGGAGCTTTTGCAAAGCTCACATCCACAGCTATTGCTTCATCTGCCTGTGCGGCAAAAGCACCTGCCGATGCACCGCTTCCGCCGGTTTCCTCCTGCACAGAGAAAAGAACGCTGATTTTACAGCTGTGCGGCTTATCTTTGAGAATTTGCAGACTTCTGAGAATTGCGGCAATACCTGCTCTGTCGTCAACGGAGGGAGAGCATATTCGGCTTCCCAGAAGATGCTTGTATTCGCCGTTGAAGGTTATTCTGTCGCCGGGAGAAACATATTTTACCGCTTCGTCACGGCTCATACCGATATCAACCGCAATATCATCAAAACCTTTGGCTTTGTCAGTATCCTCCGCCTTGGAAAGGTGTGGTGGTGTTGAAGTTATAACACCGAAAAGCTTTTCTTTTCCGTGCACCGTAACCTCCGATGCAGCAAGCACACGGATATCCGCACCGCCGCACTTTGTAACTTTAAGAAATCCGTCACAGTCGATTGACGTCACAACAAGACCTATCTGGTCAAGATGTGCATCAAGCAGAATGTGAGGGCCTTCACCATCTGATACACCCGTAACACTGCCGAGAGCGTCAACGCTTACAGGCATATATCCGTTCAGAAGCTCTGCCGCAACCGACGCCGCTTCATTCTCCGCACCCGAAACTCCGCTTGCACCGCAGAGTTTTTCAAGCAGGGCGGAAACTTCACTGTAATTATTCATAAAAATACCTTCCAACAACTCAGGGGTGCACCCGTATGAACAATGCATACAGGCTCACCCCACAAAAATTCATCAGATAACCTTAATTCCGCCTTCGGGACGGATGTTAAGTACATAACAAGATTTCTCACCAAATACAGCACAGATTCTTTCCTTGAATTCATCAAGGACATCCGCAGGAACGAATGCCTGGATTGTGCCTGCAAAACCGCCGCCGTGAACACGCCATGCACCCTTGCCTTTAAGGATATCCTGACAGATTGCAAGGGCAAGGCTTACGGGCTGGTCAGCAGGTGCTTTACAGGTGTAAACATTCTGGTTGTACATATATGATGATGCACCGCTTTCAATTACAAGTGCCTTGAATGCTTCAAAATCACCTGCTCCGAGAGCTTCCGCCTGCTTTGCAACTCTTATGTTTTCGTTGTAGAAATGCATAGCTCTGAGTACCGCTCTGTCACCTGCCGAATCGCGGATAACGGAAATATTCTTTTCAAACTCAGCTTTATCAACATCTCTGAGCACTGCTTTGCCGAATTTCGAAGCAACTGCTTCCATCTCGCCTCTTACCGCTGCATATTCGTCAGTAAGATCTGCGTGATTTCCGCCTGTATCAACAATGCAGAGAGCATGGCCGCAGGAACCGAAATCAAAGCTGAGCTTATTGATAACGGGCTGTGAGGGATCCTTGAAATCAATCATAACAAAGCCGCCGACGGAACAAGCCATCTGATCCATAAGACCGCAGGGCTTTCCGAAATATTCATTCTCTGCAAACTGGGCAATCTGCGCAATCTCAACGGGGCTGATTTTGCCGTCATTATAAAGATGATTAAGCATTGTGCCCAGAAGAACCTCAAATGCTGCCGATGATGAAAGACCCGAACCTGAAAGAACATCAGATGCTGTTGCGGCATCAAAACCGCCGATATTGTAGCCTCTGTTCCTGAAACCTGCACAAACACCTCTTACAAGTGAAGCTGATTTGCCTCTTTCGGCAGGCATAACACCTAAATCAGAAAGATCACAGACATCCATTTTATAGCCTTCTGACTTTACTCTTACTATGTTTTCATTGTTTTTGCCTGCAACCGCAACTGCGTCAAGATTAACGCTTGCAGCAAGCACGATGCCGTGGTTGTGGTCAGTGTGGTTGCCGCAGACCTCAGTTCTGCCGGGTGCACTGAACACCTGAACATCTCTGTCTGCGCCGTAAAGTTCTTCAAAGCTTTCAGCAATGCGGATATACCTTGCTTTCTGAAGCTCAATATCCTCTTTTTTATAGTTTACAGCAAGCGCGGCATCAAACTCATTGCCCGCAAGCCTTGTTTTAAGTTCAGCTGTTTTCATTGTTTTCAGTCGTCCTTTCTTTTGAAGTGGTTTTATGATTGTTAATTGTTTCCATAATTTTTTCTACGGTAGTCCATACTCCGTTGACGGAAAGAAGGCAGATTCCGGTAATCAACAGAAGTATCATAATGGGAAGCAGGAAGCCCGCCGACAAAGGGTCGTAGACATTTCTTCCCACAAGAGTAAATGAAATAAGCTTCGGCAAAAAGCCGATTACCGAAAGCAGAATAAATTTACCGTAACCGAAATTGAATGAGCCGTATATACCTGAGATACTGTTGACCGGCATACCCGGAATAAGTCTGAGTGCAATAAGCAATGCAGGATTGCCTCTGCCGTCCTGACGGATAAGATTTTTCAGCTTCTCGGTTTTGCATATAACCTTCCACGCACCTCCTGCACCGAATCGTCTGCCGAAGAAATACCTGACGGTTATAAGCACCGTAAAGCCAAGAATATTAACGGGAATTGCAATATAAACGGGAAGCACGATACCCGAAAGAAAGCACACCGTAGAAGTAGGGTATATGGGGAAAAAGCTTTTGATTGCAAAAAGAACCATTACTGCACCGAAAAACTGCCACACCTTATCAAGATGTGCAATGTACTCTTCAAGCTCCAGAAGTTTTTGCTGTGTCTGTGCATACCAGCGCCACAGTTCATCGTATTGAAGCGAAAAAAGAAGCACGCCCACCGCAACACCCAGTGCAATCAGTATAAGACCGCCGAAAAGCAGATACTTTTTTTCTTTTTTTGTTTTTTTCAAAAGTTCACCGCTTTCTGACCTTCTTATTCTGTTATTTTATAATATTATCTTCGTCGGGTCAATAAGAAAACAAAATATTTTGGTATTTTATTTTCCGCAAAATATGCTATAATATGAGTGGATTATATTACTGCGGAGGAACTTTTTATGAAAATCACCGTTCTTGACGGATACACTGAAAATCCCGGCGATCTTTCCTGGGATTGGTTAAAAAAGCTGGGAGACTGCACTGTCTATGACCGTACACCGCCTGAACTTGTTGCGGAAAGATGCAAAGACTGTCAGATTGTAATAACAAATAAAACGCCCTTACGTAAGGAGTTGCTTGAAACTTTGCCCGACCTTGAATATGTTGGTCTGCTGAGCACAGGCTTCAATATAGTTGATTGGGAATACTGCAAAGAAAAAAATATTCCCGTTTGCAACATACCTTCATACAGCACAAATGCCGTTGCACAGCTTGTTTTTGCACTCATTCTTGAACACACAAATTCCGTTGCACTTCACAGCAATTCCGTTCACAGCGGTGAATGGAGCGCCTGTAAGGATTTCTGCTATTGGAAAGCTCCCCTTTCGGAGCTTTGCGACAAAACGCTGGGAATCATCGGTTTCGGCAAAATAGGCAAAGCTGTTGCCAACATTGCCGTTGCATTCGGAATGAAAGTTGTTGCACATACCAATCATCCTGCCCCTTACGGAACAGTTCAATTCTGCGAAAAGGACGAATTGCTTGCAAAAAGCGATTTTGTAACTCTCCACTGCCCTCTTACACCGCTTACAGAGGGTATGGTTAATGCGGATTTCCTTTCAAAAATGAAAAAAACTGCTGTATTGATTAACACTTCAAGAGGTCAGGTTGTTGACGAAAAAGCTCTTGCATACGCACTTGAAAACGGCATTATTGCAGGTGCGGGTCTTGATGTGCTTGAAGTTGAACCACCCAGAAAAGACTGTCCTTTAATCGGTGCAAAAAACTGTTTCATCACACCTCATATTGCCTGGGCAGGCTTCGAAACGCGCGAAAGACTTATGGGCATCTGCCGCGGTAATGTTGAAGCTTTCCTCAACGGAAATCCCGTTAATCTTGTTTGGTGAGGAATAAAAAATGGTAATATCTCAAACCCCTATGCGAATGTCCTTTTTCGGCGGAGGAACGGATTTTCCCGAATTTTTCAGAAAGCATTCAGGTGCGGTTATTTCAACAACTTTCGATAAGTACTGTCACGTGAACGTAAGGGAAATGCCGGATTTGTTTGAATACACAACATACCTTTCCTACGCCAAAATCGAAAAGGTATGCTCCGCCGATGAAATTCAGCACCCTGCCATCCGCAACGCAATGAAATGGCTCGGTCTTGAAAAAATCTGTCTCAATTACGATGCCGATGTTCCTGCGAAAACAGGTCTGGGTACAAGCAGTGCATTCTCGGTAGGTATGCTCAACGCATTTTACGCAATGTTGGGCGAAGAAAAAACCAAGCGCCAGCTTGCAGACGGAGCTATTTATCTTGAACGCACTCTCTGTAACGAAGACGGAGGTATTCAGGATCAGATTGCTTCGGCATTCGGAGGATTCAACCGTATCGACTTCACCGAAGATGGATATACGGTCAAGCCTGTGAATTTCTGTAACGGACGCAAAGAACAACTTGAAGATAATCTGTTGCTGTTTTTCACAGGGCTTTCGCGCTATTCTTTTCAGGTACAGAAAACCACCAAAAAGATGCTTCCTCAAAACACGGAAAGACTTCTGAAAATGCTTAAAATGGTTGATGAGGCAGAGGATATACTTACAAACCCGTGCAGAAATCTTAACGATTTCGGGTATCTTCTCAATGAAACATGGCTCGAAAAAAGAAAGATAAGCTCCGAAATTTCAACAGATTACATAGATGTTGCTTACAGGAAAGCTGTTGAAGCAGGTGCATTGGGAGGAAAACTCCTTGGTGCGGGAGGCGGCGGATGTCTGCTGTTTTATGCCGAGAAGGATAAGCAGGAAGATGTAAGAAAAGCTCTCTCCGACATGCACGAATTTCCGTTCAGATTCGAAAATGAAGGCACAAAAATCATATGCAAATATTAAAACAGGGAGTCGGTTTCTCGCGGAAATCGGCTCCTTGTTCTCTTGACTTTTATAACCTTATATGTTATTTTATAATGTGAATTTTTATGCTTATAACCGAGGTTTAAATGATGGTAAAAATAATAAAACCTGATTTCATTTTTGAAGATGACAGAGGCTCTCTCGTTCAGCTTATTCATGAAGGATACCGCCAGATAAATGTTGTCACTTCAAAAGCAGGCGTTGAAAGAGGAAACCATTTTCACCGTCTGAACAGAGAAGGCTTTTATGTTGTTGACGGAGCTTTTCTGCTGGAAGTCAGCCTTGAAGGAAAAAGCGAAAGCTATGAATTCAAAAAGGGAGATATGTTTATTATCGAGCCCTTTGTTATGCACAGATTCGTTTACCGTGATGACACCACACTCGTCGCCTTTTACGATAAAGGGGTCGAGCTTCCCGACGGTACGAAAGATATAATTGCGGAGGCGGATTGATTTGGAAGCGGTTGTTCTTGCAGGCGGTTTCGGCACAAGGCTGAAAGGCTGTATCGATAATATCCCCAAACCTCTTGCACCCATAGACGGCAAACCTTTTCTTTGTCTGTTGCTTGATTACCTTTATGCAAACGGCGTTCATCGGGCGGTTATTTCAACGGGATATCTTGCCGGAAAGGTTGAGGAAGCCATAGGCAACAGATACCGCGGTATGACAATTGAATACAGCGTTGAGGATACTCCTCTCGGTACCGGCGGCGGTATTAAAAAAGCTTTGAAAATGTGCACGGACGATGATGTGATTGTCTGCAACGGCGATTCGTATTTTGATGTGAATTTGTTTGAAATGAAGAAAATTCACGATAAATCAGGCTGTGAAATCACACTTGCCGCAAAGTTTATTGAAAACGCCCACCGTTCAGGTCTGCTTGAAATTCAGAACGGCAGACTTTGCGGTTTTACCGAAAACGGAGTTGCGCCTTCGGGTTACATAAACGGCGGTATTTATTTTATCAGACGTACACTTCTTGAAAATATCACAGAAGACAAATTTTCATTTGAAAATGAAGTTCTTGCAAACAAAAATTACGATATCGGTGTGTATGAAAGCAACGGATATTTCATTGATATCGGCGTGCCTGAGTCATATGCGCTTGCACAGAAAGAAAAAGACAGATTTGTATCGCTACGCAACAGATGTGCGGTTTTTCTTGACCGTGACGGAACAATAAACAAGGATACCGTTCATCTTTTCCGCACGGAAGATTTTGAATTCCTTCCCTGTGCGGATAAAGCGATTGTATCCCTCAAAGAAAAGGGATATCTTGTTATTGTTGTCACAAATCAGGCAGGAGTTGCAAAAGGTCTTTACGGAGAAAAAGATGTGCACATCCTTCACAGTCACATTGATAATCTTCTTTGCAAAAACCATTCGGTCATTCCCGACGGCTATTATTACTGCCCTCACCACACCGAAGGGATTGTTGAAGAATACCGCATTGACTGCCATTGCAGAAAGCCCGCTCCCGGACTTATACTCAAAGCTGTTGAAGATTTCGAAAAATCAGGCATACACATTGATTTGAAAAACAGTTTCACAATCGGTAACAGATTATCCGACATTCTTGCAGGTAAAAACGCAGGAATTGGATATAACATTCTTATCGGCAATGATGAAAAAGATGAAAACGGAGTTGCCTCTCAGGTATTCGGCAGCCTTTATGATGCCGTTAACAATATAAAGCAGGTGTTTTGAATTTGAAAAACGTTTATTTTATTCAGGTAGGATTTGCATTTGACAAATCGGTTTACCTTCCCTATGCAACGGGCACAATCGTTGCATACTGTAAGGCTCAGCCTGACATAGCGGAAGAATACACATTCCCGGAAATTATTTTCCGCAGGGGTGATGTTGAAGCTATAACCGACGGTATGGATAACCCGTATCTTGTTGCATTTTCAACCTATGTATGGAATGTTGAATTCAACAAAGCTCTTGCAAAGGCTGTGAAAGCAAAATACCCTGAATGTATTATCGTTTTCGGCGGTCACAGTGTTTCTGACAGAATGGAATTCCTTGCAAAGGATTACATTGATATCCTCACTCTCGGTGAAGGTGAAGAAGTAACTGCCAATTTACTCCGCGCCCTTCGTGACGGAACCGACCTTTCAGAGTGCGCAGGCATAGCATTCAGAGACACCGACGGATGTAACATTCTCACTCCCCCCCACTGTCCCGAAAGCCTTGAAGACTATCCGTCACCCTATCTCACGGGAGTTTTCGATTCAATTATTGAAAAAAATCCCGATGTAATGTTTGATACGATTATCGAAACCAACCGCGGATGTCCTTATAACTGCGCATACTGCGATTGGAGCAACCATAAAAAGCTCCGACTTTTTCCCATGGAAAAAGTTAAGGGTGAACTTAAATGGCTTTCTGACCATAACATAGAATACTGTTTCTGCGCCGATGCAAATTTCGGAATTTTTGACCGTGACGAAGAAATCGCGGAATACATTGTTGAACTCAACAAGCAAACAGGCTTCCCCAAGGTATTCCGTCCCTGCTACGAAAAAAACAGTGCCGAAAGAGTTTTCAGAATTTCAAAGGCACTGAATTCCAGAGGCCTTGACAAAGGTGCAACCATGGCTTATCAGACACTCTGCGACGATGTCCTTAAAATCATAAACCGCAAAAACCTGACAATGGAGCATTTTTCAGGTCTTATGGCAGATTACAGCAAGGCCAATATTCCCACATATTCCGAGCTTATTCTGGGCTTACCCGGAGAAACCGCAGAAAGCTTCTGTCAGGGTCTTTGTAAACTTCTCAGGGCAGGTCAGCACAATTCAATCAGCGTCTACTACTGTGAATTGCTTCCAAACGCACCTATGTGCGACCCCGATTTTATGAAAACATATAAAATTGAACCCATGAAGGTTCAGTTCAATCACATACATTCAGCAAGCGGCAAAAAAGACAGCATCCCCGAATATTCATATCTTGTCCGTTCAACAAGCACCCTCCCCCGTGACGGCTGGGTTTACGCAAATCTTTTTTCCATATGTCTGCAATGTTTCCACAGTCTGGGTTTGCTTCGCTATTTTTCGATCTATGCCTACTATGCACTGGGCATTGACTATTACGATTTCTATTCGGGACTTCTCGAATTCTGCCTTGAAAGCGAAGGCAGAGTCGGTAAGCTTTTCAGAGAAATCAAGCGGAAGCTTGACGGTTCGCTGGAGGGTGACTGGAATCACAGCAACCCCGTTTTCGGCAATGTAACATGGTTTTTTGAAGAAGGTCTTTTCCTTGAACTTCTCTATGATTCGGGTGAATACAAAAAAATCATTGACGGATACATAAAGAACCTTGGAATTGAGGACGACGTTTTTACAGAACTTTGCAAATTCCAGATAAACGCCGTAAAAAGACCTTTTGAAAGCGGTAAATCCTTTGAATGCGACTATGATTTTGCTGCATATTTCTCGGATGTATCCACAGAAAAACCTGTTCCCGAAAAGAAAAAGACTGCCTACACTTTTGAGGCGGTAAAAACTTATGATAACTGGCCTGAATTCGCCAAAGAAATTGTTTGGTACGGCAGGCGTAAAGGTGCAACACTTTACACAAACAATATCTCTGCCGTGAGACCGGCACACACTTCGAAAGGCTCGTGATGAGTTGAAACGGAATTTCTACTTTTTTCAGGTTAACTATTCATACGGCAAAGCTGCACACCTGCCCTATACCGCAGGTCAGCTTTCCGCATATGCATTTGCAGATAAAGATGTTGCCGAAAATTATCACCTTGAAAGAATATTCTTTCTGCGTGACTCGGTTGACAATGTAATGAACAGAATCAGCGACCCGTTTCTGGTTGCCTTTTCAACTTATATCTGGAATTGCAATTTCAATAAAGCAGTTGCTAAAAAAATAAAAGAATTATACCCTGAATGCAAAATCGTTTTCGGCGGTCACCATGTTGCACCCGGAGGCGGTATGCTGGAGGAATGCCCGTATATCGATTACCTTCTTCACGGTGAAGGCGAAGTTACTCTGCGCCGACTTATGCGTTCACTTATCGGTCTTGACGAGGCAGAAAAAATCCCTGGTATTTCACTGCGTACAAAAGACGGTATCATTACGAATCCCCAGATTATTTCTGATGAATGCGACTTTCCTTCACCCTATCTGAACGGATATTTTGACAGCATTCTTGCAGAGAATCCCGATACGGATTTTATGGCACTTATCGAAACTTCACGAGGCTGCCCCAATTCCTGCGCATATTGCGATTGGAGTAATATGAAATCCAAAATCCGCAAATTCCCCATTGAGAGAGTTTATGCGGAAATCGATTGGATAAGCAGCAACAGAGTTTACGGTCTGGGTTCAGCTGATTCAAACTTCGGAATGTTCAGCCGCGACCTTGAAATAACCGACAGAATTGTTGAGGCTCACAAGGCAACGGGCAGACCCGTCGGATTTCAGACATCATACGCAAAAAACAGCACAAAAACTGTTTTTGATATAGGAATGAAACTTGAAAAGAACGGTCTTAACAAAGGCATTACTCTTTCATTCCAGTCAATGAACGATGAAGTTTTAAAAAATATAGGCCGCGAAAATATAAGCATTGAATATTATTCGGAGCTTATGAGAATGTATAATGAGGCCGGTGTTGCCACATACACAGAGCTTATTCTGGGTCTTCCCGGTGAAACATACGAAAGCTTCGTTGACGGAATCGACAGGCTTTTGCAACTGGGTCAGCATAACTCCATATACATTCATAACTGTGAATGGCTCCCCTGCTCAATTATGGGTCAGAAGGATTATGTTGAAAAATACAGCATAAAAACATCTCACATTCCTCTCAATCAGCCCCACCGTGAAGCTGATGACAAAGATGAGATACCCGAGTCATCAAGCATCGTTACGGAAACCTATTCCATGACCCGTGACGAATGGAAGAAAATGAACCTTTTTTCCACGGTTGTTCAGTGTTATCATCATATGGGTATTCTGCAATTCTTTGCTATTTATCTCTATGAACACAAAATCTGTTCCTACAAAGAATTTTACACCTCTCTGCTTGAATTCGCATTGAGCAAGCCTTCAACCGTAATCGGCACAGCTTTCATCGAAATCAACAACAGACTTGACGATGTAATTGCCGAAAAAGGCACGCCTAACTGTGTGGACAAACGCTTCGGCAATATAATGTGGACTCTCGAAGAATATGCATTTCTTTACACCGTATGTGATTCGGAGCTTTTCTACAATGAAATAAAAGATTTTCTTTCAGAATATTTTGAGGATGCGGAATTCTTCAAAGAACTGCTGGATTTCCAGAAAAAAATGCTCAAGCATCCCTTTGACAATAATTTCACTTTTGATTGCGGTTATGATTTTGCAGATTATTTTAAAGCAATCATAAACAGTAAAGATGCATCTTTACACAAAAAAGAATGCACGGTTTCCGTAGAAACAAAGCCCTTTACATCCCTGGAACATTTCGCAAGGAATGTTGCATGGTACGGAAGAAAGGATTCAAGCTGCACCTACATACACCGTGCAAAATAATTTACATTCAGTAAAAAATAAAGCGGATTTTCATACGTAAAATCCGCTTTATTTTTTTATTGGCAATAAAACTCTACAATTTGTATATTTCCTGCGTTTTGTGTGCAAAGTTATACATATACTATATGTATTATTCTTTTTTGGCAAATTTATTGATTTTTTATGCTTTTAGGTATAAAATTTTACTGGGGATTAGCGAAATCAGCTGAATTTTTCAGCTTCGTTTCCACTGAAACTCAGGAGAGATAAAATGAAAAACATCTATATGGTACAGCCGTCAAACACCTATTCAGGTCAGAATTTCAAGGCTGCATACCTTCCTTATGCCGCAGGCTTGTTGATTGCCAACGCATTGACAAACGAAACGGTTAAATCACATTACGAGTTCAAGCGTTTTATATTTGTACGCGAAAAAATTGACGAAGCGTTATCGAGCCTTGAAACCCCCGGAGTTGTAGGCTTTTCCAATTATGTCTGGAATACAAAATATAATCTTACTCTTGCCGAAAAAATCAAAGAAAAATATCCTGACTGTATAATTATCTTCGGCGGTCATAATATTGCAGGCGGCAACAACTCATTTCTTGACAAATACGCTTTCATAGATTTTCTTATCCGCGGTGAAGGCGAAGAAGCTTTCAGCAATCTCCTTTGTGAGCTTTGCAAAGAAGCCCCTGATTTTTCATCGGTAAGCAATCTTTCTTTCCGCAGTGAAGGAAAGATAGTACATAACCCGGTTGAAACCCTTACGCGTATCGATTATCCCTCGCCCTATCTCACAGGACTTTTTGATTCTATATACGAAGAAAACCCCGATATGCAGCTTGATGCTATTCTTGAAACAAGCCGCGGTTGTCCCAATAGCTGCGCCTACTGTGACTGGGGCTGCAATAACCAGAAAATCAAGCGTTTCCCCATAGAAAGAATCTATGCAGAAATTGATTGGCTTGCAGCGCACAAAACCAAATTTATCTGGGGGGCGGATGCAAACTTCGGCGCTTTTGAGCGTGATCTTGATATTGTTGATTATTTTGTAAGCGTAAGAGAAAAAACCGGCTACCCCGAAAGACTCCGTATCAACTATGCAAAAGCAAATCCTCTCAGGGTTTTTGAAATCAACAAACAGCTTGAACAGCACAATCTGACCAAGCAGGGTGCTACCATTTCATTCCAGAGCCTTAACCCCGAAACACTTGAAAATATCGGCAGAAAAAATATGGACCTGGACTCATTCAGTGAGCTTCTTTCACTTTACAGAAAAGAAGGAATCACGATTTATTCTGAACTTATCGTGGGTCTTCCCGGTGAAACATACGAAAGCTTCTGTAACGGAATCGGAAAGCTTCTTGCCGCAGGTCAGCACAGACTTATCACAACTTATATATGCGTGCTTCTCCCCAATTCCCCTATGGCAGACCCTGACTATATGAAAAAGCACGGCATTATTTCAGTTGAAGTACCGTTTCTTGTGGCTCACACAAACGATGAGGATGATGTCACCGAAACCACATCATACATCATCGGCACCAACACCATGTGCCCTGAGGATTGGATTAAAGCAAATATTTTCACCTGCTTTGAAGAATCTTACCATCATTTCGGAATTCTCAAATTCATTGCAATATACCTTTTCACGAAGTACAACGTACCCTATGAAAATTTCTATAATGATATTATAAATTCCGCACTTAAAAATAAAGAATCGGTTGCATATTCCGCATATCAGAAGCTTTACAGTTACTACAAATCAATAACCGAAAGTAAACCGATTTCACTTTATCAGAACGACCTTTTCGGCGACCTTTCATGGAGCAATACCCTTCTTGCATTCCTTGATACAATATACAGAATAGATACATTCTATAATGAAATAAGACCCCTGATTCAGGGCTACGGTGTTCCTGACAGTACTATTGATGAGCTTGTCAGATACCAGAAAACCGTGCTGAAATTACCCGGAAGAAATAATTTCAGCGAAGATTTCAGTTTTAACTGGCACGACTACTTCAAGGGAATTATTGAGGATTGCACCGTTGAACTTGAAGAAAAGCCCAACACGGTAAAAGTAATGAACAAATCCGTACCCGACAACTGGAAGGAATGGGCACTTGAATCCGTGTGGTTCAACAAAAACGGAATCACATTCAATCCCGTAGTAAAAGTCGAATACAAATAAAAAAAGAGAGAGCTGATGCTCTCTCTTTATTTTTTAAATTTTAAACAAACAGATTTCAGCAAATTTTCACCGTGTTCTTCCAGAGGCAGACCGTTCTGACAAATAACCGTCAGCGTCATAATCATTGCTGCACCTGCCGGGAATGAGTATGAACTGTATATAAACAGAGGTACAACTGAAAACACTGCTGAAATAATATATCCTGCGGTTTCGGTAACTGTTCTTTTTTTCTTGATCGAATCAATAGCAAGCACTACAAAAACAGCTATTGCAAACAATATGGCAATCGAATCCCATATTTCCGTAACAAGAGAATGAACGGTATATGAATAGCGTCTGTACCAGAATGTATAAACGGTTGCACCGATTACCGCAATCTCGGATACCGCAACAAGAATCTTCTTCCACAAAGGAGATTTTTCAAGCTCCTCGGAAAGATATATGAGAGGAACACCTGCCGCCGCAGGAAGACACATAATTGCTGTTCCGCTGTATTCCGCAGCAGCAACAACACTCAGCACCGCAAAAACAGGAACAAGAACCGCTTTTTGCGAACATATAAGCATCAGCGGCATAAATACAAGCATTCTGATTGTCTCGCTGCTAAGATTTTCTCCGGAAACCAAAATCCCCAATGTAAGGAACACAGAAGCAGTCATAAGCATCCCTTGCGCCGAAAACAGATTATTACCTTTTTCGTTAAGTGTCAATGCGACAAAAGCTGAAAAAGCCAGTGATGCTGCAAACTGAGTGATAACATCCCTTACAGAATCCCATTCTTTTGATATTGCGAAATAAAAAATTCCTGCAAAAACGGTAAAGAATAAAATCAGAAAAGTTTTGATTTTTGTTTTTACATCCCATTGAGCATTTTTTATCATTTTCATCGTGCTCCCTGTTTATATTTTTCGGCTGAAACCGGATATTGAAATTGACTTAATTAAAAATTTGTGGTAAAGTATCTATACTTTAAAAACGGAAGTGAATAAATATGCTTGATATTCTTGTTACAGGCGGTGCAGGCTACATAGGTTCCGTGCTCGTCCCACTGCTTCTTTCAAAAGGCTGCCGCGTAACCGTACTTGATAACCTTTTTTACAATCAGAATCCCTTGCTTGAATGCTGTGCAAACCCTGATTTCACTATGATTAATGCAGATGCACGCAATGAAAATGCAGTTAAAGAAGCAATGAAGGGTAAAGATTACATCATTCCCCTTGCAGCTCTTGCAGGCTTCCCCATCTGCGATAAAGAAGCTTGCTCTGCATACTCAATAAACTATGACGCAATCAGAATGATTCTCCGTCTGAGAGAAAAGGGTCAGCGCATCATTTTCCCTTGCACAAACAGCGGATACGGTCTGGGTGAAGGCGAAAAATTCTGCACTGAAAAATCCCCTATAAGACCAATATCCATATACGGCAAGAGCAAGGTTGAAGCAGAAGCCGCCGTGCTCAGCGAAAGCGGTACAACTGCATTCCGCTTTGCAACTCTTTTCGGCGCTTCACCCAGAATGAGAACCGATCTGCTTGTAAACGACTTCGTTTACCGCGCTGTTTTTGACCGTACTCTGGTTGTTTTTGAAGGCAGCTTCAAAAGAAACTATCTTCATGTCAGAGATGCGGCAAATGCATTCTGGTTTGCCATTGAAAACTTTGAAAGAATGGAAGGCGGCACACACAACTGCGGTCTGTCCGACTCCAATCTCTCAAAGATAGAACTTTGCGAAAAAATCAAAGCGATTATCCCCAAATTCACCTATATTGAAGCTCCCGTAGGTGAAGACCCTGACAAACGCAATTACATTGTTTCCAACGAAAAGCTGGAGGGTCTGGGCTGGGCTCCGATATATTCCCTTGATGACGGAATTACAGAACTTACAAAAGCCTATCAGATAATCAAAAACAACCGCTTTTCAAACATATAAATTCTGCCGGGGATGTGCGCAAAGCACATCCTCTTTTTTTATGCTGAAAGTCCGTAAGGCTGAACAGTAGCGTATACGATAAACATTATCGCAAGCAAAACCGTTTTATCCTTAAAATAATTTTCAAGCTGCTGCAAAGTCTTTTTAAAAGGCTCATCTTTAACAGCAATCATGAACATTGCAAGAGCAAACTGAGTTATGATTGTTGACTGGAACCAACGGATAAAGTCGTTTGCAACAAGCATTCCCAAAGGAATTGTAAAAACAGAAAGTGCAAAACACAGATAAACAAACTTTTTACCCTTACTGTCTGTATTCCTCATACACATTACCCATACTGCCCAGAATGCGGCAATAACCGCTCCGCCGAAAGCAACAAGCGAAATTGTATGAGTCAGTGAAATATCGGAAAGATTTACACCTGCCATCAGTTTCAGACGTTCCAGTGCAGATGCGCCTGCAACCATTTCAGGGGTAACTCCCGTATTTGCAGGAGGTATGTCAAGAATATAAAAAGCAATGTTATTAATGCCAAAATCGGTATAGGTATATCCGCCTCGGGTTCTGAGAATACCGACAAGCTGTTCGTAAGTCATTGTTGCAGTATCTGCACCTTTAACGGAAACCCAGAGTGTTACTGCCGCCGTAACAGCAAAAGAAACGGCAAGCACCAGGAAAGATGCAAATTTCTTCTCTTTTGTAACCGCAAGGTAAAAAACAAAAAGTGCTATAAGCGGAAAATAGGTTATTGCAAAGGCGCTGTGTATAAATACTCCCACGGCACAAAGCACGGGGACAAACCATCTGAGATGCTTATTCCATGCACAGAATATTGCAATCAATGCAATAATGAACATCCATATATCCAGAAATCCGAGATATAAAGAAAAGTTTGAAAACGTGAACATTCCCGTGATTGCAAAAGCAACAAGCACAAGGGTGTGTGCTTTTATTTCACTGTCGGAACATTTTATGACTTTTCCTATCACAACTGACGATAAAACGAACACAACACCGAGCACAACCATACAGAAGCCTGCAATCCATTCCGGACTCGGGTCTGGATTCAGAAGCTTCACAATCGAGCCTACAATAAGTCTTGATGTTTTGCCCATAGAAAAGTCAACAAGGTAATAGAGCCTTGTGAATTCTCCTACACTGAAATCAGGGTACAGATTCCATATTGCCTGAACAGCAAGCAAAACAAATATGCACAGTTCATATTTTATTGAAGAAAAAATTTTGGCAGCCTTAGTTTTCATCAGCCAAACCACCTTAACTAAAAATTACATAAGAACCTTTGAAAGGAACTCTTTAAGACGGGCATTCTGAGGATTTGTAAAAAATTCCCCAGGGTTATTTTCTTCCTTGATAACACCTTCGTCTATGAACACAACCCTTGAACCCACTTCCTTTGCAAAGCCCATTTCGTGAGTAACAACAACCATTGTCATTCCCGATTGAGCAAGTTCCTTCATAAGTTCAAGAACCTCGCCTACCATTTCAGGGTCAAGAGCTGAGGTAGGTTCATCAAAAAGGATCACATCGGGATTCATTGCAAGTGAGCGGATAATGGCAACTCTCTGCTTCTGACCGCCCGAAAGGGTTGAAGGATATGCATCCGCCTTATCTTCAAGACCGATTCTTGCAAGAAGCTTGCGTGCGTTTTCTTCAGCATCCTTTTTGATCTGGGCAACACTCTGAACAGGCTGCTTGGTTTTAGAGAAAAGGTTTTTTATAACAGCCTTTCTTCTGTCAGCTTTTGCACAGAGAACGGGAGAAAGCATAATATTCTGAATAACGGTTTTGTTATTGAAAAGATTGAAGTGCTGGAACACCATACCGATGCGGCGGCGATGAATATTGATATCAACCTTGGGGTCTGCAATATCAACACCGTTAAAAATAATGCTTCCGCCCGTAGGGTCTTCCATACAGTTAAGACAACGCAGGAAAGTTGATTTGCCCGAGCCTGAAGGACCGATAACCACAACAACATCGCCTTTGTTGATTTTGATGTCAATGCCTTTGAGAACTTCGTTTTTACCAAAGCTCTTTTTGAGGTTAATTACGTCTATCACTCTTCTTCAAGCTCCTTTCCATAAATTTGATAAGCACCGTGATAAGGCATACGATAACAATATAAATTATCGCCATTGCAAGATACGGAACCATAAATTCATAGCTGTTTGAACCGATATAGTTGAACGCAACATAAAGGTCAGCAGCACCGATAAACGAAACGATAGAGGTCTCTTTAATGAGAACAATAAATTCATTACCCAGAGTAGGAAGAATATTCTTGACAGCCTGAGGAATAACAATTTTCATCATTGTTGTTGAAAAACTGAGACCCACAGATCTGCCGCCCTCGGTCTGACCGTAGTCAACGGACTGAATACCGCTTCGCATAATTTCGGATATGTATGCGCCGCTGTTAAGACCGAAAACCGCAATTGCAACGCTGACAGATGGCAAATTTATACCCATAAGAGGCAAGGCAACATAATAGAAAAGCAGAAGCTGAACAACCATAGGTGTGCCTCTGAAAAAGCCTACATAAAATGTACAGATTGAGTTGAGAACTCTGGGAAGACGCTTATACTTGGGTATAACCCTTATAGTGGCAATAAGCGTACCGATAACAATACCGATAACA
Organism: Acutalibacteraceae bacterium; assembly: GCA_036309745.1. Taxonomy (GTDB): domain Bacteria; phylum Bacillota; class Clostridia; order Oscillospirales; family Acutalibacteraceae; genus CAG-177. Next base: position 177,330 of record JAXJTD010000067.1, on the reverse strand, counting down.
AGACCGAGAATTGCGATTTTAAGCGTGTTTTCAAGACCTTCAATAACCTTTACATAGCCTTTGTAGTCAATGAGAATCTCGATAAATTTATTTATCTTGGCTTCAAAATTCATAGCATTTATCCCTTTTGACAGAGTAACCTCACCGCATTGGTGAGGTTACATCTTCATTTTAATTTGAACGGTTTTACTGCTGAGATTACTGAACAGCGTTGATAGCTTCTGTAATGCAGGCTGCGGGTGCTGAGTCGATGATAACATAGTTAACACCGCCGTTGATAAGGTCCTGAACTGCAAGTGAGCCGTTCTTGTAGCCTACGCAAGTTGCTTCGAAACCTGCAAAGCCCCATTCTTCGTCGCCTTCAACATAGAACTGACCTGTTGTGCCGTTCTGAACACCGATTTTAACTGATGCATCGTATGTATTGAGAATTGCTTCAACTGATGCTGCATCTGTGCATGCATCGAATGTTGTGTCGCCACCCTTTACGATAAGCTTCTGTGATGCTTCATAATATGAATCTGTGAAGTTAACATACTCTTCTCTGTCGGGCTTGATTGTAAGACCTGCCATTGCGATATCGCACTTCTGCTGACCAACGGAAAGGCATACTGAATCAAAGTCCATGTTGCTGATTACAAGTTCCATACCCAGTTCCTGAGCAAGAAGAGCTGCGATTTCCATATCAATACCGTAGTAATCTTCGCCTACTGTGTACTCAAAGGGTTCGAATGCAGCGTTTGTTGCAACAACAAGCTGGTCCTTTGTGGGGTCAAGAGCTGCTGACTTAACTGCTGTGGGTGTGCCGTCACCGAAATACTTGTTGCAGATTTCGTCAAATGTGCCGTCGCCCTTAATCTTTGCAATAAATGCGTTAACCTGTGTAAGAAGTTCGGGCTGGGTTTTATCAACACCGAATGCATACTCTTCCTGAGTAAGATCAATGTCAATAACCTTGACTGCCTTTGCAGCAGGGTCTTTTGTTGCATTGTCACCGCAGGCAAAAAGTGCAGTTGCAAGCAAAGCAACAACCATCATAACAGAAATAGCTTTAATGAATTTTTTCATACGAGTTGCCTCCATATATTTTTGATAAATACATTATAACAGCATTTATATTAAAAGTAAAGCAAAATTGTATTTTTATTCATTTATTCCGCATTTTTTCAATGCATTCTCAAAATCTTCGGGGAACGAGGCTTCAAATTTCATAGTTTTCCCCGTGACAGGATGAACAAGAGTACAGTTACGGCAGTGAAGAAGCTGATGCCCGATTTCAGGCATAAAGTCACCGTACATACTGTCACCTGCAAGAGGATTGCCGCAAAAAGCCATGTGCACTCTTATCTGATGTGTTCTGCCCGTTTCAAGGCGGAGACTCAGCAGAGTTGCATTATCGAATTCTCTTTCCGCCCTCCAATTCGTAAGCGCAGGTTCAACCCCAAGCTCATACGAGCAGGCACGGAGGGTTTTCATGGGGTCAGGTCTGTAAATGGGCACATCCACCCTGCCCTCACCGCTGAGATTACCTTTGACAAGAGCATAATATTCTTTTTTCACTCCCCCTGCAAGCTTGCTTGCCGCAAGAGGATTCAGTGCGCACACAACAACACCTGATGTGCCTTTATCAAGCCTGCCAACAGACCTGAAAGCCGCACTCTTGCCTTTTTTTGAAAGGTAGGCCGAAACCGCATTTGCAAGGGTATCGCCCTGATGATTGTGAGTAGGATGCATCGCCATAAACGGTGATTTATTAACAACCAGAATATCATCATCCTCATAAATGATATCAAGCTCAGCTTCAAGGGCCTCCGGAAGAATTTCATCATCAGGAATAACCACATTGATTATATCTCCGCACTTTATACGGTCTATTGTTCTGGTCTGCACACCGTTGAGTTTAAGCGAGTATTTCACTTTGCGCATAACCCGTGCAGAAAAGCCGCAGTAACCCCTCAGAAAATGCACTACCTTTCTGCCTTCATACTCGGCAGGCACATTATAGTCTATGCTTCTGGGCATCCGTCTCCCCCTTTCGCCTTAATTCCACACGATTATATCACACAACACCCGTTTTGTACATCAAAAAATTACAAAACCGTTACAGAAGATTACAACAATTTACAGTTTGGTTTCAATTCCGTAATAAATATTTACAGACAATATTTTCCGTGGTAACATTGAGTCAAACAAAACGAGGGGGATAAATTCATGAAAAAAACATTCAAAACACTATTGGCACTGACACTTGCGGCAGTAATGGCTCTGGGCTGTATATCAGCCTTTGCCGCAGAGGAAACCGATAAGCTCTTGTGGGATTATTACGGTTCGGAATACATCTACGATATTGCAGGTGAAATTACAACAGGCACCAATATTCTCACAGCACCCGAAGATTCTTATTTTTTCTGCTATGAACTCAACATTGAAGAAAGCGGATACTACACCGTAGGATTTTCCGATTATTTCTTTGACGGATGGATAGGAGTACCCCGTGAAACCGACGGTTTCACCGCAAGCGGCGAAGAGGATCGTTCTTACTATAACAACGATGACGGGATCACCGAATTCACTTACAAGCTTGATGAAGGCAAAACCTATATCTGTTTCGACGCATACACTCTGTTTGAAAACAAAAGCTTTGAAGTGACTTATCAGGGCAAATCAATAGAATCAATAGAATACGGAAACAAACTTCTTCTCAATCGGGATATTTACTTCTACGCAGACAGCTGCGAGATTTACGCCGATGCCTCGGTAACATTTTCATCCGGCAACACAACAACTTTTTCGTATGTTTATGCGGAAGCACCAGACGGATATAAAAAAGGTGCAAGCACTGTAATATACACCGGTTCCGGTGAAAACATTGACATCGGAATCGACGTAATGCTTATTACGGAAATAATAAGTGATGTTGAAATCACAAACATTGAAAACTATCTTGGTACCAAAGTATACTACGACGGATACGAGGGATCTTTGCCCGCAAAAGAAACAGTAAACTTTACATTCAGTGACGGAAGCAAACTCGAATCAACATACGAAAGCTATGCCGAAAATTATATAACCCTTCCTGACGGAAGTGAAATCTACTATCATATTTACACAACCGAAAACAGCGACGGCAACATTACCCTCTGTGTTGAATCGGCAGGCAGCGATATCAAAACCTATGAATGCGAAGAAACAAAAGCAACATTTGATGAAAACCTTATAAATTTTTTCAGCAACGAAAAATTTAACCTTAACAGAATTTCAAGATATCTCAGACAATCGATTATTGCACTGCTGGATTGTGACAGCCTTGAAGAACTGGAAAGCTACGGTTTCGGCGAATGGATTTACAATATACAGCTTGCTTCCGAATATTTTCTCGGTCTTTTCGGTGAAATCACTTCCCTTATACGCTTTTACATGGGATAAACCTATTGAAAAATAATAGCTTTTGTGTTAAAGTGAACGGTAGAAATACCGTTCACTTTATTTTTGGGAGAATTCATATGAAAAAATATTTTGCGTTTATTCTTGCTGCATCTATGATTTTTCTCTGTGCCTGCACAGGAAACGATACAAGCGGAACTACCGTAACAACCGCAGCAGAAACGACCTCGGAGAGCGAAAAAGTTATTATTACAGATTGGAATTCAGACCTTATTCCTGCTGATTTTCCCGCACCTCCCGACGGTACATTCAATTTTGAAACAGCAAAAGGAAACCATCTGACAGATGAAAACGACTATAACTCCGATTGGGTAAGAATGAGATTCACCTGCCCATACAATAACTTTTTCGGTTTCACAAATAATCTTCTTGCAAACGGTTATATCGGCAGAACACGTACCGTAAATGAAATTGATAATATTTATTACAGAAACGGTGTTCACGGTTATTGGCAGAACGGAACAAACATCGTAAAAATCAACAGCTCAAATATTGAAAACGGAAATCTGACCGTAGTTATCGACATTGTTCCCTGCACAAAAGGTCTGCCTGAAAAACTTCTTGAATTCTTCCCCGATTTTGACGGCTACTGCGCAGGACCCGGATTCTATTGCGGTCACGATGCCAGCCTTGAATTCATTACAAGTGCCCCCGGTGAAACACTCACCCCGAACTGGCACTGGGAATTTCTCTGCACAGGCAATGCAGGAAATGCGTTCATCGGTGTAACAGAGGAAGAATTTGACGATTACTGCGATTTGTTGGGTAAAGAAAAATTCAGCGGTCCCATAGGAGTTTCAACCGTTGACGGATTCGAAGTCACTACCGTTGACACATTGAAAGATATTGACGGCACCACATACGGTGCATATATGCTTTATAATCCTGACCTTATGATTCTTGAATTCGCATTCACAAACAATCCCGTGCTTATCACAAAAGATTACTAAAAAGCAGGCTGACTCAACAGTTGAGTCAGCCTGTTACTATTTTTCGGATATTATTGTTGTGATGCTTTTTGCAGAAAGATTTATTTCTTCCACAGCATTATCAACAGCCGTTTTTTCAAAACGTCGGTTTGCATCCGTAACATAAATTTCTGACGGAGAATAATCCCCGTAAAGCCTTATATTCTGCGGATTTTCGCTGTTATTCACAAGCACCGTAACGGTTTTTTCTCCGTCGGTAAATGCGGTTGACGCAACCTTGCTGTTATCTTCAAGGCTATCCATAACATCAACTCTTACCATACCCTGCCTTATAAAATTCGAAAAATGCTTGTAGGCATAATACCTGCTGTAAATAACAAGTTTTCCGTCTTTGATTTCCATAAGTCCGTCACCGTTTACGGCAGTCCAGCTTTGCCAGGAAACTGCATTCATAAGGTTCAGATCCTGAATGATAATGTTTGCCATGTAAAGACCGCTGTCGATTGTTGTTGAATCAATTGTCAGCGGCAATTCACACCATTCGCTCATTTCAAGCTTTTTATCGGGATACTCCTTCGCAAACTTTTTGCCAACTTCGGATTTCGCCCCAAGGTTGTTGTCAATCCAATAGCTGTGTCCGCTGTAATATTCACAGAATTCGCTGAGGATTTCACTTTCAAAGAATTTATCTATGTATTCGTAATATGCAGGTGAAAGTTCGCCGCTTTCGGGACCGTTAAGCTTGTAAGGCGAGTTGCGTTTCTGCATTTCAAGAGCAAAAAGTTCAAGCACCTCAACGGTTTCTTCGACCGTGTAATGGCAGCCCTCCTGACCGACCCAATCACCGCCCCACTTCCACTGAGGTTCATTTATGGGCGAAATTGCGGTTACGGGATATCCCTGTGCCACAAACCAATCCGCTATTGTGAGAACATAATCCACAAAAGCACCATAATTCTCTTTGGGAAGATTGGATGCATATTCCGTAAGGCCACCCGATGCATGACCGCTTGCTGTCATTGAAAAATGGGGACTGTTACAGAAAAGGATAACTTCTGTCGCTCCGTATTCCACCGCCATATCAAGCATTCTTCGTGCGTTGGCATCACGGGTAAAATCATATTCATAAGCACCTGTTTCTTCATTGAAAACATAGAAACTTTCAGTGCGTCTGGTAGGGTCACCTATACGGCAATGAGGATTTTCTTTTTCTCCGCCGCCGATATTATAACGATAAATATCAAGACCGAGACCTGTTTCGTCATCATAAAGAAGCCTTGCAATTTCTCTTGCAGTTTCTTCATCGCCGATTGTCTGCGACCACCAGGCAGAGCTTGTACCAAAACCCTCAAATGTCTGATGTTTCATAAATTCATTCACCCCGATTGTCTGCTTTTTTCCTGATGTGAAAACCGAAAATATGAATGCCTGCAACAAAGCAAGCACAATGCAGATGAGTTTCACCGTATCACTCCCCCTCTTTGTTTCAGTTTATCATCAAAGATTTTCTGTGTCAATTAAAATGTTGACTTTTGAAACCAAAGATATATAATTGAATTATCAAATCGGAGGAGTTGTTTTTATGATTTTCGATACTGCAAAAAACCTTACACTTTACAAGAATTTCAACCCTGCTTTCGGAAAGATAGCAGAATTCATTGAAAAGAATGACCTTAAAGCTCTTGAATGCGGCAGCTATGATGTCGCTGAGGGAATCAAGGTAAGCATTTCGGAATATGAGCCTGCAAACGGTGGGGATTATGAAGCACACAGAGACTACCACGATCTCCAACTTGCAATTACAGGCGAAGAAGCAATCGATGTTCTTCCCATTGAATTTGCAAAAAATTCAACAGGCTACAAACCTGACATTGAATTTTTCACAGAGCAGACTGCCGCCGCAACACGTGTTGCACTCACAGAAGGCACATTTGCATTTCTTGCTCCCGCAGACACTCACAAGCCCTGCATTAAAATGGGAACAGACAAAATCAAAAAAGCTGTTTTTAAAATCAAAATCTGATTTAAAGTTAACGTAAGCGTCATCTGCGAAGGAAAAAGCAGGTGACGCTTTGTTTATAGTACGGAACCACATAGAACAAAGGCAAAACAAGTAAACAAAGCAAAAACCAGGGCAGAAAGCCCAATTTGAAAAGGAATATGTCAACCTCATTACCTTTGGTTTTTCTTACACTTTCTCTTATGGCATCTCCTGGTGTAAAATCCTTGTAGCAGGAGAGAAAAAACATTGCTTTTGAGTAACGCTGAATAAAAATCAGCCAGAAAGCAAAACCTGTAATTCCAAGCAGAGAAAGACCTGCCGTCACGGCAAAAGCGGCATTCACACTGACATCGGTAATCCTTATCTGAAAAAGTAACACAAACCATAAACTGACAGGTATTGCCTCAAAAAAGAAAAACCAGAATGCTTTTGTCACGAAAAGTCTTACCGATAAATCACAGGCTTTAAGACCTCCGTCAAATCCGATTTGCGGTTTCACACCGTACCTTGCGCCTCTTGCAAGAAGAAGGTGTTTTATCTGCAACGCAAGGTTGAGAGGGCTTATTATCGCTATAAATACGGGCAGTGTAACTGCCGCAACAACAGCAAGAACCAAACTGCCTGCATCTGCAAAAAATCTGTTCAGCACTCCGTTGCACAGAGAAAAAACCACAAAAACCACGAAGCCCACGCAAAAAAGAGGCAATATTTTTCCGTATGCTCCGCAAAGAGCAGACCTGGCGGAAAGCTTTATTCTTGAATTCATTCAATCACCGTAAAAATAAAAATCGGGAAGCATCAACGCTTCCCGATTATTTTTTTGCTTTTTCGCGTATTTATGCAACTTACAGACCGATTACTTCTCTGCATTTGTCAAGAACTGCAAAGATTCTGTCGGTTACGGGCATAACATACTTCTCGAATTTATTATAGAAGGAATCCCCTTCTTCGTATTCGGGTGCAACGGCACCTTCCGCAAAGTTGCCCATGGGGAACATTCTGAGGTTAGGCTTATCGTTCTGGAGGAACTGAGTGTATGCGGGGTTTGACCATACATCGTAATACTCATCCGCATACATAAACCAATAATACATTTCCATTATGCCGTCGTGAGCATTTGAATGAAGCATATCCTTGATGAACCAGGTATGTTCGGGAAGTATGCAGGTTGAGGCATCAATCACACCGTCGGGTGAAAGGTGATTGTGACCGCAATCGGTGCAGGCCTGCTTATAATCATCGCCGAGAGTGCCGTTGAGAGGTGCAACGGTTGCACCTGCGGATGCATATTTCGTATCAACGGTTGCGTCGCTGTTGTTGTTGAGAGATTCAACAAGAGGAGTTCTCTGAATGTTGTAGCCTGCAACAATCATAACCCTGACACCGTTATCAATTGCTTCATTAAGAATTTCATCTGCTCTGCCCTGAATCTGATAGTGATAATAATCGGCCTTGGCAATAAGTCCTGCCTGAGTTTCAGGGTCAAGGTTGATTGCCTTTGCAGATTCGTATGAACGGTCAGGAACAAAGGCCCAAAGACCGAGAAGCGTACCGAAAACAGGAGTAAGAAGCTCATCAAAAACTCTTTCCTGCAAATTTTCAAGAATATCATCGGCAAAGCCGTAAACAAGGTCTACAAGACCGCTGTAATAGAGCATATTGAAGAGCGCCCAGAGTGCGGTATCACCTGCCGTGAAGGGAGGATAACCGTCGGTTGCGTATTCGAGAAGCGCTCTTGCATCAAGAGCCAGCTTTCTGTTGAGCAAATCACCTGCAACATCTGTGCCGAGGAGAGGACAGCTCTGGAAAATACAGGCATCAACATCCTTATGACCATATTCATTGAAGTAAGCAAGAGTAACAACGCCACCCATTGAAGATGCACGGAAGTTAACCTTATCGTGACCTGTAAGAGTTTTTACATGCTGAACAAAATCATCAAGCTGGCCTGCAACCTCAACGGGGTCAAGACGCCAGTCATAGTGGAAGTAATACTGATAATCCCTGCCGTGCTCGGTTTCGGTGGGAAGTTCGATTTTAACATCAACATTGGGCAAAGAATTGCCGTTGCCGTCAAGCGCCATAGCACCCATTGCATCATTCACGGCATCGATAAGGCTGTCACCAAAGCCGTCGTAATCCTTGAAGAGAAGCAAGCCGAAAAGAGAAGGCACAAGCTTCAGAACAAGCTTTACGATTGTATCCGTCGCAGGTCTGAAAAGAGTTTTTTCATTTTCAGCACCGGGGTTTTCATAAATATCGGTGTTACCCAGAGGACCTACATAGATTGTAGGAAGCACTCCACAGTCGCATTTGCCGTCTGCCGCAACAGCAGCAGGCGAAATGACGGTTAAAATCATTACAACCGAAAGAATCACTGCAATAAGCTTTTTCATTTCATTCATTCCTTTTCAGGCAGTACGCCTTTTTTATTCAGTTTACCATAAACTTTCTGAATAAACAACCTGAAATTTTCCATTAATTTTATATTTTTTTATTATAATATTGCAAATATATACGGTTTTGTGTTACAATACCCGAAACGAGAGGATGATTTATTTGACAGAAACAGAAAACAAACAGGCAGGTCTGAAAATAAATAAAAAGACCGTAATACTCATCTGTGTTCTGCTAGCGGCTATTATGGCTTTTGCAGGAGTACTTACCCAGGTGCTTCCCAGAGGTATTTATGAAACCGATGCGGAAGGTGCGATTATCAACGGCACATACACTCAGATTGAAGATAAACTCCCTGTATGGAAAATTTTTCTTGCTCCCATTCTTGTTTTCGGCTCCGAAACAGCACTGACGGGTGTGGGAATAATTCTGATTATCACTCTGATAGGCGGAACATTCCTGATTCTTGACAAGTGCAGCGTACTCAAATACATAATGGCGGCAATTATTGAGAAATTCGGCAAACGCAAATATATCCTGCTCAACCTTATGATTCTTGCCTGTATGGTGCTAAGCTCCACAGCAGGTATACTTGAAGAATCCGTAACCCTTGTACCTATTGCAGTGGCAATCTCCCTTGCTCTGGGTTGGGACTCATTCGTAGGACTCGGTATGAGCCTTATTGCTGTTGCCTTTGGCTTCACTGCCGCAACCTTTAACCCATTCAATGTTGTTACTGTTCAGAAAATGGCAGGCATCCCTGTGTTTTCAGGCACCGGTTACAGAATAATTGTATTCATCGTTGTTTATCTTGTCCTTGCGGGATTTATGACAATCTACGCAAAAAGAATTGAAAAGAATCCTCAGAAATCAATGTGCTACGAAACAGACATTGCTCTGCGTGAAAAATATAATCTTGACGACAGCATTGCCGTACTCAACAATCCTCAGATCAAAAAAGCTTCAAAAGCATTTATCTGCTGCCTTTGCGGTGTGCTTGTATGCATAATTGCAGACTTTGTTCTCGGTGCGGAAGGCGGAATCTCACTGCCCGGTATGGCAATACTCTTTTTTACAGGTGGTATGATTGCAGGTAAATTTTCGGGAATGAACGGCAGACAGCTTATAAAAGAATTCGGTGAAGGCATCAAAACAGTTGCTCCCATTGTACCCGTTATTCTTATAATCCTCTCAATTACATACATTCTTGATGAAGGCAACATTATCCCCACCATTCTCAACGCTGTTTACAACCTTATCAGCGGACTTTCTCCATATTGGGCAATGCTTATGCTGTTTGCCTTCATAGTTATCCTTGAATTCTTCGTAGGCAGCGGCACCGCAAAAGCATTCCTTGTTATGCCTATTGTTCTTCCTCTTGCGGATATGGTAAATGTTACTCGTCAGAGCGTCACTCTTGCATTCTGCCTTGGTGACGGCTTCACAAACCTGCTTTATCCCACAAGCGGCATTATGATAATAGCAATCGGTCTTGTAAACATTTCGTACGGCAAATGGCTTAAATTTTCCTGGAAGCTTTTTGCACTGGAAGGCATCGTTTCCGTTGCACTTATGCTCACTGCCGTAGCAATCAATTATGCATAAAAGGTGAATTATATGAAATTCAGATTCAATTCCGACGGCAAATTTAAAATTCTTCTTTTCGGAGATATTCACGAACACACTGATTATAAAACCAACCCCAGATTCAAAGATATGCAGAAGCTTATGAACGCTGCACTGGATGAATTCAAGCCCGATTTATGCGTTCTTCTCGGAGATAACTGCAACACGGATATCTATACGGAAGACCCTGAAAAATTCAGAGAAATGCTCAAAGATGTGGTTGCACCTATCTATCACAGGCAGAAACATTCCCGTTGCGGCGGTTCTCGGAAATCACGAGCATGATCACGGTCACGAAGATGAAATCGTTGCAGAATACGGCAAGCTGGGCATAATAACAAGAAATGATGCTCCTGATGATGTTACGGGCAACGCAAACTTCAAGGAACTCATCTACTCGTCAGACGGTGAAAAGCCTGTTTTCTGCCTTTGGTTTATTGATTCCAATAACTGCCACGAAAACAGAGAAATATCTCATTATGATTTTGTTCACGCAGACCAGATTGAGTGGTTTGAGGCTGAAAGTAAAAAGCTTAAAGAAATGAACGGCGGAAAGCCTATGCCTTCATTTATCTTCCAGCATACTCCCGTACCCGAAGAATATGAGCTTCTGAGAAAAGCTCGTTTCTGGGAGCTCCCGGTTGCAGTAAGAGGTTACAATACCAAAAGAAAAACTTTTTATGTTGGCAAAAAGGGAACGAAGGATTACGTCGGCGAAGGTCCATGCTCACCTGATGTGAACAGCGGACAGTTTGCAAGCTGGAAAAAGGTGGGAGGTGTTCTCGGTGCATTTTTCGGTCACGACCACCTCAACGATTTTTCGGGCTTTGTTGACGGAATATTTATGGCTCAGCACAAAACAGCAGGCTTCCGTGCATACACTGACGGTTGCAGAAGCTGTGTAAGACTTGTTACCATAGATGAAAAGAATCCCACAAAATTTGAGCAGCAGCTCAAGCGTTTCAAACAATTCGGTCTGAAAAGCGAAAGTCTGGGTTTTGTTATGAGACATTTCACAGACAGACAGGTTATCACAATGCACGTGCTGGGATATCTTGCGCTTGCCGCGGCAGGTGTGACAGGCATTGCATTTCTGATTAAATATCTTTCAGAACATTTCGGAGGTTAACATTATGGAAAAAGCAAAAAAACTCAGCCCCTCGCTTATTCTGAACATACTTCTTTTCGGCTTTATGGGTCAGGTTGCATGGGCAGTTGAAAACAATTTCTTCAACCTTTTCCTTTTCAATGAAGTCGGCGGTACACCCGAAGATATTTCCAATATGGTTATGGCAAGCTCTGTTGTTGCCGTACTTACAACTCTCTTTATGGGAAGCCTCAGCGATAAGATTAACAAACGTAAAATCTTTATCTGTGCAGGCTATATTGTATGGGGCTTCACGGTTATGGCATTTGCCCTTATTTCCCCCGAAAATGTTGCAAAAATTATGGGCACAACTCCCGCAGCCGCAGTTTCAACAACAATTATTCTTGTTATCGTTATGGACTGCATTATGACCTTTATGGGTTCAACAAGTAACGATGCCGCATTCAACGCATGGATTACAGATATCACATCATCCTCAAACAGGGCAAAAACAGAGTCAATTCTCGCTCTTCTCCCTGTTATTGCAATGGTCGGAGTTACAGCCGCTTTCGGTTCACTTTCAGGCAAGTTCGGCTACCCCGCTTGCTTTATCGGTCTTGGTGCAATCGTTACAATCTGCGGTATCATAGGTATATTCTCAATCAAAGAGTCAAGAACAGGTGTTATTACAACAGTTAACTTCACTCAGGCTCTTACCTACGGTTTCAGACCTTCCGTTATCAAAAACAACAAGAGCCTTTACATCTCTCTTGTTTGTATGGGTATTTTTGCAATCGCAAGCCAGGTATTCTTCCCCTACCTTTTCATTTATGTTGCTCACTACATCGATATGAACACACTTAAACTCACAGTACCCGTAATTCTTCTTGCGGTTGTTGTAGTTGTCGGTGCGATAGCCGCACTTGTTTCAATCGTTCTTCTCAGCGATAAAAAAGGCAAAGCTCCCTTCCTTTTTCCCTCTGCGGCATTCTTTGTAATCGGTCTTATTCTCATTTATTTTGCAGACAGAAACATAATATGGTTTGCACTTGCTGCAATCATAGCACTTGTGGGCTACGGTCTGCTTATGATTATGCTTAATGCGGCTGTCCGTGACTTCACACCCGAAGACAAGGCAGGTCAGCTTCAGGGCATCAGAATGATATTCTCAGTTCTTCTTCCCATGACAATCGGACCTGAAATTGCGGTTAAGGTTACAGATATGTATGCAACCGCACAGTATGCAAATGACTACGGTGAAATGGTCAACATCCCTGCACCTCACATTTACCTTGCCGCAGCGGCAGTAGGTGCACTCATCGTAATCCCTCTCTTCTTCCTTTCAAAGGAATTCAAAAAACAGAAAGCACAGTAACAAATCCACCAATCCAAAGAAGGTACTTTTATAATGAACATTATAATCGTCGGTTTGGGCAAGCTGGGTATTACAATGACAAAACAGCTTGTCAAGGAAGGTCACAGCATCACTGTTGTTGACACAAATAACGATAAACTGACCGCTGCCGTTGACACCTATGATGTTATGGGTGTCTGCGGAAACGGTGCAACCTGCGAAGCCCTTGAAACCGCAGGTGCTTCAAAAGCAAAACTGATTATTGCTGCCACTGCATCTGATGAGATGAACATTCTTTGCTGTCTTATTGCAAACAGAATGGGTACGGAAAACACAATTGCCCGTGTCCGCAATCCGGACTATGCGGCTCAGATGCAGTTTTTGCGCAACGAACTGGGCATAAGTATGATTGTTAACCCCGAGTTTGAAACCGCAAACGAAATTTCAAGAATCATCCGTTTCCCCTCTGCCGCAAATCTGGATTCTTTTGCAAGAGGCAAAATTGAAATTGCAAGCATAAGAATTCACTCTGACAATGCGCTTTGTGACACTCCCCTTTATGATCTTCGCAAAAGAAGCAAGGCAAAGGTGCTTGTTTGCGCCGTGCAGAGAAACGATGAAGTATTCATCCCCTCCGGTGACTTTGTTATCAGGTGTGACGATACCATAAGCATAACGGGCACAAGAGCTGAGCTTTCGCTCTTTATGAAGCAGACAGGTGTTTATAAGCAAAGAATCAAAAATGTTATGATTATCGGCGGCGGCAGAATCGGCTATTACCTTTCAAAGCTTCTTTCGGATACCGGCAGAAACATAAAGCTGATTGAGCAGAACGATTCCCGTTGCTATCATCTGGCAGATGTGCTTGACGATGTTACCGTCATTCACGGTGACGGTACCGATCAGGATATGCTTGATGAACAGGGTCTTGACAGACAGGATGCTCTTGTTTCTCTGACAGGTATCGACGAAGAAAACATTATTGTTTCAATGTATGCAGAGTCAAAGGGTATCAATAAAGTTATAACCAAGGTTAACCGCCATTCATATTCAATTCTCAACGATATAGGTCTTGAAACCGTTGTTTCACCTCAGATTGTTGCAGGTAATCTTGTTACACGCTATGTCCGTGCCCTTCATAATTCCGCAGGAAATTCACAAATGCAGACACTTCACAAGCTTGTTAACGGCAAGGTTGAAGCGGTTGAATTCATCGTGCCCGAGGGTGCAGGCTACGAAAACATTCCGTTCAAAGATCTTAACCTGCTGCCCAATATTCTTATCGGCTGCATCATCCGTAACGGCAAAACCATTTTTCCCGGCGGTAATGACGTTATGAAAGCAAACGACAGTGTTATTGTCGTAACCGCAGGCAGAATAATCGAAGACCTTCACGATATTTTCGTCTGATTCATCCGGAGGAACAGTATGAATTACAGAATGATATCATATTACATCGGCAGGATTCTGCTTATTGAAGCGTTCCTTCTGATTTTTCCTGCCGTAGGCTCGCTGATTTACGGTGACAGCACACTGCTTTCTTTTGCAGTTACAATCGGTGCGCTGACTCTCACAGGTATGCTTGCCGTACGCAAAAAGCCTGAAAAAACCTCGATTTATGCCAAGGAAGGCTATGTTATTGTTGCTCTGACCTGGATACTTATGTCACTTTTCGGTGCTCTCCCCTTTTATATCAGCGGATATATCCCCAGCTTCACCGATGCCTTTTTCGAAACGGTATCAGGTTTTACCACAACGGGTTCAACTATACTGAAAAGTGTTGAAGCACTGCCGAAAAGCCTCCTTTTCTGGCGAAGCTTTACACACTGGATTGGTGGTATGGGTATTCTTGTTTTTGTTATTGCAATCCTGCCCAAAACTGAAAGCTCATCAATGCATGTTATGAGAGCAGAGGTACCGGGTCCCACTGTGGGCAAGCTTGTTTCAAAACTCCGTGCATCCGCAAGAATTCTTTACGGTATTTACTGCGTTATGACCGCCGTTCAGATAATTATGCTCCTTGCAGGCGGTATGCCCCTTTTTGACAGTGTGGTAAATTCATTTGCCACCGCAGGCACAGGCGGTTTCGGTGTGCTGAACAACAGCATTGAAGGCTATAACAGTGTTTATGCTGAAATGGTAATTGCAGTGTTTATGCTCCTTTTTGGCGTGAACTTTAACCTTTACTATATGTTTCTTGTAAAGCAGGGCAAGCAAGCTGTAAAAAGCGAAGAACTTCGCTGGTATATCGGAATTATTGCAGGCGCAACACTTCTTATCGCGGTAAGTTTGTTCACTTCCACAAGCAACGATATTGCAGATTCATTCCGCCTTGCATTTTTCCAGGTTTCTTCAATTATCACTACTACCGGTTTTTCCACTGCAAACTTCAATACCTGGCCTGTAATATCCAAGTTTGTCCTTGTACTCCTTATGTTTATCGGCGCCTGCGCAGGCTCAACCGGTGGCGGTATCAAGGTGTCAAGACTTGTTATTCTTGTTAAAAGTGGTCTTCGCGATATCAAAAAAGCTATTAATCCAAGAAGCATAGAAACCGTAAAGATTGATAAAAGAACCGTTGAAGAGCCTGTTGTAAAAGGTGTATCCGTTTTCTTTGCAACATATATGCTTGTTATTGCGGTATCAGTATTGGCTGTTTCACTTGACGGTTTCAACCTTGAAACAACTTCAACCGCAGTTGTTGCCTGCATCAGTAATATCGGTCCCGGTATGGGTGCCGTAGGACCCTACGGTAACTTTGCAGACTTTTCAATGCTCAGCAAGCTTGTGCTCAGCTTTGATATGCTTGCAGGCAGACTTGAACTTATTCCCATGCTTATGCTGTTCTCTCCTTATGCATGGTCAAAGAAATACTCATAAAAATAAGCCTTGGGTTCAACAGAAAAACCCAGGGCTCTTTTTTATTTTATCTTCGTTATTTTGTTACCCTTTACAAGATATGCATTCTGAGCAAGGTCGATTATAGGTTGATCGTTAAGAGAATCCGTGTAAAAATTCTCAATCACCGCATCGGGATAGTATTTTCTGAACATTATCACCTTGTTTTCACGGAAACAGAAATTCCTGATAGCAAAATTTTCACGGTCTGTTTCAGTGGAAACAATATTCTTTATCCCCATACGTCTGCCCATTTCTTCAAGCACAATATCAAAGCCTGCCGACAGAATAACATCATCCTCTTTTCTGATATCCCCATAAAAAGGCTTGATTTTATCAATATTCTTATCCCAGAATTTCTTTATGTCGCCTTCAAGGTCGGTAACACTGCGGCAGTAATTTTCAACAAGGGTACCGTATTCATTCAGTGCTTCGTTGATTGTGATTTTGCGTGCCTTATATTTCAGCAAAGCAACAACAACCTTCGGTAAATACAAAACCAGTTTCGTGTCCCGTTTCATAAAGTAAAGGAAAAAATCTATTGCAGATTCACCTTTGTATATTGTATTGTCAAAATCGTATACATTCATATCATCACCGCCACAAACATTATAATACTTTTTAATACGGTAATCAATAAGTTGAAATTATAAAAAACAGATGATATAATAAATTCAAATCAAAAATGGAGAAAACATAAATGAAAAACAAGATTAAAGACGGTGCATTTTACAAAGCTTTTTTTGTAATGACTCTTACTATGGCCGTACAAAACCTGATTGTATTCGGCGTCAATCTTGCAGATTCGGTTATGATGGGTGCATACAGCGAAACTGCACTCAGCGGTGTCGGAATCTGCAACAACATTCAGTTCTTTCTGAATATGGCGGCTTCGGGTGTGGCTTCGGGTATGACAGTTATCGCCTCGCAATATTGGGGTCAGAAAGAAAAAAAGCCCATTTACAGGGTATCTGCGGTTGCTATGTGGATAAGCATTGTATTTTCTATGCTTATTTTTGCCTTTGCCGCCTTTGCACCTGAAACGCTTATAAGACTTTTTACGGATAAAGAGGCGGTTATTGAGCAGGCAGTGCTCTATCTTGATATTATAAAGCATACCTATTTATTATTTGCACTTACAACAATAATGCTTGCAATTCTGCGAAGTGTCGAAACGGTTAAAATAGGTTTCTATGTTTCGCTTTCATCCTTTGCAGTCAATATCCTTCTCAACTATATGCTTATTTACGGCAAATTCGGTGCACCCGAAATGGGAATAAGAGGTGCTGCTATTGCAACACTTGTTTCACGGGCAATTGAACTTGCGGTTGTTGTGATATACATACTGTTTGTTGACAAAAAGCTGAGAATGAAACTTCGTGACCTTTTTGCAACGGATATGCAGATGTTCAGAGATTACTTCAAAACCGGTCTTCCTCTTATGATGAGCAGTGTTTCCTGGGGCATTGCAATGAGCATTCAGGGTGCAATCATCGGCAGACTTATCGAAAGTGCCATTGCGGCAAACAGCATTGCCACCACAATTTTTCAGGTTGCAACGGTTATCTGCTACGCTTCAAGTAATGTAGCCTGCGTGCTCATCGGCAAAACCATAGGCGAAAACAAATCTCTTGATGTTATCAAACACCGAAGTAAAATGCTTCAGCTTATCTTCCTGGGTATAGGTATTGTATCAAGTGCAATTCTCCTGATCACAAAAAATCTTATTATTGATTTTTACGATGCAACGCCTCAGACAGTTGATATAACCAATCAGTTTATATGGGTGCTTTGCGTTACGATTATCGGCACAGCCTATGAAGCGCCAAGCCTTTGCGGTATTGTTTCGGGAGGAGGCGACACTTCATTTGTGCTGAAAAACGACATAATCTTTATGTGGCTTATCGTATTACCACTGAGCATACTCAGTGCCTTTGTTTTCAAATTCCCCGTTGTTGTTACCTTTGCCTGCCTCAAAGCAGACCAGGTGCTGAAATGTGCCGTTGCGGTTGTGAAAGTCAACAAATTCAACTGGATAAAAAAAGTTACAGAAGCATCGTAACATAAGAATAAGGCTTGTGCGGAAAATTATCCGTACAAGCCTTTGTTTATTTCAAACCATATTTTTTTAATGTTTTTCTATGCATATTGGAATAAAAGAAAACCGTCAAAAACTGCTTTGCTGATACATATGTGCCGTAGAAAAAGCCTTTTACTCCGTGCCTGAATATTCTGTTTATCGCATCGCCTGCCATTTTCTTGATGATGCCGAAGGAATCATCCTTGACAGAATCCTTATTTGTGAATGCTTTCCACTGAAAATAATGATGAATAACTTTAAGGTCTGTATCAGGTACGGAAGAAAGATTCACTATTATCTTATCGGTAGCCCGTTGTTCAACCTTTAACGCAACATCCTTTATTGTACCGGGATAGCAGAATTTACCCTCTGCTCTCGCGCGGTCATAAATTTCCGAATTGGGAAGCGGTGTGAGAATATTCATAACAACAAGGCTTGCACCCAGGCTGTTCGCAAAGGTTACCGTTCTTTTTGTTTCTTCGGGTGTTTCATCGGGGAACCCGATTATAAACGATGCCTGAACGGTTATGCCTGCTTTTTCGCACCAGCCAATTGTTTCTTTTGCCGTAGCAAGGTCAATATTTTTCTTTATATTTTTTATTCTCTCGGGATCGCCGCTTTCAATACCGAACAATATCCAGCGACAACCAGCCTTATACATAAGCTTTATATCGTCTTCGTTAAGCACACCCAGGCGCATCTGACAGCCCCATATAAGATTATATTTGCGTTCAATGAGTATTTCGCAAAGCTTTGTACGAAGCTCTCTTTTAGGAAGGAAAAGCTCATCGGAAAAATAAATTCCGTTTACTCCGCAGCCATAGAGATAATCTATATCTCGGATTATCTGTTCGGGATTTCTGCACCTGTTTCTGTTTTGATGAAACTGCTGATTTGAACAGAATGTGCACTGTGCGGGACAGCCTTTTGAAGCGTGAAGATACACCATTTTATCGCAGTTGAAGAATGATGAAAAATATTTTTCAACATTCACCATACTCCAATCAATATCAGGAAACACTGAGATATCCGCCACATCTCTGGGTGCGGTGTACTTGATTTTTCCGTTTTCGGTATAGGCAAGACCCTGAACAGCAGAAACATCACCGCCGCATTCAAGAGTATTCACAAGCTCAAGCCAGGTGATTTCACCCTCGCCCAAAGTTATGAAATCTGGCTTTGCTTCTTTGAGTATAAGTTCAGGCATTGCGGTTGCCGCCTGACCGCCCCATACAACGGTTATCCCCATACCCTTTATTTTTTCGGTAAGTCTTTTCGCCTCAATGCTTCCGAGAAACGACATTGCAGTTATGCCCACAACATCGGGTCTGAATTCCTTTATGCTTGCTTCAACATCATTTGTTTCTGCAAGACATTCAACAAGCTTCACTTCGTGGCCGTAATGTTTCAGATAGCTTGCAATCGAAAGAAGTCCCAAGGGCAGAGATGGCACCCTTATAAAAACGGGCATCGGAGGATTTATAAGCATTATCTTCAACATTGTCACCACCTTTTTATTTGATTAAATCCTGCTTTTTCATAAATCTTATATGAAGAGCAGTTGAAAAATATTTTGCAGTCTGTCTGAAAGAATTGCTTGATTTACCCTGCTTTCTGCCGTAACAGTTTGTGGGTATTTCAACAAACTTACAACCCAACCTGAGAGGTTTAAGTACAAGTTCAAGCAAAATAGGGAAACCCAGGCTCTCCCATTTTATGCTGCGGTAAATCTCCGTAGGCACAATCTGGTTGGGATTTGTAAAATCGGTCATTTTTTTGCCGAATAAAACTGTTAAAAATTTCTGACCCAGATAATTCATAATGTAACGGGATTTACTGTAATCTATAAATCGGCACCCCGGAAGCCAGCGTGAGGTCTTAACTATAACATCGCCGTTTTCCTTTGCCTTTTCTATCATCTGCGGAACACATTCGAGGTCAAGAGCGGTATCCGACGCAACAATCATACAGTGAGAACCCTTTGCAATATCGAAAAGCTCCACAAGCGCCCCTATTCCTCTTCTCTTTTGCATAGCAACAACTATTTTGCCTTGTGTATCCTCTTCTTTGATGCTGCTGACAACAGCGTTACATTCGGAGGTTATGTGAGGCGCTTTAAGAATGATTATCTCTTTTATATCATCGGCATTGCATATACGGAGTATTTCGTTAACTGCACCTCTGAGGGAATCCGTTTCATCAACGGCACCCATCAGAATCGATACATTTTTAAACTCTGCCATAATCAGTTCTCCATATATTCAAGCGTTATCTTCTCCTTTGCATTTGTGCAAAGGGTTGCGCTTCTGCGTTTGCCGTACCAGATTATTTCTTTTGCATATACATCCCAACGGTCAATCTCTTTTTCAAGAACTATATTCATCCTGTTTTTCTTCTTTTCAAGAGGCTTGCGTTTGTTTTCATATATATTTTCAAAATAGTTATAGAAGTCATAATCGCTTTCAACCGTAACAGTCCTCTGACCGGGCAGACGAATTATGCTTTTCTGATAATTGTAAAGATTTTCAAAAACATTTTTTTCAATACCCAGCGAGGCAAGAAAATCATATATTTCATCCCAGAAAGTTTCAAAATGATATGCAAGGTCAAGAAAAACGCCTTCTTCAAAATACCAGCCAACAGTGCTGAAAATATCATTCTGGTAATACCATTCGGCTTTCACTGTATCATCCTGCTTTGCCCTTATGGATTCAAAAAGGGAGTAGATGTACTTCGTATCATCTGAAAAGATGTAATCATAAAGCCTGTTGTAGAATTCGGAATAGGACATATCAAGTTCATACCTTGAATAAATCGCAAAGCATCTGAGCATACCCAAATGGTGAAATCCCTGGAGCACGGCAGAAAACACATTTGCCTTCACCCAATCCGCCTTGTTCATAGTTGAGGTTTCAACAATAGCATCATAATATTCCTGAATTCCCTGGAAATTAGGTGAATAATGAAGCCCCAGAAAAGGCACCTTTTCCCACTTTATACCGAACTTTTCTTTATACTCAGGCTGTGCAATAGGTGCATTGCAATAAACCTGACAGGTATAAACTGCCATTGAATTATGCTGACCCGCATCAAGCAGATAGCAAAGCCCGTTGCAGAAGCTCTCATATGTTTCGCAAGGCAGACCGAGAATGAATTCCGTATAAGTGGGAATACCTTCTGCCGAATACTTTGAGTTGAGCCTTGTATAGTACTCAACATCAAGATTTCTTCTGCCGATATTTTCAAGGGTTTCGGGATTAAGCGACTGATAAGCAAGGGTTACGCCCTTATCAATACCGCTGTTGTTAAGAAGCTTGCCTATTTCAAAAACATTTTCGTCGCTGTTTTTGGCATAGCAAGGCTTGAAAATCTTGGGATACCCCGTTTTTTTATTTGTATCAACAACAAACTGTGCGATTTCAAGATCTCTGTGGGAAATGCCGAAATTGGCATCTGCACAGTAACAATACGGAATTTTATGTTCTGACATCCACTCAATTTCCGCTTTAATTCTTTCAACAGGGATATATCGGAGTTTTTCTGTGTAACACCAGTTACAAAAAGCACAGGAATAGGGGCAGCCTCTGTTGGTTTCTAAAATCGCGTGAAACTCCACACCGGGAAACGCATCAAAAAAACCGTCAAAATAGCCGTTAAGATAAGGTGACGGCATATCGTCAAGGGGCACGCAGAAGCTTTCCTCCGGAGTAGTGATAATTTCTCCGTTCAGACGCAAAGAAGTATTTGTAATCGATGAAAAATCACCGCTGTCAACAGCTTTTATAAGGTTTTTAAAGCTTTTTTCTCCTTCGCCGTGGATAAGTGCATCGACATAGGGACAATCTTCAAGAACCGATGTGTCAAAAGGTATATTGTGACCGCCAAAGACAATGAAGCAATCGGGATATTTCTCCTTGATTTTTCTTGCGAGCACCTTGTTGTATTCCATATTCCAAACAAGGCATGAGAAGCCGAAAATAAAAGGATTTTCGACACGTGCCATAACCTCTTCGGGCTTTTCACGCATAAAAAACAGTTCACCGAGATTAAATTTGCTTTTAATATCTTCATCATTCCATGCGTACGCAGCAAGACAACCCGCACCATAAGGCAGGTATGCAAAATCACAGTATGTTACATTAAATTGGGAAAGATATATATTCCGCTTCATTTGGTTCAGGGGTCTCCTCAGAATGTTTTTATACATTAATAATATATGTGTACATACATATTGAAGTATATCACCGTTATATTTTTTTGTCAAGAAAACGGACTGTTCACAAATGAACAGTCCGTTGTGATTTAACTTGCACTTTTAGGATTTGTAACCTTTGGCGGAGGTGCCATTTTAGCCCTTCTGCTGTTGGGATTGCGTTCAATCAAAGGCTCAGCTTCCTCATTAACGCTTGCCGCAGTTATACACACTCTCTCAACCGTAGGATCGGAGGGAACATCATACATAACCGGCATAAGAACCCCCTCTATAATTGAGCGAAGTCCTCTTGCACCCGTTTTCTTTTCAAGTGCTTTTTCGGCAATTGCTTCAAGTGCACTCAAATCAAAATCAAGTTCAACATCATCAAGCTTGAAAAGCTCCTTATACTGCTTTACAACAGCATTTTTCGGCTTTGTCAGAATTTCAACAAGTGCATCCCTGTCAAGCTCCTGAAGTGTTGTGACAACGGGAAGTCTGCCTACAAGCTCGGGAATAATGCCGAACTTCACAAGGTCCTGCTGAACAACCTTTGCCATAAGATTTTCTTTTGCAGCCTCGGATTTGCTCTTTATCTGTGCGCCGAAACCGAGAGCAGTACCCTCCGAACGCTTTTCGATTATCTTCTCAATACCGTCAAACGCACCGCCGCAGATAAAGAGAATGTTTGAAGTGTCAATCTGTATGAACTCCTGCTGAGGATGCTTTCTGCCGCCCTGAGGAGGAACATTGGCAACCGTTCCTTCAATTATTTTAAGCAGTGCCTGCTGAACGCCTTCGCCGCTTACATCTCTTGTAATTGAGGGGTTTTCACTCTTTCGGGCAATCTTATCTATTTCGTCAACATAGATAATGCCTCTCTCAGCACGCTCAATATCAAAATCTGCTGCCTGAATAATTCTGAGCAGAATATTCTCAACATCTTCGCCTACATAGCCTGCCTCTGTGAGAGTTGTAGCATCTGCAATGGCAAAAGGAACATCAAGAATCCTGGCAAGAGTCTGAGCAAGCATAGTCTTACCTACACCTGTGGGGCCAAGCAGAAGAATGTTACTCTTCTGGATTTCAACATCAGTAGCACCTTTGGTGCTGATGCGCTTATAGTGGTTATAAACAGCAACGCTCAGAGCAATCTTCGCACTTTCCTGACCGATAACATATTCGTCAAGCTTTGCTTTGATCTCGTGAGGCTTGGGAAGTGATGCTGAATCAAAATCATCGTGGCTGTGAACAGGCTCAGAGTCAATTATTGAACAGCAGAGTTCAACACACTCGTTACAGATATATACATTGGGTCCTGCAATAAGTTTATCTACCTGATCCTGAGTCTTATGGCAGAATGAGCAGGAAACCCTTCTTTCGTCATCTCTGGGCATTTTTTGCCTCCTGTGTCAGTTTATCTTTTTGCAATCACCTTATCAACAAGGCCGTATTCCATAGCCTCCTGAGCGGTGAGATAATTGTCTCTTTCGGTGTCTCTTGCAATCTCTTCAATGGATCTGCCTGTGTTTTCTGCAAGAATTCTGTTAAGTCTTTCCCTTGTTTTGAGGATGTGGTCTGCAACAATCTTGATTTCTGTTGCCTGGCCTCTTGCTCCGCCAAGGGGCTGATGAATCATAATTTCACTGTTGGGAAGAGCAAATCTCTTACCCTTTGCACCTGATGAAAGCAGGAATGCACCCATTGAAGCAGCCATACCCATACAGATGGTTGAAACATCACACTTGATATACTGCATAGTATCATAAATAGCCATACCTGCGGTGACTGAGCCGCCGGGGCTGTTGATATAAAGGCTGATATCCTTTTCGGGGTCCTGACCTTCAAGATAAAGAAGCTGTGCAACAACAATGCTTGCGGTTGCGTCGTTTACCTCATCGGAGAGAACGATAATTCTGTCGTTAAGGAGGCGTGAAAAAATATCGTATGAACGCTCGCCTCTGTTAGTCTGTTCAACAACGTACGGTACCAATGCCATAAAAATCAATCCTTTCTCCGCAATTAAGAATAGATAAACCGGCTTTTACACCGGTTTATCCTTATATGCTCATATTTAAGTATAGTTAGAATTTCTGCCGATTATTCAGCTGATTCTTCCTTCTTTTCTGCTGCCTTTTTAGTTGTTTTCTTTGCAGCAGGCTTCTTTGCAGGCTTTGCTTCTTCTGCTTCGCCTTCTTCTGCGGGAGCTGCTTCCTTCTTCTTGGTTGCTCTCTTTGCAGCGGGCTTCTTAGCCTTTGCTGAGTCAATTACAAGCTTGAATGCATCCTGCTTTACAAGCTCTGCCGAAACTGTTGCTTCGGGAACAAGTTCCTTGATCTTCTCAACATCAAGCTGATACATTTCAGCCATCTTTGCATATTCTGCTTCAACAGCTTCAGCTGATGCGGTAAGACCTTCAAGCTCGATAACCTTTTCAACTGCAAGGTCAATCTTAACTTCTGAAACTGCACGTTCCTTCATCTGAGCTTCGAAAGCTGCCTTATCCATACCCATATACATAAGGTATGTGTCAACATCGATACCCTGCTGAGCAAGTCTCTGTGCGAATGAATCAACATCTTCCTTTGCTCTGTTATCATACATGCACTCGGGGATTTCGCCCTCAACATTTGCAACAAGAGCTTCGATTACTGCATCTTCAAATGCATTCTGAGCGCTCTCCTGCTTTCTCTTGAGGATATCTTCCTCAACACCCTTTTTAAGGTCAGCTACTGTTTCGTATTCGCCCATATCCTTTGCAAATTCATCATCAAGCTCGGGAAGTTCCTTAACCTTGATTTCATGAAGCTTGATCTTGAATACTGCTGCCTTTGAAGCAAGTTCGGGAGCATAAGCCTCGGGGAATGTAACATTTACATCGAATTCTTCGCCTGCGCTGTGACCGATAATCTGCTCTTCAAAACCGGGGATGAATGAACCTGAACCGATTGTAAGCTCATACTTTTCAGCCTTGCCGCCTTCGAATGCAACACCGTCAACAAAACCTTCAAAATCGATAACGGTGATATCGCCGTCTTTAACAGCTCTGTCATCAACATTGATGATTCTTGCGCCTCTTTCAAGCATATGCTCGATTTCGTGGTCAACTTCTTCCTTTGTAACCTTTGAATCAGCCTTTTCAGCTGTAAGACCCTTGTATGCTTTAAGTGTGATTTCGGGCTTTACGGTTACGTTGAAGGACATTACAACGCCTTCTTCTTTGCTCATTGTTTTAACATCAAAATCCTTGGGTGAATCAACGGGAACGATGCCTGCTTCTTCATAAGCAGCCTGAACTGCATCGGGGAATACGATATCAAGAGCATCCTCATAGAATACTTCCTTGCCGTAAAGCTTTTCAATCATCTGAAGAGGAGCCTTACCCTTACGGAAGCCGGGAATCTGAATTGACTTTCTCTGTTTGAGATAAGCCTGCTGAATTGCAGCTCTGAAATCTTCTGCCGCAATAGCGATTTCAACCGAATAAGTATTGGTTTCTGTTTTGTTTGCTGATACTAAACTCATTTTAGAATTCCTCCAATTCTACTATTACCCGTAGATTATAACAAATAATTCTTTAAATTTCTATACAAATTTATTATTATTTGCATTTTCTTATGTTTAGTTAAATTTTCCGTTTTTTTGTGCCTTCTTTTGGTTATATTGACATATAATCAGTACACCAAAGCAGGGCAAAACTGCAAAAAGTCACTTGAAATAAGTGAAAATCTTATGCCGTCTTTCTCTCCGATAAAAGCACCTGTATGAGAATAGGAATGAAGATGGCCGTAATAACATCTGCTTATTTTTTCTTCAACAAGCACATTATAGATTTCATCGCACTTCTGGGTTATGTTAACGGGCGGATAATGAAGAAACACAACGGGTTCAAGCCCTGTTTCCTTTGCAGCCGCTATTGAAGCTCGCAGTCTTCCCGCTTCACGGAGCACCACTTTTTTATCCGCATCTTTTTCCGCATCAAAAAACCAACCTCTCGTACCGCATATTGCAAAATCTCCGGATGTATAGGCATTGTTGTGGAGAATATTAAGGGTAGACAGAGCGTGCTTTTCAAAAAACTCATCGGATTTCTTTTTGGTTGCCCACCAATAATCGTGATTACCTTTCAGAATAATCTTTTTGCCGGGCAGAGAATCCAGAAATTTAAAATCTTCAAGACCTTCTTC
The DNA here is from genome assembly GCA_036309745.1 of Acutalibacteraceae bacterium. Lineage (GTDB taxonomy): Bacteria > Bacillota > Clostridia > Oscillospirales > Acutalibacteraceae > CAG-177. Next base: position 151,134 of record JAXJTD010000067.1, on the reverse strand, counting down.
AAGATTCATACACCAGGATATATCGCCTGCAATAACAACCGTATCACCGTCACGCACAAGCCTGCGCCAGTTATTTTCAAGCCGCTTTTCGTAATCATCCCAGCCGCCGAAAATATTCATCGACTTGCCCGTAGCAAGGGAAAGATGAGTATCCCCGATTGCAAAAAGTGCCATACGCATATCCTTTCCAAAAATAATTTGATGTAAATCCGTCAATAATATTGATGCGGAATTTTTCCGCCATTAACCGAAAGGAGAAAAAGAAATGAACAATGAAATCGGCGCAATTACCTGCTTTGCAAAAAACTGCGTTTACCACAAGGGCAACACATCCTGCACCGCAGGCACAATTGAGGTTGGTAACTCATCTGCCTGCAAATGCGGTGAAACACAGTGCTCAACCTTCAAGCTCAACGAAAATGCCGTTGGTGAAGCAAGAGGCTGCTGCGATTAAATTCCCAGCATATTGAACACTACGCCGTCCATTTTATCTTTTGAACAGCAACCGTCAAATCTGACAGCCTTGTTGCGAAGATTTGCAAGCTGTTCGGGGCAGGCTTTGCCTGTTACTTCGGCAAGGCGTTCAACCATTTCAAACTCGTCAAGTCCCTCTGTTCCGCCTGCAACAGCTTCAAGCACTGCGGCGCTGAACTTGAAGGGGCTTGCGGTTGAAGCAATTACGGCAGGCGTTGAATCGCCTGTTTTTTCTTTGTAATCGTAGTATACCTTAACGGCAACCGCAGTATGGGTGTCACAAAGGTATCCCTTTTCATTGAACACCTTTGCTATCGTTTCTTTTGTTTCGGTATCGTCACAGCATCCTGCCGCAAAAACAGCCTTGATTTCATCAAGAGTTGCGGCATCAACTTCATATTTACCGTCTTCGCTGAGCTGCTTCATCCAATTCTTTACATTTTCACTGCCGCTTACGGAATAAAGAAGTCTTTCAAGGTTGCTTGAAATGAGTATATCCATTGAGGGAGAAATTGTTGTGAAGAATTCGCGGTTTCTGTCATACACACCTGTTGTGAGGAACTCGGTGAGAACAGAGTTGCTGTTTGAAGCGCAGATAAGCTTCTTCACGGGCAGACCCATTTCCTTTGCATAGTATGCAGCAAGAATATTGCCGAAGTTACCTGTGGGAACAACAACATTGATTTCATCCCCCGCTTTGATTTCGCCACTTGCAAGCAAATCGCAGTATGCGGAGAAATAGTAAACAATCTGAGGACAGAGTCTGCCCCAGTTGATTGAGTTTGCAGATGAAAATGCCATTGAGTTTGCAGCAAGCTTTTCTCCGATTGCCTTGTCAGTGAAAATACGCTTTACACCGCTCTGTGCATCGTCAAAGTTACCTTCGATTGCGCATACAGAAACATTATTGCCTTCCTGAGTGCACATCTGAAGCTTCTGCATGGGGCTTACACCGTCACTGGGATAGAAAACAAGAATCTGTGTGTTTTCAACATCCTTAAAGCCTTCAAGCGCGGCTTTGCCGGTATCACCTGACGTTGCAACAAGAATAACGATTTTTGTGCCCTTTGCTGCCTTACCGCTGGAAACGGTAAGAAGTCTGGGAAGTATCTGAAGAGCCATATCCTTGAATGCGCAGGTAGGACCCTTGAAAAGTTCAAGAATATGCACACCGTCTTCAATTTTGGCAAGAGGAGCAACCTTCACATCCGAAAACCCGGTTTCATAAGCACCTTTTACGCAGGAATCAACCTCTGCTTCGGTGAAATCGGTAAGAAACAGTGAAAGGATCGACTTTGCTCTGCCGATATAATCAAGCTTAGCAAGTTCCGAAACGGTATCCATTGAAACCTTGGGAAGATTTTCAGGCACAAAAAGTCCGCCTTCCGCAGAAATGCCCTTTGTAATTGCCTGAGAAGCTGTTACTTTGATACCGATATTTCTTGTGCTTACATAATTCATAATACATCATCCTTTTCGGAAATAATTTACAACATTATAACTATATCATATAAATACTATTTTGTAAAGTAAACAAACTTTACAAAATAATAATTACGGTTGAGAAAGCAAATAATATCAACGGTTTACGAAAAAATCATATAGCAAATGCTCACGCATTATTTGTAAAGTTGTTTTGCTTTACAAAACATCAGAACGCATTTTCTATGTAATTTATATTTTTCAGATTATCGCTGTCGTCAACATACACTTCACATACATCAAACCGCAGATTTTCCCTGATTTTTGCATATGACACAAAATTTTTCGCCGCCATTTCTAGCCTTTCGGTCTTGTTGCTATCAACTGCTTCCATAGGTCGGATTGGGGTTTTCTCATTTCTCGTTTTCACTTCAACAAAACAGACCGTACCGTTTTTACGTGCGATTATATCAATTTCTCCAAAACGGCAAATATAGTTTGTGCCCAGAATTTCATACTTTCTGTCTCTGAGATAACGGGCGGCATAAAGCTCACCCCACACACCTGTTTTGTTTTTTATCATTTTGATGCACCGATAATTCTGGTAAGAAATGACCTTCGGTGGCAATCTGAAATACCGTGTGCTTCAATCATTTCATAATGAAGCTTGGTGCCGTAGCCCTTATGCTTTTCAAACTGATACTGAGGATACTTCTCTGCAATTTCCAGCATAAATCTGTCCCTGCTTACCTTTGCAAGAATAGAAGCCGCCGCTATGGAAGGACTGTTTGCATCACCCTTGATTATGGTTTCACCGTCAATGGCAAGAGGAGGCATTCTGTTACCGTCAATAAGTGCATAATCCGCAGGCACATCAAGCCCTTCAACAGCTTTGCGCATTGCAAGGTAGGTTGCCTGAAGAATGTTGATTTCATCAATGGTTTTTTCATCAACACTAGCAACACACCAGCTTACAGCCTTCTCTTTTATAACATCAAAAAGAGTTTCACGCTTTTTTTCGGATATCTTTTTGGAATCATTGAGACCTTCTATAACACAGCCTTCGGGCAGAATTACAGCCGCAGCGAAAACGGGGCCGGCAAGAGGACCTCTGCCTGCTTCATCAACACCGCAAACGGATTTATAGCCCTTTTGCACTGCATTTATTTCATACTGAAAATCCATTTTATTCACTCTCTTTATTTAAGAAACTGCTTGTCTATAACTTCATTCAGGATATCATAAAGATATTGAAGACTGAAATCCGATGTTTTGCTGAGGACACCGTGCTTTGAAGCAAGCTCCTCGGTATATGCTTCAAGAGGATATACTCTTATATTTGAACATCCGTAGCCGAAATGGGTGACAACACCTGAAAACTTCACATTTTCAAGCGCTATCTCACCTGTTGTGTTATTCTTGACAATCTCAAAGTTCAGCATACCGCCAAGCATTCTGGGTCCTCTGTTCTGAGCAGAAATAAAGTTACCGAGCGAATAGGCAACAAGAGTTTTTCTGCCGTCACGGTTTGTTATATACTCAACGGGCTGAATAACGTGAGGATGTGTACCGATGATTACGTCCGCGCCCCACATTGCAAGCTTTTCCGCAAGCTCACGCTGAGCATCAGTGGGCTCGTGAGTATATTCATTGCCCCAGTGTGCGCTTACAATAACGACATCTGCAATCTCCTTGGCTTTTATAATACGCTGCTGCAAAAGAGATTCATCCGCCGCACGGACAAGGATAACCTCAGAATCTTCCGGCAGAGAAAGTCCGTTTGCGGAATCCGTAAAACCGAGATAAGCAATCTTAACACCATTAACCTCATTCACGGGAATATTGCTCATATCATCTGCATTGAGATAAGCACCGCAGGTTACGGCATTTTTACTTTTCCAGAAATTTATTGCGGATACAAGTCCTTTTTCACCGCAATCAAGAGAATGGTTTGTTGCAATATTGAACACATCAAAGCCGATTTCAAGCATTTCCTCGCCGACTTCAACAGGTGAATTGAACATCGGATAGCTCGAAACATTGTGTTCGGTTGAAATTATTGTTTCCTGATTGAGGATCGCAACATCAGGCTCGGCAATATAATCGGCAATTCTTTCGTATGCGTCGGTGAAATCATAACCGCCGCTGCTTCTTGCAGCCGCCTGCTCATATACCGTATCGTGTATAAGATTATCGCCCACAGCTGCAAAGGTTACTCTTGAAAACAGCTCAGCCTGCTGAGTTGTTTCAGTGTTTGCATTGGGAGCAACACCTGTGCTTATATCGGGCCGTGAAGAATCCTTGCCGAAAAAAATCACACCAAGTGCAATTATATCTATAACAATAATCACGGCAAGAAATATTGACATTCTTTTTTTCATTGTTTCACCTCTGACAAAAATCAGTCGAGAGTCAATTTACCCAGTTTTCCGCTTCTGTATTCATCAAGAAGCATAACTGCGGCTCTTTCTGTATCGGTTTCTCCGCCTTTGATTAGCATTCCCCTTTTTGCTCCTATAAGTTCAAGAAGCTCGTAGGGTTCAAGGTCTTCAAAATCGGTGATTTTATATCTTTCCCTGAGTCTGTCGGGATAATTTTTCTGCAAAACCAGTAAAAGTCTTACTGCAATTTCCTGACTGTCAAGAATTTCATCCTTAACCGAACCTATAAAGGCAAGCTTGAAGCCCACCTCAGGGTCCTCAAATTTAGGCCATAGCACACCGGGAGTATCAAGAAGTTCGATACCCGAACCGATAGCGAACCACTGATTGCTTCTTGTAACACCGGGTTTATCTGCAACCTTGGCGCGGTTTTTGCCTGCCATACGGTTGATAAACGAGGATTTACCTGTGTTTGGAATACCAACAACCATAACCCTCAGGGATTTGCCCGCCATACCCTTTTCGGTATTTGCCCTGATTTTCTCTTTAAGCACTTCCCTGACAGTAGGCTGGAATTTTTCAAGACCTTTTCCGCTTCTGCAATCAACGGGCAGTGCAGTTACACCCTTTTCGGCAAGCTCTTTTATTTTGCGTGCCGTTGCGTTGGGATCGGCAAGGTCACACTTGTTGAGCAGAACTATTCTGGGTTTTGAACCCACTATTTCGTCAAGCTCAGGATTACGGCTGCTTTCGGGAATACGGGCATCAACAAGCTCACAGACCGCATCCACCATGGAAAGGCTTTCTTTGATTAACCTTCGGGTTTTTGCCATATGGCCGGGAAACCACTGAACCGTCATTTTCTCATTCATATTTATCCTATTTTAAACTGACCGAAAGGCGCAATTCTGAAAAGTGCCTTTCCCATAACATATTCTTCTCTTATGAAACCCACTCTGTTATCACGGCTGTCGGTAGAATGATTTCTGTTATCACCCATAACGAAAACACAGCCTTCGGGAACTACAACGGGACCGCTGAAATCCTCTCTGTCCCTTGTCGGGTCGGCGGTATAGGGTTCGTCAAGTTCCACACCGTCAACATAAACCTTGCCTTTTACAAAATCAATATCAACCGTCTGACCCTCCGTTGCGATAACACGCTTTACAAGAGTATCGGGAATAAGTTCCGTTTCATCAGGCTGACAGGTCACAACAATATCACCGTATACAGGCTCGGCGCAACCGGCAGTCAGAATAATTCTGTCTCCCGATTTGAGCGTAGGATACATTGAATCACCCACAACTCCCACCGTTCTGAACAAAAACAGAAATGCCATTCCGACACACACAACTGCCGATGCAACAATCGAAACAGTATCGTATACAAACGAAAGTGTGCCTGATTCTTTTTTGGTTTTTTCAGACATTGCAGTCACCTCTTTATTCATAATCGTCTATCTTCCAATCACCGGTGGGGAAAATTCTCATATAAACCTCACCGAGAATATATCTTTCATCAATAAAACCGATATGACTTGACCTGCTGTCAAGCGAATCACCGCGGTTATCGCCCATAAGGAAAACGCAACCTTCGGGCACAGTCACGGGGAACTTAACATCATAACTCAGCGTGGTCGGTGAGTTAATATAAGGCTCATTGAGCACTTCACCGTTGACATATACATTACCGGTTAAAAAATCAATATCAACAGTATCTCCGCCCACCGCAATAACTCTTTTGACAATGGGGACATTCCGTTCCCAGGGCTGAGTGGAAATAACCACATCTCCCCTGTCGATATTGAGGCTCAGACCCGAGACCGCAACCCAATCACCGTCGTGAAGTGTGGGAAGCATTGAATCGCCTTCAACACCGATAACTCTGAACACAAGGCAAAACATAATAAAAGCCGCTATTACCGCACCTTTAAGCGAATCCACAACATCATAAAGAAATGCCATACCTGACGGTGTTTTGGATTCCTGCGGTGCGAATTCCACCGTGAATTCTTCCGTTCTGCGCATTGCGTTCTCCTTTCTGCACAAAAGAGTGCAAATTTAAAGTAATTAATTAATAGGGATAACAGTAAAGGTGTAACAACCGAAAAATTGTTACACCCTCATCAAGCCGATTATCTGATCTGTTCCTTAACCTTTGCAGCCTTACCAACTCTGTCTCTGAGGTAGTAGAGCTTGCTTCTGCGAACACGACCGTGTCTGATTACTTCAACCTTAGCAACGTTAGGTGAGTGAACGGGGAATACCCTTTCAACGCCTACGCCGTAAGATACACGGCGAACAGTGAAGGTTGCTGAAACGCCTGAACCCTTCATAGCGATTACTGTACCTTCAAAAGCCTGAATTCTTTCTTTGTCGCCTTCACGAATCTTAACCGATACCTTAACAGTATCACCGACTTCGATTGCAGGCACTTCGGATTTGAGTGAATCCTGTGCGATGAGTTTGAGTGCATCCATTGTAATTTCCTCCGATTTTTTTCAGAAGTTCGTAACTGCCTTTGCAGAAAGAGGAACATCCGCTTTAATGTTATTGGCATTAAACCCCGTCTTTGAACGCAATTATTCTAATGACGGCACAAATGCGAATAATATGATATCACAACATTATAAATATTGCAAGTATTTTTTTGCTGATTTCACATATTTTTTGCAATTTGATAAATATGCACCAAAAATACTGCCGTTAAAGCTTATACATCATTCAAAAATGCTTAAATCTTCCTGCAAAAGCTTGGTTCTGACTATAACCGTGTTCTCTGTTTCGGCACCGAACTGTGACAAAAGAGCAGTGAGAAGCAATTCAGCATTGAGATTCACGGTATTGCCTGCGGCAAGGATTGTTTTTATAAACACTTCATTGCCTTTTGCCTCAGCCTCAAATTTACGCACCATTTCACAAAGGTTAACGGTTTTTATTCCTCTTTTACTGCGCTTTTCAGCATTGAGTATGCCGCCTTCCATTACCGAAACCGCACCTGACACAAACCCCTGTGCTTCGCCTTCATTTGCAAACTCAGCAACAATTTCGTATTCTGCCGCCGCGATGGCATTAGGCTTGCACTCAGGCTTTGCAACATCAACAATTTCAATACCCTCAGGCATAACCGCATTAAGCCTTTTTTTGATTTCGCCAAAAGACATTTCGCCCTCGATTCTGATATCAAGAGGCTCTCTCATACCCACCTGACCCAGAGGCAGAGGCATAAGAAACGTCATATAAGGATGAGGATTGAAACCTTCCGTATACCAAAGAGGGATTTCCGCGCGCCTTACGGCACGGGTCATACAGCGGTTCATATCGAGATGTGAGATATAAACCGCAAGCCCGTCTTTTTTAAACCACAGTCTTACCGATTTCATCACACACACCTCCGTTGAGTTTATTTGCACCGCAGCCTGCACATTTTTCACGGCAGCAAGCGGTAGTTTCGCCCTTGTGAGCTTTCCTGTTTTCATTCACAAGAAATTTCTTTGTAACACCGTAATCCATATGATCCCAAGGCAGAATTTCATCATATTCACGGCGCCTTGCAGTATAAAAATACGGATCGATTCCGTTTTCGGCAAAGCTTTCTTCCCACACATCGGGTTTCAGGCATTCAGCCCAGCCGTCAAACTTGCAGCCCTTACGCCAGGCGGTTTCGATTACATCGGCAAGGCGTCTGTCACCTCTTGCAAACACACCTTCAAGGAAGCTTGTCCAGGGCACATGACGGGACACGTTAACCTTTCTTGTTTTAACGCAGGAAATGAGATAATTCTGCTTTTCGATAAGAACATCGGGCTTATCCTGAGGCTCCCACTGGAAGGGAGTAAAAGGCTTTGGCACAAGCGAAGCAACGCTTATGCTTACGCTGACACTCTTTCCCTTGGGTTTATCGGGATTTTTATAATACTCATCAACAACTGCCTGAGCAAGATTTGCAATTCCTTCAATATCTTCCTCTGTTTCAGTAGGCAGACCAATCATAAAGTAGAGCTTCACCGCTGTCCAGCCGCCTGAAAAAGCCTGCGCTGCGGTTGTAAGCACTTCTTCTTCGGTGATATTCTTGTTTATAACATCACGAAGACGCTGTGTTCCGGCTTCGGGAGCAAAGGTAAGACCGCTCCTTCTGACGGCATTAAGCTTTTCCATAAGCTCCTTGGGGAAATTATCCGCTCTGAGCGAAGGAAGTGCAATGTTTATTTTTTCTTCGATTGTCCAGGGAAGCATATTTGTTATAAGCTTTTCAAGACCTTTGTAGTCACTTGTGCTCAGCGAACAAAGCGAAATTTCATCATAGCCCGTGCTGTCACAGATTGCTTTGCACTGTGCTTCAACAACTTCGGGCGATTTTCTTCTGAGGGGTCTGTTAAGGAAGCCTGCCTGACAGAATCTGCATCCGCGGATACATCCCCTGAATATTTCAACGGTTGTTCTGTCGTGAACAACTTCAAGGAAAGGCACAACAAATTCCGACGGTGAAAACATGGAATCGAGATCGGCAACATTGCGTTTTTCAACCTTTTCAGGTGCACCGCAGGTTGGACTGATTGACTTCACGGTGTTGTCTTCATTGTACTCAACTTCGTAAAGTGAAGGTACATAAACACCTTTTATCTGTGCCGCCGCCTGCAAGAATTCCTGCTTTGTTGAGCCCTTTGCCTTATGTTCTTTCAGCAAATCAATAAGCTCATTGGTAACTTCTTCACCGTCACCGGGCAGAGTTATATCAAAGAATTCAGCAACAGGTTCTGCGTTACAGACACAGGCACCGCCTGCAATAACGATGGGTGTAAGGGATGTTCTGTCCTTTGCTCTTACAGGAAGACCTGCAAGGTCAAGCATATTGAGCACATTGGTGTAGCTCAATTCATACTGCATCGTAAAGCCGAGAATATCAAAATTGCGGATTTCTTCGCCGCTTTCAAGACCGTAAAGCAGGATATTATTCTCCCTCATTACGGCTTCCATATCTGTCCAGGGCGCAAAAACCCTTTCACACCAGGCATCTTCCCTTGCATTGACAAGGGAATAAAGGATTTTCATTCCCAGATGTGACATACCGATTTCATAGGTATCGGGAAAGCAAAATGCGTAGCGGATATCAACCTTTGATTTATCCTTGACAATGCTGTTAAGCTCGCCGCCGGTATATCTGCCGGGTTTCTGAACTTTAAGCAGAAATTTTTCGAGTTTTTTCGGATACATAAGATTTCTCCTGAATTCAAATTTATCTTATTAATAGTAACATAAATTTCAGAAAAAATCCATACTTTTTTCTTTTCTGTATGTAACTGCCGCAAGGTAGACCGAAACAGCAAGCAGTGTCATATTTCCGCTTTCGGCAAAAAGAGCAATTCCTGCAATAACCATAGGTACTATAATCACACAAGAAACAACGAAACATATTTTTTCACACATTTCGTAATCCGTTCTGCGTTCAAGAAAAAAACTCAGAATATTTCCGCCGTCAAGAGGCTTACACGGCAAAAGATTAAACAGACCTACACACAGGCTTGTTACAGCCGCCGTTTTGATGCCTTCCGTATTTCCGAAGATAAAAATCAGGGCCGACAAAGCAAAATTCGCCGTCGGTCCCGAAGCATAAATTATAATTTCACCAAGGCTTTTCACTCCCGATGCCCCGAATCTTTCAAGCTTTATTCCATAAAAAGAAAGCTCTATAAGTTTCGGCTTTTCTCCTAAAAGAAACATGGCGGCAATGTGACCAAGTTCGTGAATTATACAGCAAAAAAACGCCGTTGCGCACAAACCGCTTTCATCAAGTATCAATGTCAGAGTTACCGTCGCCGCAAAAGAAATGTTTATTCTCAGAACGGTTTTTCCGAGTTTAACCCTCATTGCCGTTATCAGGATAAAGAAGAATTTCAGGATTGACCCTGACTCCGTTTATTCTTACCTCAAAATGAAGATGAGGGCCCGTTGACCAGCCTGTTGACCCCACAAGACCTATTGTTTCGCCTTGTCTGATAACCGCACCTTCGCTTACATATATCTCGGAAAGATGGCAGTAATATGTCTGAAAACTCTCGGAATGCTCCATAAGAATGTAATTCCCCCACACATCACTGCTGCCCGTTTCAATTATTTTTCCGTAAAAAGACGCTGCAACAGGTGTGCCCTCATCAGCTGCAAGATCAATACCTGTATGAAAACCGTATTTGCCCGAAACAGGATTTGTTCTGTAACCGAAATCCGAGGTTATTCTTGCGTTCTTAACGGGTACAACAGGTGTAACGCTTACATAGTAAGGAGCAAAGGATGTACCTTTTGCAGCTTCTTTTACCTGAATATCTTCGCCGCCCGACCCTTGATTTACTATTTCACCAACTGCAACACTCTCGCCCGTTTCATCACCGATCACTTCATATGATTCAACGGTGTATTCATCCGACGATGCCGACAGAATATCGGAATAAGAGAAAACATCCTCAGCCGCATTCTTTATATCCTGAGCAAACTCCCCTGCCGTCATATCTTTGAGCATTATTTTTGCATAGTCTTCCTTGATTTTTTCAAAAAATGAAGGACTTATTTTCGAAGCAATGAATATTCCCGATACAATAAGTCCGCAGATAAGGCACTGCAAAAGCATGAGCCTTACAAGGTAATCGGTTTTGTTTTTTTGCTTGCCGTAACTTTTTCTGCCTGACTCCGTTTCATCTTCAAACCTGAATTTACTTCTGTATTCATCACGTTCAAGGCGATTCGAGGTGTATTCAATGTTATCCATAGCAATCCTCCGAAACCATATTCATCGTTTGATTATATGAAATCAAAGGAACAAATATAACAAAAGCTCCGACCTGAGTCAGAGCTTTTCTCCTTATTCTTCGGCTATAATGCGCCAGTAATCGTAGGAATAAATTTTCGTAAGACGTTTTTCCGTTTCGCTTATGCTTTTGAAAAATTCTTTATCAAAATCTCCGTCAGGGTCTGCGTACATTCCCCAGGCAGAGGCTTCATTTACGCTCGGATAATATTTATCCCAAAGCAAAGTGCTTCCTTTTTTATCCTTGTTATAGTTAAGATACCTTGCATCCTCACGCAAAGAATCTCTTACTTTTTTGTAATCACGTGAAAGCTCCGCAAGTTCTTCCGCCGAAGCTGCACCGAGAGAATAATAATCCGCCCTGAGCCTTATGCTTTGCAGGGTAGAAATATATTTTGATATACGCTTTGCGAGCTGTAAATCACCGAGCTTTTCAAGGCGTGTTTCCATATTACCACTCATCACTTTCGTCAATCAGCACTGCGTGGGCACATCTTATTCCGTCAACCGCCGCAGATACTATTCCGCCCGCATATCCCGCACCCTCACCGCAGGGGTACAGACCTCTGATATTCGCCTGATAAAGCTCATCACGGAGAATTCTGACAGGCGAAGATGAACGGGTTTCGGGTGCCGTCAGCACACCGTCGGGAAGTGCAAAGCCGTTAAGGCTTCTGTCCATCTTAACAATAGCCTGCGCCATAACATCCGTCACCTTTTCAGGCAACACCTTGCGGATATCGCCGGGAGTTACACCTGTTGCACAGGTAGGCTTTACATAAGAAAGCTTCTTTGACGGTGTGTTGTTGAGAAAATCGCCTATGGTCTGGCAGGGCGCTGCATAATCACCGCCTCCAAGCTCAAATGCGGTTTTTTCGATTTTGCGTTGAAGTTCAATACCAGCAAGAGGATGGTCACTGCCGAAATGCTCAGGCTCAATTCCAACAAGCAATGCTGCATTTGAATTTTCTCCGTCACGGGCATATTCACTCATTCCGTTAACAACAACGTGACCTTCTTCCGACGCGGCGGCAACCACCGTACCGCCGGGACACATACAGAAAGTATATGCACCTCTGCCGTGATCGGGATGGCAGGCAAGCTTATAGTTTGCAGCACCCAATGCAGGGTGACCTGCAAATGCACCGTACTGCGCTTTATCTATCATTTCACGGGGATGTTCAATTCTCACACCAACAGAGAAAGGTTTCTGAATGATTTTTATGCCTTTCTTGTAAAGCATTTCAACTGTATCTCTTGCGGAATGACCTATGCAAAGAAGAAGTGTATCTGCTTCAATGTCTTCAACACTGCCGTCGGGATTACGGCAGGTCACACCCTGAATCACACCGTTCGCAATAATTATATCCATAAGCTTGCAACCGAAACGCACCTCACCGCCCAGAGAAATTATCTCTTCACGGAAAGCCTTTACAACCGCACCCAATCTGTCTGTACCGATATGAGGAGTTGAAGAATAGGCAATTTCGGGAGGAGCGCCGTGTACCACAAGCTCATCAACAACCTTTCTGCAAAGAGGGTCTTTTATGCCCGTTGTCAGCTTGCCGTCAGAAAATGTTCCTGCACCGCCTTCACCGAACTGAACATTGCTTTCGGCATTAAGCTTGCGAGTAAGCCAGAATGTATTTACATCCTTTGTTCTTGTGTCAACATCGGCACCCCGTTCAATAACAATGGGCTTGAATCCTGCTCTTGCAAGAATAAGCGCCGCAAAAAAGCCCGCAGGTCCGAAGCCTGCAATAACAGGTCTTAACGTGCTTGTCCTTCTGATTTCAGGCATTTCATATTTGTATTCAGTTACTGACTCAACCTTCGAATTCTTAGCGTGTGCGATAACCGCCGCTTCATCTGAATCAACTTCAACATTCACATTGTATACAAAATGAACATTATCCTTTTTTCTTGAATCCACAGCCTTTTTTGCAATTTGCAGAGAAACAATTTTATTTTCCTTGCATCTGAGCGCCTTTGCCGCAGCTCTGCGAAGCTCACATTCATCACTGCCGAGAGGAAGCTTTATTTCATTAATCCTTATCATATGTCTTCTCCGTTTTCCGGTTTATTTCAGTTCGCCTGCCAGCATACCCGATGCCCACGCCCATTGCAGATTAAAGCCGCCGCAGCCGCCGTCAACATCAATTATTTCACCGGCAAGGTAAAGATTTTTACAAATTTTTGATTCCATTGTCTTTTCGTTTATTTCATCGGTTTTTATACCGCCGCTTGTTACCTGAGCATTCAGAAATCCTCTTGTTCCCGTGATTTCGAGAGAGAAATTCTTGATTTTTTCAGCAATACGGCGCAAATCCTTATCGCTGAGCTCCGATATGGATTTTTCAGCATTGTAAAGGTTACAAGCTTTACAAATTGCAATTCCTACGGTTTTCGGAAGAATTCCCGTCAGTAAATTCTCAATTTTGCAGAAACCTTTGATTTTATTGAGGTTTTTGAGGTACACAACAAGTTCATCGTATGCCATATCAGGCAAAAAGTCTATTGATGTAAAGGGATTACGCTTTACAGAATTGATATATTTTTGAGCAGGTGCGGCAAGCTCCATTGCCGCAATACCCGACAGTCCGTACTCCGTAAAAAGTATTTCTCCCTGAGTTCCGGCAAGAATTTTTTCACCTTTAAGGGTAAGTGTAACATTTCTCGCTCTCATTCCTTTGAGAGGCTTTGTAATTTCAGGCTTTGAATTAAGTGGAACAAGTGCAGGTACGGTTTCAGTTACGGTATGTCCCAGTTTTTTTGCAAGTTCAAAACCGCTGCCGTCGGAGCCCTGAGGCGCAGATGATTTACCGCCTGCCGCAAGAACAAGTTTTTTACAGAAGATATCACCGTTAACGATAAATCCGCCGCCGGACTTTCTGATATCCGTTACGGACATATCACAAATCACATTTATGCCAAGCCTTTCGAGTTCAAAACGCAAAGCATCAACAACCGATGCCGCCATATTACTTTCAGGATATACTCTGCCGCAGGAATCAGCATAGGTGAAAAGTCCCATCGAAGCAAAAAACTCAATAATTTTCTGCGGATTATAAACACTCATCGCAAATGATGTGAAGCCCTTATTCACATATCCGTGGTCAAGAGCGTAAAGGTTTGTTATATTGCATTTACCGTTACCCGTTGCAAGAAGCTTTTTACCCGTTCTGGGCAGTTTTTCAACAACCGCAACATTAAGCGAAGGGTCAATGCGTTTTGCATTTATTGCGGCTGCAAGACCTGCCGAACAACCGCCGATAACCGCCAAATCATATTTTTTCATCTGCACAGCATCCTTTTTGCGACACATAAAATTCCATTATGTATTCTAACAATATCTGCTTTAAATGTCAATGCATATCCGTTGACATTTCGATATTATAATGTTATTATGATATATTATAAAATTAAAATGGAGAAGAGTATGCTTGAATTTGTTCTGAGAATTTCGCACTATTCACTGCCCGTTCTTGCGGTTGCGGTGTTGCTTCTCTGCCTTTCTCCCCTGCTCAAACGCAAACCGCCGTCACTGGGAAAAGCAAGGCTGATAAATAATTCAAACGGTGATGAATTTCCGCTTGTCAGCCGTGAAACCTCAATAGGAAGCCATAAAAACTGCGATATAATTCTTGATTTCCCCGGTGTATCCGGAATATGTGCAGTCATAATATGCGCAAAAAACGGCTGGTACATAACCAAGGTAAAATCCGAAACAGAAGTTAAAATCAACGGTAAAATCCCGGCAAAGAAAGAACTTCTCAAAACAAACGATAAAATATCTCTCGGCAATATAACACTTACTTTTGACAACAAGCAAGGATGACATATGACAGACAAAACAAAAATTATAAAACTTGATAACGGTCTGCGGATTGCAATCTGCAAGTCGGAATATGCCAGAACCTGCTCAATGGGTATTTGGGTTGCAAGCGGCTCTTGTTATGAAACACCAGAAACAGCAGGCACATCCCACTTCATTGAGCATATGCTTTTCAGAGGCACCAACAAACGCTCAGCACTTGATATTGCAGTTGAAATGGATGAAATCGGCGGTATTCTCAATGCTTATACCGCGAAAGAAATGACCTGCTTTTATGCACACACGCTTACGGAGCATATGCCGAAAGCTCTTGATATTATATGCGATATGGTAACCGATCCCAGGCTTTCACCCGATGATGTTGAGCTTGAAAAAGGGGTAATCAAAGAAGAAATCGCTATGTACGAGGACAGCCCCGAGGATCTGTGTGCCGACGTTTATTATGAAAATATCTGGGCAGAAAGTATGCTGGGAAGCAATATACTGGGCACTCCCGAAACGGTCGACTCCGTAACGGCAGAAAAACTGCGTGACCATATGGCACGGTTCTATGTCCCCGAAAGAACGGTTATAAGTTTCAGCGGTAATTTTGATGAAGAAAAAGCGGTTGAAATATGCAGGAATTATTTCTCTTCTCAAAAAAATACAGGATTTGAAATTACACCTGTTTCCGCTGAATATAAACCCGGAATAACGGTTATCAAAAAAGATTTTATGCAGAATCAGCTTATTCTGGGCTTTCCCGGAATAGCTCTGACAGATAAAAGACGCCATACGGTTTCACTGATATCTTCAATTCTCGGTTCCGCCTCATCATCAAGACTTTTCCAGCGCATAAGAGAAGAACTGGGTCTTGTTTATTCCGTTGACACCGCAGGTGTTTCGCATCTTGATGCAGGTGTATTCATTGTGTGTATGGGGCTGAGCAAAAGCTCAGAGAAAAAAGCTATATCGGAAGCACTGAAAATCATTGCAGACTTTCCCGGAAGCGTTACCGAAAAAGAGCTTGAACGCGCAAAAGAACAAATCGTCGCAAGCTTTGTTATGGGGCTTGAAAGCGTTTCATCTGTTGCTTCAAGAAACGGCAGAAATGTGCTTCTTTACGGAAAAATAGTTTCCGAGGATGAAGTCATAGAAAAAATCCGTGCAGTAACCCTTGAAGATTTGAAAAATACCGCATCGGAAATACTTGATATTTCAAAAATCTCACTGTGTGCCGCAGGCAAAACAGCAAGCAAAACCGCATACAGACAAATATTGGATACATACAAAGGTGAATAATATGCTCAACAAAAAGGATACAAAAAGAATAGTTGTCAAGGTAGGCACATCAACACTTACCTATGACACGGGAAAAATAAATCTCCGCAGAATGTCAAAACTCGCCCAGGTACTCAGTGACCTTAAAAATGCAGGTATCGAAATTGCTCTTGTAACATCGGGCGCAATCGGTGTAGGCGTAGGTAAGCTCGGGCTTAAAGAAAGACCTAAGGATACCCCCGGCAGACAGGCTGCGGCAACCGTAGGTCAGTGTGAGCTGATGTTCCTCTACGATAAATTTTTCGGTGAATACGGCAATATCACAGGTCAGCTCCTTGTTACAAAGGATGACTTTGAGGATGAAGAACGTCACCACAATCTTCACAACTCATTTATGAAGCTTTTCGAATACGGTGCAATTCCCGTAATCAATGAAAACGACAGTGTTGCCGTAGATGAAATTGTATTCGGCGATAACGACAGCCTTTCCGCACACGTTGCAAAAATCGTTGATGCTGATACACTGATTATACTTACGGATATTGACGGTCTGTTCAGTGCAAATCCCCGCGAAGATGAAAACGCAGTGCTCATTCACTGTGTTGACGAAATAACAGATGATATTCTTGCCCTTGCAGGCGGAAGCGGCACAAACAGAGGCACAGGCGGAATGATTACAAAGCTTCATGCCGCACAGATTGCAACCGAAGCGGGTATCGACACCGTTGTAATGAACGGCTCTGACCCCGAAGAAATTTACAAGCTTCTTGACGGCAGACAAATCGGTACTCTTTTCAAGGCCAAAGGAGATAAGTAATGAATACAATGACTGATATCGGTGCACGCTCAAAAGCGGCACAAAAAAAGCTTGCAAAGGCAGGCGGAGCGATTATTGATAAAGCACTTAATGCGGTTGCCTCCGCTTTGGAGAAGAATTCACAGTATATTCTTGAAGAAAATGCAAAGGACATCAGAGCTGCAAGAGATGCAGGTATTTCCGAGGCAATGATAGACCGACTTACTCTCAGCCAGGTAAGAATTTCGGGCATGGCTGACGGTATGCGTCAGGTTGCCGCAAGTGAAAATCCTGTGGGCAAAGTGCTCTGGGGTGAAACAAGACCCAACGGTCTGAAAATCGAAAAAATATGTGTGCCTATCGGCGTTATTGCGGTTATTTTTGAAGCAAGACCCAATGTTACCGCAGATGCCGCTGCCATCTGCCTCAAAGCAGGCAATTCCGTTATTCTCAAAGGCGGCAAAGAGGCAATAAATTCAAATAAAGCAGTGGCCGAAGTTATGCGTAACGCACTTGCAGAATCAGGTCTGCCCGAAGACTGCATTATCCTTATTGAAAATATTTCAAGAGAAGCCGCAACAGAGCTTATGCGTCTTAACGGTTACGTTGACCTGCTTATTCCCAGAGGCGGTGCTGGGCTTATCCGTTCTGTTGTGGAAAATGCAACCGTGCCCGTAATCGAAACAGGCGTGGGCAACTGTCATGTATATGTCGATGCGGATGCTGATATTGATATGGCGGCTGAAATCGTTGCAAACGCAAAAGCTTCCCGTGTTTCGGTATGCAATGCCTGCGAAGGTCTGCTTATCCACCGCGACATTGCAGAAACCGCACTTATTGCAATCGGCGATAAGCTCAGTGAAAAAAATGTTGAAATCCGCGGCGATGAGATTGTTTGCGAAGTTCTCCCCTATGCAGTTCCCGCAACAGATGAAGATTGGGCAACAGAATATCTTGACTATAAAATCAGCGTAAAAGTTGTTGATGATATTGATGAAGCAATCGCCCATATTTCTCAATACGGTACAGGCCACAGCGAAGCAATAATCACCGACAGCTATGCCGCCGCAGAAAAATTCAAGTCAGAGGTTGATGCAGCAGCGGTTTATGTTAATGCCTCAACAAGATTTACCGACGGCGGTGAATTCGGCTTCGGTGCGGAAATCGGAATTTCAACACAGAAGCTTCACGCAAGAGGTCCTCTGGGCATTGCGCATATGGTAAGCTCAAAATATGTTATCAGCGGCAACGGTCAGGTAAGATAACGGGGAGGTAATTATATGGCAAAGGCAAAAAAGAATAAACTTGCATTTCCCGTGGGTATCATCGCGGCTGTTCTTGCGGTTATAGGTCTTATAACCGTCATCAGATTTTCTGCGGATACCGTAAAAAATCTTGCAGATAATTCTGCCGAAAAAGCGGAATTTGAAAAGCTGCTTACTCCCGTAGTAATGTTTGATCCCGACCCCTTTGATGACCTTACTCAGGCAGATGTTTCACAGCTTCTCAACAGTGCGGTATGGGCACTGCTTATGAGCGACGAGGGTGCTGACAAATATCCCTATTCCGAAGGTGAAAACATCGGTATTGTTGTTCCTCAGGCAGACATTGAAAAATACTTTACGGGACTTTTCGGCAATGAAATTGATATTGCATCAATGCACTCATCCCTGGATATGAGCGAATACGATATTTCGTATGACGCAGCACTCAAAAGCTATATTCTCCCCATTACGGGTATCGAATCTGCATATACTCCCAAAGTGTATGATATTGAAAAACAAGGCAGCTCTCTTATCCTCAGCGTAGGATATATCGGCAACAAAGCCTGGGTTCAGGTTGCCGACGGCGAATTTGCCGCACCCGAACCCGATAAATTTATGAAAATCACTCTTCGCGAAAGAGATGGCGGAAGATATATTTCATCCATTCAGGCTACGGATGTTCAGGAGGTTATCGGCACAACCCAGCGCCGCGAAAATCCAACAGAAATCACTACTCTGCCCGTTGAAGCTGAGTCAACAACCGCACCTCTCACAACTGCCGTTCCCGTAACCGACGAGGACGGTGAGGAAGTAACTGACGAAAACGGCAATACGGTTACGGAATATGTTACCGTTGCGCCCGAAACTTCCGCAGAAACCGATTCAACCACCGACAGCGAAGAAACAACGGAAGAAGAATAAAATGAAGAACTACGATAAACACGCAAAATCCCTTGAATTTGATAAGGTTCTTGAAAGGCTTGCAGATTTCACTGGCTGTGACGATGCAAGATACGAAGCAACACATCTCAGACCCGAAAGCAATCTTGAACTTGCAAGAGCACTGCTCAATCAGACGATTGATGCACATATGCTTCTGGCAAGATTCGGCGGTCCGTCTTTCGGAGGGTTAAAGAATGTGAATAATGCACTCAGCCGTGCAAACGCAGGCAGTGTTCTCAACACAAGAGAACTGCTTGATATAGGCGGTGTACTGAGGGTTATCCGCACACTCTCCCAGTGGCGTGCTTCAAACTCGGGAGTACAAACAGTGCTTGACTCCCTTTTCAATGCACTTGTACCTAATAAGTTTCTTGAATCCGCAATATTCAATGCAATTATTTCCGAAGAAGAAATTTCGGATAATGCCTCACCCACACTTAAAGATATCAGACGAAAAATCCGTGTTCAGGAATCAAAGGTCAGAGAACAGCTTGATAAATTTTCACGTTCTCAGGCAAATTCAAAATTCTTGCAGGAAAACATAATTACTCAGCGTAACGGCAGATATGTTGTGCCCGTCAAGAGTGAGCACAGAAACGAGGTTGCAGGTCTTGTTCACGACACCTCATCAAGCGGCGCAACCGTATTTATCGAGCCGATGGCTGTTGTTGAAGCAAACAATGAAATCCGTGTACTTCAAACCAAAGAGCGTGAAGAAATCGAAAGAATTCTCAGCGAACTTTCGGCAAGTGCAGGCGATTTTTCTCAAAGCATAAAAAACAGCTATGAATGTGCCGTTGAACTTAATCTTATTTTTGCCAAGGCACAGTATGCTTATAAAATCAAAGCCGCTCCTCCGATTCTTAACGATAAAGGAGTTATCAATCTCAGGTCGGCAAGACATCCTCTGATTGACCCGAAAAAGGTTGTACCCGTTGATATAATGCTGGGCAGGGATTTTGATACTCTTGTTATAACCGGTCCCAATACCGGCGGTAAAACCGTTTCAATAAAAACAATCGGTCTGCTTTCAATGATGGCAATGTGCGGTCTTATGATACCCGCAGGTGACAGAAGCGAAATATCCGTATTCGATAAAATTCTTTCGGATATCGGTGACGAGCAGTCCATTGAGCAGTCACTTTCAACCTTCTCCGCACACATGACAAATATCATCAGCATTTTTGAAGAAGCTGACGACAGCAGTCTTATACTTATTGACGAATTGGGTGCAGGCACGGATCCCGTTGAAGGTGCCGCACTTGCAATTTCAATTCTTGAAGCCCTGCATTTCAAGGGTGCAAAAATTGCCGCAACAACTCACTATGCCGAACTTAAAGCATATGCACTTGAAACTCCCCGTGTTGAAAACGGTTGCTGCGAATTTGATGTTGCAACCCTCAGACCCACATACCGACTGCTTATCGGTGTGCCGGGTAAATCAAACGCTCTTGCCATAAGCGAAAAATTGGGACTTGATATTTCCGTCATAAACCGTGCTCAGGATCTTGTTTCAAGCGAAAACAAAGCTTTTGAAAATGTTGTTGACCGCCTTGAAGATACGCGCCGACGTATGGAAGATGAATACGGCAAAGCAAAACAGCTTTCCGAAAAAGCGGAAAAGGAAAGAGCGGAAGCTGAAAAAATCAAGGCTGATGCACAGAAACTCCGTGAAAAAGAAATGGAAAATGCCCGCTCCCAGGCACTCCGTGTTGTTGAGCAGGCAAAGCGTGAGGCTTACACTCTGCTTCAGGAGCTTGACAAACTTAAAAAGGAACAGCAGAAAACAAAGGATGCGGCTGAGCTTGCAAGGCGTGCAAAATCACTTGTCAAAAAAGGTATCGAATCCATTGATTCAGCCGCTGACCCCATTATCGGCATCGAGGATGATGACAAGGATTATGTTCTTCCCCGTGCACTTGTTACGGGCGATACGGTTATAATCCGTGATATCGGCAAAACAGCAAAAGTACTTTCACCTGCTGATAAAAACGGCAATGTTGAGGTGCAGGCAGGTTCAATCAAAACAAGGGTCAAGCTTGCTAATCTGAGGCTTTGCGAAAACGCGCCTAAAAAGCAGGAAAAGAAATCAACTGTCAGATTACAGGGTGAAAGCAGGCTTAATATGGCGGCATCAACAAGACTTGACCTTCGCGGTATGACCGTTGACGATTGTCTTATTGAGCTTGACCGATTCATTGACCAGGGGCTTCGCACTGGTCTTAATGAATTCACCGTTGTTCACGGAAAAGGAACGGGTGCACTGCGCACCGCTGTTACCCGTTATCTCAAAGCATCACCCTATGTAAAGACCAGCAGACTGGGGCTTTACGGCGAAGGTGAAGACGGCGTTACAATCGTTACTTTAAAATGATTTGTAAAGCTGTTCACCTTTACAAAAATATTATTTTGGGGCACGCAAAAAGTTTTCCACTTTTTATATGTGAAAAAGTGGATACATCTTGTGCCGCAAGCCCGATTTTTCCACAATTTATAGGTTTCTCCCCTTGATTTTGGGGATTTTCGTGAGAAAAAGGTGGAAAACCCATATAAATGTGGTTAAATTTGTGCTTGACATTTCATATTATTTTTAGTATAATAGCCACCTGTAAAGCACATCAGCTTTACAGGTGGCAAGTTTTTGGCATCATAATCCGTATCATACAAATCAGAGAAAGGAGGGCTCGGAATGGCAAAGAATTATGAAATGGCAGTGCTGATTGATTTCTACGGCGAAATGCTCACATCAAAACAGCGTGACTTTCTGGAATATTACTATAACGATGACCTCTCCCTCTCCGAAATAGCGGAAAATGAAGGCATAACCCGTCAGGGTGTGCGTGACGCAATCAAAAGAGCCGAAACCCAGCTTCTTGAAATGGAATCACGCCTCGGCGTTGCAAGACGCTTTGAAGATATGCGCCGAAGTGTAGATGAAATTATTGAGTGCTCCACCCAGATTTCAGAATATAATCTGCGCCACAGCCTTTCAAAAGAAATCAACGATTACAGTGTCAGAATCAAGGCTGCCGCTATGGCACTTCTTGAAAGCTGATAAATCCGATGTACATACATTATATATAAAGGAGTGAATCATTTGGCATTTGAAGGACTTTCAGACAGACTTGAATCTGCGTTTAAAAATCTCCGCAGTAAGGGCAGCCTGACCGAATCGGATGTAAGAAGCGCAATGCGTGAGGTCCGTATGGCTCTGCTTGAAGCTGACGTTAACTATAAAGTTGCCAAGGATTTCACAAACACCGTAACCGAAAAAGCAATCGGCGAAAAGGTTATGGAAAGCCTTACCCCCTCTCAGATGGTTATCAAAATCGTTAAAGAGGAGCTTGTAAGCCTTATGGGCGGAACTCAGAGCCGCCTTGCTTATGCAAGCCATCCGCCTACGGTCATCCTTATGTGCGGTCTTCAGGGTTCAGGTAAAACAACTCACTGTGCAAAGCTTGCACTTATGCTTAAAAAGCAGAATCACAGACCTCTGCTTGTAGCCTGCGATATTTACAGACCTGCCGCAATCAAGCAGTTGCAGGTTGTTGGCGAGCAGGTAGGCGCTCCCGTTTTTGAAATGGGTCAGACAAACCCCGTAAGCATTGCAAAAGAAGCTATTGCTTATTCAAAAGACCACGGCTACGACTATGTTATTCTCGATACCGCCGGCCGTCTTCACGTTGACGAGGAGCTTATGAACGAGCTTAAAGCCGTAAAGGCTGAGGCTAAGCCCCACGAAATTCTTCTTGTTGTTGACTCAATGACAGGTCAGGATGCCGTTAACGTAGCAACCGCATTTGACGGTGCACTCGGAATTGACGGTCTTATTCTTACAAAGCTTGACGGTGATACCCGAGGCGGTGCCGCACTTTCGGCAAGAGCAGTTACGGGCAAGCCCATCAAGTTTGTCGGTACAGGCGAAAAGCTTGAAAATCTTGATGTTTTCCATCCTGACAGAATGGCTTCAAGAATTCTCGGTATGGGTGACGTTCTTTCACTTATTGAAAAAGCGGAACAGACCATCGATGAGAAAAAAGCTGCTGAGCTTGAAAAGAAGCTTATGCAGAATAAATTTGATCTTAACGATTTGCTTGACCAGTTTGAACAAATCCACAAAATGGGTTCCATTCAGGACCTGCTCGGAATGATTCCCGGTATAGGCAAAAAAGCAAAGGATATTGAAGTTGATGAACGCAAGTTTGACCGTCTTAAAGCAATCATCCTCTCAATGACGGAAAAAGAGCGTACCAACCCCGATATAATCAACCCCTCTCGCAAAAAGAGAATTGCAGCAGGCTGCGGACAGAGCATTGAGGATGTAAACAGACTTCTCAGTCAGTACAAGCAGATGCAGAAGATGTTCAAACAGCTTGGCGGCAAAAAGGGCGGTAAACGCCGCAGAAAACAGCGTTTCCAGATGCCCGCAGGTTTTGACCCCTCACAGTTCGGAATGTAATACAGCTCAAAGCTGATACATTATATATTTAATTTGTTAATTTTTATTTTTGGAGGAATTTATCATGGCAGTAAAAATCAGACTTCGCCGTATGGGCGCAAAGAAGGCTCCCTTCTACCGTATCGTTGTTGCAGATTCAAGATATCCCCGTGACGGCAGATTCATCGAGGAAATCGGCACCTACAACCCCGTTGTAACTCCCTCAGAGATCAAGGTAGACGCTGAAAAAGCAAAGCAGTGGATCGCTAACGGCGCACAGCCCACAGACACTGTTAAGGCTATCCTTAAAAAAGAAGGCGTTCTTTAATCTTTAACAAGAGGTTAACGGAATGAAAGATTTACTTGTTAGCATCGCTCAGGGTCTTGTTGATGACCCCGCAGCGGTAACTGTTACTGTTGACGAACCCTCAGAGGACGGCACTGTTGTATATCACCTTCACGTAGGTGAGTCTGATATGGGCAGAGTTATCGGCAAGCAGGGAAGAATTGCAAAGGCTATCCGCACTGTTATGCGTGCCGCTGCAACTCGTCAGGACACAAGGGTTGTTGTAGAAATTGATTAAAGAATTTCTTGAAATCGGTGAAATAGTAGGCACTCACGGAATAAGAGGCGAAATGCGCCTTAATCCGTGGTGCGATTCACCTGAATTTGTTACAAAATTCAAAACCTTATATCTGGACAGCAATGAAGGCTGTGCGGTGCAGATTAAATCTGCAAGGCCGCACGGCAACATTGTTTTGTTGACGGTCAAGGATATTGACACGGTTGAAAAAGCTCAGAAAATGAGAGGTAAAATCCTCTATATGAGGCGCAGTGATGCAAAGCTGCCCGAAGGTACATATTTCATTGCTGAACTTAAAGGCTGTACCGTTTACGATGCCGACTGCCCTGAAAAGGTATACGGCACCCTGACGGATGTAAGCGAAACAGGCGCAAACGATGTGTGGCATATAAAAGCTGAGGACGGCAAGGAGTATCTTATTCCCTCCATCCCCGATGTTGTTATTGACACGGATGTTGCCAACAACCGTATTGTTATCAGACCGCTGAAAGGTATTTTTGACGATGAGGATTGATATTTTAACCCTTTTCCCTGAAATGTGTGAAAGCGTATTGGGTGAAAGCATTATAGGCAGAGCAAGAGCCAACGGATGCGTTGAAATCAACTGTCATAATATCAGGGATTACACTCTTGATAAGCATAACCGAGTTGACGATTCGCCCTACGGCGGCGGCACGGGAATGATAATGCAGACTCAGCCGATATACGATTGTTTTGCCGCACTTTGTGAAGAAACAGGCACACGTCCTCATCTTATTTACCTCTCCCCTCAGGGCAAAACCCTGACTCAGGAAAAGGTCAAGGAGCTTTCAAAGCTCGATAACATAGCGCTGCTTTGCGGCCACTATGAAGGCATTGATCAAAGGGTTATTGACGAAATCGTTGATGAAGAAATTTCAATCGGCGATTATGTGCTGACAGGCGGCGAATTACCGGCTCTTATCCTTGCAGACAGTATTTCAAGAATGCTTCCCGGTGTACTTGCAAACGAGGATGCATTCACTCTTGAAAGTCATTATTCGGGTCTGCTTGAATATCCTCAGTACACCCGTCCCTTTGAGTGGCACGGCGAAAAGGTACCCGAAGTGCTTATTTCGGGTCATCACGCCAACATTCAGAAATGGCAGAGAGAGCAAAGCCTTAAACGTACTCTTGAACGCCGTCCTGATATGCTGGCAAAAGCAGAGCTGACAAAGAAAGATAGAGAATATCTGGATAAACTTAAAACCTCCGAGGAATGAACCCCGGAGGTTTATTTTTTAATACCAGAATATACCCAGCAGGAAAATCATAATTATCCACTGCCACCATGCATATGAAACATTGACGCTGAACTGTGCGGTGCAGCCTTCATATGTTACATCGATAACCTGAGCACCGGTTTTATCAAGTTTTGAAGTACCCACCTTATATCCGCTTGTAACGGTCTCCGATGAGCCGTCGGTATACATAACTGAAAGTTTAAGACCTGTTGTATCGAGAGAATCTTTGTAGTAATAACTTGTTTTATTGGGAAGTGTAAGCACGGAAACGGATTTTACCGTTTTCTCGCCTTCACCTTTTATTCTGTAATTGACGGAATTCTCGACTGCATATGTATGAGCTGCCGAGCCGCTGTCAACAACAAGAGTAATATTTTCACACTCGTTGAAAACTCCTCTTTCAATAGTTGTAACCGTTGAAGGTATGCTGAATTCTTTGAGAGCCGTACATCCTTTGAATGCACCGATGCCGATTATCTTGACGCTTGCAGGAATTGAAACACTTGTAAGCTTTGTGCAATCCTCAAAACTTTTTGTTCCGATTTCGGCAACACCGTTCTGAATAACAACGGATTCAACGGATGACATATAAAAGGCACTTTCAAAAGTCTCAACACTTGCAGGAATTGTTACTGATTTCAATGCTTCACATCTGCCTAAGGACTGTGAACCCAACTTTGTAACAGTTGAAGGAAGCTGAATATCTGAAAGCTTACTGCATTTATAGAAAGCAAAATTATCAAGAATTTCAAGTCCCGAAGGAAGTGTTACTTTTGTGAGTGTGGTGTTATCGCCGAAAGCATAATCGGCAATAACCTTTGTGCCGCTGAGAACCGTATAGGATGTCCCTGACTTTGCGTTGGGATACTGAATCAGAGCCTTCTTACCAGTTGAAGGGTCGGGACCGTAAAGGACACCGTCTGAACTGCTGTAAACCGTATTACCGCCCGCAACATTGAATGAACTTACCGAATTACAGCCGATAAACGCATTCTTGCCTATGGATGTTACGGTTGAAGGAATTGTAATTTCCGTAAGACTACTGCAAAGACCGAATGCTTCACTGCCTATTGAAGTTGCAGAAGCAGGAATTGAAAAGTTTTCAAGCGAAGAACAACCGTTGAACATTCTCTGAGAAATGATTTTTGTTTTTTCAGGCAGAATCAGTTCACTGATTGAACGGCAGTTATAAAATGCTTCCGTGCCAAAGGTGCAGGTATCGCCTTCAAATATCACGGTTTCAAGCTTATCGCAATTGGCAAAAGCTGAATTACCAACCTTTGTTACACTTGAAGGAACGGTTATTTTTGTTATCCTTGTGCATCCGCTGAAAGCACTGTTACCTATCTGAGTAACCTCAACTCCGTTATATGTATCAGGAATATCAATCTCACCCGATGCGGTTGAAAGACAGCTTGTTACAACCGCAAAGCCGTCATAGGCTCTCAGTGTAAGGTATCCCTCACCTGCCGCCGAAGCAAACACTCCCGTACAGGACAATGCTATTGCCAGCGAAAGAATCAGGCTGAGGATTTTTGCGATTTTTTTCATAGTTTGTCCCCCTGTAAAATAATATCGCATCTTGAATTATATCCTATTTTCTATAAAAAATCAATATATATTGTTCAACTTCGGCTCAATCATATTGACAAATATGTGCTGAATTACTAAAATTAGTTTATCACTTACAGGAGAAAAATTATGATTGACGAAAACGGAAAATTCTATAAACCCGAAAGAGGTTCAACCTGCAATCCCGACCACATTATGCTTGCTTTTTGCGGCGATGCAAAAACTTGTATGTCCGTTATATGGAGAACCTGTACGGATATAACCGACGGCTACATTCTTTACCGCAAGGAAACGGAAGAAAATTGGTCAAGGCAAAACGCAGAATACGCGAAAAAAGAAACTGATATCGATATCAGCAATTATTATTCCGTAAGGCTCAGCGGTCTTGAACCCGGCACAAAATATATATACAATGTAGGTTCAGACGATTACAGAAGTGAGAATTTCTCATTTGAAACCGAGCCTGAAAATCTTGATAAGTTCAGCTTTATCGTAATTACCGACCATCAGAAAGGGGATCCCTGCCATCTGCCCGATTACAGTATGGTCGGAAGCATGCTCAGGGATGCACTGAAAAAGCATCCCGAATGTAAATTTATTTTCACCGCAGGCGATAACTGCGACAACGGGCAGAACGAATTGCAGTGGAACGGAATGTTTGAGGGTCTTAAAGGAATCATTGAAAGTACACCCTATATGATGACAACAGGCAATCACGATAACCGCGGTTATATCACTTATTTCCCCGAGCCTGCTGGCAAATATTATCTTGAACACGCTGATTTCTTTGATTTTCAGTTCGGCGCCGCATACCCCGATAACGGACCCGAAGGATATACAGGTGAAAACTATTCATTCGACTACGGCAACACTCACTTCCTTGTGCTCGGAATAAATGCTCCTCAGATTGTTGAAGACTGGGCATATAACGATCTGCAAAACAGCAACAAAACCTGGAAACTGGGTGCATATCACTTCCCCATTTACCCTGTTATGCCCGAAGGTCAGAACAATGACGGCTATCCCTGGCTGAGAAAACCCATTGAAGACGGCAGACTTGATATACTTTTCGAAGGTCACGAGCATTCATTTGCACGTACTTTCCCCACAAAAAATGATGAACACTTTGACCGTCCGTCAGAGGGTACCGTTCACTACATAGTCGGTAACGGCGGCGGAAATATATATCATTCAAACGCTCCCAAGGTATGGCACAGTGCATTTTACCCCCAGGAAATCCGTGTGGGCTCATACACCCTTGTTGAGATTGACGGAGATGTGCTGACCGCCACCGCCTACCTTGCAGACGGAAGAATAATCGATGTTTTCACCATCGATAAAACCAAAGATCTTATCACTCCCTATGCACTTGCACCCACATATGACTGGACCAAAATGGCATTCAAGGGCCAGATGCTTGAGCTTATCGCACGTGAGCTTTATGCCGAATACAAAGACGGTATATGGTATGCCCCTTTCGGTGTTGTTGTTCAGTTCATAGGCGGTAAGGTTATCAAGGAAAAAGACAGCCTTTATATTGAAGTATACGGACACAGAGCAACCTTCACCCAAGGCAGTAAGCTTGCCAAAACCGACCTCGGTACGGTTGAGATGAAGGGTACTCCCTATTTTGTGAAAAATCAGCTTTATGTGCCCGTTGATGATACTGCAAAAATGTTTGAGATGGAATGGTATCACGCAAAACGCAACAACTTTATAAACTGGAACACACCCAGTGAGGATAAACCTCTCTGCAAACATCCCGTATAAAGGAGAAGATATTATGCTTTACAAGAAGAATTCGGCACCGACACTTTCAGATGAGCTTTTTATGAATCCTACCTGCGAATACAGAGGCACTCCCTTCTGGGCCTGGAACAGTGACCTTAAAGCAGAAGAGCTTTGCCGTCAGATTGAGATATTCAAAAAAATGGGTCTCGGCGGTTTCCATATGCACGTGCGTACGGGTATGTCAACAAACTACCTTTCAGATGAGTTTATGGCACTTATCAAATGCTGCTGTGAAAAAGCAGATAAAGAGCATATGCTTGCCTGGCTTTACGATGAGGACAGATGGCCCTCAGGTGCCGCAGGCGGACTTGTTACAAAGGATGAAGAATACAGAGCACGTTGCCTGCTTATGACAACAGAACCTTGCAGCAACGAAGATGTTGCCGCAACGATTATTGATTCCCGTGCGGAAGGCGGCAGAGAAGGCAAGGGCTGGCTTATCAGCTGTTATGACATCATTCTTGACGAAAACGGTTATCTCAAAGATTATAAGGTCATCGGCGAGAATGATGAAGCTGAGGGAACAAAATGGTATGCCTATGTCAAAATCCACGCACCCTCTCCCTGGTACAACAATCAGACCTACCTTGACACTCTTAACCCCAAGGCTGTTCAGCGCTTTGTTGAGGTTACTCACGAAAGATACAAACAGGTTATCGGCGAAAGCTTCGGCGGTGTAGTACCTGCAATTTTTACAGATGAGCCTCAGTTCACACGCAAGGATGTTCTTGATAACTCAACGGACAAAGACGATATCGCAATGCCCTGGACAGACGATATCCCCGAAACATATATGGCACAGTACGGCGAAGATATTCTCGCTACACTGCCCGAAATCTTCTGGGAACTGCCAGAAGGCAAGGTTTCGATAACACGTTACCATTATCACGACCATATTTCAGAACGTTTTGCTCAGGCTTTTGCAGATGTATGCGGCTCCTGGTGCAGAGAAAACGGAATCGCACTTACGGGTCATATGATGGAAGAACCCACTCTTCACAGCCAGACAGCAGCCCTCGGCGACGCTATGCGTTCATACAGAGGTTTTGACCTGCCCGGTATCGATATGCTCTGTGCAAGCTTTGAATTTACAACTGCAAAACAGGCTCAATCCGCAGTACATCAGTACGGCAGAGAAGGTATGCTTTCGGAGCTTTACGGTGTTACGGGTTGGGACTACGATTTCAGAGGCTACAAGCTTCACGGCGACTGGCAGGCATGCCTTGGCGTCACAATAAGAGTACCTCACCTTTCCTGGTATGCAATGGGCGGCGAGGCAAAGCGTGACTACCCTGCTTCAATCCATTATCAGTCACCCTGGTGGGAAGAATTTTCATACCTTGAAGACCACTTCGCAAGAGTCAATACCGCTATGACAAGAGGTAAGCCCGTTGTCAGGGTCGGTGTTATTCATCCCGTTGAAAGCTTCTGGCTTCACTGGGGTCCCAACGATAAAACTGCCCTTATCCGTGAAAATATGGATGAAAAGTTCCGTAATATCACCGATTGGCTTCTTAAAGGCAGCATAGACTTCAACTTTATCAGCGAATCTCTTCTGCCCTCTCTTTGTAAAAATGCTTCTGCACCTTTGCAGGTAGGCAAAATGGCATATGATGCGGTTATCGTTCCCGATTGTGAAACACTCCGCTCAACTACTCTTGAACGCCTTGAAGCATTTAAAAATGCAGGCGGTAAGCTGATTTTCCTGGGCGATGCACCCAAATTCACCGACGGTATCCCCGACAGCAGAGGAAAGTCACTTTATGAAACATCAACCGTTCTTCCCTACGACAGAGAAAAGCTTCTCAATGCACTTGATGAAAACAGAACAGTTACTCTCCGTATGGCAAACGGCAGACTTTCAGACGGCTTTATTTATCAGCTCCGTCAGGACGGTAACAGCCGTTGGCTCTTCATCAGCCGTTGCAAGGAGCCTTACAACAAAGACTGCATCCGTGAGAATAATCTTCGCATCACTGTTAACGGAGAATTCACTCCCTATATTTACGACACAATCAGCGGTGAAATCTCACCCGTTGCCTGCGAATATGCAAACGGCAATACGGTTATTGCAAAAACTCTTTATGATTACGACAGCCTGCTGTTAAGACTTGATGAAGGTAAAGCTGATAAAGTTGTTGAAGCCGAAAAAGAAATTCTTGTTTCAGATGCAAAGGCTATGCCTGCACTTATACCCTATACCCTTTCGGAGCGCAATGCATACCTGCTTGATATTGCTGAATTTGCACTTGACGGCGGCGAATTTATGGCAGAGGAAGAAATCCTTCGTCTCGATAACGTATGCCGCAAAATGGCAGGTTTTGTTGAACGCGGAGGAAACGTTGCTCAGCCCTGGGTTATCGCACCCGAAACAATTAAGCACTATGTAACTCTCAGATTCAGAATAAACAGTGAAATCGGTTACAGCGGTGCAGAGCTTGCCCTTGAAGATGCTGAAAAAGCAAAGATTATCTTCAACGGTGAAGAAATCTCAAATAACATTACCGGTTGGTATACCGACAAGGATATAAAAACCGTACCTCTTACAGACATCAAAAAGGGTGAAAATATTCTTGAAATCACGCTTCCCTTCGGTACACGTACAAACACCGAGTGGTGCTACATTCTCGGCAACTTCGGCGTTAAACTTGTCGGCAGAGAAAAAACAATTACCGCACTGCCCGAAAAACTGGGATTCGGCACGATTATCAATCAGGGTCTGCCATTCTACGGCGGCAATGTTACTTATCATCTTGAAGCGGAAGGCTCAGCTTTAAGAGTTGAAGCTACCCGTTACAGAGGTGCACTTATTTCCGTTGCAGTTGACGACGAAGAAAAAGGCAAGATTGTTTATCCGCCTTACCTTATCGATATTGACGGACTTGCAGAAGGCAAGCACAATGTTGATATCACTCTTTTCGGTAACAGATACAACGCTTTCGGCCCCGTACATCTTACCGACGTAAAGCATTCATGGCACGGACCCGGAGCATGGCGCAGCGACGAAGAATGCTGGAGCTACGAATATGTACTCCGTGATGTGGGTATCCTTGCAAGACCCATAATCACAACAAAATAAACTCATTCAAAAATATCCCCGATATACTTTCGGGGATATTTTATTTTACTGTGTAAAAAATATCATTTTTCTTGACACCTCACCTCTTTTGTGCTATTCTGTATTAGTAAATAAACAAATTTGTTTATTCATAAGATAAATACGGAAAGGGCTGCCAGAGATTCTTCTCTGTTGCCCTGAATCGGATCAGATAAAACACTGAATTATTTGATTTAATCTTATGTATGTGACAGTTCGTCACATATTTATTCTTACGGAAAGGAGGAGTCCGATGTTTATACCCACACCCTTCGGTGTTATGCTTAAAACCGTCAGAGAAGATGCAAAAATCTCTCAGGGCGAGCTTGCGGATGTGCTCGGAAAAACAGCGCAGTATATCAGTAACATCGAAAAAGGCAAAAATAATTCACCGCCCGACGACGGTGATTTGCAGAAGCTTATTGCAAAGCTTTCGCTTAATGATGCCGATGCCGAAAGATTCAGACTCCTCGCCTATGCCGACAGAGGTATGCTTCCGCCTGAAATGTTCAGCTATGTTTCCGATTCCCCTGCTCTGCTTAATCTTATCAGATTTGCAATGAATAATAATTTAACCGAGGATTTCTGGTACAACATATCGCAAAATATAAATAATCAAAAGAGAGGTAAAGACACATGAGTAAAACCCCTGATTTTGTTAAATATGCCGCCTCAATCGTTCCCAGTGAAAGACAGGTAAAATGGCAGGAAACCGAATTTTATGCTTTCTTTCACTTCGGAATCAATACATTCACCGATTCCGAATGGGGCAACGGTAATGAAGACCCCGAACTTTTCAACCCCGAAAAACTTGATTGCCGTCAATGGGCAAAGGTCTGCCAACTTTCGGGTATGAAAGGACTTATTCTCACTGCAAAGCATCACGACGGTTTTTGTCTGTGGCCCAGTGCATACACCGACCACAGCGTTCGTTCAAGCAAATGGAAAGACGGTAAGGGCGATGTTGTTGCCGAATGTGCAAAAGCCTGTAAAGAATTCGGAATCAAATTCGGAATTTATGTTTCGCCCTGGGACAGACACGAGCCTACCTACGGCACAGGTGAAGCTTATAACAGATTTTTCAAAAATCAGCTTCGTGAGCTCCTGACCGCATACGGGGAACTTTTCTGCGTATGGTTTGACGGTGCCTGCGGTGAAGGTGCAAACGGCAAAAAGCAGGAATACGATTGGGAAGGCTACTACAAGCTTATACGAGAACTTCAACCCAATGCAACCATTAACATCTGCGGTCCCGATGTGCGTTGGTGCGGTAATGAGGCAGGTGTTTGCAGAAAGAGCGAGTGGAGCGTTGTGCCTTACTGGCACTCAAACAGTGAGCTGATTGCCGCCGCAAGTCAGAAGGATGTTTCAAAGCCGCCTAAAAAAATAAACCCCACTGCCCTTGACCTTGGCAGCAGGAAAGCTATCAAAAACTGCAACAAACTTATCTGGTACCCCGCAGAGGTTGACACTTCAATAAGAAAAGGATGGTTTTATCATCCCGACGAGGATTATTCCGTAAAACCTCTGTCAAAACTTATGGAGATATACTACAACTCCGTTGGCGCAAATGCAAACTTCCTTCTTAATATTCCACCTACTCCCGAAGGAAAGATTGCAGAAAAAGACCTTGAAACCCTGCTTGCAATGGGTGCGCAGCTTGAAATTGATTTCAACGAAAACCTTGCAGACGGTTCAATCGTAACTGATAACCGTCATCTTGACGAAAAGCATACAGGTCAAATGGCTCTCAGTGAATACCCCGACAGCTACTGGCATTCAGGCGACGACCCCGAAGGAGCAGAACTTATTCTTGACCTTGGGGATGAATACGATATTGATAAAATCGTTCTGGGTGAAAACATCAGAACAGGTCAGCAGGTTGAAAAATTCACCCTTTACGCTCAGGTTAAGGGTAAATGGAAAAAGCTTGCATCCGAAACAACCATCGGATACAAGCGTATATGCCGATTCAAAGAGATAAGAGTCCGTTACTTCAAGCTGGTTATCGAAAAAGCAAGATGCTTTGCAACCATCTCAAAATTTGAGGCTTATTAATCCCATTCTTTCCAGATTTCAGGGCAGTAACCCACGGTTGCTTTTTTACCGTTACGGACAATGGGAGTTCTGAAAAGCTCACCGTGTTCAAGAAGTTTTTCTTCAACCGCTTCTTTGCTTGCAAGGTACTTTATAAAATGCTTTTCATATGCTTTGGATTTTTCGTC
Organism: Acutalibacteraceae bacterium; assembly: GCA_036309745.1. GTDB lineage: Bacteria > Bacillota > Clostridia > Oscillospirales > Acutalibacteraceae > CAG-177. Next base: position 116,992 of record JAXJTD010000067.1, on the reverse strand, counting down.
AATAAGCGCTTCCATTGAACCTACTGCCGACCTGACGCTCTGATATTCGCCTTTGCTCAGATTTTTCTGTGTAAGGTCAATAAACTGAAACTTTATGTTTCTTTCTTTAAAATATCTCTGAGCCTTTTTTGTATCGAAGCATTTATTTGTTCCGAAAATCTGTATATTCATAAAAATTCCTCCGGATAAGTGGTAATAATATTATGGTAATAAAAATTCCGCCGCAAGTCAATAGAGCAATGGAAATTCTGCAAAACAACGGCCATACGGCTTATGTTGTAGGCGGAGCGGTACGTGATGCCCTGATGGGTAAATCACCTGACGACTGGGACATAACCACAAGTGCACTGCCCGAAGAAATTCTTGAAGCTTTCAAAGATTTCCGCACCATAGAAACAGGTATCAAGCACGGCACGGTTACGGTTATTGTTGACGGCACAAGCCTTGAAATAACCACCTACCGCATTGAAACGGGTTATTCCGACAACCGACATCCGGACAAGGTTGATTTTACCGACAGAGTTGAGAATGACCTTTCGCGACGGGATTTTACGGTCAATGCCATTGCATACTCCCCCTCCGCAGGCTTTGCGGACCCTTTTGACGGAAGAAGCGATTTAGAAAAAGAAATTATACGGTGTGTGGGAGACCCGGACAAACGCTTCGGTGAGGATGCTTTGCGAATTCTCCGTGCACTGAGGTTTTCATCCGTGCTGGGATTTGAGATTGATTCGGAAACTTCGGAAAGTATTCATCGCAACTATATTTTACTGAAAAACATATCGGTTGAACGGATTTTTACCGAGCTTTCAAAACTGCTTTGCGGCAGGGATGCAGGCAGAATACTCAGAGAATACGAAGATGTAATATTCTTTATTCTGCCCGAATTGAAGCCTATGAAAAACTGCACACAAAACCACGAAAGGCATATTTACGATGTGTGGGGACACACGGTTAAGGCGGTTGAGAATATTGACCCTTTGCCCGAATTAAGATTTGCAATGCTGTTCCACGATTCAGGAAAACCGAAATGCAAATCCACTGATACAAACGGAATTGACCATTTTTACTCACACGGAAAAGAAAGCAAAAAAATCGCTTCTGAAATACTGACAAAACTTAAAACTTCAACAAAATTCAGAAATCAGGTTTGTAATCTTGTTGAATATCACGATTTTTTACCCCATAAAATAAGCAAGAAAACCTATAAGAAATATATCGGCAAACTTGGAACGGATACCGTGAAACAGCTTTTTGCCGTCAGAGAAGCCGATGTAAAAGCACAAAACCCCATATTCCATATCAAAAGCCTTGAAGAAAACAAAATCGGATTAAGAATTCTTGAAGAAATTGAAAATGAATCACCATGCTTCGGAATAAGCGACCTTGCAATAGGCGGCAATGAACTTGCGGCAATAGGCATTGAACCTTCACCCGAAATGGGAAAGATTCTTGAAATTCTTCTTGATGAAGTTATGGAAGAAAAAATTGTAAACACTCCGCAGGCACTCACAGCAAGAGCCTTGCAGCTTAAATAAAGAAAGGAGAAAGAAATGGAAACGGTAAAAATTGAAAACGCTCAGGAATTTGACAGCTTTCTGCGTTCACATCCCAAGGGACATATGATGCAGTCATCTGCCTGGGGTAAAGTAAAAAAAGAATGGGAATGGAGAGGCTTTATAAGCCGAGATACTGACGGAAATATAAAAGGTGTTTGCGGTGTACTGCTCCGCCAGATTCCCATGACCCCATTCAAAATGATGTATGCACCCAGAGGCCCCGTCTGCGACCTTAAAGATAAAGAAACCGTCACCGAGCTTCTGACTGCGGTAAAAGAATACGGCATAAAAAACAAAGCATATACCTTCAAAATTGACACAGACACACTTGCTTCAAATTCAGAATACATCGACCTTCTCAAAGGTCTGGGCTTCACCTTCAAGGAACACAGTGCAGGCTTTGATACCATTCAGGCAAGATACATTTTCCGCCTTGATGTAGGAGGCAAAACAGAAGAAGAGGTTATGGCATCATTCCACCCCAAAACACGATACAATGCACGCCTTGCCGCAAGAAAAGGTGTAACTGTTGAGGTTAAAGGCATTGAAGCCTGTGAAGAATTTCACGACCTTATGCTTGTAACGGGCGAAAGGGATAATTTCGCAACCCGTGACACATCTTATTTCAAGCGTATTATGGAAGCTTTCGGTGATGACGCAAGAATATACCTTGCAAAATACGAAGGCAAAACCATTGCAGGCGCACTGAATGTTATCTGCGGTGACAAAGAGTGGTATGTATACGGTGCAAGCTCAAACGAATACAGAAATGTAATGCCCAACTACCTTGTGCAGTGGGAAATGATTAAATGGGCAATCGAAAGAGGCTGTAAATACTACGATTTCAGAGGCGGATATCCTGACGAAAGCAATCCTCTGCACGGTATTTTCAAATTCAAAAAAGGCTTCTGCAACGATTATATGGAGCTTATGGGTGAGGCTGACCTTATCATCAGCAAAACAGGCTTCCACGCAGTAAACCTTGCTCAGAAAGCGTTGAAAGCAACAAGAAATCTCCGCGCAAAAATCATCAACAGAAAATAACGATTTCTACTCGGCAAAGATTTATCTTTGACCGCTCAAAATCCTCCATAAAGATTCGGGGCAGCTCATTTTGTGAGACTGCCCTGAATCTTTTTATTGCAATTTTTTGTGTATGAGTTATAATTTCATTAAGGAGAGTGTTAACAATGAATCTTGATATAATGATAAACTCCAAAGACGAAAAGCCCTTGGAGCATCTTGCGATAAACGGCGGATACACCGCAATTTTCCGCAGAATCGGCGTTGTGGGTGACAGCCTTTCATCAGGCGAATTTGAAAGTATGGACGAAAACGGCAACAAGGGTTATCACGATTATTTTGAATATTCCTGGGGTCAGTGCATTGCCCGTATGTGCGGCAGCACCTGCTTCAACTTTTCAAGAGGCGGTATGACCGCAAAGGAATACTGCGAAAGCTTTGCGGATAATATGCGTTTCTGGGACCCTCAGTATGCCTGCCAGTGTTACATAATCGCACTGGGAGTCAACGATATTCATAATCAGGATATGGAAATCGGCACAACGGATGATATATGCCGTGATGATTACACAAAAAATGCCGATACATTCACAGGCTGGTATGCACATATCATCCAGCGTCTTAAAGCAATTCAGCCCCGTGCAAAATTCTTCCTTATGACTATGCCCAGAGAAACAAGCAGAAGAAATCAGGAAAAATCACAGGCACACAGAAAAGCCCTTTATAATCTTGCAGATTATTTTGACAACACTTACATTATAGACCTTTATGAATACGCTCCCGTGTACGATGACGAATTCAAAAAGAAATTCTATATGGGCGGTCATCTGAATCCTATGGGGTATGTGCTGACAGCACATATGACAGCATCATATATCGATTATATTATCCGCCACAATCCCGAAGATTTCAAGGAAGTGGGATATATAGGTACAGAGCTTAAATATTGTGAATAAAGGAAACGGATGTGCACTCAGGCACATCCGTTTTTATCATTTCTTCTTTATTCTTGCCCAGTATTCCTTTGCAGCCTGCTCGTTTTTATTATCACCGAATTCATAATACTTTTTATGTTTTATTGCATCTGGCAGATACTGCTGGTCAACCCAGTGACCGGGGAAATCGTGGGCATATTTATAAAACTGACCCTTGTTGGGGTTATCCGCACCGTCATAGTGCATATTCTGAAGCTGTCTGGGTACGGGACCTGTCCTGCCTGCTTCGACATCCGCCATTGCGGAATTTATTGCGCCGTATGCGGTGTTGGATTTGGGGCTTGTTGCAACAAGCACAACCGCATCCGCAAGAGGGATTCTTGCTTCGGGCATACCCAGCATCATAGCTGAATCCACAGCCGCTTTGACAATGGGTATTATCTGAGGATATGCAAGGCCTACATCCTCGCAGGCACAAACAAGAAGCCGTCTGCAAGCAGAGGGTAAGTCCCCTGCTTCAAGAAGTCTTGCAAGATAATGCACCGCCGCATCAGGGTCGGAACCCCGCATTGACTTCTGAAATGCGGAAATTATATCGTAGTGCTCGTCGCCGTCTTTGTCGTAACGCATCGCACTTTTCTGAGTAAGAGATTTTGCACTTTCAAGGGTAATCTGCTTTTTTCCGTTTTCAGAGTTTGCGGAAAGCACACAAAGTTCAACACTGTTTATTGCTTTTCTCACATCCCCTGCACAGGCAGTTGCTATGTGAGAATAAACCCCTTCTTCAATTTCATATTCCTCGTTTCTGTCCGCAGAAACACATTCAAAGGCACGCCTTACCGCTTTTTCAGCTTCGGCAGCGGTTACGCTTTTGAATTCAAAAACAGTAGATCGGCTGAGAATTGCACTGTACACATAAAAATAAGGATTTTCGGTAGTGGATGCAATAAGAGTAATTGCTCCGTTTTCAATATATTCAAGAAGGGTCTGCTGCTGCTTTTTATTGAAATACTGAATCTCGTCAAGATACAGTAAAATACCGTTAGGCGCAAGGAAGGTATCAAGCTTTGCAACAACATCCTTTATATCTGCCGTGCCTGCGGTTGTACCGTTAAGTTTCACAAGATGGCGGTCGGTAGTTTTTGCAATTATGCTTGCAAGGGTAGTCTTGCCCACACCGGGAGGTCCGTAGAAAACCATATTGGGCAATTCACCGGATTCAATGATGTTTCTCAGGGGCTTGCCCTCTCCCAGCAAATGAGGCTGACCGATTATATCTTCAATTTTTTTCGGACGGAGTCTGTCCGCAAGCGGTGCCGACATAGTAAATCCTTGCCTTTCGTCATAATGGGTTAATTATATCAAATCCCTTCAATTTAATCAAGTATTTGCCGCACTTTACAAGCGTATATAAAAATGTTATAATAAAGTGTTACTGATCAGGAAAGGAGCTTGCTATGGAAGAATTCAGAAAAGAATATCTGGGCTCGGGTATAACCGCATTTGTGTCACCGTCACACAGTTTCGGTACGGATGCCGTTCTGCTTGCGGATTTTGCCTCACCGTCAAAAAGAGCCGTCTGCTGTGACCTGGGTTCGGGATGCGGAATCATACCACTGCTTTGGTGCAAAAAAGAAACAGGCAACATAACCGCGGTTGAAATTCAGCCTCTCGGTGCTCAGCAGATTGAAAAAGCCATTGAATTCAACGCTCTTGAAGGCAGGCTCACAGCAATAAACTCAGATCTCAAAGAGTTAAAGGGCAAAGTTCCCTTCGGTGCTTTTGATGTTGTTACAATGAATCCGCCTTACAAGGCTAACGGTGCAGGAATCGAAAGTGCAAGCAGTGCAGATAAAATAGCAAGACACGAAACAATGTGTTCCCTTACGGACATCTGCGAAACTGCAAAGAAACTGCTGAATTTCGGCGGCAGACTCTGTATGTGTATACGCCCCGAAAGACTTGCGGAATTAATCTGTGAAATGCATTCGGCAGGTATTGAACCCAAGCGGATGAAGCTTGTTTCAAAATGTCCCGGCAAAGCTCCCTGGCTTGTACTTATCGAGGGCAGACGCGGAGGAAAGCAGGGAATCACCGTTGAACCCGAGCTTTTTGTTCACGGTGCCGACGGCGGATATTCAGACGAAATGAAAAAAATTTACGGCGATTATCTTTTGGAAAACAGAGGTGAAAACAGTTGAGCGGAACACTTTTTGTTGTAGGCACTCCCATAGGCAATCTGGGTGATTTTTCACCCCGTGCAATAGAAACTCTTGAAAACTGCGATTTTATTGCCGCCGAAGATACAAGAGTTACGCTCAAACTGCTTAACCGATTTGAGATAAAGAAACCTATGGTCAGCTATTTTGAGCATAACCGTTTTGAGAGAGGTCCGGTTATTCTTCAAAGAATTCTTGAAGGCGAAAGCTGTGCGTTGGTAACCGACGCAGGTATGCCTGCCATATCAGACCCCGGCGAAGACCTTGTCAGACTCTGCCACGAAAACGGAGTCAGAGTTGAATCCGTGCCCGGTCCCTGTGCATTCACAACAGCCCTTGCAATATCGGGCATGCCGTCAAGACGATTCACCTTTGAGGGATTTCTGCCCGTTGAAAAAAGCGAAAGAAAAGAGCATATAAGCTCCCTTCACGGTGAAAGAAGAACAATGATTTTCTACGAGGCTCCCCACAAGCTTTCACAGACTCTGACCGACCTTTCAAAGGCTTTTGGTGACAGAGAAATCGCCATAGTCCGTGAAATAACGAAAATTCACGAGCAGGTAATCCGCACAACTCTTTGTACCGCCGCAGAAAAATATTCAAAAGAGGCTTTGAAGGGTGAAATCGTCCTTATTGTCGGCGGTGCACCTGAGGAAGAAAAAGAAGAAATGACCGTTGAACAGGCGGTAAAATATGCAAAAGCTCTTGTTTCGGACGGCATAAGCAAAAGCGATGCCGCAAAAACCGCCGCAAAGGAATGCGGCTTCAAAAAAGGTGATATCTATAAACTGCTTATTCAGGAGGATTAATTATGGCATATATGATTGAAAACCCTTACTGGCTTGTAATATTGGGCATACTCATCGCAATCACAATTTTTGTGTGTATAAAGGCAGGTAAAGCAAGTTCAAAAAGATACAAAGCAAACGAAGAAATTATGAAAAAGCTTAAAGAAGAAAATATTCTGCGCAATGAATTTTCGGTGCTTACTCCGTCACTTGCAGAAAATGCAGACCCCATACGCCTTTTCAAAGGAGTTGCACTTAATCTTCAAAAGAAAATATCCGACTCTGCGGATATGACCTATGCATTCGACAACCTTACAGAAGAACAGAAAGAAATCTATGCCCTTTCTTTTGTTGTTGAAGACGGTGGCGAAAAGCTCAGCTCATTTTTCAAAGCAAACGGCCAACCCCTTACGGGCGCGGCTTTCAGAGGATTCACACGGCTTTTTGACGGCAGAGCAGATGAACTCTTCGCAAAAGAATATAATGCATATGACCCCGAAAACGAAACAGACTCACTTATTCCTGCTGAAATCGAGAAATATGACGCTGAATTTTCGCGGCTTGTTACTGCTGATTCCGTGTGTGAAGCCGCAGGAAGATTTGTAAAAGAAAATTACGAAAAATTCATTTGATTTACTGTGCTTTCCGATGTTTTCATCAAGCTTCGGAAGGCACTTTATTTTGTTGAAAAAACACAATAAACAAGCCTTTGATTTGGTTAAAATAACAAAATTTCAAAAAGTTGTTTTCGGGTGTTGATTTATAAATAAAATAAACCTATAATACAGACAAAATCAAGTGTCAGGAGGGATAGAGTTGATTCCCAAAAATCTGTTAATCAACAGACCTGCAAGCAAAGAAATTCTGAAAATTGCAGAAAAGCAATTCAAGGGCAATGAAAAGCCGCTTTTTGCTGTTATAGGCGATCTTGAACTTGACAGCAGCTACGGAGAAGGTGCTGTTTATGTTACCGAAAGCCGTATTATTGCCGTGGGAAGCGGCTTTGACGGCGGATTTTTCAGCCTGGATTTTGCCAACATAAGCAAAATCTCAGTCAAGCGTATGTACGGTAACGCGGTGCTGAAAGCCGTCACAACGGGAGGCTCTTCGGTTGACCTTATGCGTTTCACCTTTGCAATGGCGGATATCTGCGATGCTGCCGCTGACTTCATTACAAAAGTCAAGGAAGGCGAAAGCGTTGAGGACAGATTTGCTGCGGTTGAGAACACGTTTAAAAATCTGCGTTCATTCTGCCCCAAATGCGGAAGAAAGCTACCGTCACCAAATGCAGACTGCCTTAACTGTCAGGGCAAAGGCAAAATGGCATCAACATTGCTCCGATACATAAAACCCTATACAGGCAAACTGATTTTCTGTATATTGCTTTCCGTTGTAACCACGGTTGCAGCGCTTGTTCCGCCTTATGTCACCAGCCTTATGGTCGACTCGGTTATACCTGGCAGAGATAAAAAAATGCTGATTGCGGTTATCGCATTCCTTCTTCTTATTTACATGATACAGTATGGCATAGGTGCTCTGCGTGCATATAATCTGAGAATTGCAGGTGACGGAATTATTGCTGACCTCAAAAAAGAGATATATGCAAAAGCACAGTATCTGCCTATGAAGTTTTATGACAAAACCTCAACAGGCTCAGTTATAAACAGAGTAAACTCCGACACAACGGTGCTTCAACAGTTTATGCTGAGAATCACTCAGGAAGCGGTTGTTCAGCTTTTTACAATGATAGGCATTATTGTTATTATGATGTGCATGAACTGGAAACTGACCCTGCTTTCATTGCTGCCTGTGCCCGTTGTTGTTTGTTGCAGCCGTTATTTCGGCAAAAAGATCGGTCCTCTCTACCGCCGTATATGGCGCAGAGGTGTTGCGATTTCAACAATTCTTTCAGATACAATTCCCGCAATCAGAATAGTAAAATCTTTTTCCAGTGAAGAAAAAGCTGTAAAGAATTTCAGCAGACAGGTTGACGACTGGCTCTATGAAGATAAAAAAGCCGGCAAGGTTGCGGCGATATTCCCCAATGTCATCACCTTCCTTATTACCTGCGGTTCGGTAATCATCTGGTTTATCGGCGGCAATATGGTAATCGATACCCCCGAAAAGCTTTCTCTCGGTGTTCTTGTATCGTTTATCTCTTACACAAGTATGTTCTACAATCCCGTTAACTTCTTTGCAAACCTCAGCGACTCTTATCAGAATGCACTTGCTTCAACGGAAAAGATTATGGATATTATCAATGCCGAACCCGAACACGATTTCGGTAAGGATAACACTCTCGATATGATTAAGGGTAAGATTGAATTCCGTAATGTCAACTTCTCATTTGACCGTTCAAAGAAAGTTCTGAACGACATCAACTTTGTCATTAACCCAGGTGATGTTGTTGGTATTGTAGGTACAACGGGTTCAGGCAAATCAACCCTTATAAACCTGCTTATGCGTTTTTATGACGACTATGAGGGCGAGATTTTTGTTGATGACGTGAATATCAAGGATATTGATATGGGCTATTACCGTTCGCAGATAGGTTATGTTCAGCAGGAACCCATGATGTTCAGAGATACCATTTTCAACAACATTGCTTATTCACTGCCCGGTGCACACCCCGAGCAGGTGCTCAATGCGGCGGATATTGCTAATGCTCACGGCTTTATTTCCCGTCTGCCCAATGCATATGACACAATGCTTGGTGAACGCGGTGTAGGTCTTTCAGGCGGTGAAAAGCAAAGGCTTTCAATCGCAAGAGCCGTTCTCAAAAATCCCGGTGTGCTTATCTTTGACGAAGCAACCTCTGCTGTCGACTCTGAAACGGAAAAGCTTATTCAGGATGCAATCAACCGTCTGATAAGAGGCAGAACAACCCTTATGATTGCTCACCGACTTTCGACACTTCGCAAAGCAAACAAAATCATTGTTGTGGATAAGGGTAACATCATAGAATTCGGCACTCCCGAAGAACTTATGGCACTTAAAGGCAAATACTACAAGCTTATCAACATCCAGTCAATGAGTGAGAAAGTTGCGGCTGAAAAGGCTGCGGAAAACTTTGAATAAGGAGGAATTCATATGGCACGAAATTTTATTGACGGCAATGAAATACATCTGACCGTAAAAGACAAAATCTTCTGTGACGTTGAATTCTTCACGGGAGAAAAGCTCTTTAATCTTGAACCCAGAAGACTCTTCCCCGTCAGCGGTCTTTTGGAATACATAACCTTCCTTGACGAAAACGGTGAGGAACAGTTCATTCTCAGAAAGCTTGACAATATGGAAGAAAATCAGCGTGCTTTGCTTCTGGGATGCCTTGAAGAATATTACAGAATACCCAAAATCACAAGGCTTATCAGCCGAAGCGAAAAACACCGCATATGGCTGTGGAATGTTGAAACCGACAAAGGCAATTACACTTTTGAAATTATCAACCATATTCAGTCTATGAAGATGTTTTACGACAAACGTATACTTATCAAAGACGGCAATGATAACCGCTACGAAATACCCAATATTTATGATCTGGATAAACGCAGTCAGAAGCTTATTCTGCCCGATATGTAATGAAAGGAATTGATTTTTATGAAACTTATTCTTGCAATAGTCAACAATGATGACAGTGCGGTTGTATCCGCAACTCTCACAAGAGAAAATTACAGCGTAACAAAGCTTTCAACAACAGGCGGCTTCCTTATGATAGGCAACACAACCCTGCTTATCGGTGCGGAAGACGACAAGGTTGCAAGAGCAAAAGAAATTATCCGCGAATATTCAATGACAAGAAACAAGGTTGCAATGACAACGGATTCTCTCGGCAGAGGTCTTCAGAAAAACAGTCTTGAAGAAGAAGTTACCGTAGGCGGTGCAACAGTATTTGTTCTCGATGTTGAGAGCATGGATAAATATTAAGGGAGAAAAAATGAAAAAAATAATAAGTATATTACTTGCTGTTACGGTTTTATTTTCACTTTGTATAACAGCAAGTGCAGAAAGCGGAAATGCCGTGCTTCGTTTCGGTGAAGACGGAAAATTCACCGTTTTGCAGATAAGCGACCCACAGGACGACCACTATCCTGCTTATGATCTGATTAATTTCATTAAATTATCAATTGAACTGACCGACCCTGATCTTATTGTTTTCACCGGTGATATAGTTGAAGACAGCCGTATCGGCGACATCGGCATTGACGGCGAAAGCCTGAGAGAAGGTGTTGAGGTTGACAGCTACGAGCAGACCCTTGAAAATGTGAAAGCTACCTGTGCCGCAGTATTCGGGGAGGCTGAAAGCAGAAATATTCCTTTCACCGTCTGCCAGGGTAACAATGACTATTCAAGCGGTATTACAAACGAGGATTGGCTTAAAATTTATGCAGGCTATAAAAACTGCATCGTTTTTGACGAAAGCAAAGATGCTGACGGCAGAATCGATTTCAACCTCGAAATTAAAGCAAGCAATTCCGATGAAACCGCATTCAACATCTGGCTTAATGACACAAGGTCAGGCGGAGTTACAGATGAGCAGATTGAATGGTATAAAACTGAAAGTGCCGCACTGAAAGAAGCAAACGGCGGAAAGCCCGTGCCTTCAATCCTTTTCCAGCACGTACCCACAAGCGATATGGGATTCTTTTTTGAAGAATGTAATATGTGGGATGAAGGTGCAAGACTTGAAGGCGGAAAATTCTATCGCCTCAACAAAGAGATTGCAAGGGGCTACAACGCAGGCGCATTCACTCCCGTTACGGATACATCCGTGCAGTTCAAGGCCTGGAAGGAATGCGGCGACGTATTGGGTGCTTATTTCGGTCACTGGCATACGGAAGGTTACACCGGCACATATGACGGCATTGAGCTTGGTATGACATACGGCTGTGAATTTGCAAAAACCGGACCCTACGGAATAAGAGTTTTCACCATTGATGAAAACGATGCCGCAAATTTTGAAAATGTGATTTACACTTATGAAGGCAGTGCAAAAAAAGGCGATGCACGCTTTGAAATTCAGATTGATGAGCCTTATAAGGTTTATGAAAACCCCATTGAAGAAATTTTTGCAGGTATCGTGAACGTATTCACCGTACTGTTTATGGAAATCAAGAGTTTGCTTTCATAAAAGCAAAAGAACCGAAGCTTATTGCTTTGGTTCTTTTTTTATTGATATTATTAAGATTGTTGAAATAATCATGGCAAAGCCGATTATATCGGTAAACGAAAAATCCGTTCCCAGCCACAAAGCAGATATAACTGTTGCGGCAACAGGCTCAATGCTTGAAATAATGCTCGCCTTTGTTGCTCCGATAAGATGTATACCTTCAAGATAAAATGAATACGCAAGCACCGTGCCGAATATTATTATGCCTCCAAGTGCGGCAACAAGCGAAAAATTTATCTGAGGCATATTTTCCCAGGGTCTGAATATGGGAAGCATTGCAACTCCGCCTATGAAAGTTCCCCAGCCCAGCACCGTAGGTGTATCTGCAATTTTCAGAAGAGGTACGGGAATAAGGGAATAACAAGCAAGAAATACGCCTGCAAGCACACCCCATATAAGTGCACCCGTTGAAACAGAAAGACTGCCGATATTACCGCCCGTAGCTATTATAAATGTTCCGCCGATTGCAAGAATGATTGCCACCGTTTCTTTCAGCAGAGGCGGTTTTTTGTTTTTTACGCACAAGAAAACAAGTATCATTGCAGGCGAAAGATATTGTAACACGGTTGCCGTGCCTGCATTTGAAAGCTGAATAGCTGTGAAATATGCATATTGGCACAACACAAGACCGAAAACAGTAAATGCCGCCATTCTTATAATATTTTCTTTTCCGCGCCATACGGTAAAAATTTCTTTTTTATGCCTGAATGCAGAAATGCAAAGGAGAATTGCGCCTGAAATTACCATCCTGACCGCCACGAGCCACCGTGAATCCACCGAATGATATGTAAACAGATACTGACCGCAGGACCCTGAAAAGCCCCAGAATATACCGCCCATAAGCGAAAGAATTATACCCAACGCAGTTTTTGACCTTTTCATTATTTCACCTCTTATCAACTATGGAATAATATCACACCGCAAAAATAAAATCAATATTTATCAAGTATATCATAAAATTAATATGCCTATAATTATATAAAACAGTTTGACCTTCTCCAAAAATCAAAATCACAAAAAACTTGTAAATCAAAGAAAATCGGAGAAAACGAAAGAAAAACGGAGATTTCAACATACAGTTCCGCAATTTTGACCTTTTCTGACTTTTGACCTTCTGACCTTTCCTGACTATAATGAAGTCAAGGTCAAAGAAAGTCAAAGTCAAATTCACATATCGAAAGAGATGATAATATGAGTTTAAGCAATGATATCACACGAATGCTTCTTAAAATGCTTGAAGATGAAGGCAGAGCCGAAATCCAGCGTAATGAGCTTGCACAGACTCTGGGCTGTGTACCCAGCCAGATAAATTATGTTATATCCTCACGCTTCACTCCCGAACAAGGCTACATTGTCGAAAGCCGACGGGGCGGCGGCGGATATATCAAAATCACACGAGTCAATCTTGACCGCCCGTCACTGATAATGCATACGGTGAATCATATCGGCGAAGCAGTTGACTATGCAACCTGCCACGCAAATGTAATGAATCTTCTTCATAACGGTGCAATAGATGCACGCACCGCAAAGCTTGTTCTTGCGGCAACAGGCGAAAATTCGCTTAAAAGAATCCCCTCTCCTCTCAAAGAAAGAATCAGAGCGGCCATACTCAAACAGATGTTGATCACATTGGAATAAAGAAAGGATGATAAGTTATGTTATGTCAGAATTGCGGAAAGAATGAAGCAACCACACACATCAAACAGATAATTAACGGTGATATGGCTGAAAGCCATCTTTGCTCCGACTGTGCGGCACATTTAGGCTATTCGGATATGTTTTCAGGATTCGGTCTTAATCTTTCCGAATTCTTCGGCGGATTTCTCGGCGATGTAAAGCCTGCGGTTACGGCAGGTAAATCTCCGCGCTGCCCCAAATGCGGCACCTCGTTTGATGAAATAGTGCGTGACGGCAGAGTAGGCTGTGCAGATTGTTACAGAATTTTTTACGATAAGCTTCTCCCTTCAATCCAGAGAATTCACGGTAAAATAAAACACAGCGGCAAAACAGCGGCAACCTCTCCCGTTCAACCCAGAACCGAGACCAGAGAAGAAAAAATCGAAAAGCTTAAAGCGGCTATGAACGAAGCGGTTGCGGCACAGAATTTTGAAGATGCGGCAAAAATCAGAGATGAAATCAAGGCTCTTGAAGGAGGCGAAAACAATGAGTAAATGGTACATTGAAAAAGGAGATCAGGGGGATATTGTCCTCAGCACAAGAATCCGTCTTGCAAGAAATATTGATGAATTTCCTTTCCCTGCAAAGCTCGATTTCGCAGGTAAGAACGCGGTGAATTCTGCCGTAAAAACCGTACTTTTTGAAAATGACAGTAAGGATTTCAGTTATATAGAAATGAAGGACCTTTCAAGAGTGCAGGCGGTGTCCTTGGCGGAAAGACATCTTATCAGCCCCGAATTTGCCGCTAAAAAAGACGGCAGTGCCCTTGTGCTTTCGGAAGATGAAAGCGTCAGCATTATGCTCTGCGAAGAAGACCACATCAGACTTCAGGTAATGAAGGCGGGCCTTGCCCTTGAAGAAGCATATGATATTGCGGATAAGCTTGATAATATGCTTGGAGCAAAGCTGAATTATGCATTTGACGAAAGAATAGGGTATCTCACACAGTGCCCCACAAATCTGGGCACGGCAATGAGGGCTTCCGTTATGCTTCATCTGCCTGCCCTTACCCGTTGCGGTCAGATGGCAAGGCTTTCAAACACCGTTTCAAAACTGGGTCTTACCATAAGAGGTGCATACGGCGAAGGCTCGCAGCCCAAAGGCGATATTTACCAGATAAGCAATCAGATAACTCTTGGCATTACGGAAGAAACCGCCATTGCAAATCTTAAATCAATCGTTCTTCAACTTGTGGCTCAGGAAAGAGCAGCCGCAGCTGAAATCATAAAGAATCCTGCGGAAGAAGATAAAATGTTCAGAGCACTGGGTATACTTAAAAATGCCCGTCTTCTCAGCACCGATGAATTTATGGAGCTTGCTTCACTTGTCAGATTGGGTGCTGCAAGAGGTCTTTTTGAAATACCCATTGAAAAAATCAATGAGCTTATAGTCAGTATGCAACCTGCCTCTGTAAGTGCGGAAAACGAACAGGCAGACAGTCCCTCAGCAAGAGATGCATACAGAGCAAAAACGGTAAGAGAAGCCCTTGATTAAAAATTTATAGGGGGAATATGTATGTACAGGTTTACAGGCTTTACTCAGAAAGCCAACGACGCACTTAACAGTGCAATTACATCTGCGGAAAATCTGGGTCACACCTATGTTGGCAGTGAACACATCCTGCTCGGCCTTCTTGCGGAAAAAGGCGGCATGGCATACACTGCTCTCTCGGCAAGAAAAGTAACCTACGGTGAAGTTGAAGCCATTATAAAAAGCAGCATCGGAATCGGATCACCCACGGTACTTTCTCCCAACGATCTGACACCCAGAGCAAAAAATATTATTGACACTGCCATTGTTCAAGGAAAAGGAATGGGGCATTCCTACATCGGCACAGAACACCTGCTTATGGGAATCATCCGCGAAGGCACCGGTGCCGCAACGGAAATTCTCAGCAGAATGGGAATTCAGCCTCAGGATTTACTTTCGGATCTTACAAATGCATTGGGCAGCACTCCCGACGCATCGGGAAATAAAAAGGATACAAAAGAAAAATCCGACACTCCCACACTCAGCCAATTCGGCCGTGATCTGACGGTATATGCGATGCAGGGCAAAATCGACCCCGTTATCGGCAGACAGAAAGAGATTGAAAGAGTAATTCAGATTCTCAGCAGAAGAACAAAAAATAATCCTTGCCTTATCGGTGAACCCGGAGTAGGCAAAACCGCTATCGCGGAAGGTCTTGCCCTTAAAATCGCAACGGGCGAGGTACCTGAAATGCTCCGAAGCAAGCGCATTGTAACCCTGGACCTTACGGGTATGGTGGCAGGTACAAAATACCGTGGCGATTTTGAAGAAAGAATACGCAATGCTATTGAAGAAGTCAAAAAGGCAGGCGATATAATCCTCTTCATCGATGAGGTACACACACTCATCGGTGCAGGCTCAGCCGAAGGTGCGGTTGATGCCGCAAATATTCTGAAACCTTCACTTGCAAGAGGTGAAATTCAGGTTATCGGCGCAACAACACTTGAAGAATACCGCAAGCACATCGAAAAAGATGCGGCACTTGAAAGAAGATTTCAGCCCGTTACCGTAGGCGAACCTTCGGAAGCGGAAGCTATCGATATACTCAAAGGTCTGCGTGACAAATATGAAGCTCACCACAAGGTAAAAATTACCGACAGTGCAATTCTTGCGGCAGTCAAGATGTCGTCAAGATACATCGGCGACAGATACCTGCCCGATAAAGCTATCGACCTTGTCGATGAAGCAGCATCCCGTGTAAGACTGAAAGCTTTTACTGCACCGCCCGACCTTAAAGCACTTGAAAATAAGCTGAAATCCCTCGGCGAAGAAATGGAGGCAGCTGTTAAATCTCAGGATTTTGAGCACGCCGCCGCTATCAGAGATGAGAAAAACAAGCTCTCTGCTGACCTTGATAATGAACGCAGGCTGTGGCAGGAAAAAAGTAACCGTTCAACGGGTGAAGTAGGCGAGCAGGAAATTGCAGCCATTGTTTCCCAATGGACAGGAATCCCCGTTGTCCAGCTTACTCAGGAAGAAAGCCAGAGACTACTCCATATGGAAGATGAACTTCACAGCCGTATTGTGGGTCAGAATGAAGCTGTCAGTGCGGTTGCAAGAGCAATCAGACGCGGCAGAGCAGGTCTGAAAGACCCGAAAAGACCCACAGGCTCATTTATCTTTCTCGGTCCTACGGGTGTAGGTAAAACCGAACTTTGCAAAACTCTTGCCACTTCAATGTTCGGCGATGAAAACGCAATGATAAGGCTTGATATGTCAGAATATATGGAAAAGCATACAGTATCAAGGCTTGTAGGCTCGCCTCCCGGCTATGTAGGTTATGACGAAGGCGGTCAGCTTACGGAAAAAGTCCGCCGCAGACCTTATTCGGTGGTGCTTTTTGATGAAATAGAAAAAGCACATCCCGATGTTTTCAATATGCTTCTGCAAATTCTTGAAGACGGTATCCTCACCGATTCCCAGGGCAGACGGGTTGATTTCAAAAACTGTGTAATAATAATGACCTCAAATGTAGGTGCAAAGCTTATCGCACAAAGCGGTGCAGGCACATTGGGGTTTGCTCCTGCCGAAGCTGAAACAATGAGTGAAAAACGCATACGCGAGGCGGTTATGGGAGAACTGAAAAATGTATTCAGACCCGAATTTATAAACCGTGTTGATGATATCATAGTTTTCCATCAGCTTGGCAAAGACGATATCAACGAAATCGCAAAGCGTATGCTTGGCTCACTTGCAAAAAGGGTAAAAGAGCTTGATATCGGTCTGGAATTTTCCGAAGAAGCAGTTGAGGCAATCGGCAAGGCAGGTTTCGACCCTGTTTACGGCGCAAGACCTTTACGAAGAGCGATTCAGCAAAGAATTGAAGATAAGCTTTCGGAAGAAATGCTTGAAGGCAAACTGGAAGCAGGTAAAAATTACATCTGCAAATATGAAAACGATACCTTTGAGTTTGTAATATCAGAATAAGCAGAAATCTCCTCACTCAGGTGGGGAGATTTTTAATAATGTGTAAAATTATTTATAAATTAAAGTTAATCTATTGTTTTTTAAGTTAAAATCTGTCATAATTCTTTTATAAATAAAACGGAGGATTTCAGTATGAAAAAAATAATACTTGCAATTATTATCGGTGTTCTTGTTATCGCTGTGGGCACAGGAATATATTTTGTTGCCGCAGATAAAAATGACGGCACAGTTTCCGTTACAGTTGATGATTTTGCGGATAACCCCGACACTCTTGAATCCCTTATGACCCGCCCCGAAAAATTCACAAAGGTACTTGAAAATCAATATCACCTCGGTGCAGAAAAAACAGCAGAATTCTATGAATGCCCCGAAGAATGGCTTACTTACACCGAGTTTGTTACCGTAACCAATTCAACCGACGAAACAATTACTGTTTTTGCGCTTGATGTAAACGACAACGGCAAAGACGGCGTTTACATCTGCACCTCACTTGAAGGCGATATTGAAATTGAGCCCGGCAACACTGCTCCCGTATATTTCAATATTTTATGCGATAACGGCGACCTTTCAACAGATGAAGCAAAAGCACTGGTAGACAGTATGGATATTAAGATTGCTTACAGAGATGAATCCGTGGTCAATGGAGACATAATGACTTCATTTGTAGGATGTAAAGCAGCAGATATTAACAATAATACAGCAGAATAAAAGGAAACAAAAATGGGATTTTTTTCAAAAAACAAAACACCTTCCGGACCGCCGGAATACCTGATAGTGGGTCTTGGCAACCCCGGAAGGCAGTATGAGCTTACACGCCACAATGCAGGTTTTTTGTTTGCTGATTTACTGGCAGATAAGCTTTCGGCAAATATAAACAAAATACAGTTCAAATCCGTGACAACGGTTATTGACCTCTCAGGCAAGAAATGCCTGCTTATGAAGCCTCAGACCTTTATGAATAACAGCGGTGAGGCAGTAAAACAAGCGGCGGCATTTTATAAAATACCGCCTGAAAAAATAATTGTTATTTTTGATGATATTTCACTCCCTTGCGGCAAATTAAGAATAAGACGCAAGGGCAGTGCAGGCGGCCACAACGGAATAAAAAGCATTATATATCACCTTAATTCCGATAATTTCCCACGAATCAAACTGGGCGTAGGTGAGAAGCCTCACCCCGATTATGAGCTTGCAGACTGGGTACTTTCAAACTTCAAAAAGGATGAGCTTCCCCTGCTGCGTGAAGCCGCCGAAAAAGCCTGCGATGCCGCAGAGCTTATGATTAACGGTAACACAGATAAAGCAATGAGCAATTTCAACAGCTGATTACTTCGTCATCATTGAAATACTGTCAAGCATACCTTCAACAGTTTTCATTGCCTTTGATGCGTTGCGGCGGCACATTCTTCTGCCGCTTTTTGTCATCATTTTGGCACCTGCCATCGCGGCGGCTGAGCCTACGGCAATACCGATGCCCATGCCCTTGACCAGTGACATATTTTTTGTTGTCATTTCTTTCCCTCCAATGCATTGAATTTCATTAATATTCTGTCCTGATGAGGGAATAAAAACAGTGTAAATAATTTTTAAGGAAGTTATAAAATGTCAGTTCTTAATATTGTTCTTGTTGAGCCGCAGATACCTCAGAACACAGGCAACATCGCACGCACCTGCGCCGCAACGGGAGCAAGACTTCACCTTGTTGAGCCTATGGGCTTTCGCGTTGACGATGCAAAACTAAAAAGAGCAGGTCTTGATTACTGGCACCTGCTTGACATTACATATTATGATAATCTGGATGACTTTTTTGAGAAAAATAAAAACGGTAATTTTTATTATTTTTCAACGAAGGCAACGAAGATATATTCTGAAATCGATTATCCCGACAATACATATCTTGTTTTCGGCAAAGAAACAGCAGGCTTACCTGAGGAATTACTTCTTAACAATCAGGAAAACTGTGTACGCCTGCCTATGATAAACAACAGTGCCGCAAGGAGTCTTAACCTTTCAAACTCTGTTGCAATAGGTGTATATGAAGTGCTCAGACAATGGAATTTTCCCGAGCTTCTGCTCAAAGGCAAGCTCACAAAATTTGATTGGAAGGAATAGAGAAAATGAAAGCATTAACCGCAGTTTACAAAGCAGTCGATTTTGTTCTTCGCACTCAGTCAAAACACATTACCGAGAAAAAATGTGCCTCGCCTCTGAAAAAAGCCGAATTTGTTGTTCCTCCTCAGCCCAAAAGCGATAAATTCCTGCTTGGTTTTTCAAAGGAATCCATTCTGCCTGACGATGTGAATAAAAAGAAATACTACGTTGCAGGCTACGGTGAAAACAACCCTGCTCAGGGTGTGCTTGACCCTCCTCATACTCACGCCGTATGGCTTGATGACCTTTCAGGCAAAGGCGGAATCGTTCTTGTTTCCATTGATAACGTAGGTATGCTCAACAAGGATGTTAACCGACTCAGAGCAAGGCTTCGCGACTTTGCAATGCTTTCGGGTTGCAGAAGTATAAATATCGTCAGCACACACTCTCACGCAGGCATTGACACAATGGGAATATGGGGTCCCCTGCCTCTAAGCGGTAAAGACCCGAAATATATGGAACTTGTATTCTCGCAGACTGTAAAAGCGGTTAAACAAGCTTATTCAAGCCGCAAGCCCGGCAGACTTTATCTCGGCAAAACGGAAGTCCCCGATATGCAGGAGGATATCCGCACACCCATTGTATACTCCAAAACTCTCACAAGGCTCAGATTTGTTCCCGATGACGGCAGCCGTCAGACATATATCCTTAATTTTGCTTCACACTCCGAATCCTTGCAGGGCTGTAACAGCAGAATCAGTGCAGATTTTCCTCACTATATGCGTGAGAAAATCAAAAACGAAACAGGTGCTGAAACCCTTTACTGCGTAGGTGCAATCGGCGGAATGATAAGCATGGATATTCCCAACGAAAAGGAAATCCGTGATAACGGCGGCGATTTTGCACAGTCCACTGCCGAAATAGGCGAAAAGCTTGCAGGCTATGCACTTTCAATAGAAAACGAAACCGAACTCAAACCTAAAATCGGCTGTATAAAGCAGGAAGTTTATATAAAAGCAGAAAACACACTTCTTATGATTGCCGCAAAGGCAGGAATTCTTGAAGCAGATGAATACAGACTTCCTGACGGTTCGGGCTCTGTTTTAAAATCGGAAATCAGCTACCTTGAAATAGATTCGTTGAAAATTCTTATGCTGCCCTGTGAAATATTCCCCGAGCTTGTTTACGGCGGATATCTCAGTGCAGAAGAATCAGCAACGGGCTTCGGCGGTGAAATCAACCCCACTCCCTTGCAGGAAATTATCGGCGACGATGTTATGATTATCGGCCTTGCAAATGATGAATTGGGTTATGTGCTGCCCCCCAATGATTTTATTCTTCACGAGGAAACACCTTATTTTGAAAACGGCCGTGACATCCACAACCGTCGTCATTATGAGGAAACAAACTCAATGGGACCCGGAACCGCAGGCAAAATTGCAGAAACGGTTGCGGAAATTATGAATACGGTTGAAAAAACAAAAAATATGTGATATCATTAGAATATTCATTAGGAAAGGATTTGATTTTTATGAAATCAACAATCTGTATTTTACTTGCTCTCATTTGCGTTGCACTCTGTTTTGCAGGATGCTCAAACGTACCCAAAGAGCCTGCAACCACAACGGTTGTGAATCAGTCATTTGTTAATCCCTACGGCGATACCGTTACTCCCCCTGCAAATGCAGACCCCACTTCGGGCACAACGGCTCCTGTTAAATATCTTGAAACAGTTAACGATGTTGAATTTGTTGTAAGCGATTACAATGTCTACGGTAATTCCGTTGCCGCAATCAAAGATATCAAGCTTGAATTCCACGCATTCTCCGCTTTTGAAGTTACGGGTATTGCTTCTGTCGAAATTCAGGCAATCGGTTCAAGAAAAGACGATATGAAAATCGGATACATCGCATACGATAAAGACGGCAAAATGGTAAGAAAGAGCTTCCTTATGGCTGACCTTGACGGTGTAAGCAAGGGTGATGTTGTTGAAGACTGTATCTTTGATTTCCCCGAGAATACCGTTAAAGTTGAATTTTTTGACTACACAGAGAAATAAAAAAATTGATCCCGTTGGTTTTTACCAACGGGATATTTTTTTACATTCCGCGACGCTTTACGCAGTTTTCAAGCTTGATGGCATCATAAACGCCGTCATCAAACAATTCGCATATACCCTGATATTCTTCAAGTGAAAGAGTTTCAAGGGTTTTATTTTCTTTTATGCAAAGGGCTACAAGTTCACCCGTTGCCTTATAGGCATCTCTGAAAGGCAAACCCTTTGAAACAAGGTAATCGGCACAATCAGTAGCATTTATAAAGCCGCCTGCTGCCGCTTTTCTCATATTTTCGGGAATTGCTCTCATTGTCTGAATCATAGGTTCAAGAGTAACAAGGCAGATTTTAACAGTATCAAATGCATCAAAAATCGCATCCTTGTCTTCCTGCATATCCTTGTTATACGCAAGAGGCAGACCCTTCATAACCGTAAGCAATGTCATAAGGTCGCCGAATACTCTGCCGCTTTTACCTCTTACAAGCTCCGCAATATCGGGATTCTTCTTCTGAGGCATAATGCTGGAACCTGTTGAAAATGCATCGTCAAGCTCAACAAATTTGAATTCCCAAGAGCACCAGAGGATGATTTCTTCACAAAGTCTTGAAAGATGCACCATACAGATTGAAAGTGCACTTGCAAGCTCAATGCAGAAGTCTCTGTCTGCTACACCGTCAAGAGTGCTCTTTGTGAATGAATCAAAGCCGAGAAATTCGGCAGTCATTGCTCTGTCGATGGGATATGTAGTGCCTGCAAGAGCACCGCTGCCCAGAGGTGAAGAATTCATACGCTTTCTTGCATCCTCAATTCTTCCAAGGTCACGGGTCAGCATTTCAGTATATGCAGTCAGATGAGCCTTGAAGGTAATGGGCTGTGCTCTCTGCAAATGAGTGTAACCGGGCATAATTGCATCTGCATATTCATCGCCCTTTTCTTCAAGAGCTTTGATGAGCTTTTTAACAAGCACAAGAGTTTCATCACACTGCTCACGAAGATAAAGACGCACATCAAGAGCAACCTGGTCATTACGGCTTCTGCCTGTATGAAGACGCTTGCCTGCCGAGCCGATACGCTCGGTAAGCGTCTGCTCAATAAATGTATGGATATCCTCCGCATTTGGATCGATAAGCAGCTCACCACCTGAAATTTCGTGCCTTATTTTTGCAAGCTCGGAGCAGATAAGTGCACCGTCATCCTGCGAAATAATTCCCTTTGCCGCAAGCATTGTTGCGTGAGCGATACTGCCCTCGATATCCTGATAATACATTCTGGAATCGGTAGCGATTGACGAATTGAAATCATTGGTTTTTTTATCCGCTTCCTTTGAAAAACGGCCTGCCCAAAGTTTCATTTATATTCCTCCTTATACGGGAAAAAGAGCCGCCATAAGACGGCTCCTGTTTTTAGTTTTTAGTAACACAATTCACTGCAACGCAGTGTTTCGCGATTATGCCTTTAAATAATCAAGCAGAATTGTGAAAGACAAGGCGCAACGGTGCAGGAATATGTTGATATTTCAAACCGCTGCAACGCAGTGTTTCGCGATTATGCGCCGATTATTTGTTGCGTTCTGCTTCAAGGATAGCCTTTACCTTGATGGGAAGACCAAAGAGGTTGATGAAGCCTGCTGAATCCTTCTGATCGTAAACTTCATCTGCATCAAAGGTTGCAAAATCTTCGCTGTAAAGGGTATAGGGTGATGTAACGCCTGCGTTAATCATATTGCCCTTATAGAGCTTGAGCTTAACATCACCTGTAACAGTTTCCTGAGTCTTATCAACAAATGCTGAAAGAGCCTCACGGAGAGGAGTAAACCACTGACCGAAGTAAACAAGCTCTGCAAACTTATGAGCAACGATTTCCTTGTAGTGCTGAGTATCTCTGTCAAGAGTGATGGTTTCAAGAACATCGTGTGCCTTGAAGAGAATTGAGCCAGCAGGATTCTCGTAAACACCTCTTGACTTCATACCAACAAGACGGTTTTCTACGATATCGTTAAGACCGATGCCGTTTTTGCCGCCAACTTCGTTAAGATACTTGATAAGCTCAACGCCGCCCATTTCCTTGCCGTTAACAGCAGTGGGAACACCCTTTTCAAAGTGGATTGTTACATATGTAGGCTCATCGGGTGCCATTTCGGGTGAAACGCCCATTTCGAGGAAGCCGGGCTTATTATACTGAGGCTCGTTTGCGGGATCTTCAAGGTCAAGACCTTCGTGTGAAAGGTGCCAGAGGTTCTTATCCTTTGAATAGTTGGTTTCACGGTTTATTTTAAGAGGAATGTTGTGTGCCTCTGCATATTCGATTTCTTCTTCACGTGATTTGATATCCCAGATTCTCCAGGGAGCAATGATTTCCATTTCAGGAGCAAAAGCCTTGATTGTAAGCTCGAATCTTACCTGGTCATTACCCTTACCTGTGCAGCCGTGGCAGATAGCGTCTGCGCCCTCAGCCTTTGCGATTTCAACAATTCTCTTTGCGATGATGGGACGTGCAAAAGATGTACCGAGAAGATATTCCTTCTCATATACTGCGCCTGCTTTGAGTGTAGGGAAGATGTAATCGCTTACGAATTCATCCTGAAGGTTTTCAATATAAAGCTTTGAAGCGCCTGTTTTTATTGCCTTTTCTTCAAGACCGTCAAGTTCTGTACCCTGACCTACGTCACCTGAAACAGCGATAACTTCACAGTTGTTGTAGTTTTCTTTAAGCCAAGGGATGATGATTGATGTATCAAGACCGCCTGAGTAGGCAAGAACAACTTTTTTGATTTCTTTCATTGTAATTTCTCCGTTCGTAATTTATTTTTATGCATTAATTATACATTGAATATTCAAAAAATCAAGTGTTTTCTGAATATTTATGCAATTTTGGCGTATTTAACAAAAAATCAGCTTTTCAGAGCTCTTAACCGAGCAAAAGTCCGACTTTTTTCTTTGCTTTGGTAAGTGTTCTGTATGCAATGCGTGATGCTTTTTCCGCGCCTGCGGCGGCTGTATCAAGAAGATACTGCTTATCCGCAATAAGACGCTTGTATTCTTCCTGCACGGGGCGAAGCTCTTCGATAACAGCTTCTGCAACCTTAACTTTGAAATCGCCGTATCCCTTGCCCTCAAATTCCTTCTCAATTGCTTCATAATCAAGACCTGTGCAGCAGGAATAAATCGCCATAAGATTATTTATGCCATCTTTTCCGTCTGCATAACGCACGCAGGCTTCACTGTCCGTAACTGCTGATTTGAATTTTTTGAGAATAACTTCAGGAGGATC
Organism: Acutalibacteraceae bacterium; assembly: GCA_036309745.1. Taxonomy (GTDB): domain Bacteria; phylum Bacillota; class Clostridia; order Oscillospirales; family Acutalibacteraceae; genus CAG-177. The sequence continues at coordinate 92,250 of JAXJTD010000067.1, read as the reverse complement.
AAGCAGTGAAACCGAAGCCTTGGGATTGGGGTCACTCTTTGACATCTTCTGTGTGGGATCCTGCAAACTCATAACCCTTGCACCTACCTTGCCGATAAAGGGTTCGGGCAGTGTGAAGGTATTGCCTCTGAGAGAATTGAAGCGGTTTGCAATGTCACGGGCGAGTTCAAGATGCTGCTTCTGATCCGCACCGATGGGAACATAATTTGCCTGATAAAGCAGAATATCTGCCGCCATAAGTACGGGATAGGCAAAAAGACCTACATTGACATTATCTGCATGCTTCTGTGATTTTTCTTTGAACTGAGTCATTCTTGAAGCCTCACCGAACTGGGTATAGCAGTCAAGAATCCATGCAAGCTCTGCGTGTGCCGCAACCTGACTCTGAAGGAAAACAATGTTCTTTTCAGGGTCAAGACCTACCGCAAGCATAATTGCATACATTTCAAGAATCTGCTGGCGGAGCTTTGCGGGTTCGGGATGAATCGTAAGAGCGTGAAGATCCGCAACCGCGTAAAGGCAGTTATAGTCATCACTCATTTTCTTCCAGTTTTTAAGTGCTCCCAGATAATTGCCCAGTGTAGGAATTGATGTGGGCTGAATCATACTGAGAACTATGGGCTTTTTTTCAGGTGTTGTATTTTCCATTTTCATCCTCCTTAAAGTGAGCGTGCAACCTCACCGAGAATCTTAACTCCTTTGACAATGGCCTCGTCTGACGGTGTTGAGAAATTCATTCGGATGTAGCTGCATTCCTTGTCGCCGTCAACCATAAATGCATTGCCGGGAACAACTGAAACGCCTGCGGCACTTGCCTTGCGGCAGAAATCAAGCATATCAATGCCGTCATTAAGCTTTGCCCATACAAAGAGACCGCCTTCGGGTCTGTGGTATGTAAGAAAATCGGAAAGTTCCTTATCAACACAGTCACAAAGCAAATTGAGCTTGCGTCTGTAAATCTCTCTGATTTTATTAATATGGCTTTCAAAATCATATTCCGTAAGCCACTTATAAACAACAAGCTGTGAAATAAGAGGCGTATGAACATCCTGAGTCTGCTTTGCAACTGTAAGCTTTGCAATAATTTCTTTGGGAGCGAGGGCATAGCCTACTCTTATACCGGGAGCAACAATCTTTGAGAATGAGCCTGCATAAACAACAATACCGTCTTCATCAAGACTCTTGATTGCAGGCACATTTTCACCTGATACACGAAGGTCGCCGTAGGGGTTATCTTCCAGAATAAGCACACCGTATTTCTTGGCAAGCTCATAAACCGCTTTTCTCTTTTCGAGTGACATTGTAACGCCTGCGGGATTCTGGAAATTGGGTATTGTATAAATAAATTTTACATTTTCTTCTGTTTTAAGCTTTTCTTCAAGAGCCTCAATATTAATACCGTCACTGTCAACTGGTACACCGCTGAGCTTTGCGCCGTAGCTTCTGAAACAGTTGAGTGAGCCGATAAATGAAGGTTCTTCACAAAGAATACAGTCACCGTAATTGATAAAGCACTGGCTCATAAGGCTCATTACCTGCTGGGCACCGCTTACAACGATAAGGCCGTCATTTTCATTTCCCACACCGTAACGGTTTTTCGCAAGGTCGGTAAGCTTTTCGATAAGAGGTGTATAACCTTCGCTGACACCGTATTGAAGGGCAAGAATGGGATCTTTTTCAAAAATTTCATTTACAATTTTCTTTATATCTTCAACAGGGAATGCATCGGGTGCAGGATTGCCTGCCGCAAGAGGAATTGTATTACCCGAGCTTTTAAGAATCTCTCTTATAATTGAAGGTTTGAGAGACGCCACACCCTTTGCAAATTTGTAATCCATCAGTTTTTCAGTCCTTTCGGGAATAAATGCGATTTTTTAATTAATAATATTGTAGTATATCATATTATTTTAAAAAAGTAAACAAAATAATTGTTGAACAGACAATTTATCTGTGATACAATACGGGATAACAAACAGGGAGAGTGAAATATGAAATACGATGCGGTTTTACTTGATTTTGACGGCACAATTGCTGATACGGGAGAAGGGATTTACGATTCCGTAAGGTATGCCGTAAGAGCTATGGGTTTTGACCCTCTGCCCGAGGAAGTTATGCACACATTCATCGGCCCTCCCGTTTTTTCGTCATTCAAGCGGGCGTTGAATTTATCGGATGAAGACAGTGCAAAAGCTGTTGAAAAATACCGTGAAAGCTATATGAACGGCGGAATTTACCGCCTGAGTTTTTACGACGGTATGGAAAAATTACTGAACGACATAAAAAAATCGGGCATCAAGCTTGCGGTTGCGAGCTCAAAACCCGAAAATTTTATTATAGAAATTTTAAAATATTTAAAAATCTCAGACCTTTTTGATTTCATTTCCGCACCGGAAAGCGACAAAGCTCCCGAAAGCAAAACCGCACTTGTTGAGCGTGCCGTAAAAGCTCTCGGTATCGACAAAAGCAAGGCCGTTATGATTGGTGACCGCTACTTTGATATTGAAGGTGCTAAGGAAGCAAAGGTTGACAGTATCGGAGTAACCTTCGGTTTCGGTGACAGAAACGAACTGATAAACTCAGGTGCTGACTATATTGCAGACAGCACTGAGGATATCCGCAGAATTATTTTTTCTTGATTGCCTTCTTTGAAACAGAAAGGTAAAGCAGGTTGAACACAATAAAGCTTACAACCATAATTGCAGGAATAAGAATTTCTCCGCTTCGTATCATTTCAACAGATGATGCGAAGCTTTTCATTTCTGCAAAAGGTACGGTGAAATAAATTGCAGAGTCACCCAGAACAAAATAAAGAACAGCCGTCACAAAGAAATAAACAGGAATTGCTTTCAGGCAGAAATCCTCTGTTCTGATATTAAAAAGGTTAGGCAATTCTCTCCTGACGATATTCTTCTTTGCAACAACAAAGCACGGAATAATACCGATAACACAAAGGACCGCAATGGAAACATATGTAATAAGGTCCTCATTATCAGACCAGCCCTTATAAAGAACAAGCTCTGAAATCCTCATTCCCGCAGGTCTTGCAACGGTTACGACAAAGGATGCAAAAAGCGTAACAACTGCACTGTATGCCGCATAAAGCTTTCTGTTTTTCATCGGCAGAGTGTAATTAAAATCACCCTCGCCTCCCGTAACACTTTTAGGAAGACACACAAGCAGAAGCATAATGCCGAAGCCCAGAAGAAAGCCTGTCAGGTACTCCCACAGCGACCAGTTACCGCCTTGAATAAAACGGGGAACATTGATATTTGTGAAAAATCCTCTGTCTGAATCCATAACCATAACAACATCTGCAAGAGTTATTGAAACGGAACAAATAAGGTTGATTGCAAACGAAATAAATGCCGCAATCTTATCACGCTTCGCAATAAGAAGTGAAAGCGAAAGCACAAGTGCCGCCGCAGAATAAGAAACAATTCTTACCATTGCATAATAATTTCTGCCGTAAGGAATCTTTTTGAACCAGGCTTCGTTACCAAGATTTTTTATGTATGCCATCATAGGAGTCATTTCGTGGCCTCTGTCTGCAAGACCGAGCTTGAAAGCTTCAACCGCTTCGGAATTCACGAAAGGCACGATGTAGTGTGCAACAAAAAACTGAAAGATATAAACCACCGCATAGAATACGGCAATAAGTGCTATATAGTGACCGATTTTGTATTCTTTCTTTGAAAAAAGAGTACCGATAAACATTGCAAAAAGCGGCATCCAGCCAAAGCCGAGAAGAAGCATTGCCGCCATACCCGACCAAGGGCTGATTTCAGTTACCGCAACAGCTTCTTCGCCGGTGAAAGGCACCGTACTGCCAAGATAACCGCCCATCTGTGAATTGAGAGTGCCCCAACCGCCGTTGGTAATACCAAGCAGAATAACCGCAACAGGTATTGCTTCAAGGCTCATTTTTTTGCGGTTTCCGAAAAATGCAAAAATAAAAAGAACAAGCATTACGCCTACGGCAAACATACCCCACATTGAACCCCAGCCGTGAGTGCCTCTTACGCGCCACATAAAGCCGCACATAACCGCACAGGTTATCACAAGCAAAGCCTTGATGCCGGGAGTGAGTCGTCTTACATTCAGAACTTCCATACTTTATCTCTCCTTACAATTTGTAATTCATTTTTATCTCGCCGTCAAAATCTTTCCAGATAAATTCGTTATTTTCAAGCACTATATAGCCGTGCCATGAATTTTCTTTGGGAATGGAAACCGAGCCTGTATTGAGATAAATGAACTTGCCGCAATCGGTACATTCAGGAATATGTGTATGACCGCAAAGAAGAATATCACCGTCTTTAAGCGGCGGAGGATTATCCTTGCCGAATTTATGTCCGTGGGTTGCATAAATAAGCTTATCACCTGCGGATAAAACTGCATAATCCCCAAGAATGGGAAAATTCAGTACCATCTGGTCAACCTCTGTGTCACAGTTACCCCTGACGCAAAGAAGCTCATCCTTCATACCGTTAAGAATTTCAATAACCTTCTTGGGTGCATATCCCTCGGGCAAATCGTTTCTCGGGCCGTGATACAATATGTCGCCCAGAAGCAGGAGTCTGCCTGCGCCCTCATTTTTATATGCATCAACAAGTTTTTTGCAATAGAACTCCGAGCCGTGAATATCGGAGGCAATCATTATTTTCACAAGTATCATCCCCTTTCTGACCATTATAATATGAAACACTCCGAAAATCAACAGACTTTCGGAGTGTTGTTAATTTTATTTATTTCTCCTGAAAACGGCTCAGGAAATGCTTTGTCCTCTCCTGCTGAGGATTATTGATAACCTGCTCAGGGTCACCTTCCTCAACGATAACGCCACCATCCATAAAGATAACGTGGTCTGAAACATCCCTTGCAAAAGCCATTTCGTGAGTAACAATAACCATTGTCATTTTAGCCGCCGCAAGGTCCCTGATAACTTTGAGGATTTCGCCCGTAAGTTCGGGGTCAAGAGCTGATGTGGGCTCATCAAAGAAAAGGATGTGGGGATTCATAGCAAGTGCTCTGGCTATGGATACACGCTGCTTCTGACCGCCCGAAAGCTCACAGGGATAAGAGTTCAGCTTTTCGGAAAGACCTACCTTTGCAAGAATTACCTTTGCATTTTCTTCAATTTCTGCAAGAATCTGCTTTTTATTCTGCTTCCACTGAGGGTCTTTCTTTGCCTGGAGCTCGCAGGCAAGGGTTACGTTTTTGAGAACGGTATACTGCGGAAAAAGGTGAAAATCCTGAAAAACAAGACCTACGGAAAGTCTGTTCTTGCGGATTTCTTCCTTGGTCAGCTTATGATGATTTTCATCGTCAAAAACCATTTTACCGTTAACGGTTATGCTGCCCTTATCGGCAGTTTCAAGTGAGGTAATGCAGCGCAGCAGAGTTGTTTTACCGCTGCCTGATGAACCGATGATTGAAAGCACCTTGCCCTCTTCAAGGTCAAAGTCAATGCCTTTGAGAACATTGTTGCTGCCAAAGCTTTTATAAAGTTTTCTGACTTCAAGTATTGCCATAGCCGCACCTTAACCTTTATAGTAATCAAGCTTCTTTTCAATAAATCCGAACAGAAGCGTAAGAATTCCGCAGAATGCAAGGAAATAGACCGCAGTGTAAAACAGAGGCCAGATAATACCTTTTGCGGTGTAAATTTCAGCCGTCATAAGAATTTCCGCAACGGCAATGATTCTTGCAAGTGAGGTGTCCTTGACAAGAGTAATGATTTCGTTACCCATAGGGGGCACGACTCTCTTTACTACCTGCATAAGAATAACCTTAAAAAATGTCTGGCTTTTTGTCATACCAAGCACCTGACATGCCTCATACTGACCCTTGGGTATGCTTTCAATTCCACCTCTGTATATTTCCGAAAAATATGCAGCATAGTTGATAACAAAGGCAATCAGCGCCGCAAGCATTCTGTTTTTGAAAGGAGTTTCAAAAAGAAGACCCGGTACATAAAACACAACCATAAGCTGAAGCATAAGGGGTGTGCCTCTGATTATCCACACAAAGGTGCGTGTAAGGTAGCTGAGGGGCTTGAATTTTGACATTGAGCCAAAGGTAATAATAAGACCCAGAGGCAATGCAAAAACAAGAGTCAACGCAAAGAGCGTACAGTTTTCAAGCCAGCCCTCTGCAAGGGTTTTTGTTGCCGTCCAGAAGCTTACCGTTCCTGCGGCGTTAAGCATAAAAATTGTCATCAGTTCAAAACCTTTTAGTAAATTTAGTGGAAATTATTTAACGATAATCTGCTCCTGAAGCTTATACTTTGCAGCGATTGTATCAAGAGTACCGTCTGCTTTAAGCTCTGCCATTGCCTGATTAACCTTTTCGGTCATATCACTGCCCTGACGGAATGCAACGCCGTATTCTTCATCTGCAAATGCCTGTGAATCAACAACAACGAGATCTTCGTAGCTTGTGCCTGCGCCGATCATACCGATGCTGAGAACATAGTCAACAACGCAAGCATCTGCTGTGCCGTTCTTGACTTCAAGAAGTGCTGTTGCCTGGTCTGCAACGGGAGTGAACTCTGCGTTTGCGAAGAAAGCATCTGTTTCGATAACTTCCTGACCTGCGGATTCGCTTTCAGCTACGATCGAAAGACCGTCAACGCTTGTAAGATTTTCGTTACCTGCCTTAACAACAAGAACCTGCTTGTTTGCCATATAGGGAACTGAAATTGACATTGTTGCAAGTCTGTCATCGGTGATTGTCATACCGTTCCAGATGCAGTCGATTGTTTTGCCGTTGAGCTCGATTTCCTTTGTTTTCCATTCAATCTTCTGGAACACGGGCTTAACACCGATTTTTTCGCAGACTGCAGTTGCAAATTCTGTTTCAAAGCCTGTAAGCTCGCCGTCAGCGCCAATGTAGTTCATAGGCTCGAAGTATGTAATACCGATAACCAATTCGCCCTTATCAGCGATGTACTCTGCGTCTGTCATGTCTGCTGTGTCCTTACCGCAAGCGCCGAAAGTGAGCATTGCTGAAACTGCAAGAACAAGTGCAAGAATAAGTGATAATGCCTTTTTCATAGTTTTTCTACTCCTTTTAGCTGTAAACAGCTTTTTATTGCATTATTATATTACCTTAGTAAAGCGGTTTTGTCAACCTGAAATAAAAATAAAAAGGAACGGTTCTGAACCGTTCCCTTTATTTTACGACACAGCATCCATACGGCTGTTGTAAAGTTCGCTGTAAAATCCGCCTTTTTTCATAAGTTCTTTATGATTGCCCTGCTCAACAATGTTGCCGTCACGCATAACAAGAATAACATCCGCATTCTTGATTGTTGAAAGTCTGTGAGCAACGATAAAGCTTGTTCTGCCCTGCATCATTTTTGCAAATGATTTCTGAATACGTATTTCCGTTCTTGTGTCAATGGAGGAGGTGGCCTCATCGAGTATAAGCATAGGCGGCAGGCAAAGCATAACCCTCGTTATACACAAAAGCTGCTTCTGTCCCTGAGAAAGACCCGAATTTTCATCGGATATAACGGTATCGTAACCGTTCGGAAGCCTCTTAATAAAGCTGTGGGCGTGAGTCGCCTTTGCGGCGGCAATAATTTCATCGTCTGTTGCATCGGGCTTACCCATTGCGATATTTTCTCTGACAGTACCCTCTTTGAGCCAGGTATCCTGAAGCACCATACCGTAGCTCTTACGAAGGCTTTTTCTTGTCGCTTCATTGATATCGGTACCGTCAACGGTGATTTTACCGCCGTCAACATCATAAAACCTCATAAGCAGGTTGACAACCGTCGTTTTGCCGCATCCCGTAGGACCTACAATGGCAACTCTGTTGCCGCTTTCAACGGCAAGGTTAAGGTTTTTGATAAGCTCCTTATCCTTTGAATATGAAAATTCAACATTTTCAAGGTTGACTCTGCCTTCAACATCCGAAAGCTCTGCCGCATGGGACAAATCAGGTGTTTGCGGTACTTCCTCAACAAGCTCAAAAAGTCTTTCGGCGCAGGCAAGAGCATTCTGCAATTCGGCAATAACACCCGATATTTCATTGAAGGGTTTGGTATACTGATTTGCATAACTGAGGAAGCAGGAAAGCTCGCCGACGGTGATTGTATTATTCACAACCGCAAGTGCACCTGCAAGACCTACTGCCGCATAAACCATACTGTTCACGAAACGGGTGCAGGGATTTGTAAGTGAAGAATAGAATATTGCTTTAAGAGAGTATTTTGCATATCTCTCGTTGATTTCATCAAATTCTTCAAGGCATTTTTCTTCTCTTGAAAATGCCGTTACAACTTTTTTGTTGCCAACATTTTCTTCGGTGTATGCAGTTTGCTCACCTCTTGTTTTTGCCTGCATCATAAACATTGAATGGGTGTGCTTTGCAATAAACCTTGCAACAAAAAGCGAAAGAGGTGTCAGGATAACTACGACGAGAGTTATTTTCCAGTTGATTGAAAGCATAAATCCCAGTGTGCCCGCAATGGTTATGACGCCGGTAAACAGCTGGGTAAAGCCCATAAGCAAGCCGTCTGCAAACTGGTCGGCATCGGAAATGATTCTGCTTACGGTTTCACCGGCAGGCTTTGAATCAATATAGCTCAGAGGCAGAATCTGAATTTTTTCCATTGCCGCATTTCTGATATCTCTGACAACTCTGAAAGTTATTCTGTTGTTGAGGGTATTCATTACCCACTGTGCTGCTGCGGCAATAAGTGCAAGTATGCCGATTTTGTAAAGGTAAGGTATAAGTGCCTCAAAATCAACTCTGCCTGCACCTGCAACGGTATCAATGGCACTGCCTGCAAGCACGGGAATATAAAGGCTCACAGCAACGCTGAGCGCCGCAAGTATTATTGAGAAAGCAAGGTGGATTTTGTATCTGCCGACATAAGCGAGAACTCTTTTTACAGTACCTTTATTCATTTTCTTTTTCATGCTTCATCCTCCTCGTCAAACTGTGAAAGATGAATTTCTCTGTACACTTCACTGCTTTCAAGCAATTCTGTATGTGTACCGATTTCCGCACATCCGTCATCAAGAACAATTATTTTGTCTGCGTGCATAATTGAAGATGTACGCTGAGAAACAATGATAACCGCAGTATCTCCCTGGTTTGCAGCTATTGCCTTGCGCATTTCGGAATCCGTAGCATAGTCGAGAGCACTTGAACTGTCATCAAGAATAAGAATATCCGCATTTTTCACAACAGCTCTTGCAACCGCAAGACGCTGACGCTGACCGCCTGAAAAATTTCTGCCGCCCTGCTCAACGGGAGCATCCAGCACACCGTCTTTCTTCATAATGAATTCTGACGCCTGTGCAATTTCAAGAGCTTTCATTATTTCCTCATCCGTTGCGTCAGGGTTGCCCCAAAGCATATTTTCTCTGACCGTACCTTTGAAAAGCACGGATTTCTGAGGAACAACCGCTATTTTTGAACGCAGTTCTTCAAGGGATATTTCGCTGACATCCGCACCTCCAACAAGCACCCGACCCGAGGTAGCCTTATAGAAAGCGGGAATAAGATTCACAAGTGTTGTTTTGCCCGAGCCTGTTGAACCGATTATACCCAGAGTTTCACCCTTTTTCAGTGAAAAAGAAATATTCTCAAGAGAATTATCACCTGCCCCTGCATAAGCAAAGGAAACATTTCTGAATTCAACAATATTTTCGCTTTTCTCATCAAAGTCTGCACTTCCGCCCTGCTCCTCGGCAGGTGTATCAAGCACTGCACTTATTCTGCCTGCACAAGCAACGGATTTTGTTATACTGATGATAAGGCTTGCAAACTTAACAAGCTCAACAAGAATCTGTGACATATAGTTATAAAGCGCAACCACGGCACCCTGAGTAATAAGACCTGCCTCTACTCTTATTGCGCCCTTATAGATGAGCACCGCTATGCCTATATTGATTATCACGCAGGTGACAGGATTCAGCAGTGCAGATATCCTGCCCGTGAATTCCTGAATTGCGGTAAGTCTGTCGTTACGCTCTTTGAATTCTTCTGTCTGCTCTTCTTCCTTGCAGAATGCACGGATTACCTTGGCACCCGTCAGGCTTTCCCGTGCGGTACAAAGAACTTTATCCAGAGCAAGACGGACATTTTTATAGTAGGGAACACAGTAAAACATTATGCCGAAAACCACCAGTGACAGAAGCGGAATAACAACCGCAAATGTTACGGCAGCTTTCGCATCAACGGTAAATGCCATTATCATTGCGCCGATTACAACAAAAGGTGAACGCAGAAGCAGACGCAGAGTCAGATTTAGTCCGCTCTGAACGCTGTCCATATCTCCCGTCATACGGGTTATAAGAGTTGCTGTGCCTGCGGAATCGATTTTTTCATAAGACAGTCTGCCTATACGCTCAAACACGGCGTGTTTCAGCCTTTTAACAAAATTAACGGAGGCACTTGCAGCAAAATACTGGGCAGTCAATGAAAAAGCAAGACCCACCGCACCCAGAATCACAAGCACACCGCACATTCTGAGTATGTAAGCAGTATCTCCGCTTTGTATGCCTGTGTCTATTATTTCCGCAACCACAAGAGGAACAAAAAGCTCCAGTATGGCTTCAAGCATTTTGAACAGCGGCGCCAATACGCATTGCATACGGCTGCCGTCAAGATATTTCAGAAGCTTTCTCATATTTCTCCCTTTCGTCTGAGTATTTTTGACATTTGATTTTATCATAAAACATTGTGTTTGTGAAGTGCACAAGCAAAATTAACAGTGATAAATGTTAAAAAATTTATTTTTCTTTATTAGAATTATAACTCGTGAAATTTATGTTAAAATTTTGGTAATTGAGACATTTTTACTCAATTTATAAAACGGAGGACACAATATGAAACCCACAAAAGTAAAACATTTCGGAATTGCAAGAAAAATCGTTGCAAATATGACCTCGGAAAGCTGGGAAACAATCCCCCACACTTCCTACATTTATGAGCCCGAGGTCACGGATTTTATGAATGTTGTAAAGGATATGAACGCATCAGGTAAATTCCCCGTAAAGCTTACGGTAAACACCGTTATGCTCAAAGCCCTTGCAGAAGCATTCAAAGCAGCACCTCAGCTTAATGCTCACATCAAATTCAACCGCAAACTCGTAAGAGGCGTGGTAACGGAATGGGATGAAATCCATGCAGGTATGACCTGGATTCTCCCCAACGGCGAAATGATGACCATCAACCTTCACGACATCGGCAACAAAAGCCTTGTTGAACTGGCCGAATATATTGCTGATGTAAGCAGAAAAATCGGCAACACGGATATGACCGAGGTTATGTTTGAGGTATCGCTTAACGACACACTCGAAAAGCTTAAAAAAGGTAAGGTTATGAATGCAATTTACCGTCTTTTCGGTGCAAAGACAGGCAAACATAAAATCAAAACTCTTTCGGGTCAGGCAAAGAAAGATTACTACTCAATCCCCGAAACCGACAGACTCACAAAATATGACATAAAGCAGGGCACTGTTACAATCTCAAATGTAGGTACACTCACCAGAGGAGTCAACGGCAGAGTTGCTCTTCTTTCAATCATCCCCCCTCAGGTTTTTGTATGCTGTATGGGTTCAATTATGAAGAAACCCGTTGTCAAGCAGGATGAAAACGGCAACGATGTTATTGTTATCGGTAACGAACTGCCCATCGACCTTGTTTTTGACCACAGAGCAGTTGATTTCGGCGAGGTTGTACCCTTTATCAACCGTCTTGAAGATATTTTCAGAAATCCCGGACAGATGTATAACTGGTAAAATCAAAGCTCCTTTGCTGTTGCGAAGGAGCTTTTCTCTTGCATTCGGCAAAATATACTGCTATAATTTAATTGTAATTTGCGGGAGGTAGTTTATAATGAATATGTTTTTGATATCTGTTGTAAGAATTATTGTTGCATTTCTCGTTTCACTCGGGATTCTGCAGACTCCGTATGCGGAATTCACGCCTGCCGAAAACAGAGTTTATACAGACGGTGAGCTTTCTGTTGAGCCTGATGCTTCAAAATATGTGAAGCTTACCGCAACAGACGAAGGATTTGATATTTATAAACCCGAAAAAGGTTCAAGCTTCGGTTACAGATACGGACCGTCTTTGATAATGAATGCCGACGGCAGTATTGATGCATATTTCTCCGCCCCCGGTGTATCAGACGAATGGGACTGGATAACCTACCGCCACTCCCCTGATTCGGGCAAAACCTGGACAGAAGAAAAGGCTGTGCTTATGCCGACGCCTGAATCTGCCGATTTTTATTCCTGCTGCGACCCGGGTGCTTTCAAAATAGGTGAATATTATTATATCGGTTACACATCTACTGTCGTCGACGGCGGTATTGATAACGATATTTTTGTTGCACGAAGCAAAAAACCCGATGGTCCTTTTGAAAAATGGAACGGCAACGGTTGGGGCGGAAAGCCCTCACCGATTATCGAATACACAGGCGATAAAACAACCTACGGTGCAGGCGAACCTTCGTTTGTAGTGCTTGACGGCACACTTTACATCTACTATACCTGGCGCGACGGTGATGTTAATCAGACGCGTGTTGCAATTGCGGATGCAACAAATGAAAGCTGGCCCAAAACCATTGAATACCAAGGCATTGCAATGACTCACCGTGACGGTGCTTTTGACTCCGCAGACGTGAAATATGTTGAAGATTTCGGAAAATTCATCGGTGTTGTAACCTTCAAACGTTTCACAACCGACAGTTGCATCGGTGTTTACTGTTCCGATGACGGAATAGCTTTTAAAGAATCAAATGCGGTCAGAACCAACATCAGCCATTGCTGTCACAACTGCGGTATATCGTCAAGACCCGACGGCCACATAAGGCTCAGCGACGGTATCTATCTTGCATATGCCTACGGCGACCAATGGGGATACTGGCCCACAAGAATGAATAAAGTTCATCTTTCGCTTACGGATGCACCGGATTTCAGCGATATGGAAAACTCCAATATAAAAACTCCCGTAAAAGCGGAAATTCCCGGTTGTTTTGAAAACTTCATAGGAATATCAAGCGAAGAAAGAGTGTATGAAAAATCACTTTCCGACGGCAGTTTTGAAATACCGTTGATGAAGGTCAACACCGCAGGTGATTGCAAAGATATACGTTCAGGTATATCCTTTGACGGATATGATGAAAGTATAATTTCCGTCAGCGGCACAAAAATCACTCCTGTGTCACAAGGCGAAACCGTGATAATCGCACACTGGCAAAATTATTATGTTGAGCTTGTGGTAAGAATAACCGCGCAAGGTGAATCAATATGAAAAATTATTTTGATGCATACCGCACAGAAGATGAAAATCCCGTATTCTGTTACAGAAGCGGTCTTGCGGTTTATGAAGAAACATTTTATAACGGCGTGCTTGTTTCGTCAGGATATAACGCTTCGGGGTATCCCCTCGGCCTTCTTCAGCTTTGCCCTTCACGGCTCGATCCCGAAGATTTCCACGAACCGTCATCGTTTAACATCGAAATCGACGGTCAGAGCATTGATTACCGACTGAAACTTATTGGTTCCGAGACCGTTAAAGATAATAACCGCCTTGAAACCATTATGACCCTTGAAAGCGAAATAAAGCCCGTCAGACTTAAAATTCACACCGTTCTTGACGGCACGCAGATGTTCAGCCGTTATATTGAAATTGAAAACCTTTCGGATAAAAATCTTAATCTCAGCAGACTTGTTCTTCTGGGCGGCGGCATTGAAGAAACGGATCGCAGACACTACGGTCACGGAGATGACATAAATAAAATTTATTCTGTGGGATATTTCGACAGTGACAAATGGGGCAGAGAGGGCGAATTTGCCTGGCACGACCTTACACCCGATGAACTTACCGTAAAAACCCGTTTCGGCAGAGACAGATTCAGGCATCCTCTCATATTTATCAGAAACAACCTCAGCGGAATGATGTATTTTTCGCAAATCGGTTGGAGCGGCGGATGCAGTTTTTCCGTTGACCACCATGCTGATTATGAAAGAAGCAACAGTCTGCTTTCATTCAAAGCAGAAATTACCGCACACAAACCTCTCACCGTAATTCCGCCCAAATCTGTTTTTACCACACCTGAGGTACATATGGGTGCGGTTATCGGAGGTCTTGACGAAGCAATTAATGAAATGCATTCACACATCCGTAAATCCGTGCTGAATATGCCCGAAGCATCACCGAAAGAATGCCTTGTAGGTGCAGGTATGGGTGCAGAGCACGATATGTCAGTCGAAACCACAAAGGCGTACATAAAGCAGTTTGCGGAAATGGGTGCCGAAGTATTTATTGTTGATGCAGGTTGGGTATGTCCTCCCTCAAAGCAGGCACAATGGTCGGAATACAACGGCAGAAACATCCCCGACCCCAAAAGATACCCCGACGGTCTTTCCGAAATATCGGATTATTGCCGATCAACGGGTATGAAATTCGGTCTTTGGGTTGATATTGAAAATCTCGGTTCAAAATCTCCCGTCTATGAAAAGCACCCCGAATGGCGTGAAAAAAATGTTTTGGGAACTCAGAGCGGAAATCTTGCAGATTTCAGCAAACCCGAAGTTGCACAATGGGCAGAAAATGAGCTTTCGCGCATAATTGAAGAATATAAACTTGATCTTCTCCGTGTTGATCACAATGTGTCACACCGCGATTATTTCACAATGGCTGATGCAGGTACGGGAGTTACGGAATGTCTTTCAATCCGTCACCATCAGGCGGTTTACAGAATGTACGAAAATCTGAAACGCAGATATCCTCACATTATTTTTGAAAACTGTGCAGGCGGCGGTGGGCGCACAGATCTCGGAATGATGAAAAATTTCAATCACACCTGGGTTTCCGACTGTCAGAGAGCTCCCCGTTCTTTGACTGTAACAAACGGAATGACAATGGCTCTGCCACCCGAAAGGGTTGACCGTCTTTTTGCAGGTATGGGATGCCACGACCACGGCACACTTGACCTTCATATGAGAAACACAATGCTCACTCATATGACGCTCAACGTTATTGCACCTGCAAATGTACAGCTGAACAAGGCTTCAATGGATTTTGTAAAGCACAGCGTTGAGATTTACAAAGAATTTATCAGACCTTTCCTGCCAACGGCAAAAATATTTCACCACACTCCTGAATCGGGTCTGCTGAACAGCAATTTTTATGCACTTGAAATTTCTTCGCCCGATTTTGAAAAAGGTGCAATGGCGGTATTCTCTCTGCCTTCGGCACAAAGCAACAAATACACGGCAATACCCAAAGGAATAAACGCAGAATACACATACAAGGTAACTCTTGATAACAGCGGTGCAAGCTATTCTGCAAAGGGTTCGGAACTGCTTATCCACGGCATACCTGTTTTGCTTTCCTGCCCGCTTTCCTCAGAACTTATACTCTTTGAACAAATGAATTAATTTTCTCCCGAAGCTGAATTTTTTGTCAGTTTCGGGAGATTTTTATTTTGAAAGCTATTTACAAACCGTTCACAATGTGATAACTTAAAATTACAGAACAAAGGAGGTCAAATTATGTCAAAGAAAGTTTTCGATGTAGGCGACGGCATTTATGATGCCAAACAATTAGGTTACCCCAGAATGGCTGTGCTCGGTGTTCAGCATATGTTTGCAATGTTCGGTGCAACCGTTCTCGTGCCTGCCCTTACGGGTCTCAGCGTTTCCGCAACCCTTCTTTTCGCAGGTCTTGGTACTCTTCTTTTCCATTTTCTTGCCAAAGGTAAGGTTCCCGCCTTTCTGGGTTCTTCATTTGCGTTCATCGGCGGTTATGCCGCAGTAACAACCCTTGCAGACGGTTCGAGTGATTACAGCCTTCTGCCCTACGCCTGCTTCGGTGTTGCCTGTGCAGGTCTGCTTTACCTTGTGCTTGCAGCTCTTATCAAAGCTTTCGGCGCAAAAAAGGTAATGCGTTTCTTCCCTCCCATCGTTACAGGTCCCATCATCATTGCAATCGGTCTCACCCTTTCATCCAGCGCAATTCAGAATTGCTCCGCAAACTGGCTTATTGCAGTTATAGCAATTGCAATTATCATTATCTGCAACATCTGGGGCAAGGGTATGATTAAGATCATCCCCATTATGCTGGGTGTTCTCGGTTCATCGGCAGTTGCTGTTATCCTTCATTTCACCGGCGCTATGGAAGTTCTTGACCCAGCAAAGCTTGAAGCATTCAAAACAGCTGCATGGGTCGGACTCCCCTTCCAGTTCAAAGACACTGTTTTCGGACTTTTTGCAGGCGATTTTGACAAGAACCTTCTTGTTTCCGCAGTAATTACAATTATGCCCATTTCCCTTGCAACAATGGTTGAACACATCGGCGATATTTCTGCAATCGGTTCAACCTGCAAGAAGAATTATATTGCAGACCCCGGTCTTCACAGAACACTTCTCGGCGACGGTCTTGCAACAATCCTCGCATCACTTTTCGGTGCTCCTGCAAACACCACCTACGGTGAAAACACAGGTGTTCTTTCACTTTCAAAGGTGTTTGACCCCAAGGTTGTAAGAATTGCAGCTTACCTTGCCGTGCTCGTTTCATTCTCACCCAAATTCGCTGCTCTCGTAAGCCTTATGCCCACTGCAACAATCGGTGGCGCTTCACTTGTTCTTTACGGTATGATTTCCGCAGTCGGTGTACGCAATGTTGTTGAAAATAAGGTTAACTTCGAGAACACAAGAAACATCATCATTGCAGCTCTTATTCTCGTTCTTTCAATCGGTATCAACTACGCAGGCGCAATTCAGATTCCCGTAGGTTCTGCTACAATCAGCCTTTCAGGCCTTGCAGTAGGCGCTCTCGTCGGCATCATCCTCAATGCAATTCTTCCCGGTAAGGATTATGAATTCGGCACCGATGAAAAAGGCGATAAGTCAGTAAATTTCAAAGTATAATTTCAAAAAACAATTATGAAGCCGTCTTCATCCGAAGGCGGCTTTTTTATTTGTGTTATTGCCCAAAAACAAGCACTGTTTACTGTGAATAATTCATAAAAAAATATTGCAGTATTGAAAAACTGTTAAGACTATGTTAATATACTTTATATATTTTATGATAGGAGAGATTATATGGCTTCAGAATCAACCGCCAAGGTTGTTGAAAAGAAGGCACCGAGCGCTGTTCCCAAAGACAGACGCTACGTTGGTTCAAAAGAAACCTTCGCATACATACTTGACGATATAGCCCAGAGCTTTAACATCGGTAAGTATGACGACGTTTTCAAGATGAACATTCTGAAGATTGACCTTGTTCTTCAGTCGGTTACAAACGGTGTCATCAGTGTATGGGATATCATCAATGATATTTTCCTTGCTGCAATCGTTGACAAAACAAGAACCAGATGGGGTAAATTCAAGCCCTGGCTCGTTGTCTATGCTATCCCCGGTGTTTTCCTTACGATAATTTACTGGGCACTGCCTATGTTCTACGGAACAGACGGTATCGGCACGGATATTCCCCGATTTGCAATTTATCTGCTGTTGCAGATTTTTTCGAACCTTGCCAGTTCGCTGATTTCTATTGTACGACAGGGTATGACAGCAACAATCACACCCAACATTATCGACCGTACAAGACTCATTACTTCCGCAAACCTTCTTTCAGGCTTTGTTGAGAAAGCTCCCGAAATTCTTATGGGTCTTCTTATTGACCTTTACATCAACAGCCCTGCAAAGAAAATTCTTCAGACCACCAATCCTCAGATTTATCAGATGGGTTATAACAGGATGTTTGTTCTCGGCGGCGTTATTACTGCTGTTGTATCAGGTCTTTTCGCTCTCTTCTATGCATTTGTTGCAAAAGAAAGAGTTATGCAGACAGTTGACCGTCCCAGTGTTTTCAGCGGAATCAAGTCGGTTATCACCAACAAACCCCTTCTTCTCATTACTCTCTCCGAGTTCCTGGGCGCATTCAGCCTCAATTCAGGCACAAACCTCTACTATATCGAAGTTCTCAACCTTGCATCAATGTCAACAATCGTTGGTATTCCCGGTGCGGTTGTTTCACCCATTTCGTATTCATATGTTCCCTGGGCACGTTCAAAGTTCTCAACAAAAGCACTGTGGATTGCAGGCTCTCATGTTGACAGCGTGCTGATGCTTGGCGTATACGCCGCAGGTAAGTTCATCAATATCGGCGGCAAGAAGGGCTACGAAAGCCTTGCAGTTATGATTCCCGCATTTATGCTGCGTGAAACCATCTGGATGTTCTTCTGGGGTATCAGAAAGGTTATTCCCGAAGAAATGAGAAACGAAGCTATCGACTACGGCGAGTGGAAGAACGGCTTCCGTTCAGAAGGTATGACCGGTGTTGCAAAGGGTCTTATCACCAAAATGGTTAACAGCGTTAAGGGCGTTATTCAGCCCCTTCTCTTCAAAGCATTCGGATATGATCCCAGCAAAAACCAGGGTGCTCAGACTGCCGAAGCACGTTACGCACTCTTCTTTATGTGCACACTTCTTCCCGTTGTCACAGGTATCCTCAGCATCGTTCCTCAGCTCTTCTATGACCTTCAGGGCGAAAAGAGAGAAAGAATGTACCGCGAACTTCAGGAAAGACGTAAAGCAATCGCAGCCGAAGTTAAAGAATTCAACGACCAGGCAGGCGAAAGCAAAAACGCAGAATAATTCAAAAAGTGCCCCGACAAATCGTCGGGGCTTTTTTACAGGTAATTATTATGAAAAATGTAACAGATAAAATTGAAAAGCTTCTTTCAGAAAAACAAAATCCCGTTATTGCAATAGACGGTCCGTGTGCATCAGGGAAAACAACACTTGCGGCCTTTCTTGCTGAAAAATACAGATTTCAGGTTATTCATACCGACAGTTTCTTTCTGCCGTCTGAAATGAGAAATAAAGAAAGGCTCTCTCAACCGGGCGGAAATGTGCATTATGAGCGTTTTAACGATGAGATTGCCTGCGGTATAAAAAGCGGCAAAGAGTTTGTTTACGGCGTTTACACCTGCCGCACGGGTCTGCTTACAGACTCCGCACCCGTTTCTCCAAAAAAACCAATAGTTATTGAAGGCTCTTATTCACTTCACCCGAAGATAAATTTATTTTACGATTTAAAAATTTTTGTTGAAGCAGATTACGAAACAAGACTTTGCCGCATACTTGAACGCAACGGCGCCGAAAATCTTGAAGTATTCAGGAACAAATGGATTCCCCTTGAAGACCGCTATTTTAAAGAATACGGCATAAAAGAAAAATGTGATGTAAAAATAAAAACCGACCGTTAAGCATAGCCTACGGTCGGTAATTTTATTTGTTTGAATTATTCAGCAAAACCTGACTCAACAAGCTTTACAAGCTCTGTTACTGCCTGCTCCTCATCGGGACCGCCTGCAATAATACGGATGCCTGTACCGCCCATAATGCCAAGTGAAAGAACACCGAGAAGGCTCTTTGCGTTTACTCTGCGCTCCTCTTTCTCAACCCAGATTGATGACTTGAACTCGTTTGCCTTCTGAATGAAGAAGGTTGCGGGACGAGCGTGAAGGCCAACCTGATTCTGAACTGTAACATCTTTAACAAACATATCTATATCTCCCAAACTGTAAATTTCTTGTGATACCATTACATATTATATCATAAAACTTTGCTTCGTCAACATATTTGAACACAGTTTTGACCCGTAATCAAATAATTCGGCTTGTCGGCCAAACTGAGGGCAAACAAAAATTTTTGTTTTGTTCAAATTGACGATAGACAAACAGCGTTTTTTGTTATACATAAACAGAATTTTCGTGTTTTTTCCGCTTTTTAAAAAGAAAAAGCGAAAAGCAAAGTGTTTCTTACGCCTTGCTTTTCGCAGTTTAAACAAATTGATTGTCAGTTAAGAACATAGATTGTGATGTTCCTGTTACCCCAATCGTAACACATATCCTCATTGTTCATATAAAGGTCAACATCAGTATTGCCCATTTCAACAAATCCGCCTGTATCCGCTGCAATGCAGTAGCCGTAAACATAGCTTCCGTCAGCTGAAACGATATAAAGTTCAGAACCGTAGGGATACTCATTGGGGTCAACAGCAATATGACCGGGCATAGGCTTTCTGCCGGTGGATGTTGCAGGGTCACCTGTGTAAGCAGTTGCCTTTGCATCTATCTTCTTTGTGTAATTGACAGGAATACCGTTTTTGTCAAGCTTCACATCAGAAGGAACTTTAAGCTCTGAAATAGGTGTATCTGTATTTTTGTAAGAAACAAGGGTTTCTCTTGATTTTGTGCCTACTTTTTTGATTTCGTTAACGGGCTTCTTTGTAACAACTTCTTCTGTCATAACAGTTTCAACAAGCTCACCGTCAACATACTTCTCTGTATAGTAAACCTGCTTTTCACCGTTGACACCGGGTGTTACAATTTCTGTTTCGTCAACATACATATCATCGCTCTTGATAATTTCTGTTTCATATGCAACAGTTTCTTCTTCAATAACGATTTCGTACTCAACTCTTGTAATTCTGATTTCGGTAAAGCCTTTAAGTGCTGTATCAAGTGAAGGCTCAACGATATCATCGTCACCGATTTCAACACCTGCTTTTTCAAGTGCTTCGGCAACAGTACCTTCTGCAAGATATGCCTTATGGGTTTCGCCGTCAACTTCAATGTTAACAGTGAAAGCTCTCTTGATGAAAACCTTCATACCCTCAAAAACATTGGTTTCGGTATTTACACTGACTTCATCCTTATCGCCGATAACAATACCCTTGCCTGCAAAAATATCATCAACTGTATCGGAATAACCGATAAAATAGGATACAAGTCCGTTATCTTCAATACGGATAACGCTTGATCTGTTGATAACAATAGTGCCGCCCTCTTCCGCATTGAAAGCAGAAGTATCAAGGCTGTCATTGGGGCTGAGAATAAAGCCTGCTTCTTTTACGATTTCACGGGGACTGCCCGACTCGGCAGTTATGCTTACCGATTTTTCTCCGTCAACTACGGTAACCTCGGGATTGCCCGTCGCAGCAAACGCCGTGATTGTTACCGAACAGACAAACAGAACTGCGACAACGACTGTCAGAATTCTGAAAGCCTTGCTTCGCTTCCCGCTGTCTACGGATGATGAATTTGTAATCATAAAACTCTCCTTATTTTGCGCATTAGTAGTTTTTTGGTAAAGCCTTTCAGGGGTCAAACCTCGATTTCCTTTTGCAACGGGTGTCATTATATTGACATTTTCCCGATTTGTCAAATTTTTTGAGAAAGAATTTTTGTTTAATTTGCACAATACTTTTGCGTTTATTTGTCAAATAAGCATATTTACCTATACAACATCTTGTTGTGTTCTGTAATTTTTTGGTAATTTTTTTGTGAAAAACAGAAAAAGTTACAAATGGTTACAAAAGTGTAAAAATCGGTTACAAATCTGCAAAATATAACAAAAGCAGGCAATTATGTCCGTGTTTGACACAGGAACAAATTGCCTGCATAGTAATTATATTACCATTACATTTATATTATACATCAGATACCGATTTTTTAGGGTCAAAAGGCTCTGAGGTATGTGATTTTTCACGGTCGAAAAAGGTAACATCGCCGCCGTCGTTACCCTGAATTGTATAATATTTACCGTTATCATAAACAACAGCAGCGCCGTCATCAACTGCAAGACCCGAAAGAGGCGACCCTTTAATTGCATCTGCAAAACTCTGCCAATGAGGGCTTTCAAAATGGGGACAGTTGCAAAAGGGTAATAATCCCAGACAGTCAACAAACATAAACTCGCGGTTTTCTCCGCAATCGTCATATCCCTGCTCAAACCAGCACATTGACCCTGAGCTGTAACCCGAAAGAATTACGCCCTTTTCGTATGCTTTGATGAACACTTTATCCGCACCTGTTTCTTTCCATGTATCCATAAGAAATTTAAGGTTGCCTCCGCCTGCATAAACAATATCGGCAGAGAGTATTTTTTCTTCAATTTCTTCTTTTGTGAGAGTTTTATCTGTCAACAAAAGAGCAGACACACTGCAACCCAGACCGATAAAAAGCCTGAAAATGTGCTCATCGCCGTTTATATCGTCAAAACCTGCCGTAGGAACAAACAGTACCGAAGGATTTTTCTTTTTCGCAAGTGACACAATATGCTCAAAAATGGGCTGAACTTCATTGTCGCAGTATCTGCCGCCTCCTACACCTATAATTATTCCCATAGCTGCACCTCATATAATTATTGTATTATATTAATATACATTATATATGTTATCACAAATCATTTTACTTGACAACTGTGTTTATTTGATTAAAATTAAAAGTGGTGATGTTATGTATAAACAAAAACTCGCACTTGCCCTTAACAGTCAGTTCGGTATCCCCTATGAAGAACAGATTCTTCTGTTCAAGTCAGCAGGATTTGAGGGATTTGCAATAGATGACAGTGACAGAAAAGCAAATGTTGCCACACTGGCGGCTATGGGCAAATCCGAAGGGCTTTTTATTGAATACCTTCATGCACCCTTCAACAAATCAGATGATATGTGGGCAGAGGGTTCTCTGGGAGAAGAGGCACTGGATGAGCTTATAAAATATGTTGAGCTTTGTGCCAGACTTGAAATCCCAACGCTGGTTGCACATACATTCATAGGTTTTGACGAACCTTATATCCCCACAAATACAGGCATTGAGCGTTACGGAGCCCTTGCAAAACGGGCAACAGAGCTGGGAGTAGCTCTTGCACTTGAAAACACCGAAGGCTTTGAATATCTTGACGCCCTTATGAATGCTCTCAAAAGCGAAAAATCCGTTGGATTCTGCTGGGATTCGGGTCATGAACTGTGCTATAATTACGGCAGGAATCTGCTTGAACTTTACGGTGACAGACTTATCTGCACACACCTTAACGATAATCTGGGAATACGGGATTACAGCGGCAAAATCACCTATATCGACGATCTTCACCTGCTCCCCTACGACGGAATTCACGATTGGAATGAACTTGCAAAAAGGCTTGCAAAATGCGGTTTTAACGGAAATCTTACTTTTGAGCTTAACACCGCAAGCAAGCCCGGCAGACACGAAAATGATAAATACGGCAAAATGCCCGTTGAGCAATATATTTCAGAGGCATATTGCAGAGCTTGCAGATTTGCCGCCGTTTTCAATAAGGAGGTTACAAAATGAGTGAAACAAAAATGACAAAAAAACAGAATATTATTCAGATAGTGAAATTTGCACTTTTTTCAGCTTCGGCAGGTATAATACAGATTGTATCCTTTACGCTTCTGTTTGAGATTGCAGGGCTTAATAACACTGTCAGCTATATTATATCACTTTGTCTTTCCGTTCTCTGGAATTTCACATTCAACAGAAAATTCACCTTCAAATCGGCAGCAAACATTCCCGTTGCAATGCTTAAAGTTGCACTTTTCTATTGTGTATTTGCTCCCCTTTCAACCTGGTGGACCCACGAATTCACCGCAATGGGAATCAACGAATATCTGATTGAAATCGGCACAATGGCAGTAAACCTTGTAACCGAATACCTCTATTGCCGTTTTGTTGTTTACAGAAACTCAATGAACACACGCGATTGATAAGGAGGCAATGATGATTAAAAAGATTTTATCTTTTGCTTTTGTACTGATAATCTGCCTTGCCTGCATCCTGCCTGCATTTGCAGACGGCGGCGGATACTTCACTCCGTTCACTGCAACTGTTGATACTCAGACAGGCACCGTGCTTTATGACCGGGTATGGAACAACGATATGACACGCAGTATTATGCGGCCTATGTCTGTTTTTGTGCCTAACGGCACAAATCTTCTTGTTACGGGTGAGCGTGAATTTGAAGGCGAAATATACCTTGCGGTTGAGTATAACGATTTTGAAGCTTATGTTCAGCGTTCAAAAGTTACCATTATGAGAGATTCCGTAGGCGATGATCTTGCATTCCCCACAACATCCGAAAGAAGTGTTGCCATAATCAATAAAGATGGTATTGCACTGCGCAAAGGACCGTCACTTGCATACGACAAAGCCCTTGAAGACAACATTCCGTACGGAGCAGAGCTTACATACTCTCAGACCAACAGCCAGGCAGAGGCTCTTGCACAGTGGGCATACACCGAATACAAAGGCACAAAGGGATGGGTGTACATCTTCCAGAGCGGTATTGAAGATATTTACGACTGTGCTTTCGTGCTTGATGATGAAGATATTTACACAGGCTCCGTTGAAGTGCTTACCGACGGTGCATTCCTTACGGAAACCGCTTATCAGGCATCTCCGAAAGTTGTTGCTGATATCCCGGCGGGCACGGTTATGTCTTTCAGGTATTTCTATGAAAATCTTGATTACTCCGTCAGTGTTTTCGTTGAATACAACGGTATCAAAGGCTGGCTTCACACAATGAACCCCAAATACAAGGTTGCAATGAGTGAAAAGGGCGGCGTTTATGTGCTTGCAGAAAACGGTCTTCCCGTATATGAAAAGCCCCTTGACACCAAGTCTGAGATTATTGCAACTCTGCCAAAAAACACAAACCTCTGTGTTGATAAGCAGTATTGGTTTGCAGATGTAACCAAAGATTCGATTGTTGTTGACAGGTGGGTGCACATTGAATACAACGGCACACGAGGCTGGGCATACAGCGGTGACAGCTCGGAATATTGTTATATGAGCAATGTTTACGATATTAAAGTAAACAATACTCTGGGGCTTGATATATATTCAGAACCGGACAGCACATCAGGAATTTCAGGTAAAATCCCGAATGGTGAAATCGTAACCTGCGTATACGAAATTGCCGATGAAAAAGACGGTAAAACCGCTTATTGGTCGTATATAACATATAACGGAATAAACGGCTGGGTTTTTGCAACGGAAGACGAAGCTTCTTATGTAGAAGGCAGTGAAAAATTCCTTGATGCTCCATTCGGTGCAGAAAAAATCAGCCGCACAGTTGCTGAAAACGCACCCAGACTCAAAGACGGACTTCCTGTTGCCGCGATAATCGGTATCTGTGCCGCCGCTGCAATCATTATTACTGCTGTAATCATTATCGTAGTAAGAAAAAAGAAAAAGAAATAAACATTGTAAATGCCTGAGTTTCTTCACGGAATTCAGGCATTTTTGTTGCAATATGGTCTGCCGTATGATATAATTTATTTAATTATGACTTTGGAGGGAGAAAGTTTTGAAAATCATCAAAGCAATTTTATTCTACATCTGGCAGTTTACCTACGCCCTTGCACAAAACCTTATAGGTCTTGTTATGCTTGCAATCTACAAATCAAAAGGTGCAAAAAGCGAATGGTATCATAATGCACTGATAACTTACATAGACAAAAAGAACTTCGGCGGAGTATCGCTGGGTATATTCATTTTCATAAACACCAAAAGAGAGGGCGACAGCCTTCATGATACCAAAATCCACGAATACGGTCACACCGTACAGTCGCTTATTCTCGGACCTCTCTGGCTATTCATTATCGCAATCCCCTCAATGATATGGTGTAATGTTCCCTACTTTGTAAAAAAGCGCAGATATGACAACATTTCATATTATTGGCTTTACTGCGAAGGCTGGGCAAACACCTGCGGACTTTGGGCTACAAAAGAGCGTTTCAAGACCCCTGAGCTTCTTAACCGCGGCAGATACGGCAAGCCCATAAACCCCAACAGAAGTGCCCGAAAAGATATCAAGGGCAGAAAGAGGAATAAATAATGGAGAAGAAATATCTCAGAACAAGCGAAATTCTCTCATTTTCAACCGCAGGCTTCGGCAGAAGTATGATATACAACCTGATGTCGATTTTCCTGCTCATATTCTACACAGACGCAATGAAGCTTCAGCCCGTTCATGCAGGAGCTATCATCCTTGCCGCCCGTATTTTTGATGCGGCAAACGACCCTGTAATGGGTATTATTGCCGATAAAACAAAAACAAAATTCGGCAAGCTTCGCCCTTATCTTCTTTTTTCGCCCTTCCTTATCCTCATTTCAACCGCACTTCTTTTCAATGTGCCTGAAAGCTTCTCATATAACGGAAAGCTCGCATATTCTGCAATAACCTATATTTTATGGGGCATCTGCTTCACAATTCAGGATGTTCCTTTCTGGGGAATGAGTGCAGTTGTTTCACCCATTGAGCAGGAAAGAAACAAATTCCTTTCAACCGCAAGAATCTTCTGCACAATCGGCGGAATTATTCCTTCCGTTCTTGTTCCCGTTCTCAGTGCTGACAATTCTCTGGGTACTGTTCAGGGTTACAGAGTAAGCGGCATCATTTTCGCCGTTCTCGGTTCAATGCTTTCACTCCTTGCCTTCTTTGGTACAAAAGAAAGAATTGAACAGACAAAAGAAAAAACATCAGTTAAAGAAATAGTTACCGCATACACCAAGAACGCTCCCTTGTTGCTTCTTATCCTTGCAAGCGTTCTGGGCTCCGCAATGCTTATGATTCAGACCTCGGGAAGCTATATTGCAAAATATCTTATTCAGGATTCAGGCATCATCCCCGCAGGCTCCGTTCAGGTTTCAATGACCGTTGCCATCGGTATCGGTATGATGGTTGCAATGGTGCTTATGCCAATCCTCAGAAAGAAGCTTTCGCTTAAACAGATTTACATTATCTCCGCACTTTTCGGTGCTGCAATCCATACGATAATCTATTTTGTCGGTTACGCAAACTTCTATGTGCTTCTTGCACTTCTTATTGTGGCAGGTCTTCCTCTGGGTATTTTCAATGTTATCACCTACGCAATGGTTGCAGACAGCGTTGACTACCTTGAATGGAAAACCGGCAGACGCTCAGAAGGTGTATGCTTTGCATCACAGACCTTTATCAGCAAACTTACAGCAGGTATTTCAACTTTCATCACCAGCATCGTGCTTGAAATCATCGGTTTTGAAAATCTTAACACCGGTATATCAGCCGCAGAAACATCAGAAATTCTTGACGGTATGTTCTTTATGGTTTCAGCCATTCCCGCAATAAGCCTTGCACTTTGTGCAATCCCCATGATTTTCAACAAATACACAGGCAAACGCAAAGAAGAAATCCAGAAAGAACTTATCGGGCGCAGGGAGAAATCAAATGTCAATTGATAACGAATTTGACGCATTCGCAGAGGGTGTTGAACCCGGCGGACTGCGTAACAGAACTCAGATTAAAATACTCATAACTTTTATTGTCAGCCGAATCCGTGAGCCTTTGAAGGATACCATGATAATTGAGGCGCTTCAGATCCATGGCCTTGCCAACTATTTTGAGGTAAGTCAGGCACTGGACGAACTTTTTGACAACGGCATACTTTCAACAGCAGACGGTCTTGTTTATATCACTCCCAAAGGCTCTCTTTCGGTAGATGAGCTTTCTCAGGAATTACCCAAATCCGTTAAAGAAACTGCGCTTGCAGACGCTCTTAACCTGCAAATTCTCGAAAAGCGTGAAAGCGAAAATACCGTTGATATAAAGAAAACCGAAGGCGGATATTTCGTAACCTGCCGTGTTATTCATAAAGGCGACAGTCTTATGGAGCTGACGGTTTATGCAGCAGACTATGAACAGGCGGAACAAATCAAGCACAAATTCCTTAAAGATCCGTCATATGTTTACTCAACAGTCATTACATCACTTTACATCTAAGGAGCAGAAAGATGCTTGAAAACTTAAAGCAAAAAGTATACGAAGCAAACCTCAGACTTGTTGAATATAAGCTTGTGCTTTTCACCTGGGGCAATGTTTCCGAAATCGACAGAGAAACAGGTCTTGTTGTAATAAAGCCCTCGGGTGTTGATTACGATAAAATGAGGCCCGAGGATATGGTTGTAATGAATCTTGACGGTGAAAAAGTTGAAGGTAAACTTAACCCATCTTCCGATACACCTACCCACCTTGAACTTTATCGCCGTTTTCCTGAGATTGGCGGTGTTGCCCATACTCATTCAACCTTTGCGGTATCCTTTGCTCAGGCAGCAAGTGATATCCCCTGCTACGGCACTACACACGCAGATTTTGCCTACGGCTCGGTACCCTGCACCAGAGATTTATCCGTCGAAGAAACCGAAGGTGAATACGAGCTTAACACGGGCAAGGTAATTGCAGAATGTTTTGAAAAGCGCAATATTGATTATAATGCCGTGCCTGCGGTACTTGTTCGTTCACACGGACCTTTTACATGGGGCAAAAGCGGAGATGCTGCTGCAAAAAATTCGGCAATTCTTGAAGAGGTTGCTAAAATGGCATATCTGAGCAAGATGATGAATGCATCTGAGGCAAGCTCTCACATTCAGAAAAAGCATTATTTCAGAAAACACGGTGCAGGCGCATACTACGGTCAGAAATAATTGCTTGACACTGAAAAGGTTTGAGTATAAAATAAAAATGTTAATTCAGAATTAAAGGTGTGATTTTATGGCAAGATGTCCTAAATGCAACCGCAAATTACATATCTGGAACGTTAAGGCTGAATGCCCCGATTGCGGAGTAAACATCGCAAACTACGATTGGGAAAACAGGCTTGAACAGGATTCAATTGAAGCCGAAGCAGCATTTGCAAAGCTTCACGAAACAATGAGAAAATTCAAGTATTCCTTTGTGGGCACAAAGCTGAGAATTGCAAGGATTCCCATCAGTGTACTCCCTCTTTTCACATTTCTCCTGCCCTTGGGAACATTGGCGGTTTCAATCCCCTTCTGTGATGAAAAAATCACAATCAACGCAATTACTCTTGTTATGAACATTATGAATTTCGATATTCTCGGAATTTTCAAAGCACCTGCCTCCGATATTATCGGCGACACTGCACTTATGTTTATGCTTTCCATACTTTTCGTGGTACTCTCTGCACTTTCGCTGCTTGTAAGCCTTGTTTTTCTGATGCTTAATTTCAGAAAATTCAACAGCAAAGGTCTTTTCGGAACAAACCTTGTAGCAAGCCTTATGATGTTTGCAAGTGCATTCTGTTTCCATCAGTTCTCGGCAATGATGGAAGCAAGCACCCTTGCAGATGCAATCCAGTGCGGTCCTTCCTGGGGCGTTTTCGTAAGCGGAGCAATCTTCCTTGTGTCATCAATTACAAATCTTATAGTTTCACTTCAAAAGGTTGAGATTCCTCCCGAAGAAACAAGGGATGAAACCGAAACAAAAGAGGAAGAAACTGCAAATGTATAAAAAATTACCTGCACGGTCAAATGACAGTGCAGGTTTTTGTTTGGCCCGCCCGAAGGGATTCGAACCCCCGTTCTTCAGAATCGGAATCTGCTGCGTTATCCAGCTGCGCCACGGGCGGAAATATTCATTTTATGCAGGGTGCAAAAATGCACCCTGCTTTATTATTTTACTTAATTTTCTCAATAACCTCACCTGAGGTAGGTTTTGTTTTATCGATGAATTCCTGAACAGCCTGTGCTGAGGGCATAGCCGCCGAGCAGCTGTGAGCTGAAACAAGCATTGATGCGGAAGCTGTTGCAAATTCAAGTGCTTCGGGAACGCTCTTTCCGTTAAGGAGAGAATAAATAAATGCGGAAGCATAGCCGTCACCACCGCCGAAGCCTTTGAGCATTTTAACAGGGAAAGGCTTTACCTTGTAAGCCGAGCCGTCGTCAAGGTATGCAACCGAGCCTTCCTTGCCGTGCTTGATGATTACAATTTTGTTGCCGTAAGAGAACCAGCGTGCAGCCGATTCTTCATCACTTGCACAAACACCTTCTACAGCTTCTGTAAGGTCAAATTCTTCTCTCGAACCCAGAACGATATCGCTGTTCTTGGCTGCAATTGAATAATAGAGCGAAATTTCATCCTTATTCTTCCATGTGTAGCTTCTGTAATCAATATCAAATATTACAACCACACCGTTTTTCTTTGCAAGGAAAAGGGTTTTGAGGGCAGCTTCTCTTGAAGGGCTTGCACAAAGTGCGGTACCTGAAATAACAACAGCCTTTGCCTGCTTTATGTATTCTTCATCAACATCGTCAACGCAGACCTGCAAATCAGCCACACCTTCACGGTACATAAGAATACTGCTCTGTGTGGGGCTGAGGATTTCGGTAAATGTAAGGCCGAGATTTTCGCCGTTTTCACATCTAAAAACATGTGAAACATCAATACCGTCTGCCTTAAAATAATTTTCAACATAATCGCCGAACTGATCATCGGATACTCTTGCAATAAAGCCACACTTTGCACCGAGCCTTGCAAGACCTACTGCAATATTAGCAGGTGAACCGCCTACATACTTATTGAAATTACTGCTCTCGGAAAGAGGCTTGTTCATATCTGTGGGGTTGAAATCGATTGCAATTCGTCCTATGGGAATTACATCAAGAGGTTTTGTTTTGTCAAATTCAATATAGCTCATCTTTATCTCCCTTTCAGGCTTTATTTGCACAACCGAATATTTCTATGTGCTTCAATGCGTTAAGATATGCACCTTCAACCTCTGCACTTTGCAGGTCATAATAACCTTTTATATCTGAGTTTTCATATGCATACCTTACCGATTGCTCAACACTGTCAAATGTTGCGGTTGCTATATTTATTTTATTTATGCCGAGAGAAATACACTTTCTGAAATCTTCGGGCAGTATACCCGTACCGCCGTGAAGCACAAGAGGCACTTTCACAAGAGATGCGGTTTCTTCCAGAATGTCAAAACGAAGCATGGGTGCCTGCTTATAGTTGCCGTGTGCATTACCTATGGCAACCGCAAGGGCATCAACACCTGTTTTTTCATAGAATTCCTGTGCCTGTGCAGGAGAAGTGCAATTGATTGCAATATCTTCACTGCCGTCCTCACTGCCGCCTACGCAACCGATTTCGCCTTCACAGTCGGCTCCGTATTCTATGGCAAGCCGCTTTGTTCCGGCGGTTATTCTCACATTTTCTTCGAAAGGAAGATGCGAGCCGTCAAACATAACACTTGTGAATCCGATATCAAGCGCCTGCTTTATTTTCCCTGCTGTTTTACCGTGGTCAAAGTGCACTGCAATGGGCACAGAGCTGCTTTTTGCAGCAGCAACCATAAGAGGCCCTATAATTTCAAGTGGTGAATGATTAAGCCTTACCTCCGCAATCTGAATGATTGCAGGGCTTTTTGTCTGCTCAACAGCTTTCAGTACACCAAGCACCATTTCCATATTTGCAACGCTGAAACTGCCTACGGCATATCCGCCCTCTCTTGCATTTTTCAGCAATGATGACATATTAACAAGAGGCATTTTTCTTTTCCTCCCTGTTGTAATAAACTGCGGCACAGACTGCACTTGTCAGCGGCAGAGTGAGAAGCATGCCCAGACTGCCTGCAAGAGCCTGCAAAATTTCCGCAACTATCATTTCCTTGTTGATTACCTGTTCAATGCCTGCGTTATAGGCAACGAGCAGCAACACACTTGTCAGCGAACTGCCTATGTAAGCAAGCACAAGGGTATTTGCCATTGTACCCATCATATCTCTGCCGATGGCAAAGCCCGATTTCATAAGCTCCGAAGGTCTGATATTCGGAGATTTCAGACGAAGCTCGTAAAGCGATGAAGAAATGGACATTGAAACATCCATTACCGCACCGACGGCACCGACAATTATCATGGCAAAAATAATTGCTTTAAGATTAATGGGATTATCTGGATAAAGCTGAATAAGATAAACGGATTCTTCTTCAAGCATACCTGTCATATTCAGAAATTTATCCGAAATCAGCACTGTAAGACCTGCACACAGCACACCGCTTACGCATCCGATACCTGCGCACATAGCCTTCACATTGAATCCACTGATAATACTCAGGGTCATAACCGTTATGAACATACAAACGACTATTGACCAGAGGTAAATATTGTGACCATTGAGAATTGCAGGAATGAGCACCGTAAAAACAGAAAGGCAGGTAAAGCCAAGCGAAATAACCGTTTTAATTCCCTGCATTCTCGAAAACACGATTATAAGTATGCAGAATATTGCAAGCAGCCACAAAAGCGGAGTTATTCTCACATAATCGCCGAAATAATACTGTGTTTCACCGTCTGCGGAATAGCTTTCAACCAGAATTTTATCATTCTGTTCAACCTGCTTCGGGCAGAACACAAATGACCTGTCAATCTCCTGCACAACTTCAAGGGTTTTCCCTCTGAGTGCCGTATTCAACGCCTGAGCCTTGAATCTGACCGTTACAAATTCTGTTTCACCGCTTACATTATCCGTTTTGACATCCGTAACACGTATAACTCTGCATCTTACCGTTTCACCTTCGGTGCTGCCCTTAAAAACCGGTGCACCGCCTGTGACATAAAGGTTTGCAAGAAAAATAAGCAAAGCCGAAACAACAACGGCAACTATCTGATAAACAGACTGCTTATTTTTCATTTGCTCACCTCATTTGTATTTTATTTATTTGCTTTTCTTGCTTCAATCTCAGCAACCATTTCTGCCTGTCTCTTCTCTGTGATTGTGTAGAAGAACATAGGAACTGCGCAGGCAAACATACTGATAACACCTGAAAGGATAAGAACATTCCAGAGTGCGTCTGCGTTCTGAACTGTGTATGTTCTTGTATCGATACCTGCAATGCTTACGGACATAACACCTATGAAAGCGCCAACGGCCATACCGATTTTATTGATAAGAGTCTGCATTGCAAAGCAGATGCCTTCGCCTCTTTCGCCTGTTTTCCATTCAAGGTAGTCAACTGTGTCACCGATCATAGCATAGGTGATGATGTTGTTAACACCCTGAGGAATACCCAGAAGAACAAGACCGATTGCACCTATAATAAGTTTCCAGGGAGCATCGTAGCCTACAAAATACATAACCGCCATTACAATGCCGCCGAAAAGGTGAACAACGATGTATGACCATTTCTTTGTGAATTTCTTTGACATCCAGGGAACAAGAATTGAAGCAACAAGTCCGCCGGGAACAACAAGCAGAGTGATAATACCGTAAAGACCTTCGTTCTGAAGGATGTATTTT
The DNA here is from genome assembly GCA_036309745.1 of Acutalibacteraceae bacterium. GTDB lineage: Bacteria > Bacillota > Clostridia > Oscillospirales > Acutalibacteraceae > CAG-177. Next base: position 59,323 of record JAXJTD010000067.1, on the reverse strand, counting down.
GCAAAATAGAGACCGCCGGTGTATGAATAAACCATTCTTGCACCGCCGAGAACACCTGAAAGAACGATAAGAAGGAGTTCCTTGTTTTTGAAGAGGAGTTTAAGGTTATGTCCGAATGAAGGAGCTTCATCCTGAGAAGTAAATCTTTCCTTTGTGTTTTTGAAGCCGAAATAGAACATAGGAATTGCAGCTACAACAAGCACAACAGCACAAATGAAATATACCATTTTAAGTGTATCTGCGTTTGCAAATTCACTGCCTACTCTTACGGTACCGATAAAGCTGCGTGCTGCTTCCTCAACGGAAATGCCGCGGCTTGTAACCATATCAGCGATTGCAGTTGCCTTATCTGTCATAATCGCACCCAGGTCAGCTTCGGTATACTTGAATTTTGCTGTTACGGCACCTGTAATAACAGGAACAAAAACAGTAACAACGCCTGCACCCACAGTACATGCCATACGGGCAACGGTAAGAATGTTACCTCTTACAACGGTGTCGTTTGTAAGGCAGGTTGAAAGGCCCCAATAGGGAACGTCTGCGATTGTGTAAACAACGCTCCATACAACATAGATAACTGAAATTACAACGAAGGTCTGCATTGTCTTTGAACCGTCAAATACAGACTGTGCGCTGAAAATGGGAAGGAAGCAAAGAACGGTACAAATACCGATAGGAATTGCCATCCATTTAAGGTAGGGACGGCATTTGCCCCACTTTGTTCTTGTTTTATCAACAACACTGCCCATAATGGGGTCGTTAAATGCATCAAAAACACGGGCTGCAAGCATAAGAATTGCAACCGCAACAGCACCGCTTACGTTACCGATTGTGACACCTTCCGCACCAAAAAGAAGTGCGTCAGTCATGAATACGGTTATGTACGAACCGATAATGGTACAGATAAAGTTCTGACCGATACCCGTAATGCTGTAAGCGATAGCCTCTTTGGGCTGTACGCCCTTGCCCGGAGTTGTTCCGAACAGTTTGTGTAAAAATCCTTGTTTCATTTTACATACCCTTTCTCATAGAGATTTATAAAATTCAAGCGTTCTGAATCTTTTGCCCGTCTGTGAAAGCAGGAATTTTTCACAGACCTGAGCAAAACGCTTTTCATCCGTAGCAGGCAGAGAAAACGAATATATTTTCTCTATGGGGCTTGCACATACGTGACGCATAGCCGCAAGCACGGTAGGATTTATCCTTTCACCGCTTCTGCCGCTGTTTTTACAGTAAATGCAGCCGTCATTAATGCTGAAAATCATCTCACCGTCCGTTTCTCCGCAATGGGGGCAGGCAGTAAGGTCAGGCATAAATCCTGAAAAAACCATAAATTTAAGTTCTGTAACTGCTTTGAGAAAATCATTGGAGCGTTTACTTTTTTCAAGAAAATGCATGGAGTTGAGAATAACCCTCAGATAATCCTTTGCCGGCTCCATTTCTGGCACAAGCTCCGAAGCAAGAGAGCAAAAATACTGAGCAAGGGCAAGCTTTTCGATATCTCCGCGAAGCCCGAAAAAAACTTCCTTTGCAACCGCATCGTCAACTATGTAGCTGTCCCTGCTTTTATACACTGAAAAATCGCCGTAGCAAAGGGACTGGGTTGCACCGTGCATTTTACTGTTTATCTTTTTCGCTCTGTTGGCAAAGGCTCTGAGCACACCGTATTCTGAGGTAAGAAGCGTAACCAGGCGGTCACTTTCCCCCGTATCCGTTACTTTGAGCACCAGAGCGTCGGTAGACATTCTCATTTTTAACTCCTGCCGTGTTATTCACACAGCCTCTGAATTCAAGATAATCGGCAACCGAGCCGGTTTTCATAAACTTTTTCCACGCTTTTTCGTTTTCCATACATATCATCTCCCGTTAATAATTTGAGTTATTTCACGGAGATTATGAAAGGAAAATATTTTTTAGTCGAGACCAAAATTATGAATAATTCCTTCTCTGTTGCGCCAGCCTTCTTTCACCTTGACCCAACATTGAAGGTTGATTTTGCACTGAAAGAAATTTTCCATATCAACTCTTGCCTTTGAGGAAATACGTTTCAACATATCTCCCTTTTTGCCGATAATGATTCCCTTATGGGTATCCTTTTCGCAATATATAATCGCTTCAACATCCATAATTCCGCCCGCGGGTCTTTCACGCATTTTTTCAATGCTGACCGCAACGCCGTGGGGCACTTCCTTATCAAGAAGAAGCAGCATTTTTTCTCTTATTATCTCACCTGCAAGCACTCTTTCGGGCTGATCGGTAAGTGTGTCGTCGGGGAAGAAATGAACCGATTCATAGGTAAGCTTTTTAAGCTCTTCAATTATGAGGTCCACATTTTCATTTTTCAATGCACTGACAGGCACAACCGCCTCAAAATCGAATTCATTGGTAAGCTTTATGATTTTTTCCATCATAAGCTCTTTTTGTTTTACGGTATCGGTTTTGTTGATTGCAAGCACAACCGGTGCTTTTTCGGCTTTAAGACGTTTCAAAAGTTCAAGTTCAGTATCCTTGATATCTCCCTCAGGCTCCGTCACGAAAAGGCAGGCATCCACACCTGCTATACCGTCACCAACAGCTTTTATCATTTTCTCGCCCAGTTTGGTTTTGGGTCTGTGATAACCGGGTGTATCAGTGAAAACAAGCTGGGTTTCACCTAATGTAAGCACGCCCATAATCCTCGTACGGGTTGTCTGTGGTTTCTGGGTTACAATGGCAACCTTCTGACCCAGCATTCTGTTAAGAAGTGAGGATTTGCCCACGTTCGGGCAACCTACTATTGCAACAAAAGCGGTTTTTGTCATTTTATTTTCCTCATTTAACGTGATTTTTAAAGAATTTCTTTATTCCCTTCGGGCCTGCAAATACAAACACAAGGCTTGCAACAAAGCTGATAATAAAGCCGATTAAAACGGGAATATTTTCTTTGTAGTATTCAAACATCTTTGCAAAAGCTTCGGGCTGATTGAGAATTGCAATACCTGCCGCAACCGAGCCAATTGCCGCAATAAACACTGCACCTGCCGCCGCATCCTTTGAAATTCTTGCAAGTTCATTTATTTCTTTGGTTTCAAGGTCAACCGCCTTTTCAACCGCGGTGTTGACAGCTTCAAGTGCCATAACCAAAGCACAAAGACCTATAAGCACTGCAAGCTGACCTTTGCTGACTTCAAAAAAATCGTGAACAGTCAGAAATCCGAACATATACGCCGTAAAGCAAAGATGAATTCTCATATTCCGTTCATTGCTTATGCAGTAAAAAATACCCCTGAACGCATAAACAAAGCTTCTCAGTAAATCTTTCATATGTTCTCGTCATCCATATAGTAGCTGGAATTTCTTTTAAGACCCAGCTTTGTAAGGACAGTTTCTTCCTTTTCTCTCATTCTTACGCTTTCCATACCGCCGTTAACGTGGTCATAGCCAAGCAGATGAAGCATTGAATGAACCGTAAGAAATCCGATTTCTCTCTGCAAGGTGTGACCGTATCTGTCCGCCTGGTCAACAGCGTGAGGAATTGAAATAACAATATCGCCAAGCAGTTTCGCACCGGTATCGTTATTGATATCATAAACACCGTTTTCACCCAGAGGGAACGAAAGAACATCCGTTGCTCTGTCAATATTTCTGTACTGTTTATTGAGCTGATGAATTGTATCATCATCAACAAAAGTAACACTTACCTCGGCGGCACCGTCAAATTCTTCCTGAACAAGAACTGCGGTACAGCAGCGGCGCACAAGCAGACGCACACCCGTAGGTATTCTCATTTCGTTCTGCTCATTTGAGATAACTACCTTTACCTTGCTCATTTCTTTTTACGCTCCTCATCCTGTTTCTCATAGGCTTTGATAATATCCTGAACAAGCCTGTGGCGTACAACATCTTTTTCACTGAATCTTACGGTGCCGATATCCTCAATATTTTTGAGAATTCTTACCGCCTCTTTGAGCCCCGATCTTTTACCGTCCGGCAGGTCAATCTGCGTAACGTCGCCGGTTACAACCATTTTGGAATTGAAGCCCAGGCGGGTCAGGAACATTTTCATCTGCTCCGCCGTGGTATTCTGTGCTTCGTCAAGAATAATGAAGCTGTCATCAAGGGTACGTCCTCTCATATAGGCAAGAGGTGCAACCTCTATATCTCCCCTCTCCTGATGCTTCTGAAAGTTCTCTGCACCGAGCATATCAAAAAGCGCATCGTAAAGGGGTCTTAAATACGGGTCAACCTTGCTTTGAAGGTCGCCCGGTAAAAAGCCAAGCTTCTCGCCCGCTTCAACAGCAGGTCTTGTAAGAACAATTCTGTTTATTTCTTTTGCCCTGAACGCGGTAACCGCCATTGCAACCGCAAGGTAGGTTTTACCCGTACCCGCAGGGCCTATGCCGAAGGTGATTGTGTTGTTACGGATAGTTTCAATGTATTTTTTCTGACCCAGAGTTTTGGGCTTTACGGGCTTGCCTTTTGAGGTAATGCATACGCAGTCTGCCGCCATATGGACAAGCTTATCCTCATTGCCGTCATTGACAAGAGAAAGAACATAACGCACATTCTGATCGCTGAGCGCCTCACCTCTGTTGATGAGAGTCAGCAGACCGTTGATTGCACGCACACCCTTCTGCACATTTTCAGGCTCACCTGTCACTTTAAGCTCCGAACCTCTGCTGATAACAGAAACGGAAAACTCTTTTTCAATAAGCCTTATATTCTCATCAAAGCTGCCGAAAAGACTGACCGCCTGCTCCATTCTGTCAACATTGATTATCTGTTCAAACATAAACTCACCTTTGAAAAATACAATTACAGTTTAGTATAACACATCGCTTCGCAAAAGTCACTATATAAAAATAAATATTTTATAAAAGCACTGCTATTGATATTGAGGTAAAAGTGTGGTATACTGATTTTATCTTTGCAGAGAAAGGATGTTTTTACAATGACAGAAATCACAAAAGATATGAAAATCGGCGAAATTCTTGACGCTAACCGTGAGGTTGCTCCCTTCTTCCTTGAAATGGGTATGCACTGCCTCGGCTGCCCCTCGGCAAGAAACGAATCCGTTGCTCAGGCTTGCATGGTACACGGCGTTAATGCTGATGAGCTTATCGCAAAAATTAATGCATTCCTTGCGAAATAATGCTTAATCTTTCCGAAAGAATGCTTATGGCGGCGAAGATGGTGCGTAAGGGTAACGCTGTTGCCGATATCGGCACCGACCACGCATATCTTCCCGCCTATCTTGTTTTGAACGGCATAGCGTCAAAGGCTCTTGCGTGTGATGTGCGCAAGGGTCCTCTTGAAAATGCCAAAAAAACGGTTGAACACTACGGTATTGATGATAAAGTAACGCTTCGCCTTTCAGACGGCTTTGATGAAATCGAGCCTTCCGAGGCTCAGGATTTCATAATGTGCGGTATGGGCGGCACTCTTATGGAGCAGCTTGTTTCAAGAACACACTGGCTCAAAGACAGTTCAAAGCGTATTATTGTTCAGCCCCAGTCCCATGCCGAAGATATAAGAAGATTTTTTGTTGAAAACGGATTTGAAATCCTTTTTGAAGATGCCTGCACAGACGGCGGCAAGCTTTACTGTGCCATGGCAGCGGAATATACAGGCGTAAAACTGCAAAGACCCGTCTCTTACATATACACGGGCGAGCTTCCCAAGTGTAAAAAGAAAGAGGCACGGATTTATCTTGAAAATACTGTTGCAAGACTTCGCAAAAAGCTTGAAGCAGAACGCATACACGGTTCGGCGGAATATGCCGGTTATCTTGAAAAGATCGCCCTTGAAACGGAGGAAATCATAAATGGAACGAAAACCGACGGTTAAGGATATTTACGAATTTATCGGTGCAATCGCGCCCTTTGAAAATCAGTGCGAATGGGACAACAGCGGTATGCTTGTAGGCACTCCCGACGGTGAAGTAAAAAAAATCGGTGTTGTGCTTGATATCACCTCCGATGCGGTTGATTATGCCGCTCAAAACGGAATTGACCTTATTGTCAGCCATCATCCCGTTATTTTCAGAGCGGTAAAAAGCTTTCTTGACGGCGATATTCCTTTTATGCTTGCAAAAAACGGAATTTCGGCAATCTGTGCCCATACAAATCTTGATATTGCAAAAGGCGGCGTCAACGACGCCCTTGCAGAAACACTTGGATTTAAAAACCCCGTTCCCATGACCGAATACGGCGAAACATCAATGATAAGAAAAGTTATCATCGATGAAACCGATGCCGAAACCCTTGCAATGCACATTGCAGGCAGACTTTCAACGGGCGTTCAGCTTGCAGACTGCGGTATGACAATAGACACAGTTGCACTCTGCGGAGGAGCAGGCGGCGATTTCATTAATGCTGTTGCCGAAAGCGGATGCGATGCATACATAACAGGCGAAGCAAAGCACCACGAATTTCTTGCGGCACACGAGCTCGGCATAACCCTTATAACCGCAGGTCATTTTGAAACTGAAAATCCCGTTGTTGCCGTACTTGCTGATAAACTGAAAAACAATTTTGATGTTGATGTTGAAATAATCCCCCAGAATTCACCTGTAAAATATTTTTAAGAGGAAAAAACTATGCCCCTTGACGGAATTACTTTAAATCTGCTCAAAAATGAGCTTTCCCAATATATCGTCGGAAGCAGGATAGAAAAAATACACCAGCCGTCAAAAGACGAACTGGTGTTTCATCTGCGTTCCCGCGAAGGCGCATACCGTCTGCTTGTTTCCGCATCCGCCAACAGTCCCCGACTTCATCTGACAGCGAACGCACCCGAAAACCCCGCAACTCCCCCTATGCTCTGTATGCTTTTCCGAAAGCACCTGACAGGTGCGGTTATAACCCATATCCGTCAGCTTGGTCTTGACAGAGTTATTTTCATTGACCTTTCGGGTACAAACGAAATCGGGGATGCCGTAACATTCACCCTCTGCGTTGAAATTATGGCAAAGCACAGCAATATTATCCTCGTGAATTCCGAAGGAAATATTATAGACTCTGTAAAGCGAGTTGACTTTACACAGTCGTCTGTCAGACAGATTTTACCCACCTTTAAATATGAATTACCTCCCCGTCAGGGTAAGCTGAACCTGACAGAAATTCAGCCCGATGAGGGTGTAAACGCCATAAAAAAATGTATGAACAAGCATCTTTCAGGTGCAATTCTTGAAACCCTTGAAGGAATTTCTCCCTTGATAAGCCGTGAAATTGCGGCTTTTGCCTGCGGCGGCGACATCGGCGTTGCCGAAATGAACGAAATAAACTGCCAAAGGCTTGAAAATAAACTTACAGAAATCAGAAATACGCTGATTTCAGGCAAAGCCAATCCCACTATGCTTATCCGTGAAGGTGTAAAGCCTTATGACTTTACATTTACCGATGTTACACAGTACGGATTCACCGTTACACCGAAACCATTTGAGAGCTTTTCACAGCTTCTTGACGACTTTTATTACGAAAAAGACCGCTTTGAAAGAACAAAACAGCGCAGCCAATCGCTTCTCAAACTGTTGACAAATGCCGCTTCCAGAGCTGCAAGAAAACTGCAAAGCAGGCAGGCAGAGCTTGAAGCCTGTGCAGACCGTGATACACTACGCATCTACGCAGAGCTTATCCTCGCAAATCAGTACCGACTTGAAAAAGGCTCACTGTTTTACGACCTTGAAAATTTTTACGATAACAACAATCCTGTGCGTATTCCTGCTGACCCCGCACTTTCACCCTCGGCAAACGCACAGAAATATTTCAAGGAATACCGCAAAGCAAAAACTGCCGAGAGTATGCTTGGCGAACTGATTGAACAAAGCGAACAGGAGCTTTCATACCTTGAATCGGTTATCGATGCCGTTAACCGTGCCGACGGCTACACGGAGCTTGCGGAAATCCGCAATGAACTTTATGAGCAGGGCTACCTGAAACGTGCAAAAAACGATAAAACCAAAAAAGCAAAACCTATGCCGCCTATGGAGTATGTTTCGGACGACGGATATACAATCCTTGTAGGCAGAAACAATGTGCAGAACGATATTCTCACTTTTAAGACCGCCGCAAAGGATGACTCCTGGTTCCACACGCAGAAAATTCCCGGTTCGCACGTAGTTGTCATCGGTAACGGAGATATAATTCCCGAGCTTACCTGCCGTCAGGCGGCAATACTTGCGGCATATCACAGCGGCGGCAGAGAATCTTCTCAGGTTGCAGTTGATTATACAGAAGTCCGTTCACTCAAAAAACCCGTAGGTGCAAAACCCGGCAAGGTGATTTACCACACATATAACACCATGTGGGTCACACCTGACAGAGAGCTTTGCGAAAGGCTTAAAAAGAAGAAATAAAAATCAAAACCGCCGACACAAAGTCAGCGGTTTCATTTTTTACATATCGTCCGAGTCGCCTGCGGTGATTGCGGTTTCTGATTCTCTGAAAAGCAGGGAAATACACCAGATACCCGCAAGGGCAACAAGAGTGTAAACAATTCTGCTGAGAATTGCTCCCTGACCGCCGAAAATCCATGCCACAAGGTCAAACTGAAACAGACCGATACTGCCCCAGTTAAGTGCACCGATTATTACAAGGACCAGTGAAATTTTATCAAGCATTCGTTTCAACTCCTTACTTGCTTTTCACGCATAGTATGAGCTAAAAACGTCGTGATTATTCAAAAAAATTTAAAATTCAAATTTTACATCGCTGTCTTTGAAAAGCGGTGCATTTTTATCTTTTTCAGAAAGTACAGGGTCTGTAATCCCCCATTCAACACCGATTTCAGGGTCTGCGAAAGCTATGCTCCTGTCGTTTTCAGGTGAGTAGAATTCATCAACCTTATAGGAAATCTCAACATCGTCTGTCAGGGTTACAAATCCGTGAAGACAGCCCTTGGGAATAAAAAGCATTTTTTTATTTTCTTCGCTGAGTTCAACCGCAACCCACTTCATATATGTAGGCGAGCCTTCTCTGATATCAACGGCAACATCAAGAATTTTGCCCTTGATACAGCTCACGAGCTTTGCCTGCGCCATAGGATTTTTCTGGCAGTGCAGACCTCTGAGGGTACCTTTTTTTGCAGAAAAAGAACGGTTATCCTGAACAAAATCCGCCTTTATGCCTGCTTCTTCAAACTCTTTTTTTGAATATGTTTCGCAAAACCAGCCCCGGTTATCACCAAAAACTTTCGGTTCTGCCACAAAAACGCCTTTAACCGCCGTTTCAGTCAGTTTCATAGTTAAGATTACCCTCCACACCCCAACACGGCCTTTCACCCGGCTTGCCGCCGGTATAAAGTATTCTGCCCTCTGCAACCGAGCGCAGATGCTGACCGTAGGATGACTTTCCGTATTTTTCAGCCGAGCGAAGAAGTGCTTCGCGGCTTATCCAACGCATATTATATGCAATTTCTTCGGGAGCCGAAATCTTGATTCCCTGCAACTTCTCGACAGTTTTGATGAAGTTTGCCGCATCCATAAGATTTTCAACCGTTCCCGTGTCAAGCCAGGCAAAGCCTCTGCCCATAAGCTTTATATCAAGGTCACCGTTTTGCAGATACATCTGGTTGATATCCGTAATTTCAAGTTCACCGCGCTTTGAAGGCTTCAACGATTTCGCATATTCCACAACTCTGTTGTCGTAGAAATAAAGACCGGTTACCGCATAGTTCGACTTAGGCACTTCGGGTTTTTCTTCAATAGAAACGGGGACTCCGTTTTCATCAAATTCAACAACACCGAACGCCTGGGGATTATCAACGTAATAACCGAAAATAGTTGCTCTGCCCTTATTTTTTGCAGCCTGCCTGAGCATATGGCCAAGACCGTTGCCGTAAAAAATATTATCACCCAGCACCATCGCAACATCATCGTCGCCGATGAATTTTTCACCGATGATAAATGCCTGAGCAAGACCGTCAGGGCTTTCCTGCACAGCATATGAAAGATTCAGGCCAAACTGCCTGCCGCTGCCTAAAAGTTCCTCGAATTTGGGTGTATCCGCAGGGGTTGATATAATTAAAATTTCCCTGATACCCGCAAGCATAAGGGTTGACAGGGGATAATAAATCATAGGTTTATCGTAAACGGGCAGAAGCTGCTTACTGGTTACCATCGTAAGAGGATAAAGCCTTGTGCCTGAGCCGCCTGCCAGAATTATACCTTTCAAACAAAACACTCCGTTCTATGGAATATTTACCACAGTTATAATATCACTATTTGTTGAAAATGTCAACAAACATCAAAACAATATGACAGTTGTTTATGAATTATGTTGACTTCACAAAAAATTTTAGCATAAGAAAAAATAATAGTTTACATTTAAAAATATTTATGTTATAATGATTAGAACATTTGTTCATAATCAAAAAGGGAGGAAAGTATGGATAAGTTTGTGCTGAAATCAAAATACAAACCTATGGGCGACCAGCCACAGGCAATCGCAGAGCTTGTTGACGGCATTAACAAAGGCTGCACAGAGCAAACATTACTGGGCGTAACAGGTTCGGGTAAAACCTTCACAATGGCAAACATCATCGAAAAGGTCAACCGCCCCACTCTTGTGCTTGCTCACAACAAAACCCTTGCGGCACAGCTTTGCTCCGAATTCCGCGAATTCTTCCCCGACAACGCGGTTGAATATTTTGTTTCATACTATGACTATTATCAGCCCGAAGCATATATTCCCACAACCGATACTTATATCGAAAAAGATTCTGCCGTTAACGACGAAATAGATAAGCTCCGCCACTCCGCAACCTCCGCTTTATCCGAAAGACGGGATGTTATCATTGTTGCCAGTGTATCCTGCATTTACACTCTGGGCGATCCCATTGATTACCGCAGTATGGTTATCTCTTTGCGCACGGGAATGGAGAAAAGCAGAGATGAGCTGATTGAAAAGCTGGTTGAAATTCAGTATGAGAGAAACGATATTGATTTCAGCCGTAATAAATTCAGGGTCAGAGGAGATGTTGTCGAAATCTTCCCCGTTTACTCCAACGAAAACGGCATCAGAGTTGAATTTTTCGGCGATGAAATTGACAGAATAAGCGAGATAAATGCTCTCACGGGTCAGGTTAAAAGCGTGCTTTCACACGCCGCAATTTACCCTGCCTCCCACTATGTCATCGCACCCGATAAAATGGAAAAATCCATAAAAAATATATATGAAGAAATGCTTGACCGTGTGAAATATTTTGAAGAAAACGGCAAGCTTCTTGAAGCACAGCGCATAAAACAACGCACGGAATATGATATTGAAATGCTCCGTGAAACGGGCTTCTGCAAGGGAATCGAAAACTATTCAAGGGTTATGTCAGGCAGACCCGCAGGCTCGGCACCCTTTACTCTGCTCAACTATTTCCCCGATGATTTTCTGCTTTTTGTTGATGAATCCCATGTTACCCTGCCACAGGTAAGGGCAATGTACGGCGGTGACAGAGCAAGAAAGGAAAGCCTTATCAATTTCGGCTTCCGCCTGCCCTCGGCTTACGATAACAGACCCCTTACCTTCGATGAATTCTATGAAAGAAGCGGTCAGAAAATATTTGTAAGCGCAACTCCGGGCGAATTTGAAAAAGAAAAAAGCTCCCGTATTGCGGAGCAGGTTATAAGACCTACGGGTCTACTTGACCCCGAAATTTCCGTAAGACCGACGGAGGGACAGATTGATGACCTTGTTTCCGAAATAAACACGCGCACCGCAAAAGGCGAAAGAGTGCTTATCACAACCCTCACAAAGCGTATGGCGGAAGACCTTACGGATTATCTTGAAAATCTTGATATCAAGGTTCGCTATATGCACCACGATGTTGATACCATTGAAAGAATGGAAATCATAAGAGGTCTGCGACTTGGCGAATTTGATGTGCTTATCGGCATAAACCTTTTGCGTGAAGGTCTTGACATCCCCGAGGTATCGCTGGTTGCGATTCTTGATGCGGATAAAGAGGGCTTCCTGCGTTCCGAAACCTCACTTGTTCAGACCATAGGCAGAGCCGCACGAAATTCTGAGGGCACTGTCATAATGTATGCCGACAGCGTTACACCTTCAATGGAACGGGCAATTACGGAAACGGAACGCCGCAGACAAAAGCAGATGAAATACAATCAGGATCACGGAATCACGCCGAAAACCATCGTCAAGGATGTTCACGAAATCATTGAAATTTCGGCAAAATCAGATGATGACAAGGCTGTTTCAAAGATGAGCCGTCAGGAGCGCGAGGCAATGATTATAAGGCTCACCGCAGAAATGAAGGCGGCGGCAAAGATACTTGAATTCGAACATGCCGCATATTTGAGAGACAAAATCGAAAAACTCAGAAGAGGTAAATAAATGGCAATAAAAAATCTTACCGTCAAGGGTGCAAAAGAACACAATCTGAAAAATGTTGATATATCAATTCCCCGTGACAAGCTTGTGGTTTTCACAGGTCTTTCGGGCAGCGGAAAATCATCCCTTGCCTTTGATACAATTTATGCGGAGGGTCAGCGCAGATATGTTGAATCCCTGTCATCATACGCAAGGCAGTTCCTCGGTCAGATGGAAAAGCCCAATGTTGAAAGCATTGAAGGGCTCTCCCCTGCAATATCCATTGACCAGAAAACAACATCAAAAAACCCCCGTTCAACCGTAGGCACGGTAACGGAGATTTACGATTATCTGCGTCTGCTTTATGCAAGAGCAGGCATACCCCACTGTCCCGAATGCGGCAGAGAAATCAGCAGACAGACTGTTGACGATATCACAAAGCAGGTGCTTGCACTCGATGAGGGCACAAAAATTCAGGTTATGGCGCCCATTGCAAGAGGCAAAAAAGGCGAGTTTGTAAAAGAGCTTGAACACATCCGCAAGCAAGGCTTTGCAAGAGTGCGTATTGACGGCATAATTTATGACCTTTCGGAAGAAATAAAGCTTGAAAAGAATATAAAACACAATATCGAGGTTGTCGTTGACCGACTTATCATAAAAGACGGCATCCGTTCAAGGCTTGCGGATTCAATCGAAACCGCAACAAATCTTACGGAAGGACTTCTTCTTGTTGATGTTTCGGGCAGCGAGGAAATGCTGTTTTCTCTCAATTATGCCTGCCCTGAGCACGGAGTCAGCATTGAGGAGCTTGAACCCCGTTCATTTTCATTCAACAATCCTTTCGGCGCTTGCCCCAAATGCTCGGGCATAGGTGTGCTTATGCAGGTTGATCCGAAAATGGTTGTGCCCGACCCTGAACTGTCAATCCGTCAGGGTGCAATAAAAGCAAGCGGCTGGTCGGTTTCTGACGGCGGCACCATTGCACAGATGTATTATGAAGGCATTGCCAACGCTTATGATTTCAGCCTTGACACTCCCTTTAAGGATCTTCCAAAAAAGGCAAAGGATATTATTTTCTACGGCACAAACGGCAAAAAAATCAAGCTTGAACGCAAAAGCGAATACGGCAGCGGCACATATATGACAGATTTTGAGGGCGTAATCAACAATCTTGAAAGACGTTACCGTGAAACCACAAGCGAATGGTCGAGAAACGAAATAGAAGCATATATGTCAACGGTAAAATGTCCCGAATGCGGCGGTGCAAGGCTTCGCAAAGAATCCCTTTGCGTTACCGTAGGCGGCATAAATATTGATGAATTCACTCAAAAATCCATAGGCGGAGAAATTGAATTTCTTGACAATATGAATCTCAGCAGCCGTGACACTATGATTGCTGAGCAGATTATAAAAGAAATCCGTAACAGGCTGGATTTCCTTTCAAGCGTAGGTCTTGATTACCTTACCCTTGCCCGTCCTTCCGCAACTCTTTCAGGCGGCGAGGCTCAGAGAATCCGCCTTGCAACCCAGATAGGTTCATCACTTATGGGCGTGCTGTATATTCTTGATGAGCCAAGCATCGGACTTCATCAGCGTGACAATGCAAAGCTTCTTAAAACCTTGCAGAATCTCCGTGACCTTGGCAATACGCTTATTGTTGTTGAACACGATGAGGAAACGATGATGTCGGCGGATTACATTGTTGACGTAGGCCCCGGTGCAGGTATTCACGGCGGCGAAATTGTATGTTCGGGCAGTGTTGAGGATATTATAGCCTGCGAAAATTCAATTACGGGTCAGTATCTCAGCGGAAAGAAATTTATCCCTCTCCCCGAAAAGCGAAGGGAAGGTAACGGCAAATCCCTTACTGTTCACGGTGCAAGAGAAAATAATCTTAAAAATATCGACGTTGAATTTCCTCTGGGTAAATTCATATGTGTAACAGGCGTTTCCGGCAGCGGAAAATCTTCCCTTGTCAACGAAATTCTGAAAAAATATCTTGTCACTGAACTTAACGGTGCTAAAAAGATTGCAGGCGAACACGACAGCATTACGGGCACAGAGCACCTTGACAAGGTAATTGATATTGACCAGTCACCCATCGGCAGAACTCCCCGTTCAAACCCTGCAACCTATACGGGAGTTTTCAACGATATCCGTGAGCTTTTCGCTTCAACAGTTGACTCAAAGAAAAAAGGATATAAGGCAAACCGTTTTTCATTCAATGTGAAAGGCGGCAGATGCGAAGCCTGTCAGGGCGACGGTATTGTTAAGATTGAAATGCACTTTATGAGTGATATTTATGTGCCTTGCGAAGTATGTAAGGGTCAGCGTTATAACAAAGAAACCCTTGAAGTCAGATATAAGGGCAAAAACATTCACGATGTTCTTGAAATGACGGTTGAAGAAGGAATGAATTTCTTTGAAAGCATTCCCAAAATCCACCGTAAAATCAAGACTCTTTATGATGTTGGTCTGGGATATGTGAAAATCGGTCAGCCTGCTACAACCCTTTCGGGCGGCGAGGCACAGCGTGTAAAACTTGCAACAGAACTTGCAAGGCAGTCAACGGGTAAAACGGTTTATATTCTTGATGAACCTACAACGGGTCTGCACACTGCCGATGTTCACAGACTCATTGATGTTTTGCAGAAATTTGTTGATAACGGCAACACTGTTATTGTTATTGAGCACAATCTTGATGTTATAAAAATTGCCGACCATATAATTGACCTTGGTCCCGAGGGCGGCAACGGCGGCGGCAAGATTGTTGCACAGGGCACACCCGAAGAAGTTGCAAAATGCAAGAAATCCTATACGGGTATGTATCTGAAAAAGGTGTTGAAATAATCTGAGGTGACATATGAAAACTTTGGAATTTTTAAAATCAAATATTAATATAAATATGACACTACTCTCCATAGTTGACACCTTCGGGCGTATGTGCAGAATTGATGCTGACTGTAACGTTGAAATGTTTTTGTTTGAATCGGGAGAGCAAGTACGCAACGGAGAAACGGCTTTTATGTTCTCAATGGTCAGACAATCTGATTGCGGCGGCGATGAACCTATGCAGCTTCACCTTGATATTTCATACCGCCTTACAGATGAAAATAAAAATATATCAGAATGTTCGTGGCACGATAACTACGGTGATATGATTCAATCTTCACTGCTTTCAAAAGCATTTGAAGTGTGCAAAAATAACAGTATTATCGAAATTGATATTTGGGAAGAAAAAACTTAAATTGAAAAAGAAAAAATCCGCTATGCGATTGCATAGCGGATTGCTTTTTGTAAATTACTGCTCAACTGCGTAAACGCTTACCTTCTTGCGGTCTTTGCCCATACGCTCGAACTTAACTGTACCGTCGATGAGAGCGAAGAGAGTGTCATCTGAACCCTTGCCAACGTTGTTGCCGGGGTGGATGTGAGTACCTCTCTGTCTTACAAGAATGTTACCTGCAAGAACGAACTGACCGTCTGCTCTCTTAGCACCGAGTCTCTTTGACTCTGAATCACGGCCGTTACGGGTTGAACCCATACCTTTCTTATGAGCGAAAAGCTGTACATTTATCTTAAGCATTCTTTACACCTCCGTAGATTAGTTTGATGTTTTGGGGATACTGCTTTGAAAGCTCCGTCAAGTGAAGCTCCAATCCTCTGAGCACTGCCTGAGCCTGCTCATCGGGATGATTAAGCACAACACGCATATACCCTTCATTTGCCTCTGCTACGGCATCTGCGCCGATAACATCGGTTATTGTGTTGGCAGCCATAAGTGCCGCCGAAGATACTGATGCGCAAACGATATCTTTACCGTTTTCTGCATACATTGCGTGACCGCTTATTTCAAAGCCTTTCAGCTGTCTGTTACCGACTGAAAACCTGACCTTAATCATTGGTCGGTTTCTTATGCGTTGATAGCAGAGATTTCAACCTTAGTGTAAGGCTGTCTGTGGCCCATCTTTCTCTTTGAGTTCTTCTTGGGCTTGTAGGTCATAACGGTAATTTTCTTGCCCTTGCCGTTCTTGACAATCTTTGCGGAAACGCTTGCTCCGTCAACATAGGGAGCGCCAACGGTGATACCGTCGTCGGTTCCAACTGCGATAACCTTGTCAAAGGTGTACTCGCTTGCTTCTTCTGCGTCAAGCTTTTCGATGAATACTACATCGCCGGCCTGTACCTTATACTGCTTGCCGCCTGTTTCGATAATTGCGTACATCGGAATATCATCCTTTTCTTTAAGACTCGCTATTCTTGTAACACTTATAACTGGGTTACCTGAGGCACAGAATGTATCTGTTTTTGGGCATAACTCACCCGCCCCGAATATGCGGCATATAGGATTATAACACAACGGTCAACCGTTGTCAAATGTTTTTTTGCCTTTTTACAAATAATTATTTGTTGTCATCAACAGGCTCATAATTTGCCTGCTGATAGGGTGACTGCTCTGTATTTCCGGGTTCTTCGGGGATAATAAGTGCCACAACAAGATAAATGATTACGGGACATCCGATAACAAAGATTGAAAGAAGAACATAAATGATTCTGAGGATTGTGGAATCTATGTTGAAATAACTTGCAAGACCGCCCAATACGCCGAAAAGCTTTTTGTCTGTTCTGCTTCTGTAAAGTTTCTTTGTCATTTTATATCTCTCCTTATAAATCATTCTGCATTTCAGCCGCTGCAAGTGTATTTCTCATCAGCATTGCGATGGTCATGGGACCTACACCGCCGGGCACGGGAGTTATCATCGAAGCCTTTTCCTTGACTGCATCATAGTCAACGTCACCGCAGAGCTTGCCGTTTTCATCTCTGTCCATACCGACATCAAGCACGATTGCACCGTCCTTGACCATATCGGCTTTAACAAATTTTGCGATACCCACAGCCGCAACGAGAATATCCGCCTGCTTTGTGATTTCTGCAAGGTTAACGGTCTTTGAATGGCAGACAGTAACAGTTGCATTTCTTGCAAGCATAAGCATTGCCATAGGCTTACCTACTATATCGCTTCTGCCGATGATTACACAGTGCTTACCTGTGGGGTCAACGCCTTCGTATTCAAGCATTTTAACCATACCCATAGGTGTGCAGGGCACAAGACCGCCGTTACCGATGCAAAGCTTTCCAACATTTTCGGGATGGAAGCAATCCACATCCTTTTCGGGAAGAATTCTTTCAAGCACCTTATTTTTATCAATATGTTTGGGCACGGGAAGCTGGCAAAGAATACCGTTCACGGATTTATCTGCATTAAGCTTGTCTATGAGTTCAAGAAGTTCTTCCGTTGTTGTTTCTTCGGGAAGTGCGAATTCGAGGGATTTCATACCCGTTCTTTCGCAGGCGGCTTTTTTGTTATTAACATAAATTCTTGATGCAGGGTCACTGCCCACGATAATAACCGCCAGTGTAGGCAATACACCCTGTTCTTTAAGCTGCTCAACCTTCTCCTGAATTTTATCAAGGTTGAATTCTCTTATTGCCTTGCCGTCAATTATTTTCGCCATCTGTTTTTTCCTCCGTTTCGTTCTGATTTACGGACTGTTCCCCGGCTTTCTCTTCCGAGTCTGCGTCTTCTTCGATTTCCGCTTCAACGGGCTTTTCATCAGGAAAATAATCCACACCTTCAATGGGCTTGGGGTGTTTTGTATACTTTACGAGAAGTGCCGTAAGCAGAATTGCACATATAACCACAAGGCCTGCGGAAAGTGCCTGAGAAACACGGATTGTTGTATCAGCTATATAAAGGCTGTCTGTCCTCAGACCTTCAACAAAGGTTCTTTCAAGTCCGTACCAGATACCGTAGCAAAGTGCAATCTGGCCGCTGAATTTTCTCGCCTTGCAGCAAATGATATAAAGCACAAGCACGCCCAGAAGGCACCATATTGATTCGTAGAGGAAAGTGGGATGCACGGGAAGATTGGGATCAACGGTAAAGCCCTTATATTCGGACTGACTGCGGATAATATCATTTGCAATCTTTTCGCTCCACATACCCCAGGGAAGGTCTGTATTGACACCGAAGGCTTCCTGATTTGTGAAGTTACCCCATCTGCCGATGCCCTGACCGATAAGCAGGCTCATTGTTGCCATATCAAGCAGATTCCAGTAATTGAGTTTTCTGATTCTGCACACAAAATATGCAGCAACAAGTCCGCCGATAATTCCGCCGTATATGGCAAGACCGCCTTCCCATATCTGCGGTATTTCCGAAAGATGGGCACAGTAATAATCCCATTTGGAGAAAACATAATAAAGTCTCGCACCAATGATTGCAAAGATTGTGCCGTAAATAAGCACATCAACCATTTTATCGAGGCTCATTTTCCATTTATAAGCCATTCTGCCGCCGAAAAGAACGGCAAGCAGAAAGCCGAATGCTATGATTGCACCGTAAAATCGGATTTCTATATTCAGACCGAAAAGGTTGAAATCTGCAAGAACGGCAGGTATGCTGAACCCACGGTCAATACCCGTAAAATATACAACGGTATAATCGGACATTTTTATCATTCCTTTCCTTTACACATTATGCCATAGGTTTGATAACAGAAAGTGCGGAGAATTCATCCTTGATAGCATCAAGCCTGCTCTGCACCTTTTCAAGGGTCATTTTCTTGCAGGCTTCAAGCTCCGCAAACGGCTCATAACCGCTGAAATAAAGGTTCATCATAAGATTTGCCACATCATCAATATCGTTATAGCTCATAACATATCTGCCGTAGAATTTGCGTTTTGCCCTCTCAAATGCAGCAGGATCAATGCCTTCTTTTTTATAACGCTCAATTTCGGCTTTTATGATTTCAACAGCTTTTTCGGGATCCTTGCTTGTACCGCCAAGCATTATGCAGGAAAATCCGAAACCGTTGAAAACATCACCGCCAAAGCCCATATCCGCAAGTTCTTCATCAATAAGCTTTTTGAAAAGAGGTGACGATTTGCCTGCAATTATTTCAGCCATCATCTGCGACGCAATTTCGTCTTCAAGGCTCAGCATCGGCTGAGAAAGTTCTTCTTTATAACCCAGAAGAAACTGCTTCTGTGCAACGGAAAGCTGCTGTTCAACATATTTCTGAACAGGCACGCCGCTTTCTTTCACAAATTTTCTTTCAGCCGCCTTGCCGTCGGTATTTCTGATACACTTATCAACTATATCAAAAACTTCCTCAGGCTCAATTCCGCCCACAACGCTGAGCACCATATTTGCAGGGTTATAGAATGTTTTGTAAAGTCTGTAAAGCAGGTCAGCATCGATTTTGGCAATGGATTCCTGAGTGCCTGCAATATCAATTCTTACGGGATGCTCACTGTAAAGAGCTTTAAGAAGGTTGAACATTACCTGCCAATCGGGCAAATCACGGTACATTCTGATTTCCTGACCGATGATACCCTGCTCTTTCTCAACAGTCTGCTGGGTGAAATAGGGATTCTGAACAAAATCAAGAAGAATTTCAAGTGACTGACCTATATTTTCAGAACCTTTGAAGAGATATGCAGTTTTTTCAAAGCTTGTGTAAGCATTAGCGCTTGCGCCTGTTTTTGCAAAACGTTCAAAGGCGTTCAGGTCTTCACTTTCAAAAAGCTTGTGTTCAAGAAAATGAGCAGTACCCTCAGGTATTGTTTCAAATTCACCGTTTTCATTTTTAACGGCGGTATCTATGGAACCGTACTTAACACCGAAAACCGCATAGGCAGAGTCATAGCCCTTCTTAGGCATAACCCTTATTTCAAGCCCCGACGGATGAACTGCGGTGTAAACGGTTTCACCAAGCTTTTCGTTGGTAATCTGTTTAATTTTCATCACCGCTGCCCTCCTCTCCCTCGGCTTTAAGCATAAAGATTGTATCTATTGACAGCTTCTTAGCCGCTTCACAGACCTGCTCCATTGTTACCGCTTCAATGCCGCTCACTTCTTCTTCGGGGGTTACGATTTCATCATCGAGAAGCTGAGAAGCATACCACGCACATATTCCTTCGGGTGTTGTGAAAGTGTGCTTTTCTTTAAGTGAACGCTTTGAGGATTCAAGCACCTCAGGGTCGGTTTTGCCGTTTCTCAAATCCGAAAGCTGGCTGAGAATTTCTGCCGAAACCTTCTTTTCTTTATCTGTATCAATGCCGCCTTCAACAAGCACAAGACCCTTGCTGTCAATAAATCTTGACCAGCAGTAATAAGCAAGGCTCAGCTTTTCACGGACATTGGCAAAAAGCTTTGAGTAAGTGCCCATTCCGAAAATATCGTTCATTACTCTTACAGCGTGAATATTATCCCTGCTGTGGCTCATGCCTGCTCTGAAACCCATAACAAGCTTACCCTGATTAACGGGGAAGCTTTCCTCATATCTGTTGAAGTGTCTGCCTCTCTGAACAAACACAGTCTGAGGCTTCACGGGATTACGCTGAATTTTTTTGAATTTCTTTTCAAATATATCGCCGATTTTATCCGCATCACAACCGCCCACAACGGTTATCTGGAATATTGCTGTTGAAAGCATATTCTTCCAGGCAGCATAAACATCCGCCATTTTAACATTTTCTATTTCCTCGGTTGTGCCGTATTTATCCTCGCCGTATGCCTCGCCTGAGCACATATATTCAATACACTTCTTG
The DNA here is from genome assembly GCA_036309745.1 of Acutalibacteraceae bacterium. Taxonomy (GTDB): domain Bacteria; phylum Bacillota; class Clostridia; order Oscillospirales; family Acutalibacteraceae; genus CAG-177. Next base: position 38,407 of record JAXJTD010000067.1, on the reverse strand, counting down.
AAAGCATAGGCACGCTTATCGTTAAGCTCCTCTTCAATTCTCTGAATAAGAAGCCTTTTCTCCGTTGCAAGCTTATCCGCACCGAAGCTGCCGTTTTTGCAGTTGGGGCTGAAAAGCATATCGGCAAGAAGCAGTGCACACTGCTCAAAAATGCTCTCATCCGTAAGTGCAAAACGGTCGTCAAGGCATACTGCCGAAAGAGAAAGCACCTGAGCTTCGCCAAGCTTTGTTACACCTGCGGAAACAGACGCACCGTAAAGCTCATCGAGTTTACCGTTAAGCAAAGTGAACTCGGGATATTCCTTGCAGGAGCGTTTGAGAAGATATATAAGCAGCGAGTTTGCCGCTGCATTTTCATTCAGAGGCAGTGCCGCAGTAACGGAAATTCTTCCTGTTTTGAAACGGCTTGTCTGCACGGAAACAAGGCGTACATTTTCTGCCAGCATTCTGATATCGGGCATTGGGTCACTTCCTTAAAAGATTTTATCAGATATCGTTTGCGGATACCTGCTCATAGGTTTCCCTTTTAACAACAATTCTTGCCTCGCCGTCTTTAACCATAACAACAGGCGGACGGGGAATTCTGTTATAATTGGAAGCCATTGAATAGTTATAAGCACCCGTTGAAAGCACTGCAAGAATATCGCCGCTTTCAACCTTCTGAAGCTTTGTATTTTCCTGAATAAGGTCACCGCTTTCGCAGCATTTGCCTGCTACGGTAACAATTTCACTTCTGTCTTCATTCGCCTTGTTGGCACAGACAATTTCATAATCTGCACGGTAGAGAGCATAACGGGGATTATCCGCCATTCCGCCGTCAACGGAAACATAGGTGCGGATATCAGGAATATTCTTCACGCATCCCACTGTGTAGAGAGTAAGACCTGCCGCACCTACAACGGAGCGACCGGGTTCGATAATAACAAAGGGCATTTTAAGTCCAAGTTTATTACAGTATTCCCTGACAACTGCCGACACATTCTTCATATATTCGCCGTAAGGCCTGGGGCATTCGGATTCAAGATATTTTATTCCGAAGCCGCCACCCAGATTAAGCTCTTCAAGTTCAACTCCTGTTTCGTCTTTAACTGCCTTGAAAAGTTCAAGCATAACCTTTGCAGCAAGTTCAAAGGGATCAATATCAAAAATCTGCGAACCTATGTGACAGTGCAGTCCGCGAAGCTTTACATTGGGAGTGGAAAGTGCTTTTTTAACAGCCTCCATAGCCTCGCCTGTTTCGAGAGCAAAGCCGAATTTGGAATCAATCTGCCCCGTCTTTATAAAATCATGTGTATGAGCATCAATACCCGGCTTTATTCTGAACATAATGCCTGCTGTTTTTCCCTTTTCTGCCGCAATTCTGCTGAGGGTTTCAAGCTCATCAATATTATCAACAACTATTCTGCCTACTCCGTTTTCAACTGCGGTGCAAAGTTCTGAATAAGTTTTGTTGTTACCGTGAAAAACAATATTTTCAGCAGGAAAACCGACGGAAAGCGCAGTATAAAGCTCGCCGCCCGAAACAACATCAATACCCGTGCCCTCCTGAGCACAGATACGGCACATTTCCTTGCAGTTGAACGCCTTGCTTGCATACACGGCAAGACCGTTGCCGCCGTAATATTCATTCATAGAATCTCTGAAAGTTCTGAGATTCTTTCTGATTTCATTTTCATCAAACACATAAACGGGTGTTCCGAATTCTTCGGCAAGCTTCACGGTATCGCAGCCGCCGATAGTCAGATGACCCGCACTGTTTATATCAATGCAATCCGATACGTACATTTTCAAACCTCCGTAATTGCTGCTTCAACGGCAGCTTTAACCTGCTCAACTCCCGTACCCTTTACGGCAGAGAATTCAATTCTTGTAATATCCGCATAGTCTTTAAGCTCTTCTTCAAGTGCTTCTCTGCGTTTTTCCGTTTCGGTTTTGTTGAGTTTATCACACTTTGTCAGAGCAATGACAAAGGGAATTTTGCACTCTCTGAGGAAATTCAGCATCATCATATCATCTTCCGTAGGTGAATGGCGCATATCAACAAGTTGAATTACAAGGGCAATATTCCTTTCCGAATGGAAATAACCCTCCATAAGCTCAGCCCATCTTTTTCTTTCACCCTGGTCACGCTTTGCATAGCCGTAGCCCGGCAGGTCAACAAAATAAACACCGTCACCTTTAAAAAAGTTAACCGTTATTGTTTTACCCGGAACAGAGCTGACTCTTGCAAGATTTTTTCTGTTAAAAAGCTTATTTATCAGCGATGATTTTCCCACATTCGAACGGCCCGAAAACACAATTTCCGCTTCCTTTGAAGGCGGAAGCTGCTTTGATGTACCGTATGCTGCGGTAAATTCTATTTTATCAAATCTCATTTTATCTTTTCCTTATCACTGTGTAATTGCAGCACACACAGGCTTGCCCATTTCAACGGGTGCAGACTGTTTCTTTGCAGGCTTTTCTTCCTTTTCAAGAGCAATATCCCACACCGCTTCAACGGTTTTCACAGGCTCAAAGGTCACCGTTTCTTTAACCTTGGGATCAACCTCATCAAGGTCAGGAATATTATCATAGGGAATAACAACAGTCTTAATACCTGCTCTGTATGCCGCCATTGATTTTTCTTTAAGTCCGCCGATGGGAAGAACTCTGCCTCTGAGAGTTATCTCTCCCGTCATCGCTACATCCTTGCGCACCTTTCTGCCCGTCAGTGCAGAAACAAGAGAGGTTGCAATGGTTACACCTGCCGACGGTCCGTCCTTGGGTGTTGCACCCTCGGGCACGTGAATATGAATATCACATTCTTTATAAAAATCACCGTTTATGGGCAGTGAATCTGCTTTTGAGCGTATGTAGCTTACAGCCGCCTTTGCACTCTCCTGCATAACATCGCCCAGAGAACCTGTAAGTTCAAGCTTGCCGCTGCCTTTAAGCACAGCCGTTTCGATTTCAAGCATATCTCCGCCTACGGAAGTCCATGCAAGTCCGTTCACAACGCCCACTTCGTTTTCGCGGATAATTTCATCAGCCTTAAACTTGCGTGTACCCAGCATTTCTTCAACGGTTTCAGGTTTAACGGAAATCTTCTCCGCTTCACCTTCAACAATGCGGACAACCGCTTTACGGCATATTGCGGCAATATTCTGTTCGAGGTTTCTTACACCTGCCTCTTTGGTGTAGCCCTCAATAACCAGCCTTACCGCCTTATCGGTAATTCTGAAGTTTGCGGTTTTAAGGCCGTGACGCTTCATCTGTTTGGGTATAAGATGCTTCTTTGCAATGTTGAATTTTTCTTCCGCCGTGTAACTGCCAAGCTCGATAATTTCCATTCTGTCACGCAGAGGATCGGGAATATTCGCCTCAACATTTGCGGTTGTGATAAACATTACCTTGCTTAAATCGAAAGGCAACTCAATATAGTGATCTCTGAATGTTGAATTCTGTTCTGGGTCAAGTACTTCAAGCAGTGCCGATGTAGGGTCGCCTTTATAATCAGACGAAAGCTTATCAACCTCATCAAGAAGAACAAGAGGGTTGCTCGTGCCCGCCTGCTTCATAGCATCAATGATTCTGCCCGGCATTGAGCCGATATAAGTCTTTCTGTGACCTCGGATTTCAGCTTCATCCTTGACACCGCCAAGAGAAATTCTCACATACTCCCTTCCTGTTGCTCTTGCAACAGAGCGTGCTATTGAAGTTTTACCCACACCCGGAGGACCTACAAGGCATATAATCTGACCCTTGATATCAGGCGCCATAACTCTGACAGCAAGATATTCCAGAATTCTTCTTTTTATCTTTTCAAGACCGTAATGGTCATCTTCAAGAATTTTTCTTGATTTTACAATATCCGTATTTTCTTCGGTAAGATTATTCCATGGCAGTGCAAGGCAGGTTTCTATATAATTTCTGCTTACTGCCGCTTCGGGTGATGAAGGTGCATATTTTTCAAGTCTGTCACATTCTTTAAAAAGCTTTTCCTTGACCTCATCGGGAGCTTTGAGATTAAAAATGGTTTCACGGAAATAATCAAGCTCTTCCTCCTGCGAAACACCGCCGCCAAGCTCTGCGGATATAACTTTCATCTGCTCACGAAGATAGTACTCGCGCTGATTTTTATCAATCTGCTCCTGCACCTTATCGCCGATTTCCGCTTCAAGCGAAAGCAGATTGCCTTCGTTTGCAAGCATAACGCACATTTCTTCAAGCCTTTTTATGGGGTTAATAAACGAAAGAATGTGCTGTCTGTCCTCATATTCAAGCATAATGTTGCCTGCGATATAGTCTGCAAGCTCACCGGGCTCGTTTTTCTGCATAACACCCGTTACGATGTCAGCGGGGAGCTGAGGTGCACAGTCTGTATATTCCGCAAAAATATCCTTTGTGTGGCGCACAAGCGCCTTTGCGTAATCAGCCTTGTCACTGCGGATTGCAGGCTCTTCAATGGGGAAAACCATAGCTCTAAGGTAATTGCCCTTTTCGGGATTAAGCCCCTGAACAAGCCTTGCTCTGCGAATGCCTTCAACCGCAACACGCACATTTCCGCTTTTGCCGGGAAGTTTAAGCACCTGCTTTACGCTTGCAATAACACCTATTTCATAAAGCTCGCTGTAATCGGGGTCGTCAACGGAAATATCCTTCTGTGTCACAAGAAAAATTTCCTGGTCCGTATCCATAGCTTTTTTGAGGGCATTTATGGATTTTTCTCTGCCCACATCAAAGTGAATAAACATATTGGGGAATACAACAAGCCCCCTGAGTGCCACCGCAGGCATCAATATCAAATCTTCTCTTTCAATCATAAATATCTCCTTGGGTTGTATATAAAATGAGTATATCAATCAAAATAATACTTTCTTAACATAGTATTATATAATATTTATGTCAAACCGTCAACCTTTAAAAATTTAACACAAAACCGCCCTATGCCGTGCATTCGCACTGCATAAAACGGTCCGGTATATTCTGTTTCAGGTAAGCTCTTTTTCTTTAATCCCGGTTATTCCTGCCGGTGCCTTAACCTTATCAACTCCGCTGTCATTGAATGTTCCGTCATGATTGCTTGCAATTATCTTCACAAAATTACCCTATACATTATAATATAGTGCTGTATCAACATAACAACCAAGAAGCCGCAGTCAATAAACTGCGGCTGAAATCACTCAATAAGAACTGCGGTTTTTATCTTTTTGGCATAAGGCAACTCTCTGTCATTATAACTCATTGTAAGACCTCCCGGAGTACAGCTTATCGTATCGCCGATAACGCTGCCGTGAATATCAAAACTACCCGTTGCCAGAGCAACATTACCTTCGGGCGCATAGATTATTCCCCAGAGTTCAAAGCCTCCTTGCTGTGAATAAAGAGTTATATCCCCTTTTCTCGAATAAATCGAAAGGGTTGCGCCCCCTTCATTATATGAATGAGTACTGCCGCCGATTTTAACATCTTTTTCAGCTATCATACAGCCGTTAAGGTATATGCCGCTTGAACCCTGATTTGTGGAAATGGAGCCGCCGCTGTAAATAACGCTTCTCATAAGATATGTACCCTGACCCGAAAGATTAAGACCGCCCTTTGAATTGTAGAGATCTCCGTCAAGGGTAAAAGGTCCGCTGATAACTGCCCCATCTTCATCAGAGGAAACACCGTTGCCGAAAACAAAAACATCTCCCCTGACGGTTGTGCCGCCGCTTTGCCAGTCAAGCTTTCCTTTGGTAAATGAATTACCTTTTATACTCATTGAAGTACTGCCGCCTTTAACAAAATCTCCTCCGCAGTACACATCACCGTTGAAAGTTGATTTTCCGTCCAGTCGGATATTTCCGTTCACATAAGTTTCACACTCACACAAAAGACTGTAAGTCGAGCCCCTGTTAAGGTTTCCGCCGATGTAAAAATAATCACCATAAACAGAAGTGTTACCTTGAAGTGAAGCATTTCCTTCAACCCAGAGGCTGCCGCCTGCCTTTAAATCCTTGCCCCATGAAGTTGTAAGATTGCCACCGACATAAACATTACCCGTAACATAAACAGGACACTGCGGAGTAAAATCACCTTCAATATACAAATCGCCGTAAACCGTCATAAGCTCCGAACCGTAGCCTGTTGTAAGATTGCCCGAACAGTATGTACTGCCGTTGATTGTTATGACAGAATTAAGAGAAGTACCTGCCGAATATTTATTCAGATATCTTCCGTTTGCTCTGATATGGCTGTATGTCTTACCCAAAGCTCCTTCGTTTGCCGTTGGTACAACAGACATTATTGTTTCATCAAAATCAGGCATAGGTTGTTTGCCTGCATTACTTTTCACTCCGCCCACTGTAATACTGTACTGATTATATGTTGCACTGTTTGCAGAGAAAACTGTGCCCGATATACTGCTGCCCGCGCCGCCGTCAGCATGGACATTTCCGTTACCGAAAATGCTTCCGCCGATTTTATATCCGCCGTTAAGGGTGAATTGAGAATTATCACCGTAAAACATAAGATAATCAAAATCCACAGCCATATTTTTATCAACAAATTTTGCCGCTGCTTTGGCTTTGATAAGCACCGAATCAATATCAAAAAGGCTTGCAAAAATAGTTTTACCCTCTATGGCATCAGAAACTCTCACTGTATCGTTTGTGGGGAATTCAACCGTAACATCATCTGCGGAAAATCCGTTTTTTTCAACATATTCAAGAGCGACAGACCTTGCTTTTCCTTCGTCAGGCATATATCTGACAGCTGCAAGTGCCGCCGAATCCATTGCGCTTTGCAGCTTGCTTTTCTGATGGTATTTAAGACCCATATCCGTTACAAGCGAAACAACGGAAAGAAAAGCAACAAGGCTCAGTGCCGCAACTATCATAACCACACCATCTTCTGCCTTTGCAATTTTTTTGAAACAGATTTTTCTTTTTATTTTCTCAAACATAAAACTCGCTCCTTTTCAGGAAGGCTGTTTGTTTTATCCCAATGTGTTTTTTATCTGAACAAGCTGACGGGAAAGCTCCGCAACCGCATTTTCCGCCTGACTTATATGGTAAGCACGGAGCTTCTGCTCCTTCTGCATTTCAAGTCTGCCCGTTGCACACTCGTTTTCAAGCAGAGTAATTTTTTCTGCATATTCCTTTGCCTGTGCTTCACTGTTTTCTTTAAGCTTTGAATTTTCTTTTTCAAGCTCCGAAATACGGCATTCGAGCACGGTTTTTTCCGCCTCATCCTCAGCATATTTTTTCTTTGATTCCTCATATTCGCACTGCACGGCTTTAATCTCATCAAGCATCTTTTCAAGCTCGGTTTCTTTTTCTTCAAGGCGTTCAGTCTTGTAATCATTTTCTTTTTTCAGAAGCTCATGCTGTGAAAGCAAAGCGCCGTACTGTTCAAAAAGCCCGTCATATTTCTCAGCCTTTGCACTGAGCGAAGAATTTTCGCTTTTCAGTGCATCAGCGGTTTTCCGCAGATTTCCGTTTTCGGTTTCAAGTGCTCTGATTATCTTTTCCTTTTCTTCATCCGTTCCCTTATCCGCAAGCTTTTCGGTAAGCAATGCATTCTCGGCAACCGCCTGTTCAAGCCTGATTTTATATTCCTCAATAACCTTTTCATAATCGGATTTATCTTCTGTTTTCTTTGTTTCCGCAGGCTTCTGAGTTATTTTGCTTTTTCTGTATTTTTCCGCATAAGAATTCCTTTCACGGTTTGAAAGCACAAGTTCTTCCTTGATTGCGGAAAGTTTGAACTCATAATTCTTTGCCGATGCCTCGGCGGTTTCACTGAGTTCATTTATATATGACATAACTTCTTCCGGGTCATAGCCGTAAAGCACCTTTTTAAATGCAAAATTGCCGTTATCCCCGTCTTTGTTCCTGATTTTTTCAGAATTGACTTCGGGAGAAGTTTTGTTGTTTTTTGAATTTTTCATATGTTTCCTCCTGTCAGACTGTGGTAACCTCTATTTTATCGCCCTGACGGATATTATTTATTGAGCTGTAAAAGCCTGTAACCTCAATCACGCTTCTTGCATTTTTAACAGTTTTGCATATTTTACCCGGTTGCACATTTTCGTCAATTTTCACAACCGTGCCTGAGGCATCAAGATAAATAACATCAATGGGGAACCTCATATTGAACATATGCACCTGATTGCAGGGAATAATATGCAATGCATAGTCTGCGGGAATTGAGCGTCTGAACATAAGACCTCTGAATCTTGTGAAAAAGCCGTCGGCAACCTGACAGTTTTCCGTAAGAATCTTTCCGTTTTTTCTGATTATTGCTTTTTTCATAAGAATCACCGTTAAAATGTTTCCATAATATTCAGCACCGTGGGACCCATAAGGATTATGAATACAACGGGGAAAATAAACAATAACATCGGCAAAAGCATTTTGATTGATGCCTTCATTCCCTTTTCCTTTGCCTGCTGACTGCGTTCCGTACGAAGCTGTTCAGACTGGGCTCTCATTACATTATTAATAGGGATACCAAGCTGCTCTGCCTGAACAAGTGCCGATGCAAAGGTTTTCAGTTCTTCAAGGTTTGTGGCATCGCAAAGATTTTGCAGTGCCGCCCTGCGTGTTCTGCCCATCTGGATTTCTCTGTAAACAATGAGCAACTCGTCAATGAAAGGCCCTTTCAGCTTTTGTGACACTTTAAGCAGTGCCGCATCAAAACTCAGACCCGCTTCGATACATACACACAGCAAATCCATTGCATCGGGAAGCTGCTTTTTTATACCCGTCTGATGGCTTGTAACCCTTGACCTTAGGTACATCGTAGGCCCCATAACACCCAGAAGGGCACCGCACATAAGCACAAGAAGCATTATCAAAGGCTCCATATCAATAGCTATGATTATGACAAGTGTCACAAACATTACACCGATAAGAACCGCATATTTGATAAACTGAAAATCCGCAGGTTCCATAAAAATACCTGCATATCTGAGCTGTTTGCGGATTGCTTCAAGGGATTTGTTTTTATCTGCATTTTTCTTTTTCGGAGCAAATCTGCCAAGCTTTTCAGAAACAAACTTCACGCCTTTACCGATGAACCTTTCATAAAAGGAAAGCTGAAGCTCCTGAAATGCGGGCATACCCGATGTTTCTTTGATTTTATCAATTCTGCTTTGTTTTTTATCGTTTCTCATTCCTCGCGGTGATGCGATGAGAACAACAAGAATAAACGCAAGAAACGAATAGGTGATAACAAGTATTTCCAAAAACCTCACCTCGCAATCAATACTCTATGGTTACAACCTTCCTTATGGCGAAGAATCCCAGAACCTCCATAACTATTGAAACAAGCAGCATTATGTTGCCTGCGGAGGTATTGAAAAAGGTCTGCATATAATCGGGATTCACAACCATCAGCACCGCCGCTATACATACGGGCAGTGCACCGATAATCATACCTGACATTCTGCCCTGAGCGGTTATTGAACTGATTTCGCCTTTGATTTTGATGCGGTCGCGGATTGTGTGTGATATAGTTGTCAGAATTTCTGAAAGATTGCCGCCCGTTGTTCTTTGTATAAGAACTGCGGAAACAACCAGCATAAGGTCGGGGCTTTTCACTCTGTCAACCATATTGTTCAGTGCATCTTCCATTGTTGCACCGTATCGGATTTCGTTACACACCCTGCCGAATTCAATGCCTACGGGTGCAGGCATATCATTGGCAACATTCTCCATTGTCTGCTGGAACGAAAAGCCCGAGCGAAGACCGTTGCACATCATTATAAGGGTATCCCCAAGCTGAGCTTCAAAGGCTTTTATGCGTCTGCCTTTTTTGATTTTTATGTAGATAATGGGAGCAAAGGCACCTACTGCCGCAAGGGTTGCGGAGGGCATAAGCCCAAGCTGAAACAAAGCCGCAAGACCCGAAGGAACAAAGGTAAGCACAAACCATATCATACTGAATTCTTCGGGCTTCATCATAATATCCGCAAGAATAAGCTCATTAAAAATGGTATCCATCAGCTTTTTTCTCTGAACGGATTGCTTGCCGCCTTCGCTTGTTGCACGCTTTATAAGTGCGGTTTTGCGTTTTTTCTTCTTTTCCTGAATCTGCAAGGTCAGACCGCTTTTTTTATCTGCAATTTTATTGACTCTTTTTTCTACCCTGCGCCTGCCTTCCGTTACCGTGCCGCCGATACCTGCAAGCAGGAAGAAACTGAGAAGGCCGAAAGAACAGGAAAGAATAAGAATACTAATCTGTAAACCATTCATTTTTTACCGTCACTCCGTTTCCCCGGATTTTTTCAACACAGTTGGGTCTTACGCCTGTTGCACGGAATTTACCGATAAACTTACCCGACGCATCCACCGAACCATCGGTTTCATAAACAAAAATATCCTGCATACTGACTATATCACCTTCCATACCCACAACCTCGGTTATGGAGGTGATTTTTCTTGTGCCGTCTCGCAGACGGCTTTGCTGAACAATGAGATCAATAGCCGATGAAACCTGATCTCTGATAGCTTTAAGCGGAAGCTCCATACCGCTCATAAGCACCATTGTTTCAAGTCTTGAAACCGTATCTCTGGGTGAATTGGCGTGAGTCGTGGTCAGCGAGCCGTCGTGACCCGTATTCATAGCTTGAAGCATATCAAGAGTTTCTTCCGAACGAACCTCACCGACGATGATTCTGTCAGGTCGCATACGAAGAGCGTTCTTGACAAGATTTCTGATTGTTACCGCACCCTTGCCTTCAAGGTTTGCAGGTCTTGCTTCAAGGGTAATAACATGCTCCTGTTTAAGCTGAACTTCGGCAGCATCTTCAATGGTGACTATTCGTTCATCTTCGGGGATATATGACGAAAGCACATTGAGAAGCGTTGTTTTGCCGCTGCCCGTACCGCCTGCAACAACAATATTCAGCTTGCCTTTTACGCAGGCTTCAAGAAATTGAAGCATATCAGGTGTAAGAGAACCGAATTTCAGAAGCTGTTGTGCGGTAATGGGTTTTTTACCGAATTTTCTGATTGTAAGAACAGGTCCGATAAGTGAAAGCGGCGGTATGATTGCGTTAACACGGGAACCGTCGGTAAGACGGGCATCAACCATAGGGCTCGCTTCGTCAACATGACGGCCCACATCGGAAACTATTCTGTTTATAACATTCATCAGGTGTTCTTCATCCCTGAATTTAAGGTCGGTAAGCTTTAATTTACCCTTATCTTCAACATAAATCTTATCGGGACCGTTAACCATTATTTCACTGTAATCAGGATTCTGAACAAGCTCTTCAATGGGGCCGTATCCCATAATATCGTTAAACAAATCCGTTGCTACCTTGGGTCTGTCCATACGGGGAATCATAAATTCATCGTCATTGACTCTGTCGTCAACAATTTTGAACATAGCCTCACGGTCAGTTATAACCTTACCGCTTTTGTTCATTTCATCGATGATTGCCGAATGAATCCGTCGCTTCACATCAAGATAGGGGTCTTCTTTTATTTCTTCGGCAGATTGCTTTGCCGCCGTATCCTCGGCTTCCGCCGCAGGCTGAGGCAAATTTTTTCTGCCGTCTATTTTATCCAAAAGTCCCATATTCAAACCTCTCAATTCTTACCGAATGAAAACAGTTTTTTCTTTTTCTCCTTGCCTTCTTTTATGGGAACAATGCCTGTGTGATTCTGAATTATCTTATCCGCAATTTCGTTTATACCCTTTGAAAGCCCTGAGTTGGGCTGTGCAACCGTTACGGCAAGACCCTTGTTGATACTTGCAAGTGCAGCAGGATAATCAGCAGGCACAATGGCAAACATAGGCACTCTGAACATTTCTTCAAAATCCTCAGCCCTGACAAGACCTTTTTCAACCTTATTGAGAATAAATTTTATTTTGTCACGCTGATGAAGCTGGTCAAGAATGCAGTAGCACACCTTTGCATTATTCAGCGAAAGCATTTCGTTGTTGTAAACAAGGTAAAGTTCTTCGCAGTTTTCACATGCGGTAATCGTTGCGTCGTTGAAGGATGCAGGCAAATCAATGATTATGTATTCATAATAGGGCCGCATAATATCGATTATTTTTTCGATATGTGCAGGGGTTACAAATTCTGCAAACTCCGTGCTTTTGGGTGCACACAGAACGCTCATTCCCGTGCTGTGTTCAACCGCAAAGCCGTTGATATTTTCGATTGTAATGCCGCCTCTGTCCTGAACCAGATCAACAATTGAATTTTTCGTGTCAAGATCAAGTGCCATTGAAATATCACCGAATTGCAGGTCAAGGTCAAGAAGCATAACCCTTTTGCCTGCCTTTGCAAGCTGTGCCGCAACACCGATTGCAAGTGTGGTTTTTCCCGTGCCGCCCTTGCCCCCGAAAAATCCCAGTGCCTTGCACCTTACCTTTTTACCTTCGTTTGTATCCAGCACACGCTGCTGTTCAAGCTTATAAACGGTGCTGATATTTGCAGAGAATTCCTCCGCCGCCATACCCTCAACGGGAAGAACTTTGCGGATTCCGTACTGAGCCGCCTTGTTGACAAGTTCAACGGAAATATTATCGTTTGCAAGAACAACAATCGTTCCTCTCACTGCGGTCAGCATATCCTGAACAAAATCAAAAACCGATTCGGGCACCTCGCCTTTCACCGCACAAAGAACAACCTCGGGATACTTGTTGATAATTTTTGTTTTACCCTCGGCAGAGAAGCCCGAATAACCGCTGATTGCAAATTCCTCATCGGTTATAAGATTTTTCATTTCTATCCGCAGGTCAAGGTCATCGGATAACACAAGCAGATTAATTTTATCCATAAATTATCCCTCCTCGGAAGGTACCGTAGCGATTTCTCCCATACCCACGTTGGTTACCGGCTCGGAATTCCTTGTTTCCGGCACAATTACATTGGCTATATCATCCGAAAGTCCGTGACCTTCCGCATAAGGCACGAGCACAATTCTGTAAAGTTTATCGGAATTGTTATCCGGATCTTCAACGCCCATAAGCACGGGTATCTGTTCTTTTTTCAGACCTACGGTGATACTTACATAATTCAGAATATCTGTTCCCGTTTCCTGTTGTTCATTGGCGTTATAGTCACCAATTTTAAGAACGGGAACATTTTTCAGCAAGGGTTCAACAGACGGTGATGCATCGTTATAGATGTTTATGATATCGTTTTCACGGATGAAATATGCAACCGCATTTTCTTCCTCAACATAAATCGTATATGCATACAGCCCTTCGGGAATCTGATAAGAAAGTCTGTCCTTTGCATTTTCCTGCCCAACGGGAGTAATTTTTACAGACATAAGCTGCTCGCCTTTAAAAATCTTTTCCGTTGCCATAAAGCCCACAACATCATCAATATTGCAGACTGTACCGAATGACGCCGCCGTTTCCGGCAGATTCACCTGCTGAAACATTTCTTTGGTGAGAATTGTATCTTTATCAATATCTTCAAGGGCAATGAGCACGGTTGCTTCATCAACACCCGTCACTATTTTGCTGTTTCTCAGCTCGGTTGCAAAGAAATAGGTTGCAACACCTGCCGCCAGCGCAATAACAGCCGCTATCAAATAAATCTTTTTCATATTGTTACCTTTCTATGATTCAACCTTCATCACAACGGTTGAGGTTATTGTCCTTTCAGAACCCAGCACCGTACTGAGCACGGGAGTAAAAAAGGAAATATCCGCTTCCATTGAAACCGTTACATCTCCCGCAGTGGGGTCTGAGGGTGTGGTGTATTCAACATCAATCCTTACCCCGTCATTGGCAAAAACGGTTGTGGTTGCATTCTCAATGTGATTTATTATTGCCTGAGTGCCGTTGCCTTCGGCAGTATTCACAACAGCGTATCTTGCACCCTCACGGCAGGCGTTATTAAGAGAAAGCTGATTATAGAACAGCCACCCAAAATCGATTATTCCGCATAAAATCAAAAGGAATATGGGGAGTATCAGCGCAAACTCAACCATTGCCTGACCGTCTTCTCCCTTGCCTTTTTTTCTCAGATGCTTTTTCATTCTGCCGTCACCTCCGTACAGGCACTTTTTCTCGTTTTAAAACGAAGGGGTAAGCTCGCTCAGCGAGCGAACTTACCCTTCGGGTTACCTAATCAGCATTCAGGAAGAAATATATATGGAGGAATAATTAAGTTCCTGCTCCTGCGCCGGCTTTGTCAAGCTCTTCATTGACCTGATCAAACATATCTCTTACCTTGGGTCCGAGTGCAACAAGTGCAACGATTACGACAACCGCGATAAGTCCGATGATAAGTCCGTATTCAACCATACCCTGGCCTTCTTCGTCTTTAAACCATTTTCTTAACATAAGATTACCTCCGTTCATTTTTTCATTTTCTCTTTTTGTGATTTTCATTTTTATTTTGTTTGCTGTTTTACTTTCCCTTTATATGTCCTTTTGGATTATGTTGCTGCGCCGCCTGCTGCCTTGTCAAGCTCATCGTTAACCTGATCAAACATATCTCTGACCTTAGGTCCGAGTGCTACGAGTGCAACGATTACAACAACTGCGATGAGGCCGATGATGAGTCCGTATTCAACCATACCCTGGCCTTCTTCGTCTTTAAACCATTTTCTCAACATAAGATTACCTCCGTTCATTTTTTTGTTTTTTCTCTTTCTCGTTACTGCATTTCCCGTTGCAGTTTTTTCTCTTTCCCTTTTTCGTTTTGTGTCAGCGGATTATGTTCCTGCGCCTGCACCGGCTTTGTCAAGCTCCTCGTTGACCTGATCGAACATGTCTCTGACCTTCGGTCCAAGTGCGACAAGTGCAACGATTACCACCACTGCAATGAGACCGATGATGAGACCGTACTCTACCATACCCTGGCCTTCTTCGTCTTTGAACCATTTCCTTAACATAACTATGCCTCCTTATATATTTTTACCCTCTTCCGGGTATTATGGCCGATTTTAAAAGAACTGCGAAAAAACGCTTTGTGAAAGCTCGTTGAACATGGGGAACAGCACTGTGATTACAACGCCCAGTGAAAGGTATGGTCCCATGGGAACTGCCGTTTTAAGTGAACCTTTCTTGGTAGCCACAAGGTATATCAGGTAAACCACAAGGCCTGCCGCCATAATGAGTGCCGCTTGTAAGTATCCGAAAGCTCCCAGGCAAAAACCGATTGCTGAGCTGTACTTCACATCACCCGTTCCGATGGGGATTCCGAAGAACATTGGAAGCTGATAAAGAATGAAGCCTGCCGCAAGACCAACCAGTGACGGTATCAGGGTTTCTTTGAGAGGTGCACCTGTTGCAATTGCGTATATCAGCACAGCCGCCCTGATAATGAGAAGTGTGAGAACCGACGGGTTGGGGATTTTTTTGATATCCAGGTCAACAACAGCAATTGAAATTGCAATTGAGATGTATGCTGCCGCTTCAAGTCTTTCGGCGATGCTTTCCTTCATTGCGAAAACCGCTGCGAACAAAAGCCCCGAAACCAGCATCCAGATTACTACCGCTGCGGTGTTCTTCACTGCTTCCAGCTTTG
This sequence comes from Acutalibacteraceae bacterium, assembly GCA_036309745.1. Taxonomy (GTDB): domain Bacteria; phylum Bacillota; class Clostridia; order Oscillospirales; family Acutalibacteraceae; genus CAG-177. The sequence continues at coordinate 22,932 of JAXJTD010000067.1, read as the reverse complement.
ATGTTTCATCGGTTCGTTTCTTAATCTGAAAAACTGATATCCGATTGAACGCCAGTGCTGAAAGAAGCCCCAGCGCACCGCCGTAAACAATGTCAACCATGGGGTGTCACCTCCGTTTGCTTCTTCGGAAGATTTGGTGTCATTTCCCTTCCGCACCCTCATCATAGCACTCTGTTTTTGCATTGTCAACATAACATTTTTGATGTGTGGAAAACTTTTATACACAATGCACAAAGCTTCTTATCTCTTATAATATAAAGGTGAATAATCACGCTTTAAATTGTGATAATCCAAAGATTTTACGGGTACAACAAAATTTCGTGATATTGAGTTCAAAAAAAATCCACATTTTCAACAAATAATTGTTAAGATTTCCTTAATTTTGTTTATTTATTCATTTTTCGGCGAATAATGAATAGTTATAATTTTGGCTTTTATGGGGTTTGAATAATAATACAAGAACGGAGTCTGTATTCCGTTCTTTTTTTATCGGATTTTTCGTAAAAATTACAAAACTTTTTCTTGACAGTTTGACATTTGCCAAACAATTTATTATTATTTTTCTGTAAATTTTTTTCGGATGTGATGCAAAAATGAAAAACGTTATACTTATCGGTATGCCCGGAGCAGGAAAAAGCACTATCGGAGTGCTGCTTGCAAAATCACTTCTTATGGATTTTGTTGACACTGATCTGCTGATACAACAAAAATATTCCTCAAGCCTTTGTGACATAATCAACAAAAAAGGCATTGAGGAATTCCTGAAAACCGAAAATGATGTTATCTGCTCAAAGAGCTTTTCAAACTGTGTTATTGCAACAGGCGGAAGTGCGGTTTACGGCAAAGAGGCAATGGAAATGCTGAAAGCCGAAGGAAAAGTTATTTACCTTAAACTCACTCCCGAAGAAATCGAAAAAAGAATAAACAACATTCACACCAGAGGCATAGCAATGAAAGAGGGCACCACAATCGCCGCGCTTTACGGTGAAAGGGCACCCTTATATGAAAAATATGCGGATATTACAATAGAATGTTCGGGGCTTACTCCCGAAGAATGCGTTGACGAAATATCATCAGCCCTTTAACATTTCATTGTATTTTCTGAGCTGCTCCTCAGCAGGTTTATAATCCGTATACGAACAGCAGGGAATATCAGGCTGACTGCCGTCTGAGCCATAAAACGGAGTCTGTCTGTCGTTTTCAAATTCCTTACGGCATTCTTCAAGATGAAAATCCGGAATATCGTAAGGTATACCTCCGTTAAGAATTGAACGGTGAGCAAGAATGGCGGTTGATGACATAGCCACCGCAGAATGAATATCATAGGGATGCTCAGGTTCTCTTCCTTCACGAATGCATTCAAGGAACATTCTGGCAACTATATAATCTCCGCCGCCGTGACCTGCATTGTTTATAAATTCCTCATCACTGTCATTCCATTCAGGTTCATACAGATTGATTTCTTCCATACCTTCGGGCACAGACCAATGGTTATAACGGAGCATAATCTTTTCGCCCATACCTCGGAGATTTTCAATCTGTCCGTTTTCACCGCAGATGCGGTATGCGTTGTGATGGGCACCGAATGCGGCACAACCCGTTACTCTGAAAACCGATTCATCATCGTTAAGGGTTGTGACTATCGCAGCTCTGTCGCCTACATGCCTTGCGGTTGCTGTTTCTTTAAGCGGCGAATAAACAGGCACAGCACTCACTCTTTTGGGAGTTGCACCCGTTGACCACATAAGAGGTGCAATGGAATGGGTTATATAATATGAACGGGGAAGAAAATTGCGCCAATGCTCAGTGAAATAAATATAATCTTTAAAAAATTCATAATCATCAGGCATTGCAGGGTGATTGTACTCGCCTTCTGCATAAATAAGTTTACCCAGTGTGCCCTCACGGCACACTTTTTTCATTTCCCTGTTAAATTTCATCTGAGGATAATTTTCCGCAAGCATAAAAATGGAACCGGTCTTTTCATAAGCACGGATAAGTTCAACACCCTCTGCCATTGTGCCGTTGCTGACACATTCGGATAATACATGAATACCCTTTTCGAAGCATTTAATTGCATAAGGCGTGTGCTCGTGAAAGTAATTTGCAAGCACAACCGCATCCATTCCAAGTTCAATAAACTCATCAAAATTATTATATACGGGAACATCAAAGCCAAGTCTTTCAAGACCTCGCTTTGCTCTCTCAGGGTTGATTTCGCAGACGGCAATAATCTCCGCACCTGCAAGCATAAGGTTTTCCGCAAGATCAATACCTCTGCCTGCACCCAGAATACCTACTTTGATTTTTTTCACAAAAAAACCTCCGTTCATCTGTTTTCTACATTCTAACAAATGAACGGAGGTTTATCAACTGTATTTTTATATAATTCCCTTTATATAGTCCATAAGACCGCCAACAGTTTTCACCGTTGCAAAGGTTTTTGCCGTCACGCTGACACCGAATTCTCTTTCAAGTTCTGTTGAAAGCATTGCAAGGTCAAGCGAACAAAGACCAAGATCGGTTGTAAGCCTTGAATCCTCTGTAATATCCTCGGGTTCCACATCAACAAAACCGCATATTATTTCTTTGATTATATCAAGCATACTGTCACCTCATATTCTGTCCATTATTTCGCCAAGAGTCATATCGGGATTTTCAACACCCAGTTTGAGAGCGTTTGCAGTGCCTTTATGGAAAGAGTCAATATCCTCAACACTGACAAACTTCGTTCTGTGCATACATGAAAGTTTAAGGCAACCGCTGTGAGTATCTTTCATAGCAAAAGAATAAAGCACCATAATGTATCTGCCAAGCGAATAGCCTTCAAATTCATATTCCCACTTATTCATTGAACCTGCTTCAAGAGGGAACCAGGAAAACATCATTGTTGAAGCGCCTGCCGCCGCAGGATAATTATACATTTTCTGCTGCAAAGCGCGGTATTCAAGGTATGGATAATCCATATGCCTGAACGCCCAGAACTGAACCTCTGCCATTTTTTCAAGTGCTTCTCTGAATGTTGTATTTTCGGGAAGAACTATTCTCTGGGGAAGAGGTGCCGCGAGGGTTCCCCCTGCACGCTTTTCTGCAAGAGTACGTCTTCTGGGACAAAGCACGATGAAATATGTATCATTATGTCTGTTGTTTATTTTTGAAACGTGAAGACGCATTCCAAGCTGAACGAGGCACTCGCCGCTTACACCGTTTTCTTCCATAAACTTAAAGATTTTTTGGCTGTCATCATAAGGAATGCTGTATTTTGTAAGCTCCGCCTTATCGTGAATAGGATCAAAAAGAGAAGGTGCTTTTATATCGGGATTCTTCCTCTTTATGCGCTCAGCTTCAAGGAATTTGGGACCTTCCACACCCAGGTAAAGAGGCTCTCCGTCCTTTTCCATAAATTCTCTGTAAGCTTTTTCTTCACGCCTGAAGTTTTCGGGATCTGCAACATAAGCAAGCTCTTTTTTTATGATATCCTCATATTTACCCAAGGGTCTGGGCATTGATGCGCCCTCGCTCAGGCTGTCATAAACCGCGAACAAATCTGCAAAAAAGGTGAAAACCGCAGCATTATCCATAACAAGGTGATGAATATTCACATAAACACCGCAACGGTTATCGTGGGTGCGGAAAAACTTCACGCGGAAGGTTTCGCCTTTAAGCATTTTTATGGGCTTGCGTGCATCAGCTGTAAGGATGTCGATACGCTCCTGTTCGGATTTGAAATTCAGAACAGGAATATTACCGATTTTATATTCAGGCAGAAAATACTGCCTGATTCTGCCCTTTTCTTTGAAAAAGCGTAAGCGAAGGCAATCGTTTCTTTCAATTTCAATATTGAATGCCTTTTCCATAAGGTCAAAATCAATATCCTTATTAACAATTATCGATTCGGGAATCTGTGTGACCTGCTTATGAAAAAAACTGTATTTCAGCATAAACTGAATCATTTCCTGAGGCGGAATAAGCTCATATACCGCGCATTCTGGTCTTTTCATATTAGTTCTCCTCAGATTTTTGTTTCGTATCTTTTGATTTTACCGGGACCGGTTTTTTCGAAAGGTATGTTTCTGACCCTTACTTCCGAAATAATATGAGATGCCTTTGCGGTTTCATTCATTGAATCAACTGCTTTTTCAAGCTCTGCTTCAATATCATCAATGCCGTTTGCTTCCGCATATTCGGAATTGGGGTAAACCTCAGCAATTATTCTGTTGCCTTCGCCGTAAACAAGCACCTCTTCAACCAAATCCATTGCACTGAATTTTCTTTCAATGGCTTCGGGTGAAACATTTTCTCCGCTTGAAAGAATAATAAGATTTTTAACACGACCTGTTATGAAAAGCTGTCTGTCTTCGGTAACATATCCGATATCACCTGTTTTAAGCCAGCCGTCATCGGTAAACATTTCTTTTGTTTCTTCGGGCATTTTGTAATATCCCGTCATAACCGTAGGTGTTTTTACCTGGATTTCTCCGTTTTCAATTCTGACATCACACAAATCAATAATCCTGCCCACGGATTCATACGCAACTCCGTCATCAGGCACCGATATGCGGCATCCCGCTTCGGTCATACCGTAGCCCTGACGCAGAAAAATTCCAAGTTTGTCATATTCTTCAACCAATTCGGGGTTAAGATATGCACCGCCGGAAATAAGCCATTTTATATTTTTGCCGTAAACCTCTTCTGCCGCCTGTCTGGGTGTAAGATCGGGGTTTCTTCTGAGAAGGATTTTAATTTTTCCTAGAAGCGACTGTGCAATCATAGGAACAATTCTGATTACTTTGGGCTGGAAACGTTTGAGGTTTTCGGCTATATCCTTGAATTCACCGTTAAGGCAGACCTGCAAACCGTCTTTGAGATTTTTGATATAATCCCCTGAAAAGCAGAAGGTGTGGTACATAGGTAAAACCGAAAGAGCAACAACCCCTTCGTTAAAAATATCAGTGCAATACTCCTGATACATAATGTTACCCACAAGAGCATTCATTGAAAGCACAACGCCCTTTTTGACACCTGTTGTACCCGATGTATAAATAATGATTGCACTCTGCTCTTTATCTTCTTCAAATTCCGATAAACCGGAAAACTCAGAGGTTTCGGAATAACGCTCATAAATTTCATCCGCACTGCCAAACGAAACAATATTTTTCAGGTCGGGGCAAATACTGAGAAGTTCTTTCGCCTTATCTGCAAAAGCTTCCTCATAAAGAAGCATTTCAATATCTGCCCTCTCAAAAAGTTCAGCAGCTTCTGCAACGGAAATTTCAGGTGAAAACGGCACGGATACGTTACCGCTTATGAGCACACCCGATGCAAAAACAAGATATTCATATGATGTTTTTCCGATAATGGCAATATTGATTTTATTTTTGGCAATATGCCTTATCATACGGCATACACAACGGCTGTCATTTCTTATCTGAATAAAACTTTTTTCTCTGGTTTCGCCGTTTTCTATATATTTTATGAAAGTTGAATTGCCGTACTTTTCAGCACCGATATCAAGTAACTCCCTGACGGATGGTGTTTCTGTAATTACCATGCAAGGCTCCTTTCGTCACAATACCAAATATTTTACATATTTTTCGCAGATACTGTTTAATTTTATCATCAGCTCATAAATAACACAATGTGCAAACACCGTGTTTTGACCAAAAGGAAACTCCCCGCTACTTTTGTAACGAGGAGTTTGTGGTGACCCGGACGGGAATCGAACCCGTGTTACCGCCGTGAAAGGGCGGTGTCTTAACCGCTTGACCACCGGGCCATAATATTGGTAGCGGCAGTTGGATTTGAACCCACGACCTACCGGGTATGAACCGGTTGCTCTAGCCTCTGAGCTATGCCGCCATTTATCTCTACCGCAAAGGGCTTGTTTATTATAGTACACACTTTTCGATTTGTCAACAACTTTTTTAAAATTTTTTCAAAAATTTTTATTCAGCCTTATTTTTTGCCATGATTGAAAATTTATTCGCAGTGTGATAGAATGTATATATAAACTGTTTTCAGGAGGATTTTATATGAAAAAGAGCAGAATTCTGGCAGGAATAGGAACTTTTGCCGCCGTTGCCGCAGCATCGGCAGGTGCAGCTTGCTATAAAATTGCCTGTGTTTCAAAAAGAGAACATAAGCCCGAAACCGAACCGAAAAAAATCCTCCGTACAGAGGTAAGAAAACGAAACAATGCTTTTTTGCAGGCTCATAACCCGGAAGACCTTGAAATCATTACTCCTGACGGTTTAAGGCTCAGGGCCTGGTATGTGCCCGCAGAAAGAACATCAAACCGTTTTGCCATTTGCGTTCACGGTTATAATTGCAACGGTCCTGATGAATGCAGTCACCTTTTCCCGTTTTATCATTATGATATGAACTGCAACTATCTTCTTCCCGACCTGAGAGGTCACGGCAGAAGTGACGGCAATCTTATCGGCTTCGGCTCCTGGGACAGCAAGGACATAAAGCTCTGGATTGATTATCTTGTTGAGCGTTTCGGAGAAAACATTGAAATTATTCTTCACGGCATTTCAATGGGTGCGGCAACGGTTATGCTTGTCAATAACACCAATCCCCAGCCCCAGGTAAAAGTGATTATTGAGGATTGCGGCTTTACCAATGCGCTGGAAGAAGTGGCGGCAAAAATGAAGGAAATGAAGCTTAACCGCTCTTCGGGTATAATAGTACGAGTGGCAAATCTTTACTGCAAGGCATTTTCAAAATATGACCTCAAAAAGGATGCAAATCCGTTGGATACAATGACAAATGCCAAAAATCCCGTGCTGTTTATCCACGGTGAAGAAGACACCCTTGTTCCTTTTGAAATGTGTCAGAGACTTTATGACGCCTGCCCTGTTGAAAAAGATATTTTCACCGTGCCCGGTGCAACCCACGCTTACTCTTATTACGACGCCAAGGAAGAGTATGATGCAAAGGTTAAGGCATTTATTGAAAAGTATATATAAAACTTAAAGGCTGTCTCAGATGAGACAGCCCTTTTTTTATCTGAATACAGAAACTATTGTGCCCATGACTTTTGTGAATATTGCAGTTAATCTTTCGATAAATGTATCCAGAGTATTTTCATCGGGATCAAAATGAATTTTACCCTCGGACATATCAGGTGCAAAACGGATACCGTCAACACTTATTTCCGTGCTTTCGGTATTTGCATACTCAAAACGGATTTCCGTAACCTTATTGAGTCTGCCGCAAGGACTGCCTGCACCGCCTTCGTTACCGAAAAGGTACAGTCTGTTAAGATTATACGTGACGGTATGCCACTGACCGTCAGCAGGAATTGAAGCTTCAACGCCCTTTGTTCCGTCAACAGCAGGCGAATACCACATAAAAGCATTTTTATATATTTTCACACTGCCGATATCAACAGGTTCACTGCCATTGTTTCGGATTAATACACTCATTTTTCCGTAATCGGAGTAATCATTATCTGTATCATTGAATTTTTTATTTTTCTCATAGTTGAGCACGGGGCTGACAGTGAATTTGCTGCCGCCCGTAACATTCATAACACCGTTTTTAAATGAAACCGTTGCATTCGATGCACTCCACGAAAAATAATTCTTATTGAGCCCACCGTCATTCATAACGTGCCAGGTATACAAATCTCCGCAGTCCGTCCACGGTCTGTCAGCCCAGTAATGTTTACCGATTGATTTATCCGTCACAAAAGGGCTTACAGGCATATCGGTAGCCGCATAAAGATTTGAACGCATATTGCTTACACAGTAAGCGTAGCTTGCAGAAACGGGATTTTCCACATCATTGCTCCACACTCTCACCGTATCTGCCGATACAATTTCTGCATTTGCCTGTGCATAAACACCGTTTGCTCCGCACACCGTAAAGCCGTAAAGCTCATTGCCTGCGGAATAAACGCCGCTTCCTGTATTTTCAAATGTTACATAAATACTTCCGTCGCGGATTTCCGCCTTTTTTACAGTTGCTGCTGTGTAAGCATCCTCTCCGCCGTAAACAAGACCTTTTGCGGCAAAAGCCATTCTTTCTCCTATTTCCCTTTTACATTCGGGATGAATGGGACCTGCCTCGGGAACATAGGTAAGGGGTACATCGTAAATAGCAACAACTGCTCTTGATTCGGGGTGTGCCGCCTGAATTTTGCAGTAATTCATATTCCAATCAATCAGATTATACCCTTCATCGGAATAAAGATAAGCTGCAAGCTGAGTGCAGATAAAAGGCATAAGCTCATTTTCAAAACCGAAAAGCTCCGAATATGAACGCTGCATAAGGTCATACATAGCACCGTAGTCTGCCTCGCTGATGTTTGACATAAGGTCGCTTTCGCCCTGATACCATATCATGCCCGAAGGTCTGAAATGACTGAGTGCCTCAATTTTGTGGTTATAATTCGCGGTCATATCGGCATAAATATTCTGCCCCGATTCCGACCAGTCACTTCTTTCAATGTATCTTTTTCTTGAAACAAGTGAATTTCTGACAGCATCATCACCGTCAATGGCTTCTCTTGAAAGCCAGCTTTCTATTGACGAACCGCCCAGAGATGCGTTGAGTATACCCACGGGCATATCAAGTTCGTTCATAAGATCTGCGGCAAAATGATAAGCAACGGCACTCATACTGTAAACTGCACTGTTTTCGCCCGTAACCCATTCCGCACCTGCAATATCCTGCTGAGGGTCTGCGTATGTTTTTTCAACAACATTTTCACAGTAGGCAGGCACAAGAAGCACGCGGAGCCACTTGCTCAGCTTTTCGGAATTCAGAAACATAGCCGCACCGTCTTTATCCTGAGCAAGAGGATACTGCATATTACTCTGACCGCTTGCAAGCCACAGCTCACCGAAAACAACATTTTCCAGCCTTTCAAACTCTGCGGAATTTTCTTTGAGAATCACATCGTATTCATTATAGCTGCCTTCGGGGGCAACAAAAGAAACCTCAAATGTGCCGTCTGCCGAAACAGTGCTTTCTCCGTTCGCAACAAGTTTGCCGCTTTTTTCATAAAGCTCTGCGGATATTTTTGCACCCGGCACAGCAACTCCTGCAAAAACGGCATCTTTATTCTGCTGAAAAAGCATACCGTCGCCGTATGTGCCGTAAAGTTTCGCAGATATATCCGCCGCATCTGACATAAGCACACATCCCGACAAAATAATAACCGCAAGAATAACCGAAATTAACTTTTTCATTTTATCCTCACCTCATCAAAGCTTGCACGGATTTCGTCCGTCGTACCCGTTGCCATGTAATACTTGTATTCAAAAGGTGCAAAACTTTGAAAATTATGCCACTGCACCGCCGCAATATAGGACGTTGTCAGAGATATCGACGGGTCTTTTTCTGTTGTCCTGTCGCGGTCATAAATACCTGCAAGGTAGGTGTTGTGATGAGGTGTATAGATACCTATGCCGAAGCTGTCGTCAAATTCGCCGATAAAGGCAGACCAATTTTCCGTTGTGGTGAAATTGGGGTAGCCCGCATCAGGCCAGAAAATGAGATCATTCTGATATGTATAATTCTTATCTCCCGTCCAGGGTGCATCGCCGCCATAGTAAACAAACCTGTTGAATGGCTCAATGCAATAGAATGCAGGAAGCTCCTGCGTCGTATAATATGCAGGATAGCCCGAAAAATCAACAAATCTGCACTTGACCTCAACCGCATCGTCTGCAATCGTATAGGTAGCTTCCATATATGAGGGAGTAATATATTCCGCTGTTTTCGCCCAGTCAAGAGGTCTGCACTTTATATAGATATAATCATCCGTTATTTCAAGGTCAACTATCTTACTGCTTTCGTTATGGAGATTACCGCCCTGAACAGGGTTATAGTTCCACTGATTTTCACCGTAATATCCGCTCTCATATTCTTCGCAGTCCCATGTTCCGTAGTATGACTGCTGAACAAGTCTGCCCGTATCGTGGCGGTTAATAAGGTTAACACTGTTGTTAACGGATTTTTTACCGTATCTTTCCGAAGCATTTGAATCCACCTTGATGATACCGTCAACCTTTACTGCCTGAACATCTGAATTCATATCTTCAAGATAATCAAGTGCACCGCCCCAGAGAAGATTGACACCGATTTTATATTCGTCGGTTTCAAGGTAAACATTCTTATCAGGCACACGGCGGTTGAAAACATCAACACCCAGAAGCACAAACTCCGCGGTTTCTTTGTCAAGTGGTTCAAGGGTTACACTGCAAAGTCTGTCGGACTTTGTTTTATCAAGCACACCATCAATAAAACTGTAAAAAGGCTTTGTACCGTCAGAGGGTTCAAGGAAAAATTCTTCATAGTATTCTCCGCCTCTGATGATGTATGTGATTACACCTTTCATATATGTATCGGATTTATAGCTGATTCCGTAGTAATTGAACCAGCCGCAATCCTCACCGTTAAAATGATAAGTTGCTTTTTCACTTATTACTCCGTTTTCAATTCCCGTAAACTCAGATATTTCAATACCTGAAATACTGAATTCGGTATCCGCCTTTGAGGGCAGAAAGCTGAAAAGATAAGAAGGAAAAAGCATTATGAATGATAAAATCAGAGAAATAATATTTTTCATTTACGTCACTGCCTCAATATTTAAAATCCGTGTATGATACCTTTGTTTCCATATCCGCAGAAGCATTCACACCTCTTACGATTGAGTATTTTACGCCTTTGAGATTTGCTTTCATGTTTATTGTATGATTAATCGAAGAAAATCTGTTGTTATCCGTGCGGATTTTTGCGTTTACGGTAACGGATGTTGTGGTTACGGTCATAGAATCAACGCTTGCGCCTACATCTGCAAGACCTGCTTTGATTTCGTCAACATCCTTGAAATCCTTTGTGAATTTACCAAGCGCACTGCCGCTTTTTCCGGGATTTGTTTCGGTTACAACATTTATTGTGACAATATAATACTTACCGTCATCGGAAAGCTTGCAGGTTGCAGATTTTACATCCGAGGCTTTGAGAGTGCTTTTTACAAGTGACTTACCGTCAAACTTACCCTTACTAACGGTTTCACTGTTGCTGCCTTCACCGAGAAAATCGCCAACTGCACCTCTGACCGCACTTATTTTTGAAAGTGCGCCCATTTCAACATTGCTGAGAGTTGTTACCGTTGACTTTTTGTATCCGGGTTTTGAGCTTGCAGCCTTTGCGGCGGCTTCATTATAAAGCTTTACAATATCGGCCTTGCCCGTAGGTGCAACAATCTGCTTTTTAGTTGTGGTGGGTTTAGCAGTTGTTGTTGCTTTTTTGGTAGTAGTGGGTTTAGCAGTTGTGGGTTCTTCGGTTGTAGGCTGTGTGGTTGTTATTTCTTCCGTTGAAGCTTCTGTTGTTGAGGTTTCTGTTGTTTCAGCCTGAGTCGTTGATTCTTCGGTAACGGCTGCGGTTGTTACCTCCTCTGCTGTTGTTTCAGGCAGAGTGGTTGTAACTTCTCCGTTTTTTGTGCCGTTGCAAGCAGCAAAAGTCAGCACAATAAGAATTGCCGATATAACTGCGATTATCTTTTTCATAAACATTACCTCCGTAGCTTAATACTATAAATATACCACAAAAAAGCTGATTTTTCCATATATTTATGAATATTTATCACTTGATTGACGGCGATTATTTTGTTATATTATGAATGAGGTGTATAAAATGAAAAAAATACTCAAAAAATTACTTATTTTATTTGCGGTTATAATCATTTTTCTGGGAATTTCCGTAGGCTACGGCTTCGGTGCAAAAAAGATAAGCTCCGATCTTACTCTTTCAGGTCTTTTCAACACCGAATTCTATCTTACCGCTCACAGAGGTCTTTCCTCAATTGCTCCCGAAAACACCGCACCTGCCCTTATTGAAGCAGGAAAAGCAGGCTACTACGCCGCAGAATTTGACATTGTTCCCACAGCCGACGGTGTATGGGTACTCATTCACGATGACACTGTTGACCGTACTATGAGCGGTACGGGTGAAGTTGAAAAGCTGACCTATGCAGAAATCAAAGAAATGACAATAGACGGCGGCAAGGGTATTGAAAACTACCCCGATCTGAAAATCTCAACTCTCGAAGAAGCTATTGATATCTGTACAGAATATTCAATGAGACCTATGATTGAAATAAAAGGCGGCACCGCTGATGATATGCAGAGCGTTCTTGACATCGTAAACGCAAAAGGCATAAAAGATTCCGCAATAATAATCGACTTTGACAAGGACAGACTCAGTGCAATGAGAGCCCTTGACAGCGATATCGTTCTCTGGCATCTGACAAATACTGTTGACAGCGAAACCATTGAATATGCAAAGCAGAATAACGCAGGCATCGGCTTTAATTTCGGCAATCCCAAAAGCTATTTTTACATAAAAGATGCACAGGCAGAGGGCATAACCTGCGCCTCCTGGACTGTTGACATTCCCTTTGTTGTTGATATTCTGAACGCGATGGGAGTAGACTATATCACCACAAATAAGATTTTACCGTAAAAAAAGGACTGTTCCGTTTTCGGAACAGTCCACTTTTCATTCATCAAGCAGATATTTCAGCAGTGCTTCGCAACCATCACACACATCACGTCGGGTTACATCAAAATTCCCCGTATACCACGGGTCAGCAACATCTCCGCCTCTTTCTGTAAACTCCATAAGCTTGCGGATTTTACCATCGGGGTCAACGCCGAAAATACGGTGCATATTGCGGATATTCATTGAATCCATACCTACGAAAAGGTCATATCTGTCATAGTCACTTTTTTTAAGCTGAACAGCACGCTTGCCTTCGCAGGATATACCCATACTGAGCAGTTCTTCCCTTGCAGGAGGATAAACGGGATTACCCACTCCGTTCCATATTTCTTCGGTGCTTGTGGCACTTGACGCAATCACAAAATCCTCTGCAATTCCTCTGCGTCTGACCATATCTTTCATTATAAATTCTGCCATAGGGCTACGGCATATATTCCCGTGGCATACGAACATTATCCTTTTCATTTCAAGCTCCTTTCCCGATTATAATCTGATTTTATATTATGTTTTACATTCTTGTCAAGCGGTCGATGATATGGTACTATAATAACCGTAAACTTCCCGAAAGAAGGTTTTGTTGTGAAAATAAATGAAGTTTTTTCTTCTGCAAAGTGGTTGGGTCCCGAAAATTACAACGATGACGGATTCTTTTTTATACGCGGCAGATTCACCGTTGATGAAGTAAAATCCGCAACCCTCAGAGTTATCGGTCTGGGATTTTTTCACTGCTACATAAACGGCAAAAGAGTGGGTGACGATTATTTTCTGCCCCTGAGCACGGATTATGAAGCAAGAAAAAATTATCCCATTGATGAAATTCTTACGGGGCACAGAATTTATGTGCCCGAATACGATATCGCTTCCCTCCTTCACAGCGGAGAGAATGTTATTGCAATCCATTTCGGCGGTGGCTGGTACACCTGCGAAGTGGAAAAAAGCCGTTACGGTGACCCGAAGGCAATATGGCGTATTTTCGGTGAAGATAAAAACGGCGCATTTGATTTCGTATCCGATGAAACAAACAAAATTGCGCCGAGTTTCGTAAAGGACTATCACTTTACACGCACTGAAACTCAGGATTTGTGCCACGGCACCGTGGATGCACACGAAGAAAACTTTGACGATTCTGCCTGGCATAACGCCTGCCCTGCAAAGCCCTTGGAAACAGAATATTTATTCACCGATTGCCCTTCGGATAAGCTTATCCGCACAGTTGATGCAAAAAAAATCAAAGACGGTGACGGTTACACCGTTTATGATTGCGGTAAAAACATCAGCGGTTACCCCGTATTGAAACTAAAAGGTAAAAAAGGCGAAAAGGTTGAGCTTATATGCAGCGAAGAATTAACCGATAATAAGGATATCCACCCCGAATTTGTTCACGGTCAGCGTGAATTTTATATATGTGGCGGCAAAGAAATGCAGGTGAAACCGCTATTCACCTGGTTCACTTTCAGATATTTTGCTGTTTACGGCAACGCAGAGGTCGGGTGCGTTGAAATAATTCACAGCGGCGTAAAAATCAACTCTGCTTTCAAATCCGACAATGAACTTCTCAACTGGATTCACGACACATATGTGAACACACAGCTTTCCAATATGCACACAGGCATTCCCTCAGACTGTCCTCACCTTGAACGCAGAGGTTACACAGGCGACGGTCAGCTTGCCTGCCATGCCGCAATGAACATTCTTGACTGCGAAGGTTTCTACCGCAAATGGATAGGTGATATCCGCGACTGTCAGGATAAGCTGACAGGTCATGTTCAGTACACTGCACCATATGTCCGTTCAGGCGGCGGTCCCGGAGGCTGGGGCTGTGCAATTGTTGAGGTGCCCTATCAGTTTTATAAACACTACGGTGATAAATCAGTCCTTGAAGAATGTTATCCTCAGATGCTCAGATATTTTGACTATCTTGAATCCAAATCGCAGGCAGACCTTATTATCAGTGACAAAGAAGGTCAGTGGTGCCTGGGTGATTGGTGCACCCCCGAATCAATTGTTCTTCCCGCACCATTTGTAAATAACTATTTCTATATCAAGTCACTTAACCGATGCATTGAGATTGCAAAAATCATGGGCAAAACAGAAGATATCCCCGATTTCGAAAGCCGAATCAAAAAACGAAAAGCGGCAATAATGACCGCATATTTCAACAAATGGGACGGCAACTTCCTCGGCGGCAGACAGGGTGCAAATGCCTTTGCCGTTGATATCGGTCTGGGTGATGAAAGAACCTATGAAAATATGGTCAGGGATTACCGCAAAAGAGGCGGCTATGATACGGGTATATTCGGCACGGATATTCTGACAAGAGTTCTTTTTGAACACGGTGACGGTCAGCTTGCGGCAGATTTACTGCTTTCGGAAGCCGTCCATTCCTTCGGAGAAATGAAGCGTCTGGGTGCAACATCCCTTTGGGAATACTGGCCCCAATCACTCCGTGACCGTTCTCACAGCCACCCTATGTTCGGCGCGGTTACGGCATATCTTTACGATTATCTGCTGGGAATCCGTGCAAAAGATGGCAGTGCGGCTTATTCTGAAATTATCATCGCACCCGTTCTTGTTGATAATGTAAACCGCATCGAAGGTTACAGAACTCTGAAATCCGGCAAGGTTTCGGTTGAATATGAGAAAAAAGACAATACCGTTACCTTTGATATTGAAATTCCCGAAAATCAGCCTGCGGAATTCATTTTCGGCGGCGAAATGTATAAACTCACTCAGGGCAAAAATCATTTTGAATTCAATATTTAATAAAACTCCGCAGTCGGTACAATTGTATCAACTGCGGAGTTCTTAAATTCAAACACCTTTTAAATCAAACGATTCATATCAATACAGATTACAGGTCTTACACCATACATGAAGAAGAAAACACTGTAAATTTCCTGTGTTGTTCTATGGGAATCAGTGTAAAAAATATTAAACCTGTTCCTCATTATAAATAACTTTAAAGATATAATAATGTCCCGTTACTGTTTTATTCGTGTGAAGTGCACATCATAATGTCCACTGCGAATTGCCTTGAAGAACAAATCTTCTCCTTCAATATCAATAATTTCCAATGCTCTGTCAATTTCGGCGGCGGAGTTTGACTGTGGCCAATCCCAATCACCAAGGATATACACTACATACTTTCCGCCTTCGACCCGAACATCCCAGGTCAATCCGGTCAACTCAAATTCAACTGTACCGTTATCGGGAAACATGGAGTTATCGTCGGACTTTTTGATTTTGCAATCAATTTCACATGTTCCATCTTTATCCAAACACATTTCATAATCAAATGTTGCTTTACCTTTATGCTTGGTTTTGTTGATGTCAAAAGCGGTGTAAGAAGTTCCGCCCAACAGTTGCTCATATTCCCGGCATTTTTTCTCATCTTTGAACATAGTGAAAACGTCTACAAGTAAAACAATTGCCACTATTGCGGCAGCAGCTCCCAATGTACTTAAAATGATTTTTTTATTCATAATAACCTCCGAGATTTTTTTTAACTATATCATAATACCACATAGAAATCAATACTCTGTTAAAAATCACGGTTATCGTTAGTCTTATCTCTGTGACAAGTTTTGTGTTGATTTGCAAGAGATTGAGATAGTAAAACAACAAAACCGCAGTTGGTACGATTGTATCAACTGCGGTCCGTTTATTTCACTTGGCTGTGAATATAACAATATACTTGCAAATTTTTTAAGCTTTATTTCTCTGCGTTAGCGGCAAACTCTGCTTCTTCTTTTTTGCCGATGTTATAAATAAACTGCATTGCAAGGAATGCAATAAGTGAACCCAGAGCAAGCACAACAAAATAGAGAGATTTGACTTTACCGCCGAAATCAGCAGCCTGAACGGCACTGTCACCTTCGATAAATCCGATTGCTGAAAGACCGAGTGAAACAACAGCCTGACCGATACCCTGCGCAAGCTTACGGAAGAAGGAGTAAAGCGCATAAAGCGAACCTTCCTCGCTCTTTCCTGTTTTTCTGTAACTGACTTCAATACAGTCAGCAACAATTGCCCAAACGGAAATCTGGAACACGGTATTACCAAGGTTAAGACCCATAAGGCAAACAACATAGATAATCATACCTGTCATATCGGGCGTGATAGGGGCGAAGATTGAAACTATGCCTGAAACTGCGCCGATAAGCATTGTTGAAACAATAACATTCTTTTTGCCGAATTTCTTTGTGAGTTTTCCGATGAAAGCCATAAAAATAATCATCGGTGCATAGCTGCCTATCATAGCAATACCGACCTTATCGGCATCTCTGAAGAAATACTGGAAAACCATGTTGTTAAGAGACATAGTTGAGTTGAAAAGAGCAACAGAAGCAACAGTTGCGATTGTTGCACCTACCATTGCACGGTTTGTAAAGAACGATTTAACCGAGTTAAGAATTGCCTTGACACCTGTTGCGTTTTCGGATGTGTCGCGGCTTACACGCTCTTTAACAAGCTTTGTTGTTCCCCAAAGAACAGCAAATGCGACAAGTGAAAGAACAAGAGCAACAGGCAGAAGGGTTTCACCTTTGAGAATCTGAACTTCTTCGCCGGCGGCATTTGTATTCTTGCTGTATACAATACCGGGCAGAACAATCATGATAACAATTGCAGGAAGAGCTGCACCGATGCTGCGGAAGGTTGAAAGAGATACTCTCTGCTGAGGGTCATCCGTAATAACCGAATGAAGCGAACCGTAAGGAACATTTACCATAGTATAGGCAATCGACCACAGGCAGTAAGAGATAAGGCACCATGCATATTTTGCGGCATAGGGGAAGTTTTTGATGGGAACAAAAATCATAACGTTAAAGAAAACAAGGGTTACGCCGCCAAGAATAATCCAGGGCATATACTTGCTCTTTTTGCCGATTCTTTTTGTGTCAACAAGATTGCCGATAACAATGTCATTAATAGCGTCAAATGCTTTTGAAATAAGGATGATAACAGCATAATCCACAGGTGAAATGCCTATGTACTGCAAGTAAAACAGCTGCATAAAGGTTGAAACAAGCTGGAATGAGAATCCGCAACCCATATCACCCATTGCATATCCGAGCTTATCCATCCAACCAAAAGGACGGATGTTCTGAGATGTTTTGGTGTTCATTTTTTCAACTCCTGATTTTATTTTGCAAGAACCGCATTTACGAACTGTGTTTTTTGCTTTCTTGCCAAAATACATTGTATATTATTTTTTCCTAAAAGGCAATAGAAAAAAATGTATTTGTGCTAAACACAGATTGCTTTCGCTTCTGTCTGATTTATATTGCCGTTTCGGTAATATAATTTAGAATTGCAATAAAGTTTTTGTTTTCGGCCCAATTATTCTATTGTAAGCTTTACAAATTTGTGATACACTGTATCTGAAAAAACATTATGAAAGAAGTGTAATCATGATAAAAAATTATGATGCGGTTGTTATCGGCGCCGGTAATGGCGGACTTGTTGCATCAGCACGTCTTGCCAAAGAAGGAAAAAAGACATTGCTTATTGAGCGCCATAATCTTCCGGGCGGTTTTGCCACAAGCTTTGTAAGAGGCAGGTTTGAATTTGAAGCATCGCTTCACGAACTTTGCGGTGTCGGCCCTATTACCGGAAAATCGCCGCTTCTGAAAATTTTCAAGGAAGTCGGCGCGGCAGATAAAATAGAATGGATTTCACTCGATGAAGCATACAGATTAATCACGCTCGACGAAAACGACAAGTGCGACTATATTATGCCTTTGGGCAAGGAAGCGTTCATCAATAAGCTTGAAGAGTATGATCCGGGTTCTTCAACGGTTGTAAGAAAGATTTTTGACCTTATTGAAAGCATTGAAAAAACATTGGATTTTGTGGATAATATCGACGATTTCAAACCCTCAATGATAAAAGAAATATTTTCCGAACACACAGAGTTTCTCAAAGTTGCAAACTATTCCGTTGACGAAGTGCTCAACGTGTTTGGTGTAAGCAAAAAGACAAGAGATATACTTAACGGTTATTGGTGCTATCTCGGACAGCCAACGGATGAGCTGAACGTTATTCACTATTTCACAATGCTTCATTCATACATCATAGACGGAGCCGTTATTCCGAAAGGCAGAAGCCACCAGATAAGCACAGCCTTACTTGAAGCTTTTACCGAAAACGGCGGCGATGCCTGGTTTAACACAAGCGTCAGCAAAATAATCATCAAAGACGGAGTTGCAACAGGTGTTGTGCTTGATGACGGCACGCAGATAAATGCAAAAGCGGTAGTCTGCAATGCTTCACCTTACAACGCTTTCACAAAACTTATAGACGAAAAAGATGTTCCTGAGAAGTTTAAAAAAGAGGTAAATGCAAGAACGCTGTCGGCAAAAGGTTTTGCAGTATTCCTTGGCCTTAACCGCTCCGCCGATGAGCTCGGGCTTAATAATCACACATATTTCATTTATCCCGATAATGATAACAGAAAGTGCTATGAGCAGAGCCGAAAACTGGAAACAAACAACGTGCAGGCAACAGTTTGCCTTAACAGAGCTTTTAACGACTGCTCACCCGAGGGCACAAGCATACTCTATATGACATCCATTTTTGCAGGCGATGAATGGAGCAAGGTTTCCGCAAAGGATTACCATAAAACCAAAACTGCTTTCGCAGAGAAAATGATAGATAATTTTGAAAAAGCAACAGGTGTAGCAATAAGAGATTACATTGAAGAAATCGAAATAGCGGCACCAATGACCTATGCACGCTACACCGATGCTCCTGCCGGAACTATTTACGGATATGAAGCAAGCAAGGAAGATGGTATTGTCAAGAGAATTGTTTTTGACTTAATAGAAAAAGGAATACCCGGCCTTTATTTTGCAGGCGGATATACCGTAAGACATATGGGCTATTCGCCCAGTTATACAACAGGTGATATGGCAGCAAAGGCGGCAATCCTCGATATGGAAAAGGAGGTAAAGTAATGAGCAAGAAAAAGTTTTCTGTAAACGGAAATCTCAAAGACACCATAAATACGGTAAAGTTTTTGACGGAAAGAAAAAAATTCATAAGCAACGCTCCCGCTGTTCTGCCGACCCGCACAGATGATTTCGGTGTAAACAAGGTTGCAAAGAGTCTTCACCCCAAAGAGCAGAAACTTATTATCAGCAGAGTTGAAGAACATGCTGATATTGCAAAAAGCTACTACTTCAAAAGCGAATCTGCACCGCTTGCATATTTCAAAGCAGGTCAGTACCTTACCTTCAAGCTCGAAATCGGCAACTCGGTTGTTACCCGTTCGTATTCAATAGCTTCTTCTCCCGCAAGCGCATTGAACGGAGAATACCGGATAACCGTCAAGCGAATCAGCGACGGATTTGTTTCCGACTATATTCTTGACAACTGGAAAGCAGGCGATAAGGTTACGGCATATGCTCCTGAGGGCAATATGACATACAACCCTTTGAGAGATGCCTCAAACATAGTTGCCATTGCAGGCGGCAGCGGTATAACACCGTTTCTTTCACTTGCCAGAGCAATAGACGAGGGTGATGAGGGCTGCTCGCTTACTTTGCTTTACGGTTGCAGAAACTCAGACGAAATTCTCTTTAAGGCAGAGCTTGATTCGCTTGCCGAAAAGAATGAAAAAATCAATGTGGTTTACGTGCTCAGCCACAGTGACGAAGAAGGCTATGAAAAAGGATTTGTCGGTGCGGATATCATCAGAAAATATGCACCCGAAGGCAAATACAGTATTTTTGTATGCGGCCCCGGCGGATTATATAAATTCCTTGAAACAGAGCTTCCCAAGTTAGAACTGGAAAGAAAATACATCCGTTTTGAGGTGTTCTCATCCGGCAAGAAGGCCGAAGAAGAACCCAAGGAATACAGTGTTACCGTAATTAACCGCGGTGAGGAAACTGTAATTAAAGCAAGCAGCAACGAAACCGTGCTTTGTGCATTCGAGCGTGCAGGTATAGTTGTGCCTGCAAGATGCCATACAGGCGAATGCGGTTTTTGCAGAAGCAAGCTTGTCAGCGGTAAGGTTTATATACCCGAGGGTGAAAACAAACGCCGCATAGCAGATATGCAGTTTAATTTTATACATCCTTGTTGTTGCTTCCCCGAAAGCGACCTCGTTGTAAGAATAAATTAACGAATTATCTCAATCACAGCAAACATTTATTAAATACTTGAATATAAATAACAATACCGCAGTTGGTACATTGTATCAACTGCGGTATCTTTTCTGGCGGAGAGTTAGGGACTATTGAAAAACGGTTTCTCTGTGTGTTCGACTTTCGGTTGCTTGCGGACTGCGAAAGCTACAATTTACTCGACGGGCTAAAAACATTCCCCCGGAATGTTTTCTTAACGCCCTTTCGAATCCCAAACTTTTTAAAAGCAAGAAAGAGATACCCGATGGTATCTCTTTCTTTTCTGGTACGAGTGTTCATAACGGATTCAATGAATAAATTGTTAACGGCGGTTAAACACACATTGTTTCAAGCTATCATTAATAACTGAAAGGAATTGCAAATTATGAAAAACAATATTTTATCTTGCGAATTCAACATTGATACCGCCTGCGTTGAAGTTAAACTTGCCGACGGCTCGATGGTATCAATCGACTGCATTACTGTCGAAAACGAATATGCAAACAATATGTACGAAACATCAGAACTTGATTATCTTATCTACAATGAACCGATGAGTTATGTCAGATTACTACTCAGCGGCAAGATGGAAGAATATCTGCGAAGCAGCACAGATTACACACCGCTGTCTGATAACAGATAAAATTCAGCAGGCGACATCCTTAAAATGGTTGTTACCTGCTTTGCTTTTTATATCATATTTTCAACAAACTGCTTTGCCGCTCTTGCGGAGCGTGAACCTTTTTTAAGTGCAAATTGCTCCGCTTTTCTTTCAAGTTCATCTGTATCCCATTTTATACCTTTTTTATTTGTAAGACTGCGAACGATATCAAGATATGTTTCTTTGTTAGGTTTGTTGAAAGTGATATGAATTCCGAATCTGTCCGAGAGGGAGATGATTTCCTGAACGGTATCGTTGAAATGAACGTCATCACCCTCACGGTCACTGAATTTTTCTTTGACAAGATGACGGCGGTTGCTCGTTGCATAGATGACAACGTTTTTTGATTTTGCCGATACAGAACCTTCAAGAATTGCTTTGAGTGCGCTGAAATTATCATCATCCTTTTGGAAAGATAAGTCATCAATAAACAAAATGAATTTCAGCGGATTATCCGAAAGCTCGTCAAGAATGACGGGGATTTCACGGAGCTGTTCTTTACGCACCTCGATTATCCGCAAGCCTTCTTTGTGAAGCTCGTTGACAACGGCTTTGACCGTTGAGGATTTGCCCGTGCCGGCATCACCCGTGAGCAAAATATTCGCCGCCGCTCTGCCTTCAAGCAGAGCTTTTGTGTTATCAAGAATAATTTTCTTTTCACGTTCATATCCGATAAGGTCGGAAAGTGTGATTTCATCGGGATGCAAAACGGGAACAATTTTTCCGTTGTCAATTCGAAACATATGATTTTTCGCATAAATGCCGTAGCCGTATTTGCCGATATTCCTTGTTCGCTTTGCGTAATCGTTTGCCAAATCAACTTTTTCAGCCTTGAACACGGGCAGAAATCCGTTCCAATCAACTGCACTCTGAAGTTCCGCAGGGGTCAGATCCGCAACCGATTGCAGAATTTCAAGCTCAGCGTCAACACATTTTTTCATAGTCGGTGAACCCGATTTCCCACTGCCGAGAATCTTGACATAAACATTTTCGTTATTGCTGACAACGG
Organism: Acutalibacteraceae bacterium; assembly: GCA_036309745.1. Classification (GTDB taxonomy): domain Bacteria; phylum Bacillota; class Clostridia; order Oscillospirales; family Acutalibacteraceae; genus CAG-177. Next base: position 614 of record JAXJTD010000067.1, on the reverse strand, counting down.
TGTGAATGTGCCTCGCAAGGCTTAATTTGTTGTTTGTATACAAAACAGAAACGAAATCGGAATAACGGCTGATTTTTTCGGATGTTTCTGCGGTTTCAATACATTCAAGATATTTCATCAACTTGCTGATTACCGAATCAGCAAGCAATGCTCTGAAAATGCAAAGCGAATTGAGTTTTAAATATAATTCATTCAATCTTTCGTTCTTCATTTCAGAATCGCACCCTCCGCTCCGCTTGAAACAAGTGCAGCATATCTTTTAAGGTAACCCGAAAGCTCTTTTTTCTTGGGAACAAAGTTTTTCATTCGCTCTTCAAGAACTTTTTCGTCAACCTTAAGTTCAAGCTTGTTTTCGGGGATATTGATGCTGATAATGTCGCCGTCTTCAACAACACCTATCACACCGCCGCTTGCCGCTTCGGGCGAAACGTGGCCGATGCAGGCGCCTCTTGTTGCACCGCTGAATCTGCCGTCTGTTACAAGCGCAACGCTGCTGCCCAGACCCATTCCCATAATAGCTGACGTGGGGTTGAGCATTTCTCTCATGCCCGGTCCGCCCTTGGGACCTTCATAACGGATAACAACAACATCACCCGATTTGATTTTGCCTGCAT
>JAXJTD010000066.1:0-2597 GCA_036309745.1 Acutalibacteraceae bacterium | reverse complement strand
GTTTCGGGTGCATGGGATATTAAGGTTACATACAAGGCGGGATATTATCTCCCAGATGATGAAGGTTATGTCGAGGGTGCAGACGATTCATTGCCTTACGAAATTGTAGCGGTCTGCATGGAAATGGTCGACTTAAATACAATTTCGATGCAATGGGAGCAACAGGCTTAAAGAGTCATTCCGAAGGACACATTTCAGAGAGTTACGGTGATGATTCTTGTAGCGTTGGGCTTACAGAGAGTGCAAAGAATGTACTTTCACAGTATGTTTTCTACGGGATTGCGTAAATGGTCAGATTCAAAAATGCCACTGTCAAGATACTCGAAGAAAAAGCGACTCTCAATTCAGAGGGGGATTACATTGCAGGGTTCGTGGAGGTGGAAACGATTGAGGGCGATGTACAACCTCATGCACTGACCGAAGATGAAATCAAGGCTTATGGAATCTCCACAACACGGGGAGAAGTTAAGATTTTCCTTTACAACGGATTGCACCCGAACATTAAATCTGGAAACCGAGCAAGCGTGACTTCCACTTTATCGGGAGACACAAAGACTTACTCGATTATGCCTGTGAACTGTTGGACTAGACATGGGGAATGTCTTTTGATTCCAGTGGAGAATGAAGCATGAAATCACTTGAGCAACAGGTCGCATTTATCATAAAGGACATGAAAAAGAAGGTTGAAAACCTTAACGAAGCTGAAAAAAAATATGTTGTCGTTTGTGCATCAGAAATTGAGCGAACGGCTAAGACCTTGATGCGTGATACCGTAACTAATCCGAATGTTACATATCATGGCAATCATCACCCTTCGGTTGCTGGAAATCCACCTGCTGTTGATTACGGTACATTAAGGCAGTCTGTCACTCACACAACAGGAGAGGAAAACGGCAAGCCTTATGCTTTGGTAGGTACGGATTTGGACTACGGAAGATACCTAGAGTTTGGTACATCACAAATGAAGCCTAGACCGTGGCTGTCCGTTGCTACGACAAAATGTGCGGACTTTATGAGACAGGCTAGAGAGCAGATTTTAGGTAAGGCGATAAAGGGGTAAAAGATGTTGAATGTTAAGAAATATATGTATACACTTTTGACATCGGATGCCGAACTTTCCGAATTGCTTGGAGAAGGTCATATTTTGTCAGCATATCCGCAAGAGGTCAAAACATTCCCGCTTATTGTTTATGAAGATTCGGGTCAGAGGGATGTTGAGTTTTCCGATAACTTGCCAGATGGAACAGATGTAAGCGTTAGGGTTCATATTTTCACTAAAACGCTTGCAGATTATCCGACAACGGCACAGATTGGAAGTTTGGTGCATGGAATAATGCGGTCTGATTTTTGGGCTTGCACAATGAATACTGAAACAAGCGATGTTAGCGATAACATTCGCCACAGAATAATGGATTTTAAGAAGGCTTTTCTTAAAATATAGAACTTAACAAGGGGGATTAAAAAAATGGCAGGAAATGCAGAAAATCCTAAAATTGGTCTGAGCAATGTTGTAATTGCTCCTTTGATTGAGGATGACGGAATCAACCCACCGTCTTACGGTGCTGTTATTCCGTTGCGTGGTGCTGTACAGGCGAGCATCAACCCGAACTCAAGCGTTGAGACGGATTATGCTGACAACGGTGCTTTCTTTGTTGTAAACAACCGAGGAAATACCGACATGACACTTGAACTCACCAACGCTGACCCGAACTCACTTGCAGTCATGCTTGGACAGGAGCGTGTAAACGGAATTACCGTTGAAAAACCGCTCGACCAGTCTAAGTATTTTGCACTTGGTTTCCAAGTTTGGATTGGCGGTACAGACGATGCAGGAAACAAAATCTTTGAGAACTTCTGGTATGCTAAAGGCAAGTTTGCCGTTCCAGAAAGCGGTGGAACAACGAAAGGCGAAAACATTGACTTTCAGCACCTTACGCTTACTGCTCAGTTTGTTGCTACTCAGTACAAAGAGGATGGAAACAGCGGTGTTATCTGTACACACGCTAGAACTGACATCGATGCCGTGGCAAGCGTTATTGAGAATTGGTTCAATGCTCCAGTCCTTTCAACAGGAATCAATGAGGGTGCTGTAACTGTTGCGATTGCACAGGGCGGTTCAGCAAAGAAAATCACAATCACTGGCACAAAGGTTGGCGGTGACTGCGTATTTGCTAACGCTACAATCAATGCTGACAACATCATCATTTCTTCAGCGGGAACGGTCGTTGCAGGAACATTCGCCCGCAACACTGACGGTGATGTAATCACATTCACTTCTAATGCCAACATGAGCGGTGACATTGTTGTTACTGTTACAAGCGGTCTCAAAGACCTTAACGGTGTCGGAGTGACAACTACAAGTGCAGTAGTTACGATTGCATAATTGAACTACTGTGTTTGCCAATTTAAGCGTTATCGTGTAAACTTTATTCGTTACATGGTAACGCTTATTTTTTTTCTAAACAGGGGTTAAAAATGGAAAAAGAAAAGGAACTTGAAAAAGTGATGCCGAGTGATTTTCATATTAAACTTGGCGGAAAGGTTCGTGAGGTGAAGTTTGGCAACCGTGCTCTTGCGAAAATCGAACAGAAATACGG
>JAXJTD010000065.1:0-1586 GCA_036309745.1 Acutalibacteraceae bacterium | reverse complement strand
CCTTTAAGCTTTCATTGATGTGCAAAACTGTATACACGCGTGTATTATAACATATAATGCAAATAAAATAAAGTAAATTTGTAAAGAAATCTGAGTTTTTTGTGTAGGTTTACAATAGAAGTGTTACAAAAGCGAAAAAATAAATGACGAATGGAAAAACCTGTGTTACAGTTAAGTTGCTCAGACAAAACCGACAGGAGGTTAACCATTCGTCATGACAACTGTAACACAAACAATGAGGTATCGTCAAGCATTAATTAAATACGCAGAAAAATATGGAGTAACAAAAGCAGCAATCCGTTACAAAACAAATCGACAATACATCTATCGTTGGAAGAACAGATATGACGGAACACTTCAGTCTTTGGCTGATAAATCACACAGACCGCATCATCATCCCAACCAACACACAGAAGCCGAGCTGAAGCTGATTGCCGATATGAGAAGAAGAAATCCTCACGCAGGTTTGGTTGTGTTCTGGGTAAAACTTATGCAACGGGGATACACACGCTCGATAACCGGTCTTTACCGTGTCCTTCGTAGGCAAGGTGATATGGCTGTTAAACCGCCCAACCCCAAATATATCGCAAAGCCTTATGAGCAAATGAATTATCCCGGTCAAAGAGTTCAGATAGATGTTAAGTTTGTTCCGGAAGCTTGCATTGTCGGTGATGCTGCAGGACAGAAATTCTATCAATACACAGCAATAGACGAGTATTCAAGATTCAGATACATTGAAGCATTTGAAGAACACAGCACATATTCATCTGCTGTCTTTCTTAAAAATTTGCTTAAAGCATTTCCTTTTAAGGTAGAATGCGTTCAGACAGATAACGGACTGGAATTCACCAACCGTCTTGCCAACACTAAAAACCCTGCGCCCACACTGTTTGAGCGTACGCTCAAACAGTGTGGCATAAGGCACAAACTCATTAAACCTTACACACCAAGACATAACGGAAAAGTTGAGCGTTCTCATCGTAAAGATAACGAATATTTCTATGCTACTCATAATTTCTACTCTTTTGAAGATTTCAAAAAGCAATTAGCTGTTCACAGCAGAAAATACAATAACTTCCCCATGCGTCCACTAAATTGGAAATCTCCTGCTGACTATATCAAAGCTTTTATCAGCTTCGGCGAGGTTTTCTAATTTTGTAACACATCATTGACAAACCTACAAGTTTAAAAATACAGGTGATTAAATGAATACGATTAAAAACGCAAAATTCATTAAAGAAAATGCAGATTTCGGTACAGTCGTTCCCGTTTTCATCAAGGCTATAAAGCCCGAAAAAGCAATCGGTAAGGCAACACTTTTCTGTTCTGCGCTCGGCTCTTATGAAGCATATATCAACGGAAAAAGAATCGGTGATTTTATTTTTGCACCGGGTTGGACGACCTATGGCAAACGCCTTCATGGGTATGGGACAACAGAAACGGTGACCTTCAAACATTGGAGGTTCGTGCATGGATGGACGAACTCGGTGTTCAAAAGAATTATGTTGCAAAAGACGGTTCTCAGCTGATTCTGTTGTAATTATGCTGTAACAAATAAAAATCAAAATAAAAGCAAACAAGCCCGT
>JAXJTD010000064.1:0-1660 GCA_036309745.1 Acutalibacteraceae bacterium | reverse complement strand
GAATCATTATATAGGAAACGGGAGAAAAGCGTAGTTTGCGATTCGTTTCAGGGCATAAAAAACAGGCAACCTCATATAAGGCTGCCTGCGATTACCATAATAGTAAATGCGATAAATCAGAATTTAGCAGTATAATATAATTTTTATGGAATGTAAAGGTAGTTACAAATATAGTTCCATAACCTATTATAAGTTGTTTTTTCGTCCCACAAATACTCTAACAAAGTAACTTGAACAAGATTTTGTGTTTCATCGTCGCCATAGCTGATACAATACAACGTGGCAAACTCTACAAGTCTGGCGTTTCTGTTTTTTCATACAGCCGTTCTCCTGTTCATTTCATATAAATGATAAGCAAACCATAATTGTTACCCAATTTCTTGATTCGTATTCTCCGAAAGCCTGCCTTTTTGCCAAGCTCTATATATTCGTCTTTTGTGAATTTCTTGAACCCGTTTTTCGTATAGAAGAACTTGTCTAAGTTTTCCTTTGATATAACAGCATTGTAGAAGATACCATTGTCCTTTAATACTCTGTTGATCTCAGACATTCCCTTAGCGGTATCGTTCCAAAAGTATATGGTGTTCATCGTTGTGACCACATCAAATGTTTTGTCTTTAAAAGAAAGATCACAGCAGTCACCGAGCTGAAATTTCATATTCCCCGAAGCAATATATCTGCGGTTGGTTTCGGCTGCTTTGTTGACCATATCCTCAGATATATCAATTCCGGTGATAAAACACCTCGATTTCTGAATTATCAGCTTTTCGAGGTATCCGTTGCCGAATCCTACGTCAAGTATCTGCGTTTTGGGCGAAATTTTCAGTTCATCGACAATGCCTTTGTACATAACATTATTTGCACGATTCATTGACCATGTCATGATCTTTCCGATAACTCCGTGCGGATTCCCACATTGCGAAGCAAAATAATCACCGATTTTACTCATTTTATTCGCCACCATTTCTTTTAATCCATTTGATGATAAATCTTCATACATTTCCCAAAATGACATGAGGTAAAAATTCACCTAACCGACTCATTTCCCCTTCAACTTGCTCTTTTAATTCGGGAAATCTTTTTATAATAAACGTAATAAACGTTTCATTAAGATTAGAGTATTCAATCATGATTTTTCCACCTCTAAATTCCGATTTGTCTTTCTGTATATCATATCAGAATTTTGGAGGATTGTCTATATACCCTCCGGAATAATATCATCAATATAGTTTTCCCGTTTGGGCTTTGCCATACCGTGATATTGTTTATGACATTCAACAAGGTCAAGCAGCAGACCGAACGGCATCAGCCACACCTCGTTTTGCGTCAAATTGAGGTGTGCGATGCCGTAGTACAGAAGCCGGGTGAATAATTCCGGGTAGTTTACCCGGCTGCCGCGTTTTTTGAGTCGTTCTCACTTTCAATGTTACGCTGTGTGCCTTTGAACAGTGCCTCCGTGATCGCTGATTTGTATTCGGTCAAGTCGTGCGGGGTGGTGAGAATTTCAACCTCATCCTCGGTGAGCAGAGCTTTGGGATTATCCTTGTGCCTGATGTTGTGGATCAGGATTGACTGATTTGCAAGCAGGGTAATCAGCCAGATGATCTCGCCGAGAGCTTCCTCAAAATTGTCCGAGGACATCAGCCGGTCGCCGAGATTT
>JAXJTD010000063.1:0-2535 GCA_036309745.1 Acutalibacteraceae bacterium | reverse complement strand
TGCCATAACTAACATCTGGATTTGTCGGTGAATCCCGCATTATAGTTTTGGCAGTTCTTTCAACTTCTGCACAACTCATTGTTACAAACTTTTTAGAATCCGCTTCGGCTTGCTTTGCCTGCTTCTCTAAAGCCTTTTGAAACGCTAGTAATTGTGCATCAAACCCCTTCGCCATTTCCTTCTTCCCCTTCGCCATTTGTCGGCTCTGGATCTGGTGTTGCTTCTTCATTCTCTACGGGAATCAATAAACATTCCCCGTGCTTACTCCAAGCATTTATCGGCATTATATTAAACAATTCTGTTTTGCCCGTAAAACTAGAAAGCACGCTTGCACGATTTCCCGCTTTAATATTTTCGTGGAAACCATTATATAAAAACAATCGTGTATTTCCTTTTAATGTAGAAATACCGAAAGCCTTAACTTCATCTTCTGTCAATATATGCGGTTGAACATCGCCTTCAATAACTTCTGACTGTGTCCATTCTGCGATATAATCACCCGCATCATCTATCGTGTTGCTTTCAGTTAGAATTGTAACTACTGCATTATGAAATCTAACCATTATGCAACCCCGTAATAAACATATTTTTTCAAAAGCAGTTTTGCACTTTCGGAAAGTCCGACATTGTTTGCATTATCAGAATAAGTATCTGAAATATGACCTTCCGAATGTGCTTTCAAGCCCGTTGCACCCATAGCATCAAGATTGTATTTTTCAACAACTAGGTTCAAACAACAGGTTGAAATATCGTAAGGCAGGGAATCTTCTGCCCCTTCAACATAAGCATTATCGTTCGGCAGGTAATAACCCGCAGTATATGAAACTTTTACATCCCAAACACCGCTAACAATATCGTGAGTAAATCCCCTTGTATAAGCTTTATTGCCCCAACCAAGTCCACGATATAATCTGCCCCAACGCATATATTCTGGAAATAATTTCCAATCAGTCAAATCTTCCCCGCCAACAGTAACGCTAGAAACGGACTGCAACGGGAAATGATTTAACTGTAATAATTGGCGGTTGTTTTCGCTATGCACTTCTTCTGTATAATCTGCCCTTGCTAATTTATAGCCGATAAATCCTTCGATAAGTGAAGAATACTGCTTAATCAAAAGATTAAGTTTTTCATCCTTCGTTGTATCATCAAGAGAAATATTAAGCATTGTTTTTACATCATCTAAAGTACATAACATAATTCTAACCGCCTTTTATTTATGCCTGTGGATTTACACCGAAATCACCAAGCACACCAACTGCACTTGTTGAAGTGATAACTTTGAGATAAGCCTTTGCACCTGCAATATTTACGTTATTTACTCCATCTGCAAGTGTTGCAAAGTCTGCAAAAGTTCCGCTTGATGTATCGCAAGTCTGGAGCTTTCCTGCACCATCTGCTTCAATAACGATGTTATTTGCACCGCCCTTTGCAAATGCAGTTTTACAATCTGCAACTATTTTAATCTGTTCCAAAATACTTGAACGTGTCATTTTCCTTTTCTCCTATAGATTAAGTTTTTAAGGCGGGTTTTACCCCGCCCCCTTTTTTCTGTTTCGATTAAGATACAGAATAAGTTCCGTGAACAAATGCCTTTGGCTGACGGCAAGCAAAATCAACTTCTGCGATAAAGCGGATAAGTGTCAAATCCTTGTCGAATGCAGAAATTACATTTCCGTTGTTTGTAAATGTTCCTTCACGAGATACTTCGATAGAAATATCCTTTGAAATTCCAAACATCATTTCTGCAAAATCACCAAGCCAGAAATCAGCAAATGCAGTTCCTGTTCCGTCATACTTTACAGTTGAAGAACTGTGGAAGTCATATCCACGAAGTTTTCCGCTTCTTGACATTTCTTCTGACCAAGCGAATGGTCCAGATGCGAATGCCTTATTACGAATCCAAGATTCACCCATAGGGTTAAGCAACCAATGAACATTCTCCATTCTAACGTTTGCCTGTTCAAGAAGAGCAACCATATCGTTTGGTGTAGTCAAGCCGAAAGCAGTTGAAGAACTTCCGCTTGTCTGAACGTTTGGATTGTTTGCAAGTCCAAGTGGCTGATACTGTGAACCTGTACCATTGAGAAGTGCATCATCAAGAGCAATGCGGGCTTTACGCATCAAATCTTCTGCAACCCAACCTTCAATGTTTACACCGCTTTCACGGATAAGAGTATTTGACATTGCAGTTTTTGCAAAAAGCTTTTTAGCACGCATATTTACTTCGCCAAATGTTGGCTCTGTAATTCCGCCAACTGTTTCTTCACCACCCCAAGAAATAGCGGATGTTGTATCCATTCTTGGAATTGAAAGATTTCCGTGTACAAGTGGAACTCTGCGGATATTCAACTTGTCAATCAGAGTATTTGCAACAAGTGCATCAATGTATTCACCGCTGAATGCAAGTGGAACTGTGAAACCGCCTTCGCTTGGTGTTCCCGCATTCATTGTCTTGCAACGTGCTTCAAGAACATTGTGAAGTGCTTTTGAATAAGGGAAGTCTTTCTTTGCCTGTGCAAGAACTTCTTCTGG
>JAXJTD010000062.1:0-1880 GCA_036309745.1 Acutalibacteraceae bacterium | reverse complement strand
GCTTGAAGGTCTCGACGCATATCAGCGTCAGCTCAAGCGCTTCGACATCAAGGTAAGCGGTAAAAACAGCGATTGCATCGACAAGTTTTTCCGCACAACCGATTCAGCCGCTCTTTTCCCCGAATACATTTCAAGAGCAGTTTATCAGGGTGTTCAGGAAAATGACATTCTTTCAAAAATCGTAGCTACTGTCACAAACATTGAAGGTCTTGATTACAGAACAATCTCCTGCCCCTTTTCAGACAGCGAAAAAACTCCTTCAGTTGTAACCGAAGGCGAGGCTATTCCCGAAACAAAAATCAGTACTCAGGACAATCTTGTAACTCTTAAGAAAAGAGGCCGTCTTCTCAGTGCATCATATGAAGCTATCCGTTTTCAGCGCCTTGACCTTTTCACAATTGTGCTCAAGCAGATTGGTGCGGCAATGGCAAAAGCTGAACTCAACGATGCAATTTCTTCACTCATTAACGGTGACGGCAATGAAAACCCCATTGAAGAAATTGAAATTGAAGAAAACGGCAAACTCAAGTATACCGACCTTCTTTCATTCTGGGGTGAATTCGACCCTTACACTATGAACACAATCATTGCGCCTCAGGCTGTTCTCACATCACTTCTTTCTATGAGCGAATTCAGAGATGCTTACACAGGTCTTGATTTCCATTCAACAGGCAAGCTTGTTACTCCTTTCGGTGCAGAACTTCTTAAATGTAATTATGTAACCAACGGCTCTCTCATTGGCCTTGACAGAAATTTTGCCCTTGAAAAGGTTCAGTGCGGCGGCATTATCACAGAATATGACAAGCTTATTGACAGACAGCTTGAAAGAGCCTCAGTTACAAGCATTTCAGGTTTTGCAAAAATTGCTCCTGCCGCTTCAAAGCTTCTTGTTATAGCATAAGGTGGTTGTCTATGGCTTCTGTTTCAGATGTAAATAAAATTTTGTGCACATACAGCGATATGTTTGAATTTTCTGCAGAACAGCTGGATGTGGCTTGCGAAAGTGCTTTGAGCTGGGTAAAAGAACATCTCAAAGATGAAGCGGATGAAAGCAACCCTATGATTGCAATAACGGCTGCAGCCATAGCACACTATAATATGTTCTTTTTAAAGCTCACAGAATCTGACAAATATGAAAATTATAAAGCAGGAGATATGACTGTAAGGCGCAATCTTCAGAAAGAGCTTCAGAATGAAAGAGAGCTTCGCGATACCGCAATTGCAGCTGCGGCATCAATTCTCAAAGATGAAAGGTTTTGTTTTATTGGCAACTAAATATGTATATGACAGACTTTTTGAAAAGTTCGGTGTTGTTTTTAGCCTTGTTTCAAATAAGGATATAACAGAATTCAGCTGCATTTTTCAGCCGCTCAGATATAAAAATAAGATATACCTGAGTGGTATACCTACTGAGCTTGGTTATGACAGTTTAAGTAAATATCTTGTTCTGGCATCTTCAACAATACCCATCGACACTGCTGACGGTGTGAACACATACCTCAGCTTTAAAGAGCACAAATACTGCGTTGACCATTGCGAAAAGGTTTATTTCAAAAAACAACCCCTTTACTATTGGGCAATTGTTCACAGAGAGGATAATTTATGATTAATAGTTCCACCATCATAACAGAAATAATATCCTCACTGAATTCTGATGCTGATTTCAGAACAAAAGGTGTAGCGGTAAGAGCTTTTGAAATTTCCACCCTGCCCGTACCGCTGAAAACAGCTTATTTTTCACTTTCTGCTGCAAAAAACACTGCAACTTTTTCAAAAGACAGCACAGGCAGACTTCTGCAAAAGCAGGACTTAACAATTAAAATGACCTGCTTTACTCCCCTGACAAGACCTGCTTACACCACAAATGACCTTGCAGAATC
>JAXJTD010000061.1:0-35500 GCA_036309745.1 Acutalibacteraceae bacterium | reverse complement strand
TTACCGATGTTACCGTAACTGATGGTTCGTATAAAATCGGCAATTATGAAAACTTTTCGGGCAGAAAAACAGTTGCCCTCAAAATCAACGGTATTCCTACAAAGGGAGCAGGCTCAATGCCTATCAGCTCGACGGCATTTCCTGTTATCGCTCCGCAGGAAAATCTGAATCTCAAATATTTCGCCAAAGTATCGAAAGACGCATCAACGGAAAAAGATGCTGAAATCGCAAAGGTGGTATTTACTATTGCAATCGCAGATTAAGGGCGGAGGTGCAAAATGAAAAAGCACTCTAAAGTTTTTAAGGTTTTGACCTTGCTGTTATGTTTGATTATTTGCGGTGTTGGTGTAAGAATGGATGTTGTTGCAGCAAACACAATTTTAACCACCGAATATGGATGCGGAAAGACCCTTTGCTTTAAAGATGTTATGATTTCAGGTCCATATGGAAACCCGGATGAGTTAATAAACAGTAGTGTTCCTTATGTCGGGGGTATGAAATATAAAGATGCATATCAATTGCCCTATGTAAACACATCCAACGGTTATCAGAATGAGCATATGTATGTTATCTATTGCCCGAAGTATGATAATTCAGACGGCAGTTTATTAAGACATACAATGGTTTTGATGTGTGCTGACCACGGATTTACAACCAAAAGTTATACACAATACAGCTCGGTTTATCACTATGCAAATAAGATTTGCGATTATGCACCCGATCTCAGAGATGATTCTCCAATCAGAAGTTTTTATCAAGGACTTTCAGGTGAAAATGCATATCTATCCGATGAAGATTTGTATGCTATTGCCGAAAAATACCAGTCAACAACAGGTTGCGGAGTAGAAACATCCGTTCTGGAGGGTCATACATGGAGTTATGGTGCTTGGGAAAGTAACGCAAGCAGTTATCATACTCGTACCAAAACCTGTATCTATTGCGGATATTCAGCAAGAGAATCAGATAATCACAGTACCAAAACCGGGTCGTGGACAAACAGTTCAGATACACAGCATAAAAGAACAATATCTTGTTCAACTTGCGGATATTCTACTAATGAATATGCCAACCATCAGTTCAGCTATGGCAAATGGACAGACAACGGTAACGGCACTTGCAGCCGAACAAAAAGTTGCTCAACGTGTGGATACAATGGAAGCGAAACAAAAAAACATTCAAACACCAATGGACAATGGGAATATTATTTTACCGAAGTGGATACTGACTACAGCTATCAGGAATATCACAAAAGGGACACCACTTGTACAAACTGCGGCTCTTCCGGAATGGATTTTGAGCTTCACACTTTCACCGAGTTCAGCGATTGGTCAAGTTATAGCGACACAAGACACAAAAGGTCAAAACATTGTACGGTATGTAATTACACGGTAAATCATACAGATTATCACCATTTTCTTGAATCAGACTACATTTATGAAGATAACGGTGACGGAACACATACGGTAATAAAACCTTGTGCAGAGTGTGGATATACTACAACCGAAACTGCTGAACATAATCACATTTCTGGCGAATGGTACAAGTATGATTCTGATAATCTTTATGATGATGAATATAACCATACTAAATATCACCAAAGAGAAAGTGTCTGTTCAGATTGTGGTAACATAAAAATCGAACACGGCGAACACGAGTGGTATTGGGTAACAGAATCTTGGAATTACAGTAATGAAGAACGACATACTCGCACTAAAAGATGCAAACAATGTGATATGGGTTGGGGATATACAGATTATCACCATTACAAAACAGCACCATATTATAATCTTCTTAATGAATCTGAACACATAAAGATTAATCCTTGTGATGAATGTGTTTATGAAAAAGAAACATTAGAAGCACATAGCTTCACGGCTTCAACTGTATATACGCAGTTTTCAGAATCACAACATAAGATAACACAAAGCTGTATATGCGGAGAAAAATATATCTCTTATGCAGACCACGTTGACCAAAACTCGGACTGTTATTGTGATAAGTGCGGTTATCTTATGACAAAGTTCTCTGTAACCGTACCGACAACAATGGTTCTCACGATGGGAACTGACGGTGAAGTTTATGCCCCTTCAGATGTTGTAATTATCAATAATTCAACAGCGGCTGTATCAGTAAAGAAAGCTGATATAAATTCCCAAAACGGTTGGAATATCGTGCCGTATTCAACGAACATGGCAAATGAAAAAGTCGATTCTAAAAAGATCGGCTTTAAAATGAACGGTATTCAGACAGATAGCTCCGGAACAACGGACAGTCTTTCATACAATAACAGTTGGATAATCGAAAAAGATACATCTTCTTCGGTTGTTTACGATGCGGTTGTTTCCGCTACTTCATCTCCCATTGACGAGCAAGTAATTGAAATCGTCTATATTGTTGACTGGAAGGAGTGATAGCCTTTGCAGGAAGAAGTTGAAAGCAAAATGGTCACACTATCCGTTAATACAACAAAGCTCACCGCAAGAACACTCAAGCAGGCATTGGAAAAATTCCTTGCACATCAGAGAAACAAAGCGGCTCAGCATAGTCAAAACAAAGATGTTATTCCGCACGGCAAACAGACCGTAAAACAGCTTGCAGCACAGAATCAGGGTTTGACAAATATCGAAATCACCGATAAAAACATCAAAGACTTTGACCGTGTTGCAAGAAAATACGGTGTTGACTATGCCGTAAAAAAGGACAAAACAGTAAGTCCTCCGAAATATCTTGTTTTCTTTAAAGCAAGAGATGCCGATGCCTTAACTGCGGCATTCAAGGAATACACCGCAAATACAATTAAAAAGAAGAACAAAGAACCCATTGCAGTAAAAATAAAGAATATAGCGGAAAAGATTAAATCACTTCCCACCAAAATCAAAAACAAGGAACGTGGTGAACGTTGAGAAATATAAATCTCAAAAAAATCATCGTTCCCAACATTCCGTATGTTGTAATCGGAATTATGGCAACTAAAATAGGTCAGGCTGTCCGACTTGCGCCGGGTACAGATTTTCAAGGTAAAGCTCTCCATATAATGGAGGGCTTAACTTATGCCTTTGAAGATATTTTACCGAGCTTTCACATCTTCGATATTATTGTAGGAGCAACGATTGCCGCAGGCATAAGGCTTGCAGTTTATGTTAAGAGTAAAAACGCAAAGAAATATCGAAAGAATGAAGAATACGGCTCTGCCCGTTGGGGAACTCACGATGATATTGCACCGTTTCAGGACCCCGTTTTTCAGAACAATGTTATCCTCACTCAAACAGAAAGTCTGATGATGAGCAACAGACCGAAAGAACCGAAAAACGCAAGAAACAAGAATGTTCTTATCGTAGGCGGTTCAGGTTCGGGTAAAACAAGATTTTGGATTAAACCGAATCTTATGCAATGCCATTCATCGTATGTTGTAACCGACCCGAAAGGTACGGTTGCCATTGAGTGCGGAAAGATGCTTGAAAAGGAAGGCTACAAAATCAAGATTTTCAATACAATCAATTTCAAAAAGTCCTTCCACTATAACCCCTTTTCATATATCCATTCTGAAAAGGATATATTGAAGCTCGTTACCACTCTTATCGCCAATACCAAAGGCGAAGGAAAAGCAGGTGATGATTTTTGGGTTAAAGCAGAAACATTGCTCTACTGTGCCTTAATCGGTTACTTGTGGTATGAAGGTCTTGAAGAAGAAAAAAACTTTGCTACGCTTATTTCTATGATTAACGCAATGGAAGTCAGAGAAGATGATGAAAGTTTCAAAAATCCCGTTGACTATCTGTTTGACGAACTTGAAGCAAAAGACCCCGAACATTTCGCTGTAAGGCAATACAAGAAATACAAACTTGCCGCAGGCAAAACGGCTAAATCAGTTCTGATTTCTTGTGCCGCCCGCCTTGCTCCCTTCGATATTGCAGAAGTAAGAGAAATTACTATGTATGATGAATTGGAGCTTGATATGACGGATGACAGAAAAACGGCTCTTTTCCTCATAATGTCAGATACGGATGCAACCTTTAATTTCCTCATCTCAATGATTTATACTCAGCTTTTTAATTTGCTTTGCGAAAAGGCTGACGATGTTTACGGCGGAAGATTGCCTATACACGTCAGATGTCTTATTGACGAAGCTGCAAATATCGGTCAGATACCGAATCTTGAAAAACTTATGGCAACAATCCGAAGCCGTGAGATTTCAGCTTGCCTTGTTTTGCAGGCACAGTCACAGCTCAAAGCCTTGTATAAGGATAATGCCGACACAATCATCGGTAACTGTGACAGCAGAATATTCCTCGGTGGTTCAGAGCCGACAACATTGAAAGAACTTTCAACAGCACTCGGTAAAGAAACCATTGATACCTTTAACACGGGCGAAAGCAGAGGCAGAGAAACCTCGCACAGCCTTAATTATCAGAAACTCGGAAAAGAACTTGCATCAGTTGATGAACTCGCAGTCTTGGATGGCTCAAAATGTATTCTTCAGCTTCGTGGTGTCCGTCCTTTTATGTCAAATAAATATGACATAACAAAGCACCCGAAATACAAGCAGCTCTCCGACTATGATAAGAAAAATGAGTTTGACATTGAAAAATTCGTGTCAACAAAACTCAGAACAAAGCCGGATGATGTCTATGAAGTTTATGAAATAGATGTATCCGACGAACAACAGCAGTCACCGTAATAACGGTGGCTTTTATATATATCAAGACAAAATGTTCGTATCAACAAAAAAAATTATAAAAATTGAAAGGAGAAACGTTATGTAGCGAACTAAAGACACGTAAAATCTATACGTATTTTTTTAATGGCATTTTTCAACTCAGCAGTAGATGTACTGCAGACACTCGTTATTGCACTCGGTGCAGGTCTTGGCATCTGGGGTGCAATCAACCTTCTTGAAGGCTACGGCAACGATAACCCCGGTGCAAAGTCGCAGGGTATGAAGCAGCTTATGGCTGGCGGCGGCGTTGCACTCATCGGCATCACTCTTGTACCCCTTCTTTCGGGTCTGTTCGGTTAATAAAAAGACGGACAGAATTTGATTGAGTAATATCAAGCGGCTCTCGTGTTTCGGCACGGGAGCCAACCGAAAGGAGTGACTTGAGCTATGGATACGATTATTCAGGCTATTGAGGATTGGTTTCGGGAAATATTAACCGAAGGAATTACAACCAACCTTACAGGCTTGTTCGACCAAGTTAATGAAAAGGTCGGCGAAATAGCAGGACAAGTCGGCTCTACCCCGCAGAATTGGAATACTGCAATATTCAATATGGTTCACAATCTTTCGGAAAACGTAATGGTTCCGATTGCAGGTGTGATTCTCGCTATTGTTATGACCCTCGAACTGATACAGATGATTGTTGACAGAAATAACTTTCATAACGATGTTGACACATTTCAGTTCTTCAAATGGGCATTTAAAACGGCGGGTGCAGTTCTCATAGTTACAAACACTTGGGATATTGTAATGGCAGTATTCGACCTCGGACACGAAATCATAGTGGAATCAGCGGGAGTGGTAATCGGTGATACTTCAATAGATATGACCGATTTCATAACCGATCTCGAAGGTGAACTCGAAGCTATGAGCATAGGCGGACTTATCGGACTGTGGATGCAGTCAGGTATCGTAAAAATCTGTATGGGCATACTCCAAATCTGTATTTTGGTAGTTGTATTCGGAAGAATGATAGAAATTTATCTTGTCACTTCCGTTGCTCCCATTCCTATGGCAACAATGATGAACAAAGAAAGCGGACAGATGGGACAGAATTATCTGCGAAATCTGTTTGCACTTGCGTTCCAAGCATTTCTTATCATCGTTTGTGTTGCGATTTATGCAGCACTTGTTGAGAACATCACGGTTACAGATGATATTTCCTATGCAATATGGACTTGTATGGGTTACACCGTTCTTCTCTGTTTCAGCCTTTTCAAAACCGGGTCACTTGCAAAATCTATCTTTAACGCTCATTAACGGAAAGGAGAGATTTCGTGGCTTACGTTCCTGTACCCAAAGATTTAAACGCAGTCAAAACAAAGGCAATGTTCAATCTTACAAAGCGACAGCTTATCTGTTTTGGCAGCGGTGCTGTAATCGCTATACCCCTTTTCTTCCTTTTGAAATCATTTCTCAATGTCAGTGCGGCAGCAATCGTAATGATATTGGTTATGGTTCCGTTTGTTCTTCTCGGAATGTATGAAAAGAACGGACAGCCTTTTGAAAAGGTAGTTAAGAATATGGCGGAGGTTTTGTTTATAAAACCGAAACAGCGACCTTATATGACTAACAACTATTATGCCGTACTCGAAAGGCAGGACAAGTTAGATAAGGAGGTTGAAGCGATTGTCGGCAAACAGAAAAATGACTAAAGAACAGCAGAAACAGATTGATGCTGCTGTTGCCAAAGCAAAAGGCAAAGATAAAAAGCAGATGTCAGCTCAGGACAGTATTCCGTTTCAGCGAATGTTCAAAGACGGCATCTGCCGTGTAACAGATAACTATTACACAAAAACGGTTAAGTTTCTTGATATAAACTATCAGCTTAACAACAATGAGGATAAAAACGCCATCTTCGATTCTTGGTGTGATTTCCTTAACTATTTCGATTCATCGGTTAAATTTCAGCTTTCATTCATCAATCTTACGGGGGCAAAAGAAGTTTATTCCGATAACATCACAATTCCCGTTCGTGGAGATATGTTTGACGGTATCGCCGTTGAATATCAGAATTTTCTCCGTGAACAGCTTGCAAAGGGTAACAACGGTATTGTAAAGACAAAATATCTTTCTTTCGGTATCGAAGCTCCGTCAATAAAGCAGGCAAAACCCCGTCTTGAGCGACTTGAAGCAGATATTATCACCAACTTTAAAAAGTTAGGTGTTATTGCTACTCCCGTAAACGGAAGGGAAAGACTTAAAATTATGCACGGTATGTTCCATACCGATGAAAAGATACCCTTCAATTTCTCTTGGGACTGGCTTACTTCTTCCGGACTTTCCGTAAAAGACTTTATCGCTCCCAGCTCGTTTGAGTTTGCAAACGGCAAAACATTCGGTATCGGCAAGAAAGTCGGTGCCGCTTCATTTCTGCAAATTCTCGCACCCGAAATCAATGACCGAATGCTTGCGGATTTCCTCGATATGGAATCAAATGTCGTGGTATCAATGCACGTTCAGTCTGTTGACCAAGTAAATGCGATTAAGACGGTAAAGAGAAAAATTACCGACCTTCAGAAAATGAAGATTGAAGAACAGAAAAAGGCAGTTCGTGCGGGTTACGATATGGATATTATTCCGTCTGACCTTGCCACATACAACAATGAAGCTACAAAACTGCTTCAGGACTTGCAGAGCCGAAACGAGCGAATGTTCCTGCTCACCTTTATCGTTCTCAATGTTGCAGACAACAAACAGAAGCTCGATAACAATGTTTTTCAGGCAAGTTCGATTGCTCAAAAATACAACTGTCAGCTTGTAAGACTTGATTTCCGACAGGAACAAGGACTTATGAGCAGTTTACCCCTTGCATACAACCAAATAGAAATTCAGCGAGGCTTGACCACATCAAGCGTCGCTATTTTTATACCCTTCACAACGCAGGAACTTTTCCAGACGAGTAAGGAAGCTCTTTATTGCGGTCTTAACGCATTGTCGAACAACTTGATAATGGTTGACCGTAAGCTGCTTAAAAATCCCAACGGTCTTATTCTCGGTACTCCCGGTTCGGGTAAATCTTTCTCGGCAAAGAGAGAGATTTCAAATGTTTTCTTCGTAACAGATGACGACATTATTATATGCGACCCCGAATCCGAGTACGGAGCATTGGTTGAAAGGCTTGACGGTCAGGTTATTAAGATTTCACCCACTTCCGAGGACTTTATAAATCCTATGGACTTGAACCTTAACTATTCTGATGACGAAAATCCGCTGACCCTTAAATCCGATTTCATTCTTTCTCTGTGCGAACTCATCGTTGCAGGCAAAGACGGATTACAGCCTGTTGAAAAAACAATCATTGACCGTTGTGTACGCCGTGTATATACGGAGTATCTTGCTAATCCCGTTCCCGAAAATATGCCCATTCTTGAAGATTTGTATAACGAACTGCGAAAGCAGGAAGAAAAAGAAGCGCAGTATATCGCTACTGCTCTTGAAATCTATGTTACGGGTTCACTCAATGTTTTCAATCACCGCACGAATGTAGATATTCGCAGCCGTGTTGTCAGCTATGACATTAAAGAACTCGGAAAACAGCTCAAAAAAATCGGTATGCTTATCGTTCAGGATCAGGTATGGAATCGTGTTACCGTAAACCGTGAAGCTCACAGAGCTACCCGTTATTACATTGACGAAATGCACCTTCTGCTCAAAGAAGAACAGACGGCTGCATACACGGTTGAAATTTGGAAGCGATTCCGAAAATGGGGCGGTATTCCTACGGGCATTACGCAGAACGTCAAAGATTTGCTCTCATCGAGAGAAATCGAAAATATCTTTGAAAACTCCGACTACATATATATGCTCAATCAGGCTTCGGGCGACAGACAGATTCTTGCAAAGCAGCTCAATATTTCCCCTCATCAGCTTTCTTATGTAACTCAGTCAGGCGAAGGTGAAGGACTTATCTTCTACGGCAGTACCATATTGCCGTTTACAGACCGTTTCCCGAAGGATACGGAACTGTATTCGATTATGACAACAAAGCCGCAGGAAAAAGCGGACTGATACTTTACTATAAGGAGTTTTTTAAAATGATAAAGGATATTATAAAGACTGATAACGTAATCAGATGCACGATAGGTTTAAAAGGCATAGGAGAAGTCCGAGTGCTTTGCGAAGATGGATTGGTTTTCTTCTGTGCAAAAGATGTTTGCAGAGCGTTCAACATTCAGGACTACAGAACTTGCGTTAACAAATATTGTAAGAGTGTTCAGCGATTCTATCACATGACAGATGTCGGTATCAGAAAAATGAATTTTGTTAATTTTACTGACATTATGCAAATTTTTGAGCATTCAAACCTTTCCTATGCAGGTGACCTGCTTTTTGAATATGCAATAATTGTCGATGCTTTTCATCAGGCAAATAAAAAAGCTGAAGACCTCAATACAGTTGCAGACATTATCGCCGAACTTGAAATCGAAAAAGAAAAAGTTGCTGACAACAATAATATCGATGATGAATACGATTATTGTTCCGATTGCGAACATTTTGATGATTGTTATTGTGACGGTGACTGTGACAACTGCGATGAACGTTTCGTCTGTGAAAGTGACAGCAACCCGAATACGGTTTATCAGGAGAGCAAAGAACCCGAAGAAAAAGAAAATAAAACAGTAATGTTTAATATTTTTGATCTTCTCCACAAATTAAACGAAGGAATCGCTGCAATTGAAAATGAATTCGGAGTTGTGGTTATAATTGAAGGTGTTTACAGCGAATACCCCGATGGCGAAAGACACAGAATCGCTTGACCCGTTAAAGGGGGCATTTTATGAGTAAACGAGTACCAAGACTGCAATTTACCGATGAAGAACTGAAAGCTCCCAAAGTAAAGAAAACTGCCAAGAAAGCCGATAAAGCGGTGGATAAACTTGAAAAAGCTGAAAAGAAAATCCCCAAAAAGATCTTCCACGAAGATGTGGATAAACCCAAACCCTCATCGAAGCTGACAAGCGAAGTCAAAAAAGCTCCGGTAAATGTTGCATCTGCGACGGTTCATAAAAAGGTTTCCGAAACGGAAGATGAAAATGTAGGTGTAGAGAGCGTTCACAAGATTGAGCAAGGTGTTGAAGGTGCGGTCAGAACGGGAAACCGAATTGAAAGAAGCCGTAAACTGAAACCGTACCGTGAAACAGCAAGAGCCGAGAAAAAGGCTGACAAAGCCAATGTGGATGCTCTCTTTAAACAGTCACAGGAACAGAATCCGCAGTTTTCATCAAATCCCTATTCGAGATGGCAACAGAAACGGGCAATAAAGAAAGAGTATGCAGCTATGAAAACGGCACATAAGGGTGCGACAGCTTCACAGTCTGCATCAGCATCCGCTAAAACTGCTCAAAAAAGCAAGGAAGCGGCAAAAAAAGTAAAAGACTTTGTTGTAAAGCATAAGAAAGGTGTACTCATAGCGGGCGGCGTAGTTCTCGCCGTCCTGCTTATTTTTTCTATGTTTTCATCAGCTACCGTTTTCGTACAGTCAGGTGTTGGCGGAATGGGACTTACAAGTTATCCGAGTACCGATGAAGCTATGAAACAAGCTGAAGAACAGTATTCGGTACTTGAAAACACTCTGAAACACACCATTGATAATTACGAAAGTACACACGGGTATCACGAATATCATTTCACGGTTGATGAAATCTATCACGACCCGTATGTTCTTTTATCGGCTCTCACAGCTTTACATCAAGGTGAATGGACAATCGACCAAGTTGAGGGAGATATTCAGACACTTTTTGATAAACAGTACACCCTTACCGAGCAAGTCATAACCGAAGTCAGATACCGTGAAGAAACACGATACAGAATTGAATGGTATGTAGATGACGAAGGAAATCTCATTTCGCAAATTGTTTCATATACGGTTCAAGTGCCGTACAACTATTACATTTGTTACGTCACTCTGAAGAACAACAATCTTTCACACGTTCCTTCGCAGATAATGTCTGAAGAAGAACTTGAACTGTATTCGGTATATATGGCAACTCTCGGCAACCGTCCCGACCTTTATCCCGATTCCGAATATGTTGACAGATACTACAACACAGAATATGAGGACTATAAAATTCCTGCATCAGCTCTGACCGATGAACGGTTTGCGGCTATCATAGCCGAAGCCGAAAAATATCTCGGTTATCCGTATGTTTTCGGAGGCAGTTCTCCGAGTACATCATTTGACTGTTCAGGCTTTGTATCGTGGGTATATAACCGGTGCGGTTGGAGTGTCGGCAGACCGACAGCACAAGGTTTATATGACCTTTGCACTCCCGTTTCTTCCGTCAATGTTAAACCCGGTGATTTGGTGTTCTTCAAAAACACTTACGATGCGGGCAGAACCGTTACGCACGTCGGCATTTATGTCGGCAACAATATGATGCTCCATTGCGGAGATCCGATACAGTATGAATCGCTTACAAAATCATATTGGCAGGAACACTTTTATGCATACGGCAGACTGCCATAAGAAAGGCGGTATTATGAATCCCAAAATCCAAAAACTCAAAGATGAGAAATCAAAAAACAACGAAAAAATTGATAAACTCAAACAGAGAAATTCGGTAATTGATGACGAGATTGAAAAACTCGAAAACATCGAAATCGTAGGTATGGTAAGAGCAATAAATATCGACATCAGCGAATTACCCGAACTCTTAAAGAGAATAAAAGAAAGGAGTGCTGCGAGTGAAGAAAAGTAAACTCAAAGCAATTTTCAGCATTGTAGCCATTATGCTTGTCATAATGGCATTTTCTATACCCGTTTTTGCTACTGAAAGCTATTATGCTTCCGATGAAAGCGGTAACACTTCTATTCCTTCTTCCATTGACAGTATTACAATCTCAAAAGCAGATGTCGATATTCCCCACACGGGTGATAATTCATCAAACGAACTCACACCCAACGGCAATATGTCACTCATTGATGACTTTTTGCAGATGGGCGGATATATCACATCAGGCAAAGAGGATGAAGAAATCAAGAGCAAACAGTTTTTGACCGTAACAAGTAAAAGCGGTAACACATTCTACATTGTAATTGACCGTGACGGCGATAAAGAGAACGTGTACTTACTTAACTTGGTTGATGAAGCCGACCTTATGGCTCTTATCAATGTCGGCGAAGTAGAGGTTGCAACTTGTTCCTGCAAGGATAAGTGCAAAGACGGCAAGGTTAATACGGAATGTGAACTCTGCAAGGTAAATCTTGCTCAGTGTGCAGTAGCCGAAACAACTACCGAGCAGACAACAGAAGATACAACAAGTACCGAAGAAGAACCCGATAAAAAGGAATCAAACGGTAAAGGCGGTATCATTCTTCTTGTTGTAGTAGCACTTGCAGGCAGCGGTTTTGCACTCTATTACTTCAAGTTTAAGAAGGGCGGTAAACCTGCTCCCACCGTTTCAGAACCCGATACCGATGATGATTTTGACGGCGGTTATGAAGAAGAATACGAAATTGATGAAGCCGATGACGATGAAACGGAGGCTTGATAATCTTGAAACAGCTCATTATTACCGAAAAGCCTTCTGTTGCTATTAACATCGCAAACGCACTCGGCGTTAAAAACAGAAAAGACGGTTATATGGAAAATGATAAATATATCATTTCTTGGTGCTACGGTCATCTTGATACTCTCGCAAATGCCGACAGTTATGACGGCAAATATGCGATATGGAGAAAGGAAGATTTACCCATTCTTCCTGCTCCGTGGAGATTGAAGATAGCCGATAAAATCAAATATGACCATTTCAAAATCCTTAAATCCCTTATGTATCGCAGAGATGTAACCGAAATCATCAATGCCTGCGATGCGGGCCGTGAAGGTGAACTCATATTCCGAAATATGTTTAAACTTTCCGAATGCAAAAAACCCGTAAAAAGACTTTGGATTTCATCAATGGAAGATGAAGCCATTATTGAAGGTTTCAAGCATCTCAAACCTTCAAAGTTTTACGATAATCTGTATTTTGCCGCCGATTGTAGAGCAAAGGCGGACTGGCTTGTAGGTATAAATCTTACCCGATTCTTTTCGGTTATCTATCATCGCGCCCTTAATGTCGGCAGAGTGGTAACACCCACTCTTGCCCTCATCATTTCCCGTCAGGCGGAAATTGATGCTTTTGAGCCGACACCGTATTACAACATTGAACTTGAAAGCGGTAACTTTAAGGCAAAAACAGACAAAATCGAAAGCAAGGAAAAAGCAGAAAACATCCTTGCAGAGTGTAAAAACTATGATTTCGCAACTTGTTACAGAGTTGCTTGTCAGGCAAAGGAAGAAAAAGCACCCTTGCTCTATGACCTTACTTCTCTCCAGAGAGATGCAAACAAGAAACTCGGATATACGGCACAGCAGACTTTGAATCTTGTTCAGTCGCTTTATGAAAAGAAGCTCTGCACTTACCCCCGTACAGATGCCCGATACCTCACAAGCGATATGGAGAAATCCATTCCCGAACTTATCAATGCTTCTGCAAATCTGATTAACAGAACAATAACCGAATATGACGAGCTGAAGGTTATTAACAATAAGAAAGTAACCGACCATCACGCCATCATTCCCACAAAGAATGTTGCAAATCTTGATCTTGCTTCACTTGATGCAGGTGAGATTAACATTCTCACAATGATTGCAACAAGGCTTTTGTGTGCAGTTTCCGAACCTTTCTACTATTTCCTCGAAAAAGCATTTATCCGTTGCGGAGATACGGAATTCACCTTTACTCACCGTAATGTCGAAAGCTACGGATGGAAAACTTTTATTGAAGAAGAAAGCGAAGATTCCGAAGAACCCGAAATGCAGTTTGACATTGAGGAAGGTGACGTTTTTGAAATCAACAATATTGATTTGAAAGAGAACTTCACAAAATCCAAGCCGAATTACACCGAAGATACTTTGCTTTCAGCTATGGAAAACGCAGGAGCAAAAGAAACTCCCGAAGATGCTGAAAGAAAAGGTCTCGGAACTCCCGCAACAAGAGCTGCTATGATTGAAAAACTCATTGCTACGGGATTTGTTCAGCGAAAGAATAACAAAAAGACCGTTTCTCTTGTTCCCACTTTTACGGGTAAGTCACTCATAACCGTTCTTCCCGAGCAAATCCAATCTCCGCTTCTTACGGCTGAATGGGAACACAAGCTCAAACTTATCGAAAAGGGTGAAATGGAACCCGAAGATTTTATGAATGAAATCAGCGAAATGATTATTGAAATCATTGATGAGTATGCTCCCGTTCACGATGTCGATGTCTTATTCCCCTCCGGCAGAGAAATTGTCGGCAAATGTCCCCGTTGCGGTGGAAATGTTACCGAAGGCAAAAACGGTTTCCATTGTGAAAAGAACGGATGCAAATTCGCTTTTTGGAAGGACAATACTTTCTTGCAATCGCAGGATATATCAATTACCAAGAAAATGGCGGTTGATTTGCTTTCCAAAGGATATACGGAAATCAAAAGCGGAAATAAGTCAATAACGCTGACATTTACTGACAACGGTGAAAAAGTGAGATACCGAGTTAAGAATGAATAAAAAATTGCCAAGACTTACCGAAAAGCAGAGAATAAGCGTAAATACTCTTGTTAAAAATGAGTGTTGCAATTATGACGAAGGAAACTGTCTGCTTCTCGATGACGGTGAAACTCATTGCTGTCCGCAGTTAATTACTTATTCGTTATTGTGTCAGTATTTCCGCAGAGCCGTTCTCCCGTTGCGTTCTGATTTGGAAGATGAAATATTAAACCAAAAGCAAAAAGGGTTATGCAAGGGTTGCAATAATCCCTTTATTAAAAAGCATCATAATCAGCTCTATTGCACAAGCTGTGCAAGAATCAGAATAAGGCGACAAAAAGCATTGTATATGCAAAGAAAAAGAAACTGAAAAGTGGAAAAAGTAGCCTTCTGAAATCCTTGTATATCAACGGTTTCAGAGTGCGGTAATCAAGGGGTAAAGGTAGTTTGACCTTTACCCCTATTTTTGCGGTACTTTTTCCACTATTCCAAGACAAAGGAGTACAACTTTGAACAAGAAATATACCCCATATCTTATCGGACTCGGGATATTCACTTTATTGTTTGGCATATTCGTTGAACTTGCAGTACACGAGATAAATCCCGAAGATTTTTCAGTTCCGTATTATGCAAGTATCGAAACAACTGAAATAACAACAGTTAAACCAACCGAAACAACAACCGTTACTGTACCTGAAACAACCGCAGAGACAACCACCGAAAGAATTACAGAGAAACCCAAAACCGAAAAGCCTTCAAGCCGTTCTGTCAGTAAAAAGTCAAACGGCAAGAATTTCAGAATAACCGTATATACTCCGTCAAGTGACGGCGGTAAATGGGGTTATGCTACATCTACGGGTGAAACATCGGAACATCTCAAAACTTGTGCCGTTGACCCCGATGTAATTCCTCTCGGAAGCATAATCGAAGTAAACGGAATACGGCTCAAAGCTGTTGACACGGGAAACGAAGTGAACGGAAATGTTATTGACATCTTTTATGACGGCTTATCAAAAGAAGCTCGAGAGTGGATAAACGAGTTCGGTGAGTATCACGAAGTAACCATTATAGAATAGGAGGAATATTATGGCTGACAATACAAAAGGTGCTTTCAAGAGCGATAAAGAAAAGCTGAAAGAAATTACCGACAGTATCGAAAACGGCATAAAAGAATTGTTTGCTTCAGATAAATACAAACAGTATTTGCAGACAATGAGCCGTTTCCACAGATACAGTGTAAACAACCAAATGCTTATCTTTATGCAAAAGCCTGATGCTTCCCTTATTGCAGGATTCAACAAGTGGAAGGATTCATTCGGCAGAAATGTCAAACGTGGCGAAAAAGGCATAAAGATTATTGCCCCTGCACCATTTAAAAAGAAGATTGAAAAAGAAAAACTCGACCCCGACACAAAACTTCCCATGCTCGATGAAAACAGACAGCCTATAAAGGAAGTTGCAGAGGTCACCACATCAACATTCAAGGTTGTATCTGTTTTTGACGTTTCGCAGACCGAAGGTAAACCCTTGCCTGAACTCTCATCTGATTTAACCGGAAATGTGGAACACTATGATGCTTTTATTGAAGCTATCAAAAGAAGTTCTCCCGTACCCATTGATTTCAAGCCTATTGAAAACGGTGCTGACGGCTTTTTCAGTTACGATAATCAGAGTATTACTCTGCGAGAAGGAATGAGCGAAATACAGACGGTCTGTGCCGCAATTCACGAAATGGCACACGCAACACTTCACAATTATTCAAGAAGAAATAAGGATGAAACCGATGTTGAAAGAAAAGACCGTCACACAGAAGAAGTTGAAGCAGAAAGTATCGCCTATGCTGTATGTGCATATTACGGCATTGAAACAAGCGATAACTCATTCGGCTATCTTGCTTCCTGGTCGAGCGATAAAGAACTGAAAGAACTCAAAGAAAGTCTTGAAACGATAAATAAGACTTCATCGGAACTCATTACATCAATAGACCGTAATTTCAAAGAGGTCTGCAAAGAACAAGGCATTGATCTTTCTGCAAAAGCAGACCCCATAACGGCACTCGCAACCGATCTTGACCGTTTTGCCTATGACTACGATACATACGATTATACTGACCGTGTAAGTGACCCACAGGGTAACATTGGTGACCTTGTGGGTGAGATTTCAAGCGGTAATTGTTCGGGTGTTGCCGATTGGCTTCGTGGTATTATCAATGACAATACAGAATACAGCCAAACGGCACAGTCACTTTTGGACAGACTCACTCCGTATGTAAAAGACGAGCCTATTGCCGAACAGCAGGATACGGCAGAAATACCCGGTATTGAAGATAACTCAATGTCAGAGCTTCCTGACCCGACAATAACGGTTCAGATGATGGAAAACTACGGTTACACCGACAGCAATATGCTCCCGCTTTCAAAGGACAGAGCAAGAGAACTGATGGACAGAGATGTGACGATTTACTGTCTGCATACCGATAATACCGAAGCAATGGTTGTAAGCGAAAGCGATATAATTGACCATTACGGTATTTTCGGCATTGAGGTTTCTGATTGGGAACGAATAAAAGCTGATGTTCCTGCCCGTGATATTGAAAAGAGATTTAACGAAAATCCCAACAATGCCATTCTTATCTATCAGATTCCGAATGATGACCCGAAAAATCTTATGTTTATGAGATATGACAGCCTTTCCGAAGCACCGAGCCGTGATGATTATGAACCTATCTATACGGCAACAATCGAGCCGAAAGAAACGGTATCAGCTACACTTGAAGCGGCATATCAGAAATATAACGTTGACAGACCGCTTGATTTTACGGGTCACAGTTTATCGGTAAGCGACATCCTTGCCATAAAACAAAACGGTGATGTATCATATCATTACTGCGACAGCGCAGGTTTCAGAGAGCTTCCCGATTTCAACATAAGCAACTATCTCAAAAATGCTGAAATATCAACCGAAGATGATTACGGAATGATTGACGGCATATTGAATAACGGTGATAAAAAGCTGACAGTTGCAGAGCTTGAAGCACAGGTCAAAGCCGGCAAGAGTATTTCACTCTCAGACCTTGCAAATGCTGTTAATGATGAAAAAAAGGAACGCAAACCGATAGCTGAAAAGCTCAAGCAGAAAACACCTGAACAGAAAAGGCAAAGAACAGCACCAAAGAAAAAGACAGAAAGGGGCATTTAGTATGACCGCAGTAACCTATGATGAGCAGCAGCTCATCGCAATCCACAATGCAGGAACAAGAACGGACACAATCTCCGCACTCAAAGAAATGAGAGAATACATTTCTGCGGAAGAAACCGAACTCAAAGCTATTACCGATTCGGCAATTTCCCGTCTTGAAGAAATGACCGATGAAGAATATGCACTGCTCGACCTGATACCCGATTTTTTTGATTAAGACAAAGGAGAAATGAATTATGAAAAACAACCTTAAGAAAGCAATCGCCCTCATTTTAAGCATCGTCACCGTGTTTACGGTATGTGCAACAACCGCATTTGCAACGGAAGAAGATGTTTCTTTCCGTATGACCAACCGCTATATGACCATCTATTACGGCAATTCCGCTGAACTCACCGTTTATACAAATTCAGATGATGTATATTTCACTTCATCGAATGAGAAAGTCGCAACCGTTGATGAAAACGGTGTTGTCACTTCAAAAGGTATCGGCGAATGTGTTATAACCGCAGGTGTCGAAGGAACTGACCTTAAAGAAGAATGTACGGTAAAGGTAGAGCTTTTATGGTGGAAGTTTTTCGATAATCTCATAGCCTTTATCCGAAATCTTCTTATGGATTTATCCATAGTATCATAACAAAGTCGGGGGTGTTCTTTTGAACACTCCCGTCATTTATTTTTAGGAGGTAAAAATATGGAAAATGAAAATATATCAAAAGTCCAGCAAATTGCTCTCCTTGCAGAAGAAACAGAAAGAAATCTGACCCGTTCAAGACAGAGTTGGACTTCGTTCCTTCATACTGCCGCACGGCTCTATAAATATCCGTTTAATGAACAGTTGCTTATTTTCGCTCAACGGCCCGAAGCGACAGCTTGCGCCGATTATGATATATGGAATAAGCAGATGAACAGATATATCCGCAGAGGTTCAAAAGGTATTGCACTCATTGATACTGATACAGAACCGAGAACACTTAAATATGTTTTTGATGTTTCCGATACGGGCAAAACGGAACGCTCAAAGACTCCGTTTTTATGGGAATACAGAGATGAACACGAAAACACGGTTACATCAGCTCTTGAAAGCAAATATGACGTTTCCGCTAAAAACGGTATTGCAAATCAGCTTGAAAGTATAGCTGCACAGCTTGTCGATGAATATTGGGGAAACTACAAACGGGATATTTTTGACATCGTTGACGATTCGTTCCTTGAGGGTTATGATGAAGATAACATCGGTATGGCATTCAGAAATGCGGCGGTTGTCAGTACAACCTATACTCTCCTGACCCGTTGCGGAATAAATGCTGATGAATATTTTGAAGATGAAGATTTTTTAAGTATCTTCGATTTCAACACTTCCGATACTGTTAATTTCCTTGCAACTGCGGTAAGCGAAACAAGTGAGCAGGTGTTAAGGCAGATTGAAATATCGGTTAAAAATTATGAACGTGAAAGGAGCAAGAACAATGAGCAACATCACTTACAGTCAGAACGGAGATTATCTGATTCCGAACTTAACGCTCGTTCAGACCGAGAAGAAACCCCTCGGGAAATACGGCAGAATGAGGAAGGAATATCTCAAGAATCATCGTCCGGCTCTTTGGAACAGAATGGTATTGAGGGACACTCTTTACAGCCATCTGTTGGAGATAGACGAAGCAGCGAACAATCGCTTGGAGCAGATGATGCCCGAACTGATGAAATCAGCGGGAGTGACGGAAGAACTGAAAGCGAGCGACCCGATGAAATGGGTCGGTCTGATGAACAATCTTCAAGCTCAGGCAGAGGAGATAATTCTGACGGAACTGATTTACAGTTAAGCAATCACGATTTCGATGCCCGATGGAACGGTATCGAATATTTCCACCAAGATAAAGAAAAAAACGAGCTGATTAAAACATTTTTGGCTCCGCATAAAGAAGAAATCGCTATGTTCTATGAAAGTCATTCTGACAGAGATGAACGTAGCGATTTTATTATGTCTTTCTTTAACTCAACACCGTATGAAACGACACTCTCCAACGGTGTAAATGCAGGCTTTGAAGCCTATTCCGATGCCATCAGGTTATGGCGTGATGACGGAACAGAACTCCGTGAAGCGTGGCAAAAATGGTTTCAGATTGAACGAAGCGTTTTCGGTCTTATGCTTATGGAAGAATGGACAGAACCGCAAGCATCACTTTTGTCCGGTGCCGAAAAACAAGAACTTATCGGTACAGCAGTAAAAAATGAAGCTCCTTTGTATCTGCCGCAATCTGCTGTCGATTATGTACTTTGCGGAGGAAGCGATTTCAGCGAAGGCAAAATGCGTATTTACAGACAGTTTACCGAAAGTCTTTCAAAGGAAGAAAATATTAAATTCCTTAAAAACGAATACGGTACGGGCGGACATTCGGATGCTATCCCTTCAAGTGGATTTTGGGAAGGTCATGATGCAAAAGGCATTGAAATATCCGACCATTACAGTGTTCCACAGAGAAGAGTTTTATTAACGTGGAATTATATCGAAAGCCGTCTTTCAGAACTTATAAAAGCGGACAGATACTTGAATCCCAAAGAAACGGAAATGTATCCGCAGTGGCTTGAAAACAGATTGTTAAAAGAAGCTGAATGGAAAAGAGAACGTGAAATAAGTGATATTCTTCGTAATTCCGCAAAAGAAAAGGAAACACCCAAAGAATACCGATATGAATATAACGTCGGTGATACTGTAAAACTCGGTACAGATGAATACACTATTCTTTCACTTGAAGAACCCGTTGTTCTCAGTAACATTCAATTTCCTTTGTTCACTGAAGAATTTTCAAAAGATGAATTTGAGAAAAAGGTTAAGGAAAACCCTGCAAACAATCATTTGAGAGTAGAAGTTGAGGTTGAAAGACCAGCGGTTACTACAGAAATTGAAACGGAGATTGATGATAGTAATAAACCCGATTTCTTACTTCAATATGAGCAAGTGAAAAATGATAACCCCGATAGTATAGTTCTTTTGCACGTCGGAGGTTTTTATTATGCCTTTGGCAAGGATGCTGAAATTGTTGCAAAGCATACAAACTATACAGCACCGGGTAAAAACCTTTACGGTAATGTTTTCATACCTTTTTGTCAGGTGCTTGATTTTAACCTTAGCTATGTAACAAAAAGCCTTAATGAAAACAACATTGAAACTGTTGTTATGGCATTGGATAAGGGCGTTATGGACAGATATTCTCCGCCTTCGTTGGCTGAAACGAAAGAAACAGAAGTATTATATAAAGTTCTTACCGCTCTGAAAATTGACGATATTGACCTTGTTTATAAAGATAGCATTCTTATAGCTGATGACGGAGATAACGTTTGGGAAGGTCAGGAGTTTTATGAGTTCCTTGTTGACGAAGCCATTGTTTTTGAAGATGACGGTTCAGCACTCGGAATAAGTGATGATCTTCTTGATGAGTTTGGCAAACTTGCCGAACAAAACGGTGTATCTCTCCCCGAAAGAGAAATACCCGTTGATGAAAAACCTGAGGTTAGTGTAAATTCCCGAAACAGCATTATCGCTGATGAATATAACGGTCTTAAAGAACACAATCCCGACAGTATCATTCTATATCAGGTCGGAGATTTCTTTGAAATGTTCGGTGAAGATGCGATAAAAGTATCAAAACAGCTTGATTTGGTATTAACAAGCAGAGAGTTTCCGAATATCGGCAGAGTTGAAATGTGCGGATTTCCAAGACACAGACTTGAAGCATACCTCGAAAAAATCCGTGAAGAAAACAGCGTAGTTATTTCTGCTATCCCCGATGGTAAAACTGAAAGGGAATCATTTCAGATGCTCCGAATCGGTGAGAACAGCGAAATTGAAAAGGCAAAAGAATTGATTAACAAGTTTTGCCTTGATGAATACGGTGAAGATGCTGATTTCAGCGATATGAAAAACATTGATATTGCATACACAACATTAACCGATGCAGAAATTCCCGTTCAGGTTTCAGTAAATCTCGTAGATTACAGAATTGACCGATTTATCGACAATAACCACTATGACAGCAGAACCTATGACAGTCTTGAAGGATTGATTAACGGTGAACTTTATAGTTTGAATTTCGATGATTTGGTGTATATCCCCGATGAAGCTCTTGAAACACAGATATATACGAACACGGAAATTGTTTCTGAACCTTCAGACAGATTTGAAGTCCGTCAGCTTTCCGTTCCTTTTGAGGGTGATAAATTTGCCGTATATGACAACGAAACAGACGATTTCTATGTTTCAGAAGATAATCTCACACATTGGTTTGATACCGAAGCAGAAGCTCTTGCAGATTTAGAAAACATTTCTGCTCAGAACGATGTTGTTGAAATCAGAGAACCCGAAATCCCGTATAGTGTCGGCGATGTTATTTATCTTGAAAATGACACACCATATGTCATTGAAGATATAGGCAGTCACGATGTTCGTATAAGAGATACAACACTTCTCTATCCCATCAGCCGTGTCGAAAACAGAGCGAATTTTCTGAAACTGCTTGACCGGTATCCGCAGGAAGAACATTCAAAGTTTACTACAAAAACCGTTGAAGAATTCAAAGCGGAAGATTACGGACTTCCTTACGATATTACAATTCAGACACTCGGTACCAAAGAAGCAGAAAAATCAAAGCCGGAAAATTTTCACATTACCGACTATAACCTCGGTGTCGGCGGTGCAAAGGAAAAGTTCAAAAACAATATCATTGCGATAAATCTTCTGAAAGAACTTGAATCTGAAGGAAGAAATGCAACTCCCGAAGAACAAGAGATATTATCCCGTTATGTCGGTTGGGGCGGTCTTGCAGATGCTTTTGATGATACCAATGAAAAATGGGGCGATGAATACAGAGAACTTTATGTTACTCTTTCACCCGATGAATACAGAGCAGCAAAATCATCTGTTCTTGATGCTCACTATACAAGTCCGACAATCATAAATGCTATGTATGAAGCAATCGGCAATATGGGATTTACAGAAGGCAACATTCTTGAGCCGTCAATGGGTATCGGTAATTTCTTCGGTATGCTCCCCGATGAAATGTCAACGTCAAGGCTCTACGGTGTTGAAATCGACAGTATTTCGGGCAGAATTGCCAAACAGCTTTATCCCAATGCCGATATAACCATATCAGGCTTTGAAAAAACAAGTCGCAGAGATTTCTATGATATTGCAATAGGTAACGTTCCTTTCGGTCAGACCAAAGTGAATGACCGTGAATACAATAAACTCGGTTTTTCCATTCATAACTATTTCTTTGCGAAAGCTCTTGACCAAGTTCGTCCGGGCGGCATTGTAGCGTTTGTAACATCACATCACACGATGGATGCGAAAACACCCGAAGTCCGTAAATATCTTGCTCAAAGAGCCGACCTGCTCGGCGCTGTCCGTTTGCCGAATAATGCTTTCAAAGCGAATGCGGGAACAGATGTTGTATCGGATATTATCTTCTTGCAGAAAAGAGAAGAACCGATGGAAATTGAACCTGATTGGGTTCATCTCGGAATGAGTGAAAACGGATTCCCGATTAACTCATATTTCGCCGAGCATCCCGAAATGATTTTAGGCGAACAATCATCAAAAAGCACACAGTACGGAGTAGATGCCTTTACCGTTAAACCCATTGAGGGTGCAGATTTGGGTGAGCTTCTTCACGAAGCGATGAAGAATATTGAAGGTACATACAAAGCTGCCGAACTTCCCACTCTCGAAGAAAATACGGAAGTTTCAAAGGTATCAATACCTGCTGACCCGAATGTTAAAAACTATTCTTATGCAGTTGTTGACGGTGATGTTTATTACCGTCAGAACAGTATTATGGTTAAAACCGAAGTCAATGCAACCGCCAAAGAGCGCATAAAAGGCATGGTTGGTTTGCGTGACTGTGTAAATGAACTCATTGATTTACAGTTGGATGAGCTGACTACTGACAGTGAAATCAGCGAAAAACAAGCTGAACTCAACACTCTGTATGATAACTTTACGAAGAAATACGGTTTAATCAACGATAAAGTAAATAAAAGTGCTTTTTCAAACGATTCGTCATATTATCTTCTCTGCTCTCTTGAGGTTCTTGATGAAGAAAAGAAACTCAAAAGAAAAGCAGATATGTTTACCAAACGAACAATCAAGCAACATTCTTCCGTAACGAAGGTTGATACCGCAGTAGAAGCTCTTGCCGTTTCAATCGGTGAACGAGCCTGCGTTGACCTCGGATTTATGGCTTCACTTATGGGTGAAGGAGCAACACCGCAGAAAATCGTTGAAGATTTGCAAGGCATTATTTTCAAAGACCCGAGAACGGGTCCTTTTGATTTGGAAAGCAATCCCGACAGAAGTTTCATAGGCTGGCAGACAGCCGATGAATACCTTTCGGGTAATGTCAGAGAGAAACTTGTCTATGCAGAGTATGAAGCTGAAAAAAATCCCTTTTTCAATGTTAATGTTGAGGCTCTGAAAAAGGCTCAGCCGAAAGAACTTGATGCAAGTGAAATTGAAGTCAGACTCGGTGCAACTTGGATAGATAAAGAGATTATCGAGCAGTTTATGTTTGAAACTTTCAAAACACCGAATTATGCACAGTTCAATATGAAAGTGAAATATTCGGAATATACCGCTGAATGGAGAATTGAAAACAAATCATTCATTTCGGGAAGTGACGTCAATGCTCACGTTACATACGGTACAACAAGAAAAAGTGCTTATGAAATTCTTGAAGATTCACTTAATCTCCGTGACGTAAGAGTTTATGACACAATTACCGAGAACGGTAAGGACAAGAGAGTTCTTAACTCAAAAGAAACAACTCTTGCACAGCAAAAACAACAGGTCATAAAAGACGAGTTCAGAGATTGGATATTCCGTGACCCCGAAAGACGTAACTATCTTGTTGAAAAATACAATGTATTGTTCAACTCTACAAAGCCGAGAGAATATGACGGAAGTCATATAGTTTTTTCGGGTATGAACCCCGAAATAAAGCTGCGTGAACATCAGCTCAATGCGGTGGCTCACATTCTCTACGGCGGTAACACTCTGCTTGCTCACGAAGTCGGCGCAGGCAAAACATTTGAAATGGTAGCGGCGGCCATGGAGAGCAAAAGGCTCGGTCTTTGCAGAAAACCGTTGTTTGCTGTTCCCAATCATCTTACCGAACAATGGGCATCGGAGTTTCTTCGCCTTTATCCTTCTGCAAATATTCTTGTTACTACAAAGAAAGACTTTCAGCCTGAAAACAGAAAGAAATTCTGTGCGAGAATTGCTACGGGCGATTACGATGCTATTATTATCGGTCATTCACAGTTTGAGAAGATACCCGTTTCGCTCGAAAGACAAGAACGGCTCATACAACAGCAGATTGATGAAATAACCGAGAATATCGCTATGATGAAATATGACAGAGGCGAAAAGTTTACTGTTAAACAGCTTGAAAAGACACGCAGAAGTCTTGAAGCAAAACTTGAAAAATTGCAGTCAACAGAACGAAAAGATGATGTTGTGAATTTTGAACAGCTCGGTGTTGACCGTCTGTATGTTGACGAAGCTCACAATTACAAGAACCTGTTTCTTTATACGAAGATGAGAAACGTTGCAGGTCTGTCAACATCAGAGGCACAAAAATCTTCCGATATGTTTATGAAGTGCCGTTATCTTGATGAAGTCACGGGCAATAAAGGTGTTGTTTTCGCTACGGGAACTCCCGTTTCAAACTCAATGACAGAACTTTATTCAATGATGCGTTATCTTCAATACGATATGCTTCAGAAAAAGAATCTGACCCACTTTGATGCTTGGGCATCAAACTTTGGCGAAACAACAACAGCCATTGAACTTGCACCCGAAGGAACGGGATACAGAGCAAGAACCCGTTTTGCAAAATTCTTTAATCTGCCCGAACTTATGAATATGTTTAAGGAAGCGGCAGACATAAAAACGGCAGATACTTTAAATCTGCCGAGACCCGAAGCTGAATATCATAATGTTGTTGCTCATCCGACAGAAACGCAAAAAGGCTTGGTTAGTGAATTATCTGAAAGAGCTGCCGCCGTTCATTTAGGTAGTGTTGACCCTTCGGAAGATAATATGCTGAAAATCACTTCTGACGGCAGAAAGCTCGGTCTTGACCAAAGAATAATCAATCCCGATTTCGCAGATGAAGAAGGTACAAAGGTAAATCTTTGTGTCGATAACATCGTCAGAATTTATGAAGAAGGAAATGCGGATAAACTGACACAGCTTGTGTTCTGTGACATATCCACTCCGAAAACCAAAACAGCGGCGAAATCAGAACCGACACTTACAAATCTTGACCCTATCCTCGAAAAGTCTTTTACAGTTTATGAAGATATACGGGATAAGCTGATTGCAAGAGGTGTTAAACCCGAAGAAATCGTTTTTATTCACGATGCAAATACAGAGGAAAAGAAGAAAGATTTATTCGGAAAAGTTCGTTCAGGTAAAGTCCGTGTTCTTATGGGCAGTACATCAAAGATGGGTGCGGGTACCAACGTGCAAGACAGACTGATTGCACTTCACGATTTGGATGCACCGTGGCGTCCGGGAGATCTGGAACAGCGAAGTGGCAGAATTGTCCGTCAAGGTAATCAGAATGAGAAAGTACATATTTACCGATATGTAACCGAGTCAACATTTGATGCTTACCTTTGGCAGACACTTGAACAAAAGCAGAAGTTCATATCGCAGATTATGACTTCTAAATCTCCCGTTCGTTCCTGCGAAGATGTTGATGAAACAACTCTTTCATTTGCAGAAATCAAGGCTCTTTGTGCTGGTGATGAACGCATTAAGGAGAAAATGGATTTGGATGTCGATGTAGCAAAGCTGAAGCTTATGAAAGCGAGCCATCAGAATCAGCAATTCCGACTTGAAGATAATATTCTCAAAAACTTTCCGCAACAGATAAAGCAATACGAAGAATACATTAACGGATTCCAAGCCGATATTCAGACTGCAAAAGACAATTCGCATCCGCCCGAAGGATTTGCCGGAATGACCGTTCGGGGTGATTTCCTGACCGATAAAGAAAATGCGGGTGCAGCTCTCATTGATGCGATGAAAGATGTAAAAATCTTTATGGAAACACCGATAGGTTCTTACAGAGGATTTGATATGTCATTGTCGGTTGAAGATTTCGGCAAAAAGTATGTTCTTACTCTCAAAGGCAAAATGTCCCATAAAGTAGAACTCGGCAAAGATCCGAGAGGTAATCTTATTCGTATTGATAATGTGCTTGATTCCATAACAAAGAGATTGAATGATACTCAATTAAGACTTGATAATGTTAAAACTCAGATGGAAAATGCGAAAGCCGAACTCGGCAAACCGTTTCCGCAAGAGGAAGAACTGAAAATCAAGTCTGCAAGACTAACAGAACTGAATATCGCTCTGAATATGGATAAGCCAGAAGCTCCGTCAGCGGAAAATGCTATTGCCAAAAGCAGCAGACCGTCAATTATGGATAAGTTGCAGATGGCAAGTGCAAAAAGCAAAACAACTATCCCAAAAACAACAGAAAAAAAGAAAACGGAGGAAGTTTTATAAATGGATTTATCAATCAGACCAATCAAACCCGAAGAAATACCGTTTTCATATACTCAGTCACAGAATGACAATATAGAAAGCGGTTGTATCGGTTTTCTCCGTGGGGATTTCGACACAAGCGGCAAAGGCTTTTACACCACTTGGGAAGATAAAGTAAAGTTTTTAAAAACAGACGAATTCAAAAGAGAATTTGATGATGTTATCAATTCTTTGCGATTCGGTTATGGAGAGCTTCTGAAAGACAGAAGCTCTCTTTCTGCTTATTGTCACAACAATCCCGATGGAGTTATCGAAGGTAACTATACCAAAGAATACGGTTTCAGAGTTGATACCGATGAACACAGCTATATTTTGAGATGCAATCCCACCAAAGGCGATTACAACTTTTACGTTTACGCTTATGACCGTGAAACGTTTGAAAAACATCTTAATGAATTAGGAGTTGATGATTTGAGCGAAACATATAAAAAAAATCCTGAACTCTGCAAAAAAATGAAAGCAGAGCAAGATAAATTTAAGGACTGGCTTATGCAACAGTCACCCGAAGAAATCTTAAATCACGCCTACGAATATTCAGTTCGCAACGATATTCTGACTCATACACAATATGCCGATTTGTCTGATGAATTAGCAACAGCTTTGTTAAATTCGCCTTCGCCGTTATCGGATGTTTATGACAGATTTATAAGGGTTGAAACAGACTACATAATGACTATTGACGGCTCTATTTACGAAGCAGCATTCAGAGCATTTGAAAAAGCAGAAGCAGAAAAAGAAAAGACAATGACGGTTCTCGTTGTTTCGCCGGGAGAAAAACCGACTGTCGAAACAATTCCTATCGGACTTGAAAGTTTACAACAGCAGGTTGGCGGATATATCGAAGCGGTTTATCCGTTTGAAGAACCCGTAGGACTTGTTTGTAACGAAGAAGGCAAAATAAACGGTATGCAATTAAACCGTGCTTTGCGTGACGATGAAAACAGTATCTACGATATTGTTTCGGGAACATTCCTTGTTGTGGGTCTTGGTGAAGAAGATTTCTGCTCCCTTACTCCCGAACAGATTGAGAAGTATTCGGAACATTTTGCAGAACCCGAAATGTTCTTTATGCTCGACGGTGAAATTCAGGCGATTCCGTATAACGATCCGAGTAAATTTCCGCTTTATGAAAAGTCTTTTTCAGAAGCAAGAGATAGAGAAGAAATTTCAGCATACAGACTTTCTTCAAGAGCTGACAATATGTGTAAAACTGCAATTGAAGCTGCTATCAACGATAACTATTCAGATTGCAGACTTGACCCCGAAGGTGCGAAAAAAGTTGTTGAAAATTTCGGCATTGACCGTGTGAAGAAAATTCTTGCTCTTACTTGTATCGTAAAAGATTATGACGGCAGAATATCACCTGAGAATAAGGCTTGGGCAAAAACAGTTCGTCCGAATGACGTGAAAGATAAGATTGATTTATCTCTTGTTGTTGACGGTGTTAATCCCGGTCTAACCGATATTTTTGTCAGACAAGTAAAGAGAATTGAAACAGAACGTTCCGAAAAGAAACCTTCTGTTTTGAAAAAACTTGAATCGGCAAAAGATAATATTGCACCTGCTTCTCCTACCCCGAAGAAGAAAGACCAGGTGCTGTGATTTGGATAAAGGCAGTAAATCCCGTGATATTCACATCAGATTAAGCAATAACGAGCTTGAACTGATAAAAGAGAAAATGCGGTTATATGGTTGTGACAACATGAGTGCTTTTATCCGTAAAATGGCTATTGACGGGTATGTTATAAATTTTGACATACCCGAACTCGATGAACTCATATCATTACTTCGCAAAACAAGCAACAACATAAACCAAATTGCAAAAAAAGTTAACTCCACAGACAAAATATATGGTAATGAAATCAAAGAAATTAAATACAGTCAGTCGAAACTTTGGGAAAAAATTAATCAGATAGTTTTATTGATTACGGAATTAAAAACTTGATTCTATTGTTTTACTCTCTCCTGATAAATCAACTCAAAATATCTTGTGATAAATTTACAAATTATCCTGTACCAAATTGTCTAAAAGGTAGAAATTGTTGGCTTTTAAAAAATTCTTGCGTAACAAATCATAGTTTTCGACATATATGTATATGAGTTGTGCAAATTCGACTTTTGCGAAAGAAAATATGATTTATGTATTTTGATGTGAAATTATAAATATCAATCTCTCATACATACTGAAAGATAAGCATTTTATAAATATCACAAACGCAAAGGGTGTACCTGTCTTAATTGATATATTTTCTTTTGAATTTAGTGCCCATAATTCTCGCTATCGGGTTTGCACAATTCTTATTGTAACGGTGTTGCATTTGCAATATCGTTACTTTTTTATTATTATTAAGTGTGAAATAAAATTTTTTTCAAAAACTTTTAAGAAATTCAGCAAAATAATCGTACATATAGTTGAGGAACCTCGAAAAGAAAGGAGAACGCAATGAACGATGCATCAATAATCAGTTTATATTGGGAACGCTCCGAAAACGCAATAAAAGAAACTGATATAAAATACGGTAAGCTCTGTAATCACTTGGCAAACAACATTCTGAATAATGTTTGCGATGCCGAGGAATGTGTAAATGATTCATATTTGACGGTATGGAACTCTATACCCGATGAAAGACCGAATAACTTTTCAGCCTTTTTATGCAGAATAGTTAAGAATCTGTCATTCAAAAAATTAGAATATATTTCGGCACAGAAAAGAAAACCCGAAATGCTTGTTTCTCTTAATGAATTGCATGAATGTTTATCTTCACCAACAGATACAGAAACAAGCTATGATACAGCAGAACTCGGCAAAATCATCAGCAGATTTTTAAGAGAACAGAGTGAAACCAGCAGGAACATATTTGTCCGCCGTTATTGGTATTATGAATCAGTAAAAGACATAGCCGCTGATTATAGCTTTAAAGAAAAGAAGGTTTCAAATATTCTGTTTGAAACGAGAAAAAAGCTAAAACGATTTCTTGAACAGGAAGGATACAATTTATGATAAATAATATCTTAAATGAAGCTATCAATTTTATTGATGATGATTTGATTTCAAATGCTCATTCAAATAACAACAGCAGAAAATCATTGTCGATATATAAATATATGGCGATTGCTGCTGCTTTTGCAATAGTATTAACCGCTGTTATCCTCGGTGTAAAAGGAACAAGTCGACCAATTATCGAA
Organism: Acutalibacteraceae bacterium; assembly: GCA_036309745.1. Taxonomy (GTDB): domain Bacteria; phylum Bacillota; class Clostridia; order Oscillospirales; family Acutalibacteraceae; genus CAG-177. The sequence goes on along the minus strand of JAXJTD010000061.1, from coordinate 5,273 downwards.
TCCACCACAAATCCAAGTTCACAGTTTGGAGGAAACAATGGCTCTGACATTATAAATGATGGTGACATTGTTTTTGAAAATTCAGCTTATACCGATGAAGAAATAAGAGTGTTTATCGAAGAAAACAAAGATATAATTGCCGGTAATACAGCTTTAGAATATCAAATATTTGATAAACCCATAAAAATTGCAACAAAGGGTTACAGTCCTGTCTATCTGGGCGAACCAAACAAGATAATACTCGATAATCTTACTCTTCCGATTATGATAGATGATGAAATTGTCGGTTCTGTTTCATTGTTCAAAGTAGACGGTGAAATAAAGTATACAACTTCAGCACACGGCGACACATGGGACAGATTGACAAATGCTCTTAAAGAGAACCCCGACAGCGAACTGGCATTTTTCTATGTCGGACTTAATAAAGAAATAGCCATAACACCCGATAACAAAGCATATCAAGTTTTATCCCCTATCACTTTACCGCTTGATAAAAATGTTGATTATTACAACAAATTCAAAACAGAGTACAATGTTTATTCTTGGAAAATTCTGAATGACGAAAACAACTATGTTGTTGTTGATGTGACGAAATTAGATTTAGATACAAATGTTGAAACGTCAAAAAACGATACTACCAGTACAACCGAAACAACCGACAATCTAAAAGAACCAACGACTAACAATTCAAATGTTATTACCATTACGAACAGTTCAGAAAAAATAATTGATTTAAAAATAGAGGATGTATTAAACAAAGAAATATCTTCAATTGAGATTAACAGCGGAACACGTTTGCTTCTTGGTCAAAAGCCGATAACGGCAAGCGAAGAACAAAAAGAAAAAGTTTTGACATATATTTCAAGCATCAGTTATACCGAAGCTGTTGATTATCAAAAAGGATTTGGAGGTAATTATAGTGTAAAGTTAAATTATTCTGACGGTTCTTCTGTTGAAATTGTATTTATGGACAAGTATTTTTATATTTACAGTCCTGATGGGCACAGTACGGTTTATGCAGATAAAACCGAAAACACCAAAAACTTAATATATTTTATCGTTGAACAAATTTTATGACAACACCTTGTATAGTGTGATGCTTGACTATAGAAAGGGATATAGATATGAAAAATATCGTTCGTAAATTGTTTTCGATTATTCTTGTTATAGCAGTTGTTATGTCAATACCGGCTTACACTGCGAATGCGGTAGGCTATGCTAACACAATTACAGTACAGGACATTGAAAATCTTATGGATGGCTCTTTGGGAGATTTGATGCTTTCTGTAAAATCATTTCCTGAAGATATCGGTCTTACACAAGCCGAAGTATCTGACGCATATCTCGGAAAAACATTTTCGATTGCAGAATTGAACGAAGAAAATGAATATGAATCAGTAACAGATGTTGTGTATATACCTTTGATTTCAAGCGGTGATATTATCGCCATATTTACAATCATCAAAGAAAATGGGCGCTTTAATTGCACAGCAGGCATAGACTTTGCTGAACAGCTTGACTTGATTATGAAATCTTCAAACGGTAACGTTGCACTTGTTTCAGAAAATATGGATATTATTGCCGTAGATTCATCATCAATAAGCAGGATTGTCTTTGATGCTCCGAGTGAATCGGTTGCATTTGCCTCAAAAAACAAGCGTACTTATTCGGATGCTTGTCGTTCCAACAACACAATAACAGCCAATGAAATGTATTCAGAACAGTATACGCTTCCTTCTGCTACTCTTCCTGCAACAAGAGAATATAATTTCTTGGATTATCCTATTGTATTTCAAGGTAACTACAGCATATGTTGGGCGGCGGTTGCAGCATCAATGATTATGTATGAAATGCCTTCTCAGTACCCCGAACTTTATGCAACAGCAGCATGCAATACAATAGGTCATTCCTATACTATGGGTCAGCCGGAAGATGTTATCGACATACTCGAAGCTTATCTTCCAAGTATTTATGCACCAACTACAATTTATGCTCCTTTAACCCAAAACGAAGTTAAAGCGGTTATTCAAAACAACGACCCTGCTTGTATGTTTGCACTTCCGGATCATCATATGATAGAAGGACACTGCACGGCTCTTTGCGGATACAGAATTGTCGGCTCAACCTTTGAGGTAAGATATATGTGTCCGATGCTGGAAACAATCAAACTTATGACTTATGATTCTGTGAATGGTTGTCAGTATAGAATCGGTAGTTTCACTTTCTATTGGGTATATACAACAAGACTTTATTATTACGTTTGATTGAAACATAAAATGCAGGAGGCTTGATTATATGAAAAAAATATTATCTATTATGATGAGCTTTATGTTTATTTTAACTGCAGTAATTCCCGCAAATGCAACGTCGTTTATTGAAGATGATTTCTATGTGTCCAGCGAATTATTTGAACTTGAAAAGAGTACACAAACAGAAAAAAATAAAAGTGTCACTGTTTTAACTAAACATTCTAACGGACAAATAATTCAAGAAGAAAAAGATTTTTCAAACAGAAACACAGCTACATTCCAGTTCGACAAAAAACCAATGATATTGGAACCCATAACACCTGACAATAATACAATATCATATTCGTCATCAACAAACAGCAGAGGACAAGTTACACAATCAAACGATCCAAGAACAGGAGTCCTTGAGTGTGGCTTTGATACAAACAACGACGGTTATTCTGATGTTTGGTTTGATGTTACAGCAAGTATTCAAGGTTATGACATTGTTGTTTCTTGTGCACATGGTGTATGGATGTCACAATATCAGTATTTAGACTGTGAAGGGTGGGCCAATGATTTATACTTCTATGCAGGTTGTCAAAACATTTCAACTTATTTAGATGTTAGTTCATATGTTAGCGTTTCAATAAGTATGGGATGGATTGAGAACACAGAATATATCACAGATGTAAATGGCAACTTGGTTGAAGTTAATTCTACAGATGACGACTGGTCGATAATTCAAATTGAGGATAACTTTGGAAGTCGATTCGGCGCTTATGGTCTTCACGGTTGCGGAACTCCCGAAATGAATGTTCCTATATATGTTATTGGATATCCTGAAAGTAAACCAGATTGGTCACAGTGGAAATCAACAGGTAACATCATTGGATTTGAAAATTACACTATGTATTATGATGCCTTTGTCGAGCCGGGAAATAGCGGAAGCCCTATTTTAAACAGCGACTTGCTTTATGGAATTGTTGGCGGTGGAATAGTTGATTATTATACCGGTAACTATCTTAACGGTTATGGAGTTAGAATGTTCCCTGAACTGTTTGGAATGATTGCTGAAGCTCGTGAGGAGTCCGAAGAAAGATGGTTATAAACAAACTCAAAATAATTGCAAAGATATTTTTAGTTTCTATTATACTTCTGTGTTTCACTTCTTGTTCGTTAACAAACGATATTGAAAGAATTGACCCCACTATTTCTCAATCGCAGTTAATAAATGAGAATGAAAATTCAATTATTGAAACAACAAACAATATCAAAAACCATACCATCAATAAAAGTAATGTTAAACATCGCCTTGAAGAAAGAACATCTTGGAATATAGAATTAACTTTTCTTGATATTAACGAAGGTGGTTTTGTAATTCAGATTTGTGATTATGATAACCAAGGTTTTTGTTTTAATCCTTTATACTTTGTTTTAGAATTCAAAGAAAATAATGGATGGAAAAAGCTAACAACAATGAATGATGAGCAAGCATATAAAGACGTAGGCTATGTTTATCCAAAAGAAGGCTCTGACTTTGTTGATGTGAATGATGTATGTTTGTTTTCATTAATTCCAAATTTCAAATTAAAAAACGGGCATTATAGAATTACCAAAGTTTTAAGTGGGAAGGAATTTTCCACAGAATTTGAAATAACAGGTCAACCATCATAGAAAACCGAAAAAAGGCCTTCAACCATTTTGTTGTGGTTGGAGGTCTTTGAACCACTATTGTTATAAAAATAATTAAAAATTCGCAACAATTCAGTATGGTATCGTTAGTTTGTCGGTGTTGGTTTGTGTATCTTATAGAAACTTCCATTTATACTAATGCTATGAGCATTAGTGGTTACGATAATTGGATGAATGAGGGTGTTTCTGTGAAGAACAACAAAACTGTTGAACAGATTATCGGCAAACGTATTCAAATTATTAGAAAAAACAAGGGTTTTACACAACAACAATTCGCAGAAAAAATAGGCTTATCAACGAACTATATTTCTGATATCGAAAGAGGCAAAAGCTCTGCTCGTCTTGATAAGTTGGTTTTAATTATTAACACATTGGGATGTACGGCAGATGATGTTTTTGCCGATGTTATTGAGAGTGGTTATAAAGTAAAATCTTCTCGATTATCTGATCTCCTTGAAGAATTACCGAAAGAAGAAAAGGAAAAAGCCTTTGCTATTCTTGAAGCATTTTTAAGCAAAAGTACAAAGTGAAAAATAGAGTCTGCAATTTTTTCTTGCAGGCTCTTTTTCTATCTTTATTTTCTGACTCAAATGTGATATACTCAAACTATCAGCGATACAATATCGCCGATAGCGATATTGGGGAGCAGAAATATGAAATCAAAAACTTGTTGCTTTTCAGGTCACAGAAAAATACCTTCGACTTTAATTTCTGATATTTGTATCGAAACGGAAAAAGCAATAGAAGATCTTATAAAAGAAGGCTATTGCTATTTTGGTTCAGGCGGTGCATTGGGGTTCGATACAATAGCGGCAATTTCTGTCATAAAGCTCCGAAGAAAATATCCCTTCATTCGTCTTATACTCGTTTTGCCCTGCTTATCACAAACGAGAAATTGGATGCTTGAAGATAAAAAGACTTACGAAAAAATAAAAAAGTCTGCTGATAAAGTTGTTTATGTTTCAAAGCAATATACAAAAGACTGTATGTTCCGCAGAAACCGTCACCTTGTAGATAACAGTTCTGTTTGCATTTGTTATTTAACAGATCAGAGTGGCGGAACTGCATATACGGTAAACTATGCAGAAGAAAAACGTTTAAGAATAATTAATATTGCAAAAAGAATATTTTGATTTAATTTCGTTTTTGTATGTTAGAGAAAACATCTATTATGGTGAATTGAATGAAAAATAAAAATGATTTATCTGCCGAAGAAAAAAGATTAGTTAATCAGCTTAGGTCAGTTTACAAGGAACTACACGCAGACCGTGAAACGGGCTGCTGACAACAAACGGCGCTATGCTCCCGGCTGGGTGCATAGCACCTGTTTGTTGCGGGGGTTTCCAAAGG
>JAXJTD010000060.1:0-2835 GCA_036309745.1 Acutalibacteraceae bacterium | reverse complement strand
TTGATTATTTTGTCCCTAGTGACTTAGATACTAGTGGAGTTCATAGAGTCATGGGAGATTTTAACAAAAAGGAACTTGACGAGCTTTTGAAGAAACAAAAAGGAAGAGTCGGGCAGATTGTAGAAAATTACAAAAAATATGCAGACGGGCTTCCTGCTATTGCTTTTGCCACAAGTATAGAAGACAGTGAAAATATCGCAGAAAGATTTATTAACGCTGGCTATGATATGCACGCACTCCACAGCAAAATGAAAGGCGATTTAATGAAAGAACTTGAAAAATGCAGAAATGGAGATATATCGCTATTATCTAGTTGTATGAGCATAGGTGAAGGAACGGATGTAAAAGGACTTTCTGTTTCTCTTGATTGCAGACCTACTCAGAGCCTTACAATATTTTTACAACACGCAGGCCGTGTCCTCCGTGCAAAATACGCACCTGGTTATGATCTCTCAACTAAAGAGGGGCGCCTTGCGGCAATAGAGGCAGGCGGAAAGAAAAAAGCGATTATACTTGATTTTTCTTCTAACTATTCAAGACACGGGCTCCCGGATGATGAGAGGGATTGGAGCCTGGAGCCAAAAACGGCAAAAAAGAAGGTGCAGGAGAAATCAACCTTAAAGCGCTGCCCTAACTGTATGCGACCTATTCCCCGACTTGCTTCTAACTGTCCGCATTGTAACTATCAGTTTACCACGGCAGGCTATGCCCGGCAGATAATAGAAAGAAGCGGAATATTAGTAAACTTAAAAAGCATGAAAGAATTAAAGCCTACAGACCAGCAGACAGCAATAAGGGAAATTGCAAGAAGGGCTCACAATCAGAAGCAGGCAATTGCTATCGGGCGTGAGTTAGGTTTAAACCCACAGGGCGCATGGTTTATCTGGAGGAAGATACTTAAAAAAACGGGATATTAATTTTTTATAAAAAAGATATTGACAATAATTAAAAATGGCATTATATTAATACTTGTCAGGGGGAAAGCCCCTAGATAAGGAGATAAAATGACAAACATTGAAAACGAGAAAGCTCTTAACCTCGTAAAAGCCAGAGCAGAACTTAAAGCACAGATTGAAGCACTTACCGCACAGGTAAAAGAATGTGAAGCTTCAATCGAGGAAGAACTGGGAGAAGGCTGCTTCCATCTTGGCGGTTATTCTGTAACTTGTGGAGATCGTGAACAGTCACGCTTCGACACTACAAGTTTCAAGAAAGACAATCCAGAAGTTTATGCTGCTTATTGCAAGACTTCAAAAAGCCATTTCTTCATGGTAAAAGAAATTAAAGAAGAAGAAAAATAAAACACACAAGCGGTAGCAATACCGCTTATTATAGGGCGGTATATAAATACCGCTTTTTATTTCTAGGGGGATATATGATTAATTGTAACAAAGAAATTATGAAGCGCATTAAAAGCGCTAAAGCCGGTGATCCGTCAGTATTGGTAAGTCTTGAAGCATTAGAGGCACTTCCAGAAGTTTATTCTGCAACTATTGTGAGCGTTCCTTTTTCCGTTCCTGACGGCAAGAACTCAAACGAAGACTGGAGCGTTGTAGCAACTTATCCAAAAGTCATGTATATGCCTACAGTTAATTTACTTAGCCGTATTGCAGACGCTCGTGGTGTATCGGGCCTTGATAACGGAACGCAAAAGCAGATTATCCAGCTTATCGACTGGAATAGAATAACCCTTAATTATTCTGCACCTCCTCAGCTTGTTAATTACCCGGTAGGATATGAAGTATTCAAGCAGGGCTCAGTATTACAGGAAGATGGAACAGAGCGCATTTCTGACCCTGCTATTGTTCTTTACAATGTTTTTGAGCGCTGTAATGAATTATGGACTAAAGAAGAATCTGCAACGAATAACTATAAGGATGTAACAGTGTCAAGTAACGGCACTAAACTTTACACCGCTTTTAATAAGCAGCAGGCTTGTAAGTATGACAGTCAGGCAAAGCGCCTTGCTCACCTTGCGTCAGAAATGAAGTTTGCAGAAGCAAAAGCAAGCATAAAAGCAAGAAATATTGTTATCCGCACCCTTTGCGGACTTCAGACAGGTTACAATCTTGAACAGCTTAAAGCAGGCTATTTTATCATCGGTAAAATTTTGCGCTCTGAGTTTGCGATCAAGAGCGAACACGCAGCAAGGCTTGCAGGCTTGAGTCGTAAGACTGACAATGATGTGTCAGATATTTACGGTTATACAGGACTCCAGGAAGAGCCAATGGCAGAGCCGTTACAGTTTGAAGTAGTTCCTGAAGAGCCTGCACCTGCTCCAGCGCTTAACGCTGAAACCGTACAAAGAAAAATCGGTAAATACTTAGAGTTTAATCTTGTTGCAGAAGATAAGAAACAGAGCGCAGAGGGGCTTTTGAACTGGCTTAAAAACGACAAGAACGCAGAGCAGAATGAGAAATACTGGAACAGGGCGCTTGAAGTTCTTAAAGAAATTGAAGCAAACATCAGCCCGGACATGATTGTAAAATAAAAAATGGCGGGCTATATGGCCCGCTTAAAATAAAATATAGGATAACGAGCGGGCTATATGGCTCGCTTAAAAATAGGAGTGTAAAGAAATGAATAATCGGTTAATTGTCGGGGATGAAGTAAAGTTCCGGGAATGGCAGTTTGGGAAACTTATTGCTATTAACGGTGACAGCGCAGAAGTCCTTATGTCGAACGGCACAAAAATTATCAAGAATAAAAATGAGCTTGTAAAAAATAAAATGCTTCCACGGTATATTGATATTATTGCTAACCGTTACCGCTTCCGCTACAAGGGAGAAACAATAGATTATTATGACACGGTAGAAGAAGCTGTAATCGCAAGGG
>JAXJTD010000059.1:0-16597 GCA_036309745.1 Acutalibacteraceae bacterium | reverse complement strand
GAATTTCCATATTTCCGCCCAACCGTTCTATTTTACTGCGGAGCGAACCGAGACCGCCGCCCTCGTGTATTTCAGTTGTCGGTTGATTTCCGTCATTGGTATATCTGGCATTATAGCCATCCGCTGTTTCATAAAACTCAACAAACAGAGTTTTGGCATCTGCGTGAATAACGGCGTTTGTCAGCGCTTCCGTTGCGGCAGAAGTCAGTATGCTTCCGATAACATCATTCATCGGGAATTCACCGCTGATTTCAACTGTAACACCCGCTGATTCCGCAATATCAATAAGCGTGTTAAGCAGACCGCTGTTTTGCGAAGGCTCAGCTTCCGTGCGGAGAACGGCAATGTTTCTGTTCCACGTGCTGATAATCGGCTGAAAATCGGCATCGGGCAGACTCAACGTATGACGGGTTGCGAGAAGTGCCTGACCGAGTTCGCTGTGAATACGGATTTTTGTTTCAAGCCTCTCCCTTGCCCTTGTTGTTTCGTCAACGGTTTCGCCGTAATGCCTGAGTCTTGCATTCATTTCTTCAAGCTCTTCGTTGTTCATACGAAGTCTGTTTGTAAGCTTATGAAGGCTTGTTGTATCGGTTGCGGTAATCTGAAAAACATTTTCAACCTTTTCACGCCTGAAAGTATAAACCGTTCCGTCAGACAGACGGTATTCGGGTTGTTTGCTGTCGGTAATACGGTGAACGTCGGGAAGAACATCGCCGTTTACAAGCGCCTTCCAGAATCTGTTGGCATTCTGAATTTCTTCTCCCGTCAGAATATATCCGAGTTCGTTCATTTTGTGGTTTACAAGCTGAACGGTACCGTTTGCCTTTGAAAAACAAAGACCTGTCGGAAGATGGTCGAAGCTTTCTTTTATGGAACGCGACGAAACGCTGTTTTTGCGGTAACGGATTTCTCCGATAACAAGAAAAACAAGAAAAGCAAGGTTTGCCAGAATATACATCAGAGAATATTCCGCATTTTCAAGAAGCAGTATGCTCGGATACGGAATATCTCTGTGGCACAGCTGTGCGTTTATTCCCGTTGTCAGAACAACGAGCAGAGCAAAACCCGCAAGATTGAAAAGAACGGTAAACACCTTTGTCAGAGGCTTGTAATCACGGATAAAAAGATTGGGAATACAGCAGACATTTATTACGGCTTCAAGAAATAAAACCGACATAAATAACGCCTGGAAATAAGTTCCCGTTTCAAGAAGGTTAATCATCCGATGCACCTCCTTCGGAAAGAAGAATATAAACCGCAACGTCGTTTTCTTCAACATCGCAGGTTACACTTCCGCCATCGAGTGAAAGAGTATTCAGTGCAGAAATATCCGCCCCGTCATTCAGACCTGTCTGAAGAGTGAGCTTTATGACGGAGTTTTCACATCTGAGCGATACCATAAGTGCGTTGATATCGTCGATGAACAACTCGGTTGTTTTTTCAAACAAGTCGTAAACGGCAACTGCGTTTTCAACATCCAGATTGCCCGAACACCTGCTCTTTAACGATGAATGAACACCGAGCAGGCGGATATTGTCAAGGGATTCACGAAGGCAGAATTCAAGCTCCGATGAAGAAATGATTCTGTTTTCTTCGCTGAGCAAAAGCAGATTGCTTCTTCGTTTTATGTAAGCACTTATAACACATATTTTCGCCAGCGCATTGTGAGCCTCTTCGGGATTTTGTTTTGCCTGAGCGAGCAATTCCTCGGCTTTTATAAGCTGGGATGAAACGTCACGGGCAATACGGTCATAGAGTCTGTTTTTTTCTTCAAAACGTGCTTTCTGCTCGTTCATATCAATTTCGGCTTTCAGCAGAAAATTGTTTTCACTGAGCCTTTCACGGGTTTCTTCAAGGCTCTTCATCAGCTTTTTGATTTCTTTGATATCGTTCTGCCAGAATACATATCCGCCCGAAACAGGCTTGCCGTGAAGCATAGTTTTTCCGAGTTCAACGGGTTTGTCCAATGCGTTTTGCATCACATCTTCGGGCAAATCATCGGCATAAGAGGAAATATACATCGTCTGATAATTCTTATCAACAACCTGCGCCGCAACCGTTGAAATTTCAAAGAATTCCGTGTAACCCGCATTTGAACGGATAAGACCGCTTTCGATTGCACTTTCAAGAAGAAGGGTAATCATAAGGCAGTCAACGGCAGTAAGGTCGGCGTTGATAAGGCCGAGAGCATAAAGCACCCAGAAAACAACGGAGCAAGCCATAATAATTAGAGGCAGCTTCTGAAAAGTCTTGCTGCCGGGCACACGGCTTTTGATAACGAGAGAAATTACAAAATAAAATCCCAGAATTACAAACCACGCGGCAACTATATAAAAACCGAAACCGTATTCGTAATGTTCATTGAAGTAATAAATTCCGTTCGGAAATTCAAAAACAAGATTATGGAAATCGTTTGTGAAAACAAAAAGAATGAGTGCGAAAGCGGGAATATAAAGAAGATTGAACCACCACGGCATTTTGTATGTTTCGGGTTTTCCGATATAGGTGGTGATAAACACACCGAGAAGCGGAATGAAAATCATCGGAATGTAAAAAGCATACCACATATATCTGCAAAGGTCGGAGAATTCGGAAACAAAAAACCATTTTGCAGTACGCTCAGCAAGCCAGAATGACATAAGCAGACCGACGGAAATCAGATAGCTTCGGATTCGTTTATCAAGAATTCTGCGCCGAACGGAAATAACCCAGCCCAACGACAGCGCAACAAAAATTATGTGTGGCAGAATTGTAAATGTGTTTCCTGAAAACGAGTTGGTAAGCGGAAAGTTGATGCCGTTATAGAGTATACCTGCCATTGCAAGAACCATTGCGCAGACAAGATAAATCAGAGTCTTTTTCTGGGTCCTGATCATATTCCGCCTCCTCTCATAATAATCCAATTTAATAATAACATAAAAGCAATAAAAAATCCATATTTATTTCACTCATCTTTTCCTGTTCAAAACTTTCAAAATAATCAGAAAATTAACATTAATAAACCTCTGAATGATTGCAACAATAAACCCCGCTCTTGACCGGTTCAAGCCGGAATCTGCCAAGGAAGTTGGCGTTCAATCCCTTATTAAAGAAAACATACATATTCTATGACAACACAATCAATATAATGTATCCCAAAAGCCGCCTTTGATTTGCAAAGGTGGCTTTTTGTTATTAAACAGAAAAATTTTTAAAATTATATACTTTTATTGAGATGTGCGTGCTATAATGTGCACATAAAGATGTGTTCACATTTTATTTTTTTTGAAAAATTGTTTTTACTGATAGAAATTGCATTTTGAAACGACTAATATATGAAAAGCTTTTCAAATGGGGGTGAATTTGTGGATATAGGTGCCAAGGCATATGCCGATTATCTTAACGGCGATAACGAAGGTTTGGTCATAATTGTAAAAATGTACAGCAACAGTCTTGTTAACTTCATCTGCAAATTTGTCCGTGACAGACAAACGGCAGAGGATTTGATGCAGGACACCTTTGTTGAGCTTATCTCTAAGAAAAACAAATTCCGCAATGAATCTCAATTTAAAACGTACCTATTCAGAATAGCGAGAAATAAGGCTGTTGATTTTATCAGAAAATCAAGTAAAACTACTTTCATTTTTGATGAAACTACTGTTGGTGATGAAGATAATCTTTGTGTTGAGGACGACATTTGCAATGCAGAAACTAAGGCAGCCCTTCACTCCGCAATTCAAACTCTTAACCCTGTTTACAGAGAAGTAATTTACCTTTCTTATTTCAATGACCTTTCGAACGAAGAAATAGCATTTATAATCAAGAAAAGCAAAAGGCAAACCGAATTGTTGCTTTACAGAGCAAAACAGTCTTTGAAATCTGCTCTTGAAAAGGAGGGATTTATTTATGGATAAATACGAAGAAAGGGTATTGAAAATATTAGAAAAGAAAGAAGTATATGATAAAGCAAAAAAGCAAAAGAAAAAAATCATAATTCAAAGCACAGGTATTGTTATGTCGTTAGTGATTTTTATTTCTGTTTTATTTATACTTCCCCATCAAACAAGTATTGAAACCAAGCCTGAAAACACAACAGCGTTTTTATCATCTGAATCCGGTGACCCGGAAACAACTTTGGTTTATCCGGAATCAACAACAGAACGTCCCGTAAAAGCAGAGTCAACAACTCGTTTTCAATCAACTGTTCCGTCAACAAGAGTTAATCTTACACCCGGATTTGAGGAAGAGTATCCTGCCGATACCGGTTCAGATTATGTACCGCCTTTAAGTGATGGTGATTCGGGCGGTGATTCAGGTGATTATATTGACCCTTATACAACAAAATACCGCCGTATTTATTACAGTGGTGGAAGCAGCGGACTGAATACTTTTTTTGCAAACCTGGTAAGTGATGAGGAATATGACGAATGGATGAAACAATATTATTCTAAACAACCTCCAAATGATGGTATATTTGAAGTCGGCGAAAAAATTATCGAACCAACGAGAATGAAAATCGTTGATTTTGTTATGTACTTTGATATTCCGAGAGATGTTTTTGAAGAAGCAAACAACACATGGTGCCACAGTCGAATGATTAAATGGGGCGATGTTCCCGTCATGAATCCCAAAGACTACAAAGAACAGGAAGAATTTGAGGTCTATAACGTTGATATCATTTATACTTTTGATGATAAAATAATCAATGCCTATTATGAGCGTGGCGAATATCCGTTTGATACGGAAGAAGAATATCTCGAAGCGATAGAGAATGACGGATATATAACACAAACCGAAGAATTCATTATGCTTGAAGGATTTGAAAAGGTTACTCTGCCTGCTCTGCCGCCAGATGCAAAACCGACTTATATTGATTTTGATTGGAGGTCAAAAAGATGCAGATAAATAAACGCAAAATATTATTATTGATTATGTGTTTAGCCGTTGTTTTCTCGTCTTGTTCTCGGAATACTGCCTCCGAAGAGATTTCAACTTCTGCGGTTTCAACAACAAATTCAGATGTAAAGAATACAGAAACAACCATACCTTTTTTGACAAAAACAAACATTGACAGTTCGACAACAAGGGAATATGAAAAGATCACAGAAATTCCAAGTAACAATCAAAAAGTATTCTTTGATTACGAATATTGCTATGAACCATCAGATAAACACATTATTTGCTATTCTAATCCCGAAAACAGCAGTGACTTCTATCACAGTAAAAACAAATACGGTATTGCGGACATGAAAGAAAAAATAATAGTAAAACCTCAATTCGACTATATAGTTCAATGGGACGAAGATAGGTATTATGTTGAAAAATTAATATCAGAAGAAGAATCGAATTCAGCCTTGATAAATCTCAAAGGTGAATTCATCATTCCTTATTGCACCGGAATTTCCAGCATAAGAAGCTCTTTTAGTGATGAGATTTACTATGAGATGGGAATTGGCAATTTAAAATTTTATTTTGTGGATGATTCAGGCAATAAAGTTTATGATAACTGTTTTGAATACTATTTCGGTAGGCATATAAACAGGGGTGCTAGTGAGTGTTACGGAATACACGACGGAAAGCTGTATGTTTTTGATTATAGCCTAAACATTAAAGAAATAATTGATGAAATCCCGGTAGCAAAAGAAAGTATTTACACCAAAAACAATTTTAAATATTGTGTTTCTGTTTGCTTTAAGAATAACAAAACATATTGCGGCGTTGTAAACAAAACCACAGGCAAAGAAATTGTTCCGTGTAAATATGATGAGATAACACGTTTTGCCAACGACAGAATTTTAGCTTCATCCCGTAACGAAGAACCTGTTATTACTTCGGGCGGATCAACACATTACGGCAAAACAATCGCAATTTATGATTTTTACGGTAATGTTCTTTGTCCCGAAGGCGAATACTGCGATATTGAAATATATGATGCTAAATTTAACAGTAATTACGGAGAAAAAACATATAGAAGTTTTGAAGCGGTGGGAGTTGCATCTGCCTATAATCCAAACGGAGACAGAATTTACGGTTCCTATTATGAATGGCTGATTGATAAAAACGGGACAAAAATATCGGATAAGTATTATAACGTCTATGGTCAGATTTGGGAATCTCACGATGAACGGATTTACACCGCTGACAGAGGTGACAGAGTATTTTATCTGAATAAATACGGAAAAGTTGTCAGTACAATTGGACAGTAATAGATTTAGTAAACTTACCGTAAATCACACCTGATTTCCTTTGTTCAAAACTTTCAAAATAATCAAAAAATTAACATTAATAAACCCCGAATCAATTGCAACAATAATAAGGCAAACGCAAATTGAATTTGAAGGGGTGTAAACGAAATGTCAAAGAATAATTCAGTTGTTCCTCAGGCAAGAGCCGCTCTTGACCAGTTCAAGATGGAAGCTGCAAGGGAAGTTGGCGTTCAATCCCTTATTAACGAAACTATACAACATATAGAACGCTCTACAGAAACATAATCAATATAATGTGCCAAAAGCCGCCTTATTATTACAAAGGCGGCTTTTGTTGAGTTTGAGAGCTTACGGCTGTCTTTATTCAAGCTCAAAAACAAGCTCTCCTCCGTTTGTGATTTCCTCATAGGTCAGATAGTTTTTCTCAACCTCTGTTCCGTTAAGCTTAACGGTTTTGATATAGAGAAAATCGAGCGGATTCTTGTTGCATCTTATTTTAAGCGTATCTGAAATTTTGCAGGAATGGAAATTTTTGTCCAGCCTGATTTCGGCATTCCTGAAAAGCGGTGTGTTCAGGTAATATTTCGGGTCGGCAGGGCAGACCTGAGCAAAACCCAATGCAGAAAGCACGTACCAGGCGGAAAGCTGTCCCACATCCTCGTTACCGCAAAAACCGTATGCACCCGTGCGATAGGCTTCTTTCTGAACCCGTCTTGTCCAGTACTGCGTTCTTTCGGGAAGACCGAGAATGCTGAAATAGTGGGTTATGTTGTGGCAAGGCTCGTTGGAATGGTTGTAATCGTCGTTCCAGAGGCTTTTCAGATCGGCTCTTCCGAAGAATTCTTCAAGAAGCTCAACAGTTCTTTCCTCTCCGAAAAGTCGGCTCAGACCTTTTACATCATAGGGCACGAACCACGACTGCTGGAAAATGTTACTCTCAACGGTTCCGTCGTCATCGTATCTGTCTTCTTCAAAAACAAATTCACCGTTTTCTTTGCGGGGTGCCAGAAACTGCAAGGCTTCGTTGTAATTTTCTGTGTAGCGGTTTGCTCTCTCTGCAAAAAACTCTGCATCTTCGGTTTTGCCTGAATATTCGGCAAATTTCGCCATAGTGAAATCTGCCAGCAAGTATTCAAGAGTATCGCTCAGCTTTTCGGGCACATAGCAATTGTCGAGATATGCCTTGCAATCGGGTCTGATTGACCTGAATTCTTTTCCGTCGAGCTCTTTCAGGCAAATGCTTGAAGCTTTTGATATTTCATAAGCCTTTTCGGTATTATAAGGAAGAATTCCTTTGATAACGGCATCGGCAAGAACGATAAGACCGGGATCGCCCACCATACAGCCTGCGTTGATGCCCATAAGCTCCCAACGGGGGAACGAGGAGTTGTTGAGCTCTGCGATTTTAAGCAGAGAATTGATTTCGTCACGGACCATATCGGGGCGGATGATGCTCAGAAGCGGAAACTCGCTTCTGTAAACGTCCCAACCGCTGAACACTGTTCTTTGCTTATAATCGGTGTTTTCAAATATCTGATAATTAATTTTGTATCTGCCGTCAGTGTCAGCCATTGTGCGTGGGTCAAGAAGCACGTGGTAAAGACAGGTGTAAAAAAGTTTCAGGTCGGTTTCATCAGTACCCGAAACATTTATGCAGGAAAATACATCATCCCATTTTGCAAGGGAGTTTTCCGCCACAGCGTCAAAATCCGTGTTTTCGCATTCTGCGGAGAAATTCTTCCTTGCACCCCCGATATCAACGTAAGAGATTGCGCATTTTACTGTCAGAGGTCCTGTAATTTCTTTCGGGAAATCAAGGAAAACACCCAGATCCTCACCTTCGGTTGCATCGGTGAATTCTTCGCTTTCAAAGAATCTTTTGTTTGTGAATGGGTGCGAAAATTCCATAACGAAATACACATCATAAAAAATCTTGCCGTCACCGTGACCGAAGCCGCCGCCTGCGGGGGTACATTTGATATGACCCTCAATTCTTCTGCCGTTTATGATATCAACTTTCTGGTAATCCGCCTTGCCGCCGATTCTTCTGCTGAAATTGATGATAATCTTTTTTTCGGAATCGTCAGGGTAGGTGAATTTCAGATATCCTGCGTGCTCCGAGGCGGTACATTCGGCAAGAATGTTATATCTGTCCAGCATAACGGAGTAATATCCCGCACGGCTTTTTTCGTTTTCGTGAGAAAATTCCGATTTCCAGCCGATTGTACCTTTGGTGAACGGCAATTCTTCGTTGCTTCCGCTTCGCAGGTCGGTGTCTTCCGTTACGGGCATAACCTGAATATTTCCCAGATCACCGTACCAGCCTATGCCGCTCATACGGTTGAAACTGAAACCTTCGATTGTATTGTGGCAGTAGTTATAACCGCTGCCGTTATCACCGCCGCTGACGGTATCCGGCGAAAGCTGAACCATTCCGCCGGGAACACAGGCACCCGGATAAGTTTTTCCGCCGCCGTGGGATTTTTCAATCTGACCGTCACCGACGGTGCCTATCATAGTATCAACATATATGGCATTTCCCATAAATAAACCTCCGTTACGCCGAATCTTTTACGGTTTTACAAATGCTGAAATACATTCTAACACAAAAAATAAAAAATACAATTCCGATTCGGCATTGAAAGGAAAAAATCTTTCGGACGGCATAAGCTGATTTACGGTGCTTGAATTATCATAAGCACAAAAATCAACATCAATAAACTTCGGATCAATTGCAACAATAATAAAGCAAACGCAAATTGAATTTGAAGGGGTGTAAACGAAATGTCAAAGAATAATTCAGTTGTTCCTCAGGCAAGAGCCGCTCTTGACCAGTTCAAGATGGAAGCTGCAAGAGATGTTGGAGTTCAATCCCTTATTAAAGAAAACATACAACATATAGAACACTCTATAAAAACGTAATCAATATAATGTATCGCCAAGCCGCCTTTGAGTTGTAAAGGCGGCTTTTGATGTTGTCCTTTTTATTTGTGTGTTATAAAATCGGTGGAACATAAAATATAAATTTTTATGTTTCCTATTTATTTTATGATATATGTTATGCTATAATATTCTTTCTAAAACCATAATTGCAATCAAATAAAGTAACACAAGATTTTCTTGACGGAAAGATGTGATAATTTTGAGTAAGAAAAACAAGTTTTTTGCCGATGACGGCTGGGCATTCTGGGTTGATGGTGACGACACCAGTACCATATATCTCAACAGCTGGCTCAACCCAAAGGGCAAAAGCTATATGGACGTTTCCATACATATCAGAGGGATAAAAGAAACAAAATCGCTTAATATGTATTTTCCGTTTGCTGTTGATAAAAGTGAAATCGAAGATGTTTCTTTGAATTTCAAAGACGAAAATCTTTCAAGAGCGATTTTCAGCAGTATGTGCGTTGTTGACTACAAGAAAAATGAGGCAACATCCGAAATTGCTTATAACGGCAAAACGGTTGATATTGTTCACATTTCCGCTGTTGATTACAGCCTTAAATCTGTTTCGAAAGGAACTTTAATGAACATTTCTTTCGACGGGATTTATGAATATCTTGATAATGATGAAGTTTATTTTATGTTCCGTATTCCCCATAAATCCATCACGGAAGTTTTTAAACAGCGTACAAGAGTGGGCAGTTTTCTGACCCGTATCAGGGATATGATTATGTCGCCCATTGTTTCCGAAAGCTACGGTTATTCGGTCAGAATCAACGAAGCAAGACTGCTTCCGAAAGAAATCAACAGCGTCGGTGCTTTCCACAGACAAAAGCTCAAAAAAGCGGTTGTCACAATTTCAATTGCCGATGATTACGAAATCAACGATGTTGCCTGTTACAGAATCAGAAGACTTGAAGAAGACCTTTACAAAAACTTTCTTCCGTCATCATTCGATATCAAAAATATTGTTACATATCAATGGCAGCAAAGCCGTGAAGTGAATCTGAAAGGGCACTTTAATTTCTATCTGAATATTTCACGGAACGCAATCAGTCACGGAAGCGTGCTGATTTATATTCTTATCATTATTCTTCTTAATGCGGTTGGCAGTTCGTTCTGGGATTTAATAAAATTTATTTACGCATTAATTACCCGATAAAGGAGGAGACGAATGAAGCTTCTGGTTCCGATTTTACTGAACTGCGTTTTTGTTACGCTTTTTTACTTGCTTGATAAAAAAACAGGGTTCAGAAAGCTCAATTATACATCAAAACAAATTTTAACCGGTGTTATCTTCGGCGGTCTTTCTGCCTTTGCATCGGGCTACGGCGTTGAAATTTTAGGCACGGTTGCCAATGTCCGCGATGCGGCACCCCTCTGCGCGGGCCTTATTTTCGGCGGCCCCGCAGGCGTTATTTCAGGTGTTATCGGCGGCTTGTACCGTTTCTTCTCAGTTTACTGGGGCGGCGGAATGTATACAAGAATTGCCTGCACGGTTTCAACAATCCTTGCAGGTTTCGTTGCCGCAATTCTGCGGAAGTTTATGTTTGACAACAAACGGCCCACATGGAGCTACGGTGTGTTTATTACCGTTGTTTGCGAAGTTCTTCATATGCTGATGATTTTCTTCACCAATATGAAAGATTCGTCATATGCCTTTGAATTTGTAAAAGGCGCAACGCTTCCCATGATAATCGGAAATTCGGCGGCTGTGGGAATTTCACTTCTTGTTGTTTCGCTTCTCAACAGAGACGAAAGAAAGCAGGGTAAAAAGAACGAACAGATTTCTCAGACATTCCAGCGCAGACTCCTTGTGCTTATCGTTATCGCCTGTGTGGTAACAAGCACCTTTACATATTTCCTTCAAAGCGGAATGGCTGAAATTGAAACAAAAGAAATTTTCACTTCCGCAATGACAGATGTTATCACCGATGTCAGAGGCAAATCCAACGAAACACTTCTGAATATAACCCAAAATATCCGTTCGGAATACGAAAACAACAAAGCCCTTTCGCTTGATAAACTTGCAGAAAAATACAATGTTACCGAAATCAATGTTGTTGCTCCCGACGGCACGATTATCAATTCCACCGAGGAAAGTTATATCGGAAATTTCAATATGAACAGCACCGAACAATCAAAGGAATTTATGGTGCTGACGGGTGAACAGAGTGAATTTGTTCAGATGTACAGTCCCAAAGGTCTGGATGGCGCAACAATGAGAAAATACGCAGGCGTCAGTCTTGCAGATGGCGGATTTGTTCAGGTTGGTTATGATGCAGACCAATTCCACGATATGCTCAACGATTTCGTTGTTGACGTTACAAAAAACCGTCATGTGGGAAGCACGGGTTTTGTTGCTGTCTGCGATGAAAATCTCAATCTTGTCACCAACACCAAAAGAAACGGTGAGCATATTTCAACAATAGGAATAACTCCCGATGAGGTTATGCTTGAAGGTAAAACCGCAACTCAGCTTTACAGAACAAACATCATCAACGATGAAACGGATTTCAGCGAAGAATATATCTATGTTTTCACTTTTGTTGAAGGCTACTGCATAATTGCCGCTATGCCTTTTGCCGAAGCAATGCTTATGAGAGATGCCTCTCTTTACACAAGCATTTTTATGCTGATTCTGATTTTTGCTGCTCTGTTTATTTTTATTTACTTCCTGATAAAAAAGGTCATCATTAACAATCTTCAGAAAATCAACGGCACTCTTTCCGAGATTACGGGCGGTAATCTCAACGTAAAAGTTGATGTCCGTTCAAACGCAGAATTTTCATCGCTTTCGGATGATATCAACTCAACTGTTTCAACTCTTAAAAAGTACATAGCAGAGGCAGCTGCAAGGATAGATAAAGAGCTTGAATATGCAAAGCAGATTCAGCTTTCGGCTCTGCCCTCGAATTTCCCAGACACGGAAGATTATTCCGTTTTTGCGCAGATGATTGCAGCAAAAGAGGTCGGCGGAGATTTCTATGATTTCTATTCATTTGACGATAAAACGGTATTTTTCCTTGCCGCCGATGTTTCGGGCAAAGGAATCCCTGCCGCAATGTTTATGATGACGGCAAAAACTATCATAAAAGACCTTGCGGAAAGAGGACTTTCCGTCGATGAAATCTTCACTCTTGCCAATGATAAGCTTTGCGAAAACAACGAGTCAGTATGTTTGTTACCGCATGGATAGGCAAATTTGACGTTTCAACAGGAAAACTCTGCTTTGCAAATGCAGGACACAATCCGCCGGTTATCGTTCATGCAAACGGTGAGTGCGAATATCTGAAAAGCCGACCGGGCTTTGTGCTTGCAGGTATGGAAGGCATAAAGTACAGAGAGAACGAAATAACTCTCAGCAAGGGCGACAGAATCTTCCTTTATACCGACGGCGTTACAGAGGCTACGGATATAAACGAAACTCTTTACGGCGAAGAAAGATTGCTGTCTTACATTGACAAAAATAAAGGTCTGAATGCTGAAATGCTGCTTTCGGGTCTCAAAGAGGATATTGACCTTTTTGCAGGCGATGCTCCTCAGTTTGACGATATCACAATGCTTGTTTTTGATTACAAAAAGAAAGAAGAAACCGTAATGAAAGAAAAAGTCTTTACTGCAAAAAAGGAGACTCTGCCCGAAGTTATGGGATTCACGGGAGAATGCCTTGAAAGCTTTGAATGTCCGATGAAAAGCTCAATGGCAATCTGCGTTGCGGTGGAAGAAATATTCGTCAATATCGCAAGTTATGCTTACCCTGACGGTGACGGAAACGCAATTCTTTCTTTCGGCTTTGATGAAAACGAAAGACTCATGACTCTTGTCATAAAGGATAGCGGTGTACCCTTCAATCCGCTTGAAAGGGCAGAGCCGGATATCACTCTTTCGGCAGACGACAGAGAAATCGGCGGACTCGGTATTTTTATCACAAAGAAAACCATGGATGCGGTTTCTTATGCATATGAAAACGGCGAAAACATTCTGACTATGACCAAAAAAATATAAAGGAGAACCATTATGAATATAAATATTGAAAAAAATGAGAATTCAACCCTTTTCAGACTTGAAGGAAGGCTGGATACGGTAACTGCTCCCGAACTTGAAAATGCAATAAATAACGAGGGCGAAGCACTCAGAAACCTTGTTCTTGATTTCGGCGGAATAAACTATATTTCAAGTGCAGGTCTCCGTGTTCTTCTCGGCGCACAGAAAAAGATGAACGTGCAGGGCCGTATGGAGCTTATCAATGTCAGCGAAGATGTTATGGATATTCTTGAAATGACAGGTTTTGCAGATGTTCTGGTGATTAAGTAATGGATAAAGTAACCAAAGCGATTGAATTTGCCGCAAAGGCTCACGACGGTATGGTGAGAAAAAAGGACAAAACGCCTTATATTCTTCATCCTCTCGAAGCCGCAGTTATTGTGGGCACAATGACGGATAATCAGGATGTTATTTCAGCCGCCGTTCTTCACGATGTTGTTGAAGATACGGGCATTACCATTGAAGAAATTGAAGAAAATTTCGGCTCACGGGTCAGAAAACTTGTTGAGTCCGAAACAGAGGATAAGCGTGCGGATTTACCGCCCGAAAACACATGGAGAATCCGCAAAGAGGAATCCCTTGAAGAGCTCGCAAACTGCGGTGATACCGATGTCCTTATGCTCTGGCTCGGTGACAAGCTTGCCAATATGCGTTCGTTTTACAGAATATGGAGAAATGAAGGCAAAGATATGTGGCAGTCCTTCAATCAGAAAGACCCCGAACAGCAGTTCTGGTATTACAGCACCATTGCAAAGCTTACTTCTCCGCTCAGGGATTTCCCTGCCTGGCAGGAATATAACGAGCTTTTAAAAACAGTTTTTGGAAGGAATAATTGATATGGAATTCAGAACCGATAAAAATATTTTATACATAAACCTTGAAGGCAAAATCGATGCTTCAAACGCACCTGAGTTTGAAGAAAAAATCAGTGAAATAAAGAACGCAAATCAGGGTATGCACACCGTTCTTGATGCGGATAACCTTGAATACATTTCAAGCGCAGGTCTCCGTGTATTGCTCCGTCTGAGAAAAGCAGAGCCCGACCTTGCGATAATCAATGTTTCACCCGAAGTTTATTCTGTTTTTGAAATGACAGGCTTCACAGAAATGATGAAAATCGAAAAAACATATCCCCGAATCAGTCTTGAAGGCTGTGAATTCATTGCAAAGGGTGCAAACGGTGCGGTTTACCGCTACGACGACGAAACAATCGTCAAGCAGTATTTCAACCGTGATGCCCTTCCCGAAATTATGCAGGAGCGTGAAAATTCAAGAAAAGCTTTTGTTCTCGGTGTAAACACGGCGATTCCTTACGGCATTGTGCGTATCGGTGACGGTTACGGCAGTCTGACCGAACTTCTCAATGCAACTTCCGTAACAAAGCTTATCAGAGCAAATCCCGATGACCTGACTCAGAGTGTTGCTTACTTTGTTGACACTTTGAAAGAAATTCATTCAACAGAGGTTGAAGCAGGCGCACTTCCCGATTTCAAAAAATGGGTGCTTGAATGGGTTGATTTCCTTGCCGATTATCTCGAAAGCGATAAGGCACAGAAAATGCGTGCTCTTATCGAAGGCATTCCCGACAGTAACTATATGATTCACGGTGATTACCATTCAAACAATGTTATGGTTCAGAACGGAGAGCCTCTGCTTATTGATATGGATACCCTTGCAGTGGGTCATCCCATACTTGAACTCGGCTCAACATTCAATGCTTATGTCGGTTTCAGTGAGCTTGATAAAACCGTTATCGAAGCCTTCCTCGGCATCGATTCCGAAACGGCACACCGTTTCTGGCGTCTTTCACTTGCCCGTTATCTCGGCACAGACGATGAAAAAGCAATCGATGATGTTGAAAACAAGGCAAAGGTTATCGGCTATATGCGTCTTCTCCGCCGTTGCCTTCGCAGAGACGGTGACGAAGTGACCGTTAACCATTACAGAACGAAGCTTACCGAAGTTCTTGATAAGGTTGATACCTTGGTATTCTGATATGAAAAAGATTTTATATGTAAATTCCTGCTTCAAAGAAGGCTCACGGACAAACGAGCTGGCACAGCATCTTCTCAGCAGTCTTGACGGAGAAATTGAGTCGGTCAATTTATATGAAGAAAACATCAGACCTCTGGATGCTCAGATGCTTTCAAAAAGAGATGAACTGTTGGAATCGGGGAAAACGGATGATGATTTTCTCAGCCTTGCAAGGCAGTTTGCCTCGGCAGATATAATCGTTATTGCCGCACCTTACTGGGATCTTCTTTTCCCTGCTGTTCTGCGTATTTATCTTGAAAACATCACCGTTTGCGGAATCACCTTCCGCTATTCCGAAAAAGGTATTCCCGTCGGACTGTGCAAAGCAAAAAAACTTTATTATATTACCACTTCGGGCGGTTTTATCGGTGAAAACAATCTTGGTTTTGATTATGTGAAAGCGCTTGCAACAACGCTTTTCGGAATCGGTGATGTTAAATTTTTCTCAGCAGAAGGTATTGATATTTACGGTGCCGACACGGTTGAAATTCTGCAAAGGGCGAAAGACAATATGTGCATTGATGAAAAATCGTGCACCATTCCTTATCCCGAAAAGTACGGTGACAGTCCGAATAAAGACGGTGCTTCTTCCTTTGGCGGAATAACCGACCACAACAGGTCGAGGTATTATGTTGCAAATGATTTTTATAATATGAAAAGCGACGGTTCGCTTCATATTTTAAGCCATTTTGAAACCTATCAGCAGACAACGGAATATACCTGCGGTGCAGCCAGCGCTCTTATGGTGCTTAACTGGTTCGGAAAGAAGAAATACCACGAAACCGCCGTGGCACAGCTTGTTGAAAGCCATCCCTGCAAAGGCTCAACAGTTGAGAATATCGCAGACTTTTTTGACCTGATCGGCTGGAATGTTGATTATCACGCAGGCTCCGACAGAAAATTTGAAACCATAGAAGAGGTTGAAAAGTTTTTCGTCGAAACAATCGACAGCGGCACTCCGGTTATGGTTGACTGGGTTGATTGGGCAGGTCATTGGCAGGTTCTTATAGGAATTGATACCTGCAATTCCGCATCGCCCTATGATGATGTGCTGATTTTTGCAGACCCTTACGATGTCACCGACCATAAGCAGGACGGATATTATACCTTCCCCCTCGGCAGATTTTTCGGTATGTGGCGTGAAGGCGTCTGCGCAGAAAAAGAAAAACCCTATGTTCAGCCTTATGTTATCGCAAAACCGAAAGATATGTAAAAAATCAAAGCCGACGGATTAAACCCCGTCGGCTTTTTGTTTCAAAACTTTCAAAATAATCAAAAAATTAACATTAATAAACCCCGAATGGATTGCAACAATAATAAAGCAAACGCAAATTGAATTTGAAGGGGTGTAAACGAAATGTCAAAGAATAATTCAGTTGTTCCTCAGG
>JAXJTD010000058.1:0-87843 GCA_036309745.1 Acutalibacteraceae bacterium | reverse complement strand
ATAGTTCCAGAACGCAGTTGTAGCAGCGGAAGTAATAGTAATACCGCGCTCCTGCTCCTGAACCATCCAGTCCATTGTAGCACCACCCTCATGAACCTCACCGATCTTGTGAGTCTTACCTGTATAGAACAGGATACGCTCAGAAGTGGTGGTTTTGCCGGCGTCAATATGAGCCATAATACCAATGTTTCTGGTCATCTCAAGAGATACCTGTCTTGGCATATGAACCTCCGAAAAAAATTAATAGTAAAAAATAGTATGCGCAGATTACCATCTGAAATGTGCAAAAGCCTTGTTTGACTCTGCCATCTTGTGTGTATCTTCACGCTTCTTGAATGCTGAACCGGTTGAGTTGGTTGCATCGATGATTTCGTTGGCAAGTCTTTCCTTCATTGTTCTTTCTGAACGCTGACGGCTGTAAAGTGTGATCCAACGAAGACCGAGAGTCTGTCTTCTCTCGGGACGAACCTCCATGGGTACCTGATAGGTAGCACCGCCGACACGGCGAGCCTTAACTTCGAGAACGGGCATAACATTTTCCATTGCTGCCTCGAAAACCTCAAGGGGTTCTTTTCCTGTCTTTTCCTTAATAATGTCAAAAGCATCGTATACGATCTTCTGAGCAACGCCCTTCTTACCGTCATACATAACGTTGTTGATGAGACGGGTTACGAGCTTTGAGTTGTAAAGCGGATCAGGCAAAACTTCACGTTTTGCGATATTGCCTCTTCTTGGCACGTCGCTTCCCTCCTTCACATAGTAATGAATATCATAGGTACTCGGTGACAAATTTCCGTGGCGCCAACGCAGAGGCATACTATATATATAATATACCATTGCATTGGTCAAAAGCACTGCTGCTTTTTTCAACCTGCAAGATGATTTGTCTTGGTTAAATGGGTGCGGTAATTATTTCTTTGCTGCCTTGGGACGCTTTGCGCCGTACTTTGAACGGCTCTGCATTCTGCCGTTAACGCCCTGAGTATCAAGTGTACCGCGGATGATGTGGTAACGCACACCGGGAAGGTCCTTTACACGGCCGCCTCTGATAAGAACAACTGAGTGCTCCTGGAGGTTATGACCAACACCGGGGATGTAAGCTGAAACCTCAATGCCGTTTGTGAGACGAACTCTGGCAATCTTACGAAGTGCTGAGTTGGGCTTTTTGGGGGTTGCAGTCTTAACAGCGGTGCAAACGCCACGCTTCTGGGGTGAATCCTGATCTGTAAGAACGTTCTTCTTTGAGTTCAGACCTTTAAGAAGTGCGGGAGCCTTAGGCTTCTTCACAAGTGTTTCTCTGCCGTTACGAACAAGCTGGTTAAAGGTAGGCAATAAACTCTCTCCTTTCCGTAAAATTATATCGTGACGAAACCCCGCACTTTTGCAAGTGCAGGAGTTTCGGACACCACAATTTTGTATTTTATCACATACAAGTTCAGTTTGTCAACACTTTTCACAAAAATCAATCATCATTTTCGTCAATATTGACTGCGTTCCCTGTGGGATACACTTCAACATTGTTGTAGCACTTCATACCTGTACCTGAGGGCAGAAGCTTACCGATGATAACATTTTCTTTAAGACCCATAAGAGGATCGACCTTGCCCTTGATAGCGGCATCGGTGAGAACTCGTGTTGTTTCCTGGAAGGATGCTGCTGAAAGGAATGAGTCTGTTGCAAGCGAAGCCTTGGTAATACCCATAAGAGTGGGCATATAGGTTGCAAGCTGAGGCTCAACACCTGCTTCTGCAGCTTCCTTGGCGATGCGCTCGTTTTCAAGACGGAATTCCATCTTTTCAACAACAACGCCGGGAAGGAACTTGGATGCACCGGGATCGGCGATTCTTACCTTTCTCATCATCTGACGGACAATAACCTCAATATGCTTATCGTTGATATCAACACCCTGCATACGGTAGGTTCTCTGAACTTCTCTGATAAGGTAATCGTGAACAGCCTCTACGCCGAGAATTGCAAGAATATCGTGGGGGCTCTGAGCACCTTCGGTAAGCTGAGCACCCTTTGAAACCTTCTGACCGTCCATAACCTTGACACGGAAACCGTAAGGAATAAGGTAGGTCTTTTCGTCTCCGTCATCACCTGTAACGATAACATGGGGGCTCTTCTTGATTTCTCTGAATGAAACAACACCGTCGATTTCACTCATAATAGCGAGCATCTTGGGTTTACGTGCTTCAAAGAGTTCTTCAATTCTGGGAAGACCGGTGGTAATATCGGACTGGTCGGCAGCACCGCCGGTGTGGAAGGTTCTCATCGTAAGCTGAGTACCGGGTTCACCGATTGACTGAGCTGCGATAATACCTACTGCCTCGCCTACTGTTACGGGCTCGCCTGTTGCAAGGTTAGCACCGTAGCACTTGATACATACGCCGTGTTCTGCGCAGCATGAAAGAAGTGAGCGGATTTTGATCTGAGCCTTTGCGCCTTCGGGAAGTTCGCCGGCTGCAATCTTCTTATCTGTCTCTGCCTGAACACTTGCGGCAACCTTTTCTGCAACGATGTCTGTCATCATTACATCCTTGGATGCAAGGAATTCGCCGGTTGCGGGGTCGATATAATCTTCAAGAAGGAATCTGCCTGTAAGTCTTTCTGCAAGACCAACAATCTTTCTGCCGCCGAACTTGGGATCGCCGTCGTAGATATCATATACATTAATACCTTCTGTGCAGTGGCAGTCTTCCTGACGGATAATAACATCCTGAGAAACGTCAACAAGACGTCTTGTAAGGTAACCCGAGTCAGCGGTACGAAGAGCAGTATCTGCAAGACCTTTACGGGCACCACGGGATGAAATGAAGTATTCTGAAATGTTAAGGCCTTCACGGTAGTTAGCCTTAATGGGAACCTCAATGGTTTTACCTGCGGTATTGGCAATAAGACCACGCATACCTGCAAGCTGACGAAGCTGTGAGTCATTACCACGGGCACCTGAATCAAGCATCATATTGATGGGATTGAACTTCTTGAAGTTCTTTTTAAGTTCGGAAGCAACTTCTCTTGTGCATTCTTCCCAAGCCTTGATAACTTCCTCAGAGCGCTCATCATTAGTGATAAGACCTCTTTCGTAGTTTCTGGTAATCTTGGCAACCTTGCTTTCCGCCTTCTGAAGAAGTTCTTTCTTCTGAGGAGGAATTGTTGCGTCGATAACAGCAACGGTGATACCGCTTCGTGTTGAATATCTGTAACCCTGAGCCTTGATTTTATCAAGAACATCGGCTGCAACCGCAGTACCGTGAACCTTGATGCATCGGTCAATGATTTTACCCAGCATCTTCTTATTAACAAGCACATCAACTTCGGGAGTGAAGATGTTTTCAGGCTTGCTTCTGTCGATAAATCCAAGGTCCTGAGGAACGGGTGTGTTGAAGATAACCTTACCGAGAGTAGTCTTTACAAGCTGTGTAACGGTTTTGCCGTCAACTTCTTTTGACATACGGATTTTGATGTTTACATGAAGACCGATATCGCCTTCGTCATAAGCCATCATAGCCTCGTCAACACTTGTGTATGTGTTATAAACAAGAATTCTTTCGCCGTTTTCATCAAGAATAAGGTTGCCGTCAGCATCCTTTGCTTCTCTTGCAGCGCCGGGTTCATAGGGGTTATCGGGGTTATAATCCGAATTTTCGGGGTTATTGTCGTTAACCATTGTAAGATAGTATGAACCCAGAATCATATCCTGTGTGGGAACCGCAACGGGACGTCCGTCTGAGGGCTTGAGAAGGTTGTTGGCAGCAAGCATAAGGAATCTTGCTTCTGCCTGTGCCTCTGCTGAAAGAGGAACGTGAACAGCCATCTGGTCACCGTCGAAGTCGGCGTTGAAAGCGGTACATACAAGAGGATGAAGTCTGATTGCTCTACCTTCAACAAGAACGGGCTCGAATGCCTGGATACCCAGTCTGTGAAGTGTGGGAGCACGGTTAAGCATAACAGGATGGTCCTTGATAACAACTTCAAGTGCGTCCCAGACCTGAGGATTGGAGCGTTCAACCATCTTACGGGCTGACTTCACATTACCTGCAACTTCTGTTTCAACAAGACGTTTCATAACGAAGGGCTTGAACAGTTCAAGTGCCATTTCCTTGGGAAGACCGCACTGATAAAGCTTGAGTTCGGGACCAACAACGATAACCGAACGGCCTGAGTAGTCAACACGCTTACCGAGAAGGTTCTGTCTGAAACGACCCTGCTTACCTTTAAGCATATCGGAAAGTGATTTGAGAGCTCTGTTGTTGGGACCTGTTACGGGTCTGCCGCGTCTGCCGTTGTCAATAAGTGCGTCTACTGCTTCCTGAAGCATTCTCTTCTCGTTTCTGATAATGATATCAGGTGAGCCCAGCTCCATAAGCTTTTTGAGACGGTTGTTTCTGTTGATAACACGTCTGTAAAGGTCGTTAAGGTCTGATGTTGCAAATCTGCCGCCTTCAAGCTGAACCATAGGTCTGATTTCGGGAGGAAGAACGGGAACAACATCAAGAATCATCCATTCAGGTCTGTTTCCTGACTGTCTGAATGCTTCAACAACTTCAAGACGTTTGAGAGCCTTTGCCTTCTTCTGGCCCGAAGCAGTTTCCATCTCTGCTTTCAGTTCTTCGGAAAGCTTGTCAAGATCGATTTCAGCAAGCAGTTCCTTGATTGCTTCCGCACCCATACCTGCTCTGAAATCATCTTCGTAACGAAGTCTGTACTCTTCGTAATCTTTCTCGTCGAGGGTCTGATATTTTTCAAGGCTTGTGCCCTCACCGGGATCAATAACGATGTGCTTTGCAAAATAGAGAACCTTTTCAAGGTCTCTGGGTGATATATCAAGGATGAGGCCCATTCGCGAGGGAACACCCTTGAAATACCAGATGTGAGAAACGGGGGTTGCAAGCTCGATATGTCCCATTCTCTCACGTCGAACCTTTGCGCGTGTGATTTCAACACCGCAGCGTTCACAAACCTTGCCCTTATAACGGATTCTCTTATACTTTCCGCAGTGGCACTCCCAGTCCTTCTGGGGTCCGAAAATCTTTTCGCAGAAAAGACCTTCCTTTTCGGGTTTAAGTGTACGATAGTTTATGGTTTCGGGCTTCTTGACCTCACCGTATGACCATTCTCTTATCTGGTCAGGTGAAGCAAGGCCGATTTTTATGGATTCAAATGTAAGATTGCCGTTTGCTTCAATATTTTCCATTAAACGATGCCCCTTCCGTAAGTTACTTTTGGAAAATGGCGATTATTCATAATCGTCCTCCGAAGATTCATAGTCATCAAAGCCGAAGTCTTCAACGTCCATATCACTGCTGAAATCGTCGTCGCCGTCGTCTGTGTCTCTGTAGAAAATGTCGTTTTCTTCGCTGTCCTCATCAACAATGTATGAGTCGCTTCCTTCTGCGTCATTGACGTTTCTGAATGCCTTGTCATCTGAAACAAAGCCAACATCGTCGCCGTCAAATGTCTGGCGAAGGTCAATTTCTTCGTCGTTTTCATCGAGAACCTTGATGTCAAGTGCAAGAGCCTGAAGCTCCTTAACAAGAACCTTGAAGGATTCGGGAACGCCGGGAGTGGGAACATTCTTACCCTTGACGATTGCTTCATAGGTCTTTACACGGCCTACAACGTCGTCAGACTTAACGGTAAGGATTTCCTGAAGTGTATATGCTGCACCGTAAGCTTCAAGTGCCCAAACTTCCATTTCACCGAAACGCTGACCGCCGAACTGAGCTTTACCGCCCAGAGGCTGCTGAGTAACAAGTGAGTAGGGACCTGTTGAACGGGCGTGAATCTTATCGTCAACAAGGTGATGGAGTTTGAGATAATACATAACGCCGACTGTTACGGGGTTATCAAACACGCGGCCTGTTCTGCCGTCTGTAAGAATTGACTTACAGTCAAGGCGGAGCTGGGGAACGGTTGAGGGATCAAACTCAACACCCTTTTCGGCAGCTTCTTTTTCAGCCTTTTCCATAGCAACACGGTTGGCTTCCTTGAATGCTTCTGTAATGTCTTCTTCGTGTGCGCCGTCGAAAACGGGAGTCATAACATTGATGCCCAGATTTCTTGCGGCAAAGCCCAGATGAACTTCAAGTACCTGACCGATGTTCATACGTGAGGGAACGCCCAGGGGATTAAGAACGATATCAAGAGGTGTA
This sequence comes from Acutalibacteraceae bacterium, assembly GCA_036309745.1. GTDB lineage: Bacteria > Bacillota > Clostridia > Oscillospirales > Acutalibacteraceae > CAG-177. Next base: position 81,688 of record JAXJTD010000058.1, on the reverse strand, counting down.
CCGTCGGGAAGGAAAGGCATATCCTCCTGAGGAAGAATTCTTGAAACAACACCCTTGTTACCGTGACGGCCCGCCATCTTATCGCCGACTGAAAGCTTACGCTTCTGAGCGATGTAGCAACGGACAACCTTGTTTACGCCGGGTGACAGCTCGTCGCTGTTTTCTCTTGTGAACACTTCAACGTTAACAACGATACCGTATTCACCGTGAGGAACTTTAAGTGAGGTATCACGGACTTCCTTTGCCTTCTCGCCGAAGATAGCTCTGAGGAGTCTTTCTTCTGCGGTAAGCTCGGTTTCACCCTTGGGAGTAACCTTACCTACGAGGATATCGCCTGACTGAACCTCTGCACCGATTCTGATAATTCCGCGCTCGTCAAGGTTGCCGAGTGCATCCTCGCCTACGTTGGGAATATCTCTGGTGATTTCTTCGGGTCCGAGTTTGGTTTCTCTTGCTTCTGTTTCGTATTCTTCGATGTGAACTGATGTGTATACATCGTCACGGACAAGTTTTTCGTTGATAAGAACGGCGTCTTCGTAGTTGTAACCTTCCCAGGTCATAAAGCCTACGAGAGCATTCTTGCCAAGGCTGATTTCACCGTGGTCAGTTGCAGGACCGTCGGCAATAACCTCGCCCTTTTCAACTCTCTGACCGAGAGCAACAATAGGACGCTGGTTGATGCAGGTGCCCTGGTTTGAACGCATGAACTTGATAAGCTCATAGTGGTCTGTTGAACCGTCATCATTCTTCATATCGATGCTGTCTGCGCTGACCTTTGTGATAACGCCTGCCTGCTTTGCAAGGACAGTAACGCCTGAGTCAACGGCAGCTTTGTATTCCATACCTGTACCTACGATGGGAGCACAGGTTTTGAGAAGGGGAACTGCCTGACGCTGCATGTTTGAACCCATCAGCGCACGGTTGGCGTCGTCGTTCTCAAGGAAGGGAATCATTGCGGTAGCAACTGATACAACCATCTTGGGTGAGATATCCATATAGTCAACCTTTGAACGGTCGATTTCGATGAATTCGTCTCTGTGTCTGGCCGTAATCTTTTCTCTGACGAAGAAGTTGTTTTCATCAAGGGCTTCGTTAGCCTGCGCAACGATGAAATCGTCTTCTGTGTCAGCAGTCATATATTCAACTTCATCAAGTACGCGGCCTGTTGCCTTGTCAATCTTTCTGTAAGGAGTTTCGATGAAGCCGTATTCGTTGATTTTAGCAAATGTTGCAAGGTAAGAAATAAGACCGATGTTGGGACCTTCAGGGGTCTCGATGGGACACATTCTGCCGTAGTGTGAGTAGTGAACGTCACGAACCTCGAAACCTGCTCTGTCTCGTGAAAGACCGCCGGGGCCGAGAGCTGAAAGACGGCGCTTATGTGTAAGCTCTGCAAGGGGGTTGGTCTGGTCCATGAACTGTGAAAGGGGTGATGAACCGAAGAACTCCTTGATTGCAACCATTACGGGACGGATGTTGATGAGAGTCTGAGGAGTAATCTTTTCATCCTCTTCCTGAGCCTGGATAGCCATTCTCTCACGAACAACTCTTTCCATTCTTGCAAGACCGATTCTGAACTGATTCTGAAGAAGTTCGCCGACGGAGCGGATTCTTCTGTTACCCAGATGGTCGATATCGTCAACATTACCTACACGCTTGGTAAGACAGTTAACATAGTTGACCGATGCGAAGATATCGTCAACAATAATGTGCTTGGGGATAAGGTCATCGCAACGCTCTGCCATCTCGGCAAGGAGTGCGTCCTTATCGTCACCGCACTTCTCGATAACTTCGTGAAGCACGGAGTAACGTACCTTTTCGTTGATGCCGATTGCTTCAAGCTCTTCCTTTGAAATTTCAACGGGAAGAATTGCATCGGCATAAACCATGCCGTTTGAAATAACGAACAGCTCTGTGCCGTCCTCGCAGGCAACAACAACTTTCATTACACCTGCGTTTTCTATTTCGAGTGCCTTCTGCTTTGTGAGCACTTCGCCGGGCTCTGCAAGAAGCTCACCTGTGTATTCGGAGATAACGGGCTGAGCAACGGTGCAACCGGGAAGACGGTTAAGCATTGAAAGCTTTTTGTTGTACTTATATCGGCCTACACGTGAGATATCGTATCTGTGAGGGTCGAAGAAAAGATTATCGATATGCTGCTGAGCGGATTCAAGAGTTACGGGCTCGCCGGGACGGAGCTTTTTGAAAACTTCCATCAGAGCTTCTTCCGTATTTCTGGTTTCATCCTTCTCCATTGTTGCTTCAAGCTTCTCATCGTAGCCGAAGAAACGGCGGATATCGTCGTTTGAGCTCAGACCCAGCGCACGGATAAACGCAGTGATATAGATTTTTCTGTTCTTGTCGATACGGACATAGAAAATGTGATTGGCATCGGTTTCGTATTCAAGCCATGCACCTCTGTTGGGGTTGATGGTACTTGTGTAAAGCTCGATACCTGTCTTGTCGTGAGTCATTCCGTAGTAAACACCCGGTGAACGGACAAGCTGAGAAACAATTACTCTCTCTGCGCCGTTGATAACAAAGGTGCCGCTTTCGGTCATAATGGGGAAATCGCCCATATAAACCTCTGACTCTTTGATAACGCCTGTTTCCTTGTTCTGCAAACGGACGGTAACTCTCATGGGTGCGGCATAAGTAGCATCGCGCTCTTTGCACTCACGAACAGTATACTTGGGTTTGTCGTCCATTCTGTAATCTACAAAGCTGAGCACCCAGTTGCCCGTGTAATCCGTAATGTCCGCCGTATCACGGAATACTTCTTTGAGACCGGTTTCGATGAACCATTGGTAGGAAGCCTTCTGGATTTCAATCAGGTTAGGCATATCCATAACCTCTTTGATTTTTCCAAAGCTCATTCTTGTGCAGCTTCCACGCTTAACGGGATTCATTTTCAGCATTAGGCTAAATCACTCCGTTTCTTTGATCTTCCGAATTTTATTGCCGGAATTTGCTCCTATAAATATAAAAATATGCGCAATATTCTTTAAATTATAGGGTATTAAATTCCATTATAATGACAGAATAGCATTTTATTACAATCAACTCAATATGTCAACACTTATTTTATATCTTTGTATGTTTGCACGAATTCAGACGGTTTTCAAGTGCCTTCTTTGTGTAATATTTTTCCACTTTTGTTAAAAACGACAATATTTTTCAACAACTGCTCCGTGTGTATCTGAAAACGGCATAAAAAAGCGGTGATTTGCTTTATCACCGCCCGGTTTTACCCCGTAATTATTGGTCTTATGCTCTTTTCTTCGCCGCAAACTTGCACATTTTCACTGCAAAGTGCATATACATCCCCTGCCCTGCACTCCGCCGAGAAAATTCTTTGTGCATCATCCCCTAAACCTGAAATATCCGCCGCCTTGGTAATGAGAGGCAATCTGCACTCTCTGTTTCTTATGAGGTCTGCGCCTCTGCTGTTGAAACCCGTAACCCTGATATAAGGCACAGGCGTATCGGTATCCTCAGCAGTGATACAGAGAAAATAATTAATTATAATTCTTCTTATGCGCGCATGTGAATATCTTTTGGTTTTGGCAAATGTATAAAGCTCTTCCAGTGATTTTGCCTGCACTGCCGCGGAAATAATTCTGTTTTCAATTCCTTCGCTTACATCAGGTGTGCGTGCAATATCTTCCGCATTTGCGGTGCGGAGTTTGTAAAGAATTGCTCTTTCAATAAAGGCTGTATTCCTGATTCTGCACCCGTCGTACACCGATGAATCGGGCACATATCTGCTCCATTCTCCTCCTGCGAGAATTCTGTTCCTTATGAGTGAAGCTGATGCAATATCCGAATCTGAATCCGGCGAATCGTGTGCCGCACCCTGACGTGCAAATGTGACAGGCTTCATTCTGCTGTTTATCCGCTTTACCGCCGCCGCATACTCAACACCCAGAATATTGTTGGGAGTGCTGATGATATCTGCATAAGACGGATTCATTGTGCGCAAAGCATTCTCCCTTGCCGCCGCAAAGGATATGCCTTTTTTCAATTCTTCCGCAATGAGAGGCTTTATTTCGTCGGAATAAACCGCATCCGCAGTTTTACATATGATATCCGCATCTCCGCATTCACTGCCGAAAACAAGCCAATCGCAGCCGAATGCATCAAGAATTTCAACTCCTGCACGGGCAAAGCACTGTGCACCGGACACCGCATAGGGTACCGGTAGCTGCAAAACCAGGTCAACTCCTGCGTTCAGCGCGGCTTTTGCTCTTTCGGAATGGTGAAAAACAGACGGTTCGCCTCTCTGCACAAAATTTCCGCTCATTACGGCAACAATATGGGTTGCTCCCGCCTGCCTTGCCTTTTCAATAAGCAAAGCATGGCCGTTATGGAAAGGGTTGTATTCAGCTATTATTCCTGCAACGAGCATAATTCTGCCTTTCTTGAATAAAATACTTGCAAAATTTACTTGCAGGATATATAATATAACAGTTATGTAAACAAATCAAGCAAATATTCACATTTAGGAGTGTTAAAATTGAAAATTCTCGTAATCAACTGCGGCAGTTCATCCCTTAAATATCAGCTTTTTGATATGGAAAATGAAGCTGTTCTTGCAAAGGGCAACTGCGAAAAAATCGGTAATGAAACAAGCTTTATCGGCGGTTCTGCAAACGGTGAGAAGTTTGAAACTCCCGTATTCATGTCAAACCACACAGAAGCTTTCCAGCAGGTTAAGAAGGCTCTTACTGAGGGTGCATCAAAAGTTATTGATGACCTGAGCGAAATTTCAGCAGTAGGTCACAGAGTTGTTCAGGGCGGTGCTCTTTTCAAAGAAAGCACACTTGTAACAGACGAAGTTATCAAGGGCATCGAAAGCCTTTGCGACCTTGCTCCCCTTCACAACCCCGCTCATATTCAGGGTATCAGAGCCTGCGTTGACGTTTTCGGTGAAAACGTTCCTCAGGTTGTTGTGTTCGACAATGCGTTCCACTCAACAATGCCCGCAGAAGCATATCTGTTCCCCATTCCCTATGAATACTATGAGAAGTATGCTATCCGCCGTTACGGTTTCCACGGCACATCACACCGCTTTGTAAGCGCTCGCTGTGCTGAGGTTATGGGCAAGAACATTGAAGACCTCAAAATTGTTACCTGTCACCTTGGCAACGGTTCATCAATCACAGCAGTAAAGGGCGGCAAGTGTGTCGATACAAGCATGGGTCTTACTCCTCTTGACGGTTTCATTATGGGTACTCGCTGCGGTGCGGTTGACCCCTCAGTTATCACCTACCTTCAGCAGAAGGAAGGCTGGACACCCGCAGAAACAGACACAATTCTCAACAAGAAGTCAGGTGTTCTCGGTGTTTCGGGCGTTGGCAGTGACGACAGAGATGTTTCTGCCGCAGAAGCAGAAGGCAACGAAAGAGCACACCTTGCAAGAAGCATTCAGAAGTATCAGGTACGCAAGCTCATCGGCAGCTATGTTGCAGCTATGGACGGTGTTGATGCAATCGTATTCACCGGCGGTATCGGTGAAAACACATTCGACCTTCGTGCAGATGTCTGTAACAACCTCAGCTACCTCGGCATCAAGCTTGATGAAGAAGCAAACAACATTATGCGCAGAGGCAAGGAAGGCGAAATTTCAACCGCAGACTCAAAGGTTAAAGTTTTTGTTCTTCCCACAAACGAAGAACTTGTTATCGCAAGAGATACAAAGGCTATCGTTGAAGCTATGTAATTGCACAAATTTAACGGGTACGGTTTGCCGTACCCGTTTTTTGTTTGTTGACTATTTGCCTGCGATATAGTATAATGTTTTAATAATTATAAATATTTTATGGAGAGGTTATTTTGGAATATATTGCTCCGATTTTTGACTCTGCAAAAGAGGCAAAGGATTTCCCCGTAGTGAAAATCGATTCGTTCCATTGGGAAAAAGAAGGCTATTCACGTCCTGAAAGCTATGCCGCACTGTTTGCGGTCAAGGGCGAAGGTCTGCACGCACTGCTGTGGTCTTTTGAAGATAACATACGCTGTGAGTGCACAGAAAATTATCAGCCCGTATACACGGACAGCTGCCTTGAATTTTTTGTTATGCCCATTGAAGGCGACAAAAGATACCTGAATGTTGAGGTCAACAAAAGCGGTATTTACCTTGCACAGCTTGGCGAAACACGTGAAAACAGAGTTTTTGTTAAAAATATAACAAATCTTGAACCTGTTATCGCACCTATGGAAATTGAAGATAAAGGCGGCAAGGCCTGGGGATGCGAAATAATTCTTACGGAAGAATTTATATCCGCACTTTACGGCACGGATTACACCGTAAAATCCAGCGAAATCAAAGGTAATTTCTACAAGTGTGCAGACGACTCCGTCACACCGCATTACGGAGCGTATTTCCCCGTTACAACCGCAGCATTGGGCTTTCACAATCCCGACTGCTTCGGCACAATTATCATCGGAAAGGTATGATTTGAAATGGAAAATAAAATAAATGTTGAAGAGCTTCTCAGAGCTTTTGTTTTTGAGGGCGAACTTGAAAATGTTATACAGCTTCACGACGGTCATATAAACAACACATACAGATTTGACTTCCGTGCAGAAAACGGCAAGCTTAACAGATACCTTGTGCAGGAGCTCAACACCTATGTTTTCAAAGACCACGAGGGTCTTATGAATAATGTTATGGGTGTAACCGCACATATGCAGAAAAAGGTTGCGGAATACGGTGGAGACACAGGAAGAGAGTGCCTTTGCGTTTTCCCTGCAACAGACGGCAAGCCTTTCTATATTGACGGTGAAGGCCGCTGCTGGCGATGCTATAACTTTATTTATGACACCCATTCATGCCAGTGTGTAGACAGTGCCGAAACATTTTACAATGCCGCAAAGGCTTTCGGTAAATTCCAGCAGATGCTTGCGGATTACCCCATTGACGGGCTGACAGAAACAATCCCCAATTTCCACAACACGGTTTCCCGCTTTGCAGATTTCAAAAAGGCTGTTGCGGATAACCTTTCGGGCCGAGCAGACACTGCAAAGGAAGAAATTGAATTTGTTTTTGCCCGCGAAAAAGATTGCTCCGTGCTTCTTGACTTGCTTGATGCAGGCAAGCTGCCTCTCAGAGTTACTCATAACGACACGAAGCTCAACAATGTTATGTTTGACAACGAAACCAACGAGGGAATCTGTGTTGTTGACCTTGATACGGTTATGCCCGGACTTTCGCTCTATGACTTTGGTGACAGCATCCGTTTCGGTGCAAACACAGCCGCAGAAGATGAAAAGGATATCTCAAAAGTATCTCTCAGCCTTGAATTCTTCAAGGCATACACCGAAGGATACCTTGCCTGCGCAGGAAAGAGCCTCGAAAAAGAAGAAATCAATCAGCTTGCATTTTCATCAAAGCTTATGACTCTTGAATGCGGAATGCGTTTCCTTGGTGACTATATCAACGGTGACACCTATTTCAAAACCGCATATCCCGAGCATAACCTTGTAAGATGCCGCACACAGTTTGCCCTTGTTGCGGATATGGAAAAGAAGATGGCGGATATGGAAAAAATCGTTACTGATTGCTGCAAGGAGCTGGGAATATAAAAATGATTTCCCCAATACTCAGTGAAGAAGAATTCAAAAAGCGGCTTGCTTTCTGGACTCTTGATAACGATATCGGAGCAACCCTGCCCCAGGATTACAGTCGGGAGGATTATGCAGAAACCTTCCGTCTGCCAGATTTTGATTATGTTCACACACAGTCAATGGCCGATGAAAACGGTGATCTGCTGACCCTTCTCAAAAGCAGCGTGCATCTGAGTGATTGGCAGACACGCAACCACCGTGAAGAACGGAATTTTGAATTTTACCTGGTGCTCAAAACCCTGACGGATTGCCCCGAGGTTGAGCCTTTTCCCGTAGGATACATAATTTCGGATTAAAAAGAACCCCGTGCAAGCCCGAAAGCCTGCACGGGGTTTGGTTTAACTGTCAAACTCTTTTACACAAGTGCTGTCCACATATCCGCAATAATCTTCACACGCAACAAAATACATACCTTCAAGGTCATATCTTTCATATTTCGGCAATCTTACCATTTCCATACCCTTCGTAATTGTTCCTGTTGCTGCCAATTTTTCCGAATCTGCTTTTTTGTTTTTAATTTCCGCCTTTTGTTCAATCACACAATTATATTCAGGATTTTCAGGAAAAATAAATTTCTTGTCAACACTTTTTAAGTATATGTCACCATCGGCAGTACAACCGAATTTGTATGTTTTTGCAGGCATACATCCCTTGTCAATGGTATAAGGTAAGCATTCCAGCATCTGATTCTGAAACTCATCAAAGTTTGCGCCGAACCCATCACTGTCAATATCACCTACGGTATACACATAATAGTCATTGCCTGTTTTTACAACATCACATATATACTCTCCCTCACAACCGAATCCTACCGCACAAGTCTGAATAAGTATAATATCATCCTTGCCTGTGTAGAAACACCTTGTATCCGATTCTCCCAGACTACCGTCAACTGCAAGCCCTTTTTCAAGTGCACTTTTTCCTGTTTCAAAATCATTAACCGTAAGCTGTTTCACATCAGGTCCGAAAAAGTCTTTCAGATAGTCGTTATATTTTTTCAAAGAAAATGTACTGACCGAACAATACATAATGCTCTCTGCGCCTATATCAGATAAGAACAGAGAATATGCTTCTTCATCAACTTCTTCATCCAAAAATTCATAGTTTTTACGAAAACCGTTTATCAGCAGATTACTTTTTCTCACATCTGAGAAAATATTCTGGCCGCTTGTGTCCCAACCGTAATAATCCTCAGCGCCGAAATCCATTGAAAGCATATTGGCAACCTGCAAAAGTATATCTTCGGGTATTTTGTCTTCAAAATTCGTCTTGTTTATCTCAAACCGATATGTTCCGTCAGCAATTATTATTTTCTCTTTTTCTTTGATCACAGCCTGTTGTGCTTCGGTTTTTTCTTCCGTTACAGACTCCGGTTGACTCTGACCTTCTTCTGCCACAGGTGACTGCGTAGTGCTTTCTGTTAAAACGGTGGTTTCATCACCTTGCTTCGAGCAGGAAAACAAACTTGCAAACATGCATATCATCACAATTACGGATATAAACTTTTTCATTGTTTTCATCTCCTTTCATCTTTATTTTACTGAATTATTCCTTGATTTACAAGTTACAAAAAGGTAATCACTATTACAATTCGGTTACAAAAACAAGCCGTCGGCATAACCGACGGCTTGTCTGTTTTTATCAATCAATAAAATCTCTCAGCTTCTTGCTTCTGCTGGGGTGACGGAGCTTGCGCAGAGCCTTTGCTTCAATCTGGCGGATACGCTCACGGGTAACGCCGAATTCACTGCCTACCTCTTCAAGAGTGTGAGGATGTCCGTCTTCAAGACCGAAGCGGAGTGCCAGCACCTTTGCCTCTCTGGGTGTGAGGGTTTTAAGAACATCGTTAAGCTGTTCTTTAAGAAGAAGCATTGATGCGGCATCTGCCGGTGCAGGAGCATCGTCATCGGGAATAAAGTCACCCAGATGGCTGTCTTCCTCTTCACCGATGGGTGTTTCAAGAGAAACGGGCTCCTGTGCCACTCTGAGAATCTCTCTTACCTTATCAACAGGCATACCGAGCTCAGCGGCAATCTCCTCAGCAGAAGGATCTCTGCCGTTCTTATGAAGAAGCTGGCTGTTTGTCTTTTTAACTTTGTTGATGGTTTCAACCATATGAACAGGAATACGGATAGTTCTTGCCTGGTCGGCAATAGCTCTTGTGATAGCCTGTCTTATCCACCATGTTGCATAGGTTGAGAACTTGAAGCCTTTGGTGTAATCGAACTTATCAACCGCTTTGATAAGACCGAGGTTGCCTTCCTGAATAAGATCAAGGAACTGCATTCCTCTGCCCACATATCTTTTGGCAATACTCACAACAAGACGGAGGTTTGCTTCCGCAAGACGTTTCTTTGCCTTCTGATCATCATCCGCAATACGGATTGCAAGTTCAATTTCTTCTTCGGGAGTAAGCAGGGGCACTCTGCCGATTTCTTTAAGGTAAACCTTGACGGGGTCATCCACCGCCATAGCCTTGTCGTCTCCGCCGCCGATATCAAGAGTTTTGGGAATATCGACATCAAAGTTTTCCAGTGCGGCGCTTGAAAGGTCATCAACAACCTCTATGTTGTTTGCTTCAAGCGTTTCATAAAGCTTATCAAGGTCTTCGATGTCAAGGTCCATTTCTACAATGGCTGAATCGATTTCCTGAGTTGTAAGTTTACCTGCCGCTTTGCCCTTTTCAACAAGCGTTTTGAAAGGGGTCTTCTTTTCTGTTCCTTCCATAAATCTCACATCCTAAAATATATTTTTATTTTTTCTTGAACAATCTGAGAAATTCTTCATCGCTCATGGAAGATGTATCCTTCACAGGCGGTGCCGAATTTTCTTTAAGAACCTTTATGCAATCCTCACATTCTCTGAGAGTGTTGCTCAGATTTGAGGATAAGTGGAATATTCTCGTTACCGAATCCATTTCTTCGGGAGTAAAATCTGACGAAAAAATGCTGAGATTGGGCTCAATTCCGTTTTCAAGCGCTTTTGAAAGACATTCAAATACTCTGCGGTTGAATGCGGTTACATAATCCGACGGAGTTATCTGTTCTTTAAGTTTATTGTAAAAATCGGGGTTGCGCATAAAAGAGGCAATCAATGTTTCCTCTGCTTTTGCGGCTCTGAGGTTTGATGCTCTTTCGGGATTATTCTTATCCTCAAAGCTTTTGGCAAGCATAGCCTCGGTTTCCTGCCGTTTTTTTGATTCCGCAATACGTTTCAGCTTTCCCTCAGCCATTTTTATCTGAGCCTTTATGCTTTCCGCACTGACTCCCAGTTCATTTGAAAGGCGGGTTGAATATATATCACGCTCAACTATACTGCACGCTGCCAGAATTTCTGCCGCCGCCATAAGGAATTCCACCTTACCGTCATCGGTTGAAAGGTCGGTTTTCGCACGGACTTCAAGGAGCTTGTATTCAGTTGTGCTTGCGGCAGATTTAAGAAGATCTGCAAATCTTTCTCTGCCGTGGATACGGATTATCTCATCCGCATCCTTTCCTCCCGACATCTGAACAACTCTGAGTTTAAGCCCCGTCTTATTGAGAACACCCAGTGCCCTTGCGGTTGCGGTTCTGCCTGCGCCGTCATTATCGTAGCAGATAATAACCTCATCTGCATACCGTGAAAGCAGGTTTGCCTGCTCATTTGTGAACGCTGTGCCAAGGCAGGCAATGGCATTTGTGAAGCCTGCCTGATGGAGTGCAATAACATCCATATAGCCTTCAACAAGAATCAGCTTGTTATCGTTGGCATTCTTTGCAAGATTAAGGCCGAAAACACCGTTGCTTTTCTTGTAAACAAGTGTATCCGATGTGTTTATGTATTTGGGCTTTGAATCATCCATAACTCTGCCGCCGAAAGCAATAACATTGCCCCGCAGGTCGATTATGGGGAACATAACCCTGTTTCTGAAATTATCGTAATAATTGGCTCTGCCGTTTTTATCGGAGCGTCTTGCAAGGTTTGCGTGAACAAGCTCCTGCTCGGTAAATCCCTTTGATTTGAGATGGTTTATAAGCTCACGCCAATCGTCGGGAGCGTAGCCCAGACCGAAACGGCGGATTGTATTTATATCAAGACCTCTTTTCAGAAAATAGTCAAGCGCACTGCGGTTCTGAGGCTTCATCAGACATTCGTGATAAAACCTTGCCGCTTCTCTGTTTGCATTGAGCAAACGGAGCCTTTGCTTTGACAAGGTATCGTCATAGCCGTCCTCGGGCATTGAAACACCTGCCATCTGTGCCACAGCCTTGACAGCTTCAATATAGTCAAGATTTTCCATACGGCGCACAAAAGAAATTACATCTCCCCCTGCACCGCATCCGAAACAGTAAAAGGAGTTGCTTTCGGGATAAACGGTGAATGAGGGGGTTTTTTCGTTGTGAAACGGGCAGAGACCCACAAGGGTTTTACCTCTGCGTTTAAGACTTATGCTTGATGAAATTACGGATTCGATATCAACCTTATCCTGCAATTCCTGAATAAATCTTTCGTTTATCCGCATATGCAGCCTCCTTTCCGTAAATTTTATAAGAAATTAAAACCAATCGTCGGTTTTGCTCCATGCCTGAGGAATGTAAAGGCTCTCAAAAACCCTGACGGCGTATCTGTCCGTCATACCTGCAATGAAATCGCAGGCGGCAGTGCCTATGCCGTCTCTCTCTGCAATGCCTCTGAACTGAGGTGGAAGATTTTCCATCTTTTTTGCAAAATGATAGTAAAGCTGCTGAATCATATTCACAGCCTTTTTTTCTTCGCTTTTGCAGGCAGGGTTTGTATAAACCTTGGCAAACATAAATGTATGAAGCTCATCAAAAGCTTCCTGAATACCTTTTTCAAGAAGAATATCTTCTTCACTGTTTTCTATGCAGCTGAGCACAAGAGTATTTATTCTTGCACTTTTTGTACTTCCCAGCTCGTGACGGATTGCAAGGGGGATATCCCCTTCGCTCATAATACCTGCGGCAATTGCATCATCAATATCGTGATTTATATAAGCAATTCTGTCTGCAAGGCGGACTGTTCTGCCTTCAAGAGTCGCCGCCTGCTCACCGTTTGTATGACGCTCGATTCCGTTACGCACCTCATAGGTCAGATTAAGACCCTTACCTTCTTTTTCAAGCACATCAACAACACGCATGCTCTGTGAATAATGCTTGAAGCCGCTGGGGCAAACATCGTTGAGTGCTCTCTCACCTGCGTGACCGAAGGGAGTGTGACCCAGATCGTGACCAAGAGCAATGGCCTCGGTAAGGTCGCAGTTAAGCATAAGAGCAGACGATATTGTTCTTGCAATCTGTGATACTTCAAGAGTATGGGTAAGTCGGGTGCGGTAATGGTCGCCTTCGGGAGATAAGAAAACCTGAGTTTTGTGTTTGAGCCTGCGGAAAGCACTGCAATGAATAATTCTGTCCCTGTCACGCTGATAAACGGTTCTTATGGGACATTCTTCTTCGGCACGCAATCTGCCTTTACTGCTGTCTGCAAACGCAGCACGCTCAGACAAAACCTTGTGTTCGTTTTCACAGGCTTTTTCTCTGATAGTATTCATCCTTATCACCCCTTCAATAACTCAATACGATGTTTTTTGCGTTTTTCCCTTTATTGTATTTGTGAACAAACTGTTAACTTTTTCTTTTGAGCAGACCCGTAAAGAAATGCACGGTTCTGGTAACTCTGTCAAACACGGAAGGATTCCAGTCTTCTTCGGGTGCGGGAGTTATGCCGATTTCATCAAGAATCTTTTTGTAGCTTCCCAATCTGCGCTGAAAATCCGCCGCATCTTTATTTTCTCTGTTTGTCCATCCCGTTTCCGCAACCGCAGTAACTCTGGGAAAAAACATATGGCACAGGTAATCAAAATTGTTTATATATTCTGTCCATATGGGTGCCTCAACGCCTGCAACAGTTTTTCTGTCCTTGATTTTTCTGTCAACGGGGTTGTAGTTATATGTTTTTATAAGCGGTGTCATTGAGTAAGGATAGTCACAGTAATAATGAAAGAAATCGGAATTAATCATAACTCCGCCTTCATTTGCAAACTTCACTGAATGCTTTTTCTTATCCATCCACATCTGGGCAGTCACGCTTCGGTCAACGACTCCGCTGCGAAGGCTTTCATTCCACACAATTGCCTTTCTGCCTTTTGATTCAAGGAACTCAACAATCTGATTTGTAAACCAACCTTGCAGTGCTTCCTCGTCTTTGAGACCCTCTTTTTTCATACGCTGCTGACAGTGGGGGCACTCCTTCCAACGGGTTTTGGGTGCTTCATCACCACCGATATGAATGTATTCCGACGGGAATATTTCAAGAATATCCGAAAGAATATCAAACACAGCCTCAAAGGTTTCATCCTTGCCTGCACAGAGAATATCATCATAAATGCCCTGAGAGGTCTTGACTTCTACCGCTTCACCCCTGCACGAAAGCTGAGGATATGCGTGAAGAAGGGCGGAGGTATGCCCCGGCACATCAAATTCGGGAATAACTGTTATATATCTTTCGGTGCAGTAATCAACAACTTCTCTCATTTCTTCGGGAGTGAAGTATCCGCCGTATTCACCCGATTCTTTAAGTCTGCCGAAATCAGAGCTTTTTCTTACCGAGCCTTTCAGTGTTGCATCGGGTCTGCGTGCGGAATATATGCGGAAGCCCTGGTCATCGGTAAGATGCCAGTGCATAACATTCATTTTAACGCTTGCCGCTGCATCAACCAGTTTTTTAATATCTTCAACGGTGAAAATGTGGCGCACCGTATCAAGCATAAAGCCTCTGTACGGGAATGCAGGCTTATCTTCAATTCTGACACACGGACAGCAGGCACCCAGTTGACGGAGTGTCTGCTTGCCGTAGAAAACAGCCTTTTCGGACCCGCCGCTGAGCTTTGCTCCGTCGGCATCAACCGTAAGTATGTATTCTTCCTCACCCAGCAAACCGTCAACGGATACAGTAAGCGTTTCGGCATTTACAACCGTTTCGCCACCAAGAAATTCAACCTTGTTGGGCATTGGAATTACATCAATTCTTTTCATTTTTATCCCTCATTAAATAAGAACATAACGGGTTACAGATACTCTGCAACCCGTTTTAATATCAATCTTCATCCTCGTCTTCCGATTTGTCGGGTTCAGGGAGAATTTCAACCTTTATTTCGTCTATACGGCGTTCATCAATTGAAAGCACGGTAAAACGGAGATTCTTGTATTCCGCCACTATGGGTTCTTCGCCCACCTCGGAGGGAAGATAACCAAGCAGACTGATAACAAAGCCGCCTAAGGTATCGTAATCACCCTCGGGCAGGTCTGTACCTACAAGCTCATCGATTTCATCAATATCCGTTGTGCCTTCAACGGTGAATGTGGTTTCATTGATTTTCTTGATTTCTTCTTCCTCGTCGTCATATTCATCCTGAATATTACCTACGATTGATTCGAGAACATCTTCAAGAGTAACAATACCTGCGGTGCCGCCGTATTCGTCAACAACGATTGCAAACTGAGTTCTGCTTTCGTTCATCGCCTTGAAAAGGTCTCCGCAGCTCTGGGTTTCGGGCACATAAAGAGTTTTTCTCATAACCTTGTCTATGGTAAGGTCGGCAGGAATTGAATGCCCTACATATTTAAGAAGATCCTTCGCATAGAGAACACCTACAATGCTGTCAGGGTCATCCTCATAAACGGGAATTCTCGAATATCCGTTTTCGATGGCAAGCTCTGCAACCTCTTCAAGGGAACGGGTAACTTCAATTGCAGTCATTTCCGTTCTGTGGGTCATAATATCGCCTGCATCAAGGTCATCGAATTCAAAGATGTTATCAATCATTTCCTTCTGGGCATCTTCGATAACACCTTTTTCTCCGCCTACATCAACCATAAGGCGTATTTCTTCTTCCGTAACTTCTTCTTCGTCTGCATTGGGGTCGAAGCCGAAAAGACGGACTATTGCGTTCGTGGAAAGTGCAAGCACCTTAACAAAAGGCTTTGTTGCCGCCGCAACAAATGAGAGTATCCCCACAACCTTGAAGGCTACCTTTTCGGGAATCTGCATGCCGATTCTTTTGGGTGCAAGCTCACCGAGAACAAGTGAAAAATAAGATGTGATAATTGTGATAAGTACAACCGACACACCGTTTATAACACTGTAACCGATTTGTGAAACGGGAGTTTTCATCAGTGCATCCGTCAGCATTGCGGCAAAATTCTGCGATGCCGAAGCTGAGGTAAGGAAGCCTGCAAGAGTAACTCCGATCTGAATTGTCGAAAGAAATCTGCTTGAATTTTCCGTAAGCTTAACGATTTGCTTTGCCTTTTTATTGCCTTCTTCCGCAAGGCGCTGCATTTTTGTATCATTAAGTGAAATAATTGCAATTTCACTCATTGCAAAAAAGGCATTAACAATGATAAGCACAAACAAAAGCAGAACCTTCCACACGATAGAAAGAGGGTCTGCTGACACATCAGCCGCTGCTGCAAGCTGAATCACAGGTCCGGGGTCATCCATTCAGGATTAGCTCCTTTCAAATTTAAAAATATTGCTTTAATAATAACATACTAATATTTCAATGTCAACATTACAAAGCCCACGCTATACCCTCTGCCGCAAACTATACAGAAAATAAAGCCTTCAAAACCGCCTGAAACAAGTCTTTTCGGGCTGAAATTGAACAAAATCAGTAAAAATCGGCAAAGTGTCCGTTTTTCGGTACAGCATATGTAATAATATTATGCTGACAAATCCGTTTGTTTGTGTTATAATGATAAACAGAATTTTTCCGGGAGATGTGACAATGCTCTATCTGATTCTTGCAACCGCAGGCGGCGGCAAAACAACTCATATAATGAACCTTATCGGTCAGTTTTCGGCAGGCGGCCACAAAAAGCTTAGCCTGATTGTGCCTGAGCAGTTTTCATTCACAAGCGAAAAGATGATGCTTGGCAGAGTCGGTGCAAAGGCAATGGCCGATATCGATGTGCTCAGCTTCACAAGTCTTGGCGAAAAGCTTGTGGGCAAGCCCGCCCTGCACGAGAGAAGGCGGCTCAGCGACAGTGCAAAAGCTGTGCTTATGAAAAATGCCCTTGAAAGTGTAAAAGATAAGCTGACCCTTTACGGCAAGCACGTGGGCCGCAGGTCGGTTATATCGGAATTTACTATGCTTTCGTCTGAATTCAAGCAGAATTCACTTTCCACCGATTCCGTGCGCCTTGCACTTTCTCAGGCAGAAAACAGCCTGCTGAAAATGAAGCTTTCGGATATTATAACCGTGCTTGACGCTTACGATGCGGCAGTGGAAGGCAGTTATTTTAATCCTGACGATTTGTTGACAGAGCTTTGTAACATTCTGCCCGATTCGGATTATTTTAACGGCAGAATCGTTTTCATTGACGGTTTCAGAGGATTTACCGCCCAGGAATACAAGGTGCTTTCCCATATGATGAAAAAGGCAACCGCAGTTTATGTTACTCTCTGTACCGATAATCTCGAAAACTCCGACGATGAAACCGACCTTTTTGCTCACACAAAACGTACCGCAAAAAAGCTTATCGAAACCGCAAAGAAGGATTCCGTACCCGTTGCAAAGCCCCAGTACCTTTCAATGAGAAGCAAGTTCAATAATTTTCCGCCGCAGATTACCCGTTTCAATTCCCCCGAACTTGCGGCGCTTGAAAAGGAGCTTTTCTCACCCACTCCCAATATCTATGAAGAAGAATGCCGCAACATCACCCTCTGCAAGGCTCCCGATATCTATGCGGAGTGTGAATTCATTGCCTGCACCGCAAAAAAGCTTATCCGCGAAAGAGGATACCGTTGCAGGGATATTGCGGTTATTGCCCGTGACAGTTCAGGCTACGAAGCCCCTCTCAGGGGTGCTTTGAAAAAATGCGGTATTTCCGTTTTTGAAGACAGCAGACAGCCTGTTGATGTATCACCCGTGATTGCTCTGCTGAGCAGTGCTGTTGATATTGCCGCCTCAGGCTTCGGAACGGAAACCCTTATGAGATATCTCAAAACAGGTCTTGCAGGCTTGGGAACAGAAGAAATATCCGATGCGGAAAACTACGCTTATCTGTGGAATCTGAACGGCACTGCCTGGCTTAACGACTGGACACAGAATCCACGCGGATTCGGCGAAAAAATCACCGATGACGACAGGGCGGAACTTGACCGGCTTAACGGGATAAGGAGAAATATTGTTGGTCCCCTTTATACTTTGCGTGAAAAACTCAGTGACACAACAGGCGGAAATGCCGCACAGGCAATATATTCGTTCCTTGAAAAAATCAACGCCGCCGAAAACATAAGAAGCCTTGCTTCAAGCCTTGAAGGTCAGGGTGAAACCGGTCTTGCTCTTGAACTTGATCGTATGTGGGAGGTCGTAATTGATCTTCTTGACAATCTTGAAACCCTTTCGTCGGATAAATCCTTAAACGCAAAAGATATTGCCGATACTCTTGAACTTATGCTCAGCGTTCAGACCGTAGGCAGCCTTCCACAGGGACTTGACGAAATCACCATCGGCTCAGCTGACAGAATACGCACCGCAATGCCGAAAATCGTTTTTATTGCAGGTGCCAACAATGGTGTTTTCCCTGCACTTCCCTTCACAGGATCCGCTCTTACGGATAAAGACCGCCGCAAAATGAGTGAAATGGGTATTGAACTTTCCGATTTCGGTGAGTACAAGCTTGCAGAAGAAAAACTGATTGCATACAACGCTTTCTGCTGTGCTTCGGATATGCTTTTTGTGTGCTGTCCCGAAAAGAATTCCAAGGGTGAACAGCTTTCGCCTTCGGAACTTTATACGAAAATTAAAAATCTGTTCCCGTCCTGCGAAGAAATTTTCACTCAGGAGCTTGACGGTCTTTATTTTGTTGAAGGCAATAACCTTGCTTTTGAACAGCTTGCCGCAAACAAGCTTGCCGCAAACTCCCTTTACGCTTCTCTGAATACATATTTCACAGACAAAGACGAATACAAAGGCAGACTTGCAGCACTTGAACGCACTTCGGGAAGCAGAGATTTCAGAATCAATGATACCTCCGTTGCGCAAAAGCTTTTCGGCAAAGAAATGTTTATGTCCGCTTCGAGGGTTGAAAGCTTTTACAAATGCCCCTTTGCATACTTCTGCCGTTACGGAATAAAGGCTATGCCCCGTAAAATCGCAGAGCTTGACCCTATGCAACGCGGAACGGTTATTCATTACGCCCTTGAAATGCTGCTTACAATCTACAAACGAACCGAACTTGAAAATATGAGCAGGGCGGAATTATACGGATTTTTTGATAAAATTCTTACCGATTATATGAATTCTCACCTTGACGGTGCCAACAGAAGCGAAAGATTCATTTATCTTTTCAAAAAGCTTATAAGTTCCGTATGCGATGTTGCTCAGAGGCTCATAAAGGAGCTTTCGCAGAGCAAGTTCACTCCCGTTGAATTTGAACTTAAAATCGGCGATGACGGCGAAATTCCCGCTTACGAAGTGCCCTGTCAAAACGGGAAAGTTGTTATTTCAGGCTCAATTGACAGAGTTGACGAAGCCGTTATTAACGGCAAAAAATACATCCGTGTTGTTGACTACAAATCATCGGGCAAGGATTTTGCTCTCAGCGATGTTATCCAGGGCCTTAATATGCAGATGCTCATTTATCTTTTTGCTCTCTGGAATAACGGCGAAAGCAAACTCGGAGAGTTTACTCCTGCCGGCGTGCTTTACTGTTCTGCAAAAACTCCGGTTGTATCAGTTGACAGGGACGCTGACGATACCGTAATCGAAAAAGAAATTCAGAAAAAATGCGGTATGACAGGCATCATCCTCAACGATATTGATGTGGTTGTTGCAATGGACGAAAATCTGAGCGGACTTTATGCCCCTGCAAAAATCTCAAAAGGTGCACTCAGCGGCTCGCTTATCGGCTTGAAACAGCTTGAAAAGCTTAAAGAAAAAGCGGATAAAATTCTGGCCGAAATGGCAGATTCCCTCCATTCGGGAATAATTTCCGCCTGCCCCACCTATGGAAAAAACTATAAGAATGTCTGCGAATACTGCGAATACAAAGCCGTTTGCTCTTATGAAGAAACAATACCCGTAAGGGAGCTTGCAGACGATAAATTACCTGATGTTCTTGAAATTCTGGAGAAGGGAGATGAGAATAATGGCAGTGAATTGGACCAATGACCAGCAAAAAGCCATTGATGCCCGCAAAGGAACACTGCTTGTCAGTGCTGCGGCAGGCTCAGGCAAAACCGCAGTGCTTGTTGAAAGAGTGATACGCAGAATCTGCGACAAAGAAAATCCCTGCGATGTTGAAAACCTGCTTATCGTCACCTTCACCAATGCTGCGGCGGCACAGATGAAAGAAAAAATCCACGCCGCAATCGGCAAAAAAATTGCAGAAAACCCCGATGATAAGCGTCTGCGCCGTCAGCAGCTTATGCTCCCCTGTGCCAGCATATGCACCATTGACTCGTTCTGTATCGGTCTTGTCCGTGAAAACTTTCACGCTTTGGGCATATCTCCCGACTTCGCGCTGCTTGATGAAAGCAAACTTGCCGTGCTCCGCTCTCAGGCTGTGAATACGGTTGTTGACAGTATGCACAAGGAACACTCTGAAAGTTTTCTCACCCTTTCAGAGCTTATCAGCGACAAGCGTGACGACAGCAAGCTTGTTGATGCAATACTCAAACTTTATAATCTTTCAATGGCATATCCTTTCCCTGAAAAATGGCTTGATTCCCTGGCAGAAGCATTCAGAAATCCTGTTTCCGCAGAGGAAAGCATATGGGGAAAAATCATAATTTCCAACGCAAATCAGCTTCTTGAAACCTGCATTGCAGATGCGGAACACTGCATTTCTCTGCTTGCAGAGGAGCCTGAACTCGAAGCAAAATACAGACCTGCTTTCGAAGCAGATAAACAGCTTTTCGAACATCTTGTTGAAGAACTTCATACCTGCACCTGGGATGAAAAAATCAAAAAATACGGAAAAATTGCTTTCGAAAAGATGGGCAGTGCGCCGAAAGGATATGAAAGCTCCTGTAAAGAAATTTGTCAGAGCACAAGAAAAGCGTATAAAGCCCGTGCAGGTGAGCTTTCAAAACTTTTCTGCATAACCGAAGATGAACACAACGCTGATTCCGGATTGCTCTCACCCGTTATTTCGGAGCTTGTGGGTGCTGTCAAAAAATTCTCCGAAGAATTTTCCCGTCTTAAAGAGCAGGAAAACGGTGCGGATTTCAGCGATACGCTTCATCTTGCACTGAAACTTCTTGTTGAGCCTTGCGGAAACGGATATATAAAAACTCCCCTCGCACTGGGTCTTTCCGAAAACTATTCGGAGATTCTGGTTGACGAGTATCAGGATGTCAATAAGGCTCAGGATATGATATTCAGTGCTCTTTCGCGTGACGAAAACAATCTGTTTATGGTTGGTGACGTAAAGCAGAGTATTTACCGTTTCAGGCAGGCAATGCCCGAAATTTTTCTTGCACGCCGTGACGGTATGGCTGAATACGAAACCGATAAGGTAAACTACCCCGCAAAGGTTACGTTGGGCAAGAATTTCAGAAGCCGCAAAGGTGTTACGGAAATCGTGAATTTCATTTTCAGCTCAATTATGAGCCGTGATGCAGGCGGTCTTGACTACGATAAAAACGAATTTCTCGAAGCCGCCGCACCTTATCCCGAAAATAAAGATGCGGATACGGAAATCTGTCTTATTGAAGCTGAAAAAGATGATTTTCTTGTAGTTCAGGCAAGGTATGTTGCAGATTATATTGAAAAAGCCGTTGCGGAAGGTACAACCTTCACCGACGGCAAATCTCAGCGCCCTGCCTGCTACGGAGATTTCTGTATTCTTCTGAGAAGTGTAAAGAAAAGCTCCCGTGAGTTTGTTGATGAATTCACAGCAAGAGGTATTCCTTTCAGCTGCGAAACAGGTGACGGTTTTCTTGAAGCTCCCGAAATAATGTTTATGATTTCTCTGTTGAAAATTATTGATAATCCCGTTGATGATATTCCTCTTACGGCGGTTATGCTTTCCCCCGTTTTCGGCTTTACTCCCGATGACCTCGCCGTAATGAGGTCGGCAAACCGTAAAGGCTCATTCTACCAGTGCGTTGTGAAAGCGGTTGAAAACGGTGATAAAAAAGCTTCGGATTTCATAAACAGAATAAAAGATATGAGAAGAATCGCCTCAACCGTATCGGCAGGTGAACTTGTACGCCGTCTGATTGAAGAAACGGGCTACGGTGCAATCGTCGGTGCAATGAAAGACAGTGCCAAGCGCAAGGCAAACCTTAACTGCCTGATTGACCTTGCCAACAAATACGAAAGCAACGGCAAAAAAGGTGTTTCGGGATTCATACGGTTTATCGACAGCATTGTAAGAAGCGGCGGTGATATCACCGGCAATTCAAATACCGATGAAGGCAACTCCGTAAAGATAATGACCATCCACAAAAGCAAGGGTCTCGAATTCCCCGTCTGCTTTATCGGTGCCTGCGAAAAGAAATACAGCGACCTTTCACTGAAAGAAGACCTGATGATTGCAAACGAAAGCGGTATCGGAATAAAAACCGTATGCGGCTCTGCAAAATACGATACACTTGCAAGAATTGCGGCAAAACTTGAAATAAAGAAAGCGGAACATTCAGAAGAGCTTCGTGTGCTTTATGTTGCGCTCACAAGACCCAAGGAAAAGCTTATAATTCTTTCCTCTGCTCAGGACTGGGACAAAGAACTTTCAAAAATCGCCGCAAATATCCGCAAGGATAAGCTTATTGATCCGTACACGGTTATCGGATTTTCAAGCTATTCGGATTGCATTCTTTCTTCGCTTATAAGGCATCCCGATGCTCACGCTCTGAGAAATGCGGCAGGCATTTCCGCAGGCGTTGCACTTTCCTGCGAAACTCCGCTGAAAACCCGAATCATCAAAGCAAGCAGTGAAGAAGCTCCTGTGATTACGGAAACAGTAATTCCCGAAGCCGATGAAGAAACGGTAAACGAAATTGCAAAAAGGCTCAGCTACGAATACCCTTATGCCCACCTTGACGGCATTGTTGCCAAAAGAATTGCATCCAGACTTGACAGCGACGGAATCGGCGGCGAATATTTCGCCTCCCGTAAGCCTGCTTTCACAAGCAAAAATAAACTCACCCCTGCCCAGCGAGGCACCGCGACCCACCGCTTTATGCAATACGCAGATTACACAAAAGCGGGAAGCGATATTGCCGCAGAGCTTCAGAGACTGGTTGACGGCGGTATGCTTACAGCCGCAGAAGCCGATGTTGTGGATAAAAAAGCCGTTTCAGAGTTCTTCCGCAGTGACCTTGCAAAGCGTATGCTTTCTGCCGAAAAAGTCTATAAGGAATATGCCTTTACTGTTTCAATTCCTCTTGAAGAAATGGAGCAGGGTATTAAATCCGACGGTGAAGTAATAATAATTGAGGGTGTTGCAGACTGTGCATTCATTGAAAACGGTGACCTTGTCATCATAGATTTCAAGACGGATAAGGTCAGCAGCGGTGCGGAACTTGCCGGAAAATATAAAGACCAGCTCAGCATTTACCGACGTTGCCTGGGAGAAGTCATCGGTCTGCCCGTCAAACAGACTCTTATTTACTCATTTAAGCTGGGCGAAACTGTTGAAATTCAATAAAAACAAGTCCTATCTAAAATTTTTTCAAAAAACGCTTGCAATTTTACGCTTTATGTGATAAAATCCATTCGTTATGTTATGTATAAAACCGAAAGAGGTGACAATAATGAAGGAAGGAATCCATCCTAAGTACGAACAGACCGAAATCCGTTGCGCATGCGGTGAGGTTATCAAGACCGGTTCAACAAAGGAAAATCTCCGTGTTGATATCTGCTCAAAGTGCCATCCGTTCTTCACAGGTAAGCAGAAGCTTGTAGATACCGGCGGACGTGTTGATCGTTTCAACAAGCGTTTCAATCTCAACAAATAATTGTAGCAAATTTAGCGGTGCATTCAGCGCCGCTTTTGCTTTTTAATGCATAATCAAAGAGGTGATACCGTGGCACAAAACAGCTATAAAACCATACGCACTCAGGCTCAGGATGAATATATTGTAAAAAAATCACGCTTCATAGGGCATATCAAACCCGTTACAACCGCCGAAGAAGCTCTGGAATTCATTGCTCAGGTCAGCAAAAAACATTGGGATGCAACCCATAATGTTTATGCTTACATCATCAGAGAAGGCGGAATCAAGCGTTATTCAGATGATGGTGAGCCTCAGGGTACCGCAGGTATTCCCGTGCTTGATGTGCTTGAAAAAACAGGTGTCACCGACTGCGCTGTGGTTGTGACCCGATATTTCGGCGGTATAATGCTGGGTGCGGGAGGTCTTGTAAGAGCATATTCCCATTCGGCCTCAATCGCCGTTGCCGCAGGCGGAATAGTTACCCGTGCCATGTGTGCAAGGCTCAAAGTCACCTGCGATTATTATTTTTACGGCAAGCTGTCGTCACTTGTGCCCGAAAGCGGCGGTGTGATTGAAGATACAATTTTTGAAGATAATGTTACCCTTGTTTTCAGAATGCCTCTTGAAATTATTGACGGCTTCAACGCGAAGCTTATTGACATAAGCAACGGCAGATACAGTGTAACCAAAACCGAAGAATTCTTTGCTGATATTGATTAAAAAAACCGGCTGTGGAAATCCACAGCCGGAATTTTTATTTTTTATTGATTTTGAATACATAGTTGAATGCTTCGAGCACTGCGATTACAGAAATAAATCCGCAGGCAAGAATCAGTGACCATTGAAGGTCGATTGCGCCTCTTCTGAAATTATCCCATGCAACTTCCCAGCAAACAAGGAAGGCGGCACTCTGAAGCGACAACATGGAGAAAATGTGAAGTCCCTTGATTTTTCTTCCGCCGATAAGAGATATATCCATAGCAACAAAAGCGGCGGCGAGAATAAACAAAGGCAGTACAAATTCGGGAAGCCAGTCAAACATATCAGTCTTGCTCATTATGTAGTAAGCGTAACCGATTATGGAGCCGAAGCAGATAAGTGCCGTTACCGCAGGAGGGGTTACTTTGAGAACGGGTAATACAGTCACAACCCACGAAACTATGAGTGCACCAAGAACATAGCCGAACCAATAATCGTAATGGTCAAAGGCAATATCAATGGCAACGCAGATACTTGCCGGGAACACCATAAATGCCGTAACCATTGCCGCGTAGCTTTTTGAACCTTTGCCGGGCATTTTAAACATTGATTTCTTTTCTGCTTTCTGAGGCTGAACCTCAGGAACCTTGTCAGGTCCGCAATCAGGGCAATATGCCGCACCGTCGGGGATGGGCTTGCCGCATCTGGAACAATACATAATTCATCCTCCTGATTCAATATGGTATTATTATACATTTAACAGAATTAAAAATCAATACAAAAAGAAAATTTGACAAACAATTCACATTGTTGTAATATATAATGTATTTTAAATTTTTATTAAAGATAAGAGGCGTTGAGTATATGGCAGTTTTCAGACCCTTCAAAGCAGTAAGACCCCTCCCTGCATTTGCTTCAAAAGTTGCGGCACTCCCCTATGACGTTATGAACAGTAAAGAAGCAGCTGAAATGGTTAAGGGTAACCCTTATTCTTTCCTTCATGTCGATAAAGCAGAAATCGATCTGCCAGAAGGCACTGACCTTTATTCGGAGCAGGTTTACCTCAAAGCTAAGGAAAATCTTGACAGACTCGTAAGCGAAAACATCTGTGCTCAGGACGGCAATGCAAGATTCTATATTTACCGTCAGATTATGAACGGCAGAAGCCAGACAGGTCTTGCAGGCTGCGTTTCCATTGATGATTACATCAACAATATCATTAAAAAGCATGAACTTACCAGAGCAGATAAAGAAGCTGACAGAATCAATCACGTTGATTACTGCGATGCAAATACAGGCCCCATTTTTCTGACCTACCGTCCTCAGAGTGAGGTTGCAACAATCCTCGCCGACTGGTGTGCCTCACATAATCCCGAATATGATTTTGTTACTGACGACGGCATTGCAAACACAGTATGGGTTATTGATTCGGATGAAGTAAATGCCAGAATTTCTGAACTTTTTGCAGATGTCGATTACCTTTACATTGCTGACGGTCATCACAGAGCCGCTTCCGCCGTAAAGGTAGGGCTTAAACGCAGGGAACAGTTCCCTGATTATGACGGCAGTGAAGAATTCAATTTTTTCCTTGCGGTTCTTTTCGACTGCAACGAACTTGAAATAATGGATTATAACCGTGTTATCAAAGACCTGGGCGGAAACACCGAGGATGAATTCATTGCAAAAATCAGTGAGAAATTCAGTGTTGAAGCGGTTGGCAAGGATGCATACAAGCCCGAAAATGCACACAACTTCGGTATGCTTCTCGGCGGTAAATGGTATAAACTGACCGCAAAGGAAGGCACCTTCAACAGTGCAGACCCCGTTGAATCCCTTGATGTTTCCATTTTACAGAACAATCTTATCTCCCCCATCCTTGGTATCGACGACCCCAGAACGGATAAAAGAATTGATTTTGTCGGAGGTATCAGAGGCCTGGGTGAACTTGAACGCCGTGTTAAAGAGGATATGTGCCTTGCATTTTCAATGTATCCCACAACGCTCAGAGAACTTATGGACATTGCAGATGCAGGTCAGATTATGCCTCCCAAATCCACCTGGTTTGAGCCTAAACTTCTCAGCGGACTTTTCATTCATAAGCTTAAATAAAAAATGCATACACTTTGCACAAAACCCTGTTGAACAAAGCGAATTATTGCATAATATTCACAAATCAACGGGATTTATGCATTTATTTCTTGACTTTATGCAGTTTTATCTGTATAATTATTCGTAACTTATAACCCGAGGTACAGCTATGAACAAAACCAAGATTTTTATAGACGGTAAGGAAGGCACAACAGGTCTGAGGATTTTTGAACGCCTTTCAAACCGTGACGATATTGAAATAATAACTCTCAGCGAGGAGCTCCGTAAGGATACAGCCGCAAGAAAACAAGCTCTCAATTCCTGCGACATTGCTTTTCTTTGCCTGCCCGATGCCGCATCAATCGAAGCGGTATCCCTTATCGATAACCCCGACGTAAAAGTTATCGACGCTTCAACCGCACACCGCACCCTTCCTGACTGGGCATACGGTTTCCCTGAGCTTTCAGATGCTCACCTTGAAAAAATCAGGGCTTCAAAGCGTGTTGCCGTGCCCGGTTGTCACGCAAGCGGCTTCATTGCCCTTGTTTATCCCCTTGTTGCGGCAGGAATTCTTCCTGCGGATGCACTGCTTACCTGCCACTCAATAACAGGTTACAGCGGCGGCGGAAAAAAGATGATTGGTCAGTATGAAAGTATTTCAAGAGAAGCTTTTCTTAATTCTCCCCGTCAGTACGGTCTGACTCAGGAGCACAAGCACCTGAAAGAAATGAAGGCGATTACAGGCATTGAAAACACTCCCGTATTCTGCCCCATCGTTTCGGATTATTACAGCGGAATGGCTGTTACCGTACCTCTTTTCAGACAGAATCTCTGCGAAGGCAAAGGCATTGACGATATAATCGGGGTATATAAAAATACATATAATTCCGATTTCGTTAAGTTTACCGAAGACACGGGTGCTGATGCAATGCTCAGTGCCGAAAAAATGTCAGGCAACGACGGAATGGAGATTTTTGTAAAAGGCAACGAAGAAAGAATTCTTCTTATTGCACGCTACGATAACCTTGGTAAGGGTGCATCGGGTGCGGCAGTTGAATGTATGAATATACTTATGGGAATCGACCCCGGAACGGGACTTTCCCTCTGATTTTGAAAGGATAATAAAAATGAAACAGATTTCAGGCGGCATCTGTGCCGCAAAAGGCTTTACCGCAAGCGGAGTTCACTGCGGTATAAGAAAAAACAAAACCAAGAAAGATCTTGCTCTTATTTTCAGTGAGAAAAAGGCAACAGCCGCTTGTGTTTACACAACAAATCTTGTTAAAGGCGCTCCTATAACCGTTACAAAAAATAATGTTGCCGACGGCTATGCTCAGGCTGTTATCTGCAACAGCGGAAACGCAAATACCTGCAACGCTAATGGCATTGAAATTGCCGAAGAAATGTGTGATCTTATTTCAAAGGAGCTTGGCATAAGCGCAAACGATATCATTGTTGCATCAACAGGTGTTATCGGTCAGACTCTTGACATTACTCCCATTGCAGAGGGTATCCCCTCACTGGTAAAAGAACTCAGAGCTGACAGTGATGATGCGGCGGCGGCAATTATGACAACCGACACCGTTGAAAAATGCGTTTCATTCTCATTTGAAATCGGCGGCAAGGAGTGTAAAATCGGCGGCATTGCAAAGGGTTCAGGTATGATTCATCCCAATATGGCAACAATGCTTGTTTTCGTGACAACCGACTGTGCAATCAGCCGCGATATGCTTCAGAAAGCACTCAGCGAGGATGTTAAATCCTCATTCAATATGGTCAGCGTTGACGGTGATACATCAACAAACGATATGGTTTCCGTTATGGCAAACGGTCTTGCAGGCAACGATGAAATTACATCGGAGGGTGAAGATTTTGACACCTTCTGCAAGGCACTCAACGCAGTCACAACTCATCTCTGCCGTATGATTGCAGGCGACGGTGAGGGTGCAACAAAGCTTCTTGAATGCATTGTTGACGGTGCAAAGGATAAAGAAACCGCAGTTATTGTTTCAAAGTCCGTTATCTGTTCATCACTTTTCAAAGCTGCAATGTTCGGTGCAGATGCAAACTGGGGCAGAGTTCTTTGTGCTATCGGTTACAGCGGTGCAGATGTTGATGTTAATAAAATCGATGTTTCATTCAAATCCGTTGCAGGTAAGATTGATGTTTGCAAAAACGGTGCAGGCATTGATTTCTCGGAAGAAATTGCAAAAGAAGTTCTTTCCGAAAAAGAAATTCAGGTGCTTATCAGCCTTAACAGCGGCGACTTCGGTGCAACCGCATGGGGATGCGACCTGACTTACGATTACGTAAAAATCAACGGAGATTACAGAACATAAGGTGAATAAAATGGAAATTTCAAATCTTCTCAGAGGTCAGGTGCTTGTTGAAGCCCTGCCATACATTCAGAAATACTCAAATAAAATTGTTGTTATCAAGTATGGCGGAAACGCTATGCTTAATGAAGAACTGAAAAATGCGGTTATGGGCGATGTTGCTCTGCTTTCGCTTATCGGCGTCAAGGTTGTTCTTGTTCACGGAGGCGGCCCCGAAATCAACGAAATGCTCGGCAGAATCGGCAAAAAAAGCGAATGGGTTGACGGTCTGCGTGTAACAGACAAAGAAACCGTTGATGTTGTTCAGATGGTACTTGCAGGCAAGGTCAACAAAAGCCTTGTTGCACTTCTTGGCAGACTGGGCTGCAATGCAATCGGTCTTTGCGGCGCTGACGGTCATCTCATCTCTGCAAAAGTTAAGGATGAACGCCTTGGTTTTGTAGGTGAAATCACCGATGTAAACCCTGCACCCATTCTTGACTTGCTTGAAAAGGGATATGTTCCCGTTATTTCAACAACTGCCTGCGACAGTGAGGGAAATATTTATAACATCAACGCTGATACGGCGGCAGCTAAAATTGCGGCCGCACTCAAAGCAGAAAGCTTTATTTCAATGACCGATATCGCAGGCATTCTCCGCGATAAAGACGATCCCTCAACTCTTATTCCCAAAATCTATGTAAGTGATATTCCTCAGCTTGTTAATGAGGGAATTATTTCAGGCGGAATGATTCCCAAAATCGACTGTTGCGGTGAAGCAATCCGCAGAGGCGTTAAAAAGGTATTCATTCTCGACGGCACAGTGCCTCATTCACTGCTGATTGAAACTCTTACAGATGAAGGTCTGGGCACAATGTTTGTTCAGGGCTAAGGAGATTATTATGGCAATTTTTGAAACAGATAAAAAATATATTGCAGGCACTTATGCCCGTTTCCCCGTTGAGCTTTCAGAGGGCAACGGCGCTCTGCTTTACGGAGAAGACGATAAAGAATACATTGACCTTGGCAGCGGTATTGCGGTCAACACCTTCGGTGCCGCAGATGCCGAATGGGTTGAGGCTGTTACCGTGCAGGCTTCACTCCTCGGTCACACTTCAAACCTTTATTACACAAAGCCCTGTGCCGAACTGGCTCAGATGCTCTGCGAAAGAACAGGTATGAAGAAGGTTTTCTTCTCAAACTCAGGTGCAGAAGCAAATGAATGTGCAATCAAAGCAGCAAGACTCTGGGCTTTGAAGAATAAAGGTGAAGGTAACTCCACCATAATCACTCTCAAAAACAGCTTCCACGGCAGAACAATAACAACTCTTGCCGCAACGGGTCAGGATAATTTCCACACCGATTTCGGGCCGTTCACAGAGGGCTTTGTTTACGCAGAAGCAAACAACCTTGATTCCGTAAAAGAACTTGCAGAATCTAACGGTTGTGCCGCAATCATGATGGAAACAATTCAGGGTGAGGGCGGCGTGTTGCCTCTGACCGATGAATTTGTAAAAGGTGTATTTGACCTCGCAAAAGAGAAGAATATGCTCGTTATCATCGACGAAGTTCAGACAGGCAACGGCAGAACAGGCAAGCTTTACAGTTATATGAACTACGGAGTAATGCCCGATATTGTTTCAACCGCAAAGGGTCTTGCAGGCGGACTTCCTCTCGGTGCAACAATGCTGGGAGAAAAAGTGCAGGATATTCTTACCCCAGGCAGTCACGGTTCAACCTTCGGCGGAAACCCCATATGCTGTGCAGGTGCAATCAGCGTTCTTTCAAGAATTGATGATAACCTGCTTACCGATGTCACAAAGAAAAGCGAATATATCATTTCGAGGCTTTCAGCCTGCGATAAGGTAAAAAGCATTTCAGGTAAAGGCTTTATGCTTGGCATTGAATGTGAAAAGCCCGCAAAAGAAATCGTTGCATCCGCAATGGAAAAGGGTATTCTTGTTCTCACTGCAAAAACCAAGGTACGCCTTCTTCCTCCTCTCAACATTCAGTTTGAACTGCTTGAAGATGCAATGGACAAATTAATTGAAGCCATTGAAGAATAACAAAACGGGTCGCTCTCGCGACCCGTTATTTTTTTATACATCTTCTTTTTTGAACCGTTTATCAAAATAACCCATAAGCCATACGGCGGCAATGATGTCAACTGCAATTTCAAACAGTGCAAAAAACACTGCAAGCACCGTCTGTGCCGTATCCCCTGTAAACACAGGAAAAATCTCTGCCATAATTCCTGCAAGATAGTGCACAATGCTCGCCGCCTTTGATGCAACATAGACCACACCCAGAAACATAAGTCTGTCCCTGCGGTTATGATATGCGGCGTGGGCAAAGCTGTCATAAATAATAAACGAAATCAAAACCGCAACAATAGATACAACATCGCCCCACACGGTAAGATGAGCATAATCCGAATAAAACAGTCTGATAAATTCGTGAAACAAAAACGAAAAAAGAAGATTTACGGATGTTTCAAGAAAAACGGCGGCAGCAATATAATGCCTTACCGAGCGAAGCTTTATCGGTTTTTCTCTGACTGCTGTCATTCCGACTCTCCTCTGTCACATTTTATTTCTGATAGATTTTAACATAATCAACAACAAATTCTGTTTTAAATGTTTCCTTATCAAAACCCGCCATTTTTTCTTCATCGGGAATTTCGAGGGAAACGATTACATCCTCGGGTACCTGTGAAACACCGTTGCCGAATGATGAGCGTACGGTTTCAACGCCGTTGATATAGAATATATACTCATCTTCCGTCCATTCAAGACCGTAAGTATTGTATTCCTTGGTAATATTATTGCCATAGAATTTACCCAGCATTGCAGACTGGAAGCCCTCCTGCACGCCGTCAACACCTGCACAGTGAATGGTATTTGTTACGGCATACTTACCTTCGGCGTATTCAGTTGATTCAAAAATATCAATCTCCGCACCGCCGACGCCGCCTTTTGAAATTGACGCAGTATAAGGTCCGTCTGCCTGAATCCAGAATGCACTCCAATAGCCGGGGCTGTCATTACAGATACAACGGATTTCATAGTAACCCTGCTTGTATCTTTCACGAAGCTTGATTGCGGCAGTATACCAGCCTTCTCCGTAATATCCGTCTTCAAGATATTCGCCCGTGATAACAAGATTACCGTCTCTGACGCTGACCTGACTTGTGTAATTATATCCGCATCTTCTTGGGCCGTTGCCTCTGACATCCCATAAATCTTCATTAAGGGTATCACCCTCAAATTCATCGTAAACAACAATATTATAGCCCGTCAGGTCAAGCTGTTGACCGCGGGGAGTAAGAGGCATTCCGAAAATAAGCATCTGAATTATTTCAACCATCGCAAGAAGGATTGATATAATCTTTTTGGGTGAAAAGGTTGTAAAAAGGCTTCCGAAATACTCAAAGAATTTCTCAACCGCCCAGACTTCTCTGATACTCAGATTGAGCAATTCGATAATTTTACTCCAAAGCATAATACCTCTCCTTTTTAAAATAACCCCGCAGAAAATGCGGGGTCATAATTTTACTTCTGTGATGCTTCAAGAGCCTGCTTGACATCGGCAATGATATCGTCAACGTGCTCAATACCTACTGAAAGACGGATAAGGTCATCGGAAATACCGCAGTCAATAAGCTCCTGTGCGGTAAGCTGACGGTGAGTTGTGCTTGCAGGATGCAGACAGCATGTGCGTGCATCGGCAACATGAGTTGCGATTTCTGCAATTTTAAGGCTGTCCATAAACTTTGTTGCAGCATCTCTGCCGCCCTTGATTCTGAATGAAATTACACCGCTTGTGCCTGAGGGCATATATTTCTTTGCAAGTTCATAGCCCTTGCTGCCTTCCATACCGGGGTATGTAACTTCAAGCGCACATCCGCTGTCGCGGATGAATTCCGCAACTTTAAGTGCGTTTGAGCAGTGTCTTTCAACCCTGAGAGGCAGAGTTTCAAGGCCGAGATTAAGAAGGAATGCATTGAAGGGCGAAGGAATTGAGCCAAGGTCACGCATAAGCTGTGCCATACACTTTGTGATGTATGCCGCATTTCCGAAGCGCTCTGTATATGTAATTCCGTGATATGATGCATCGGGAGTTGTAAGACCGGGGAATTTGTCATTCTGAGTCCAGTCAAACTTACCGCCGTCAATAACAACACCGCCTACGCTTGTTGCGTGACCGTCCATATATTTTGTTGTTGAGTGGATAACGATATCCGCACCAAGCTCAAAGGGACGGCAGTTAACGGGTGTGGGGAAGGTGTTGTCAATGATAAGGGGGACACCGTGTGAATGTGCAGCATTGACAAACTTATCAAAATCAAGCACTTCAAGTGCGGGGTTTGAAAGTGACTCTGCAAAAACAGCCTTTGTGTTGGGTCTGAAAGCGGCATTAAGCTCCTCCTCCGTTGCCTGAGGGCTTACAAAAGTGAAATCAATGCCAAGCTTTCTCATTGTAACATTGAAAAGGTTGAAGGTACCGCCGTAAATTGTTGACGCACTGATAACGTGGTCGCCTGCACCTGCGATATTGAAGATTGAGTAGAATGAAGCCGCCTGACCCGATGAGGTAAGCATTGCGCCTACGCCGCCTTCAAGGTCAGCAATCTTTGCGGCGACGGCATCATTTGTGGGATTTGCAAGACGGGTATAGAAATAGCCCGAAGCTTCCAGGTCGAAAAGCTTGCCCATTTCAACGCTTGAATCATATTTGAATGTAGTGCTCTGGGTGATGGGCACCTGTCTGGACTCACCGTTTTTAGGTGAATATCCGCTTAAAATACATTTTGTGTTAATTTTATAACTCATTTTTATGCCTCCAAGAATTCTTTCATAAGTCCGCAACCAACCTCAACAAAGTCGCCTGTTGCCTTTGCGGTAATTTCGTTTATTGTATCAACGCCCTCAACCTCACCGTTTTTATGGTAAATCATAAAAGGTACAGGGTCACTTGCGTGAGTTTTCGTAACAATGGGTGTGGGATGGTCGGGAAGAATCATAATCTTATAATCTTCACCGCAGCCGTTGAGATAATCAAGAATTATGGGCAATACACGCTCATCAATAAGCTCGATTGCTCTTATCTTGTTTTCGGGCTCGTTTCTGTGACCGCACTCATCGGGAGCTTCAATATGGATATAAACAAGGTCCTTACCGTTTTTCCATTCATCAACAGCCGCCTGAGCCTTACCTTCAAAATTGGTATCTATGTAGCCTGTTGCACCCTCAACCTCGGGCACACCCATACCTGCACAGATTGCAATACCTTTAAGCAGGTCAACTGCCGATACGATACTGCCCTTAACCCCGTAGGTTTCTTCAAAATCGCTGAGAGCAGGCTTACTGCCTTCACCCCACAGCCAGATTGAATTTGCAGGTGCCTTGCCCTCTGCAATTCTTCTTTTGTTAACGGGATGGTCTTTGAGAAGCTCATAGCTTTCTTTCATCATCGCAATAAGCTTTTCTGCATTGGGTGCAGTTGAAAGGTATTCACCAACCACTCTGCCTGAAATATCGTGAGGAGGAGTCATTTTGCCAAGGTCAACGGTGCCGTTATTCCAGATAAGGCAGTGACGGTAGCTGACACCGTTATAATATCTGAACTCGTCGTTACCGAAATGCTCCTGAACGGTTTTGATGATTTCTGCCGCATCCTCGCTTGAAATATCGCCTGCGGAATAATCAATCATTGTTTTATCTTCATAGTTTTCTTCGTCGCTGAGGGTTACGACATTGCAGCGCAGAGCAACATCCGTATCCTTCATCTTAACGCCGATGCTGACAGCTTCGAGAGGTGAACGGCCCGTATAGCAAACCTTGGGGTCGTAGCCCAGAACACTGAGGTTTGCAACATCACTGCCGGGTTTCAGACCGTCAGCAACGGTTTTAACAAGACCTACTCTGCCCTTTTTTGCAAGAGCATCAAAGTTAGGCTTTTTTGCAAGCTCCATAGGGGTTTTGCCGCCAAGTGCAGGTACGGGATAATCCGCCATACCGTCATAAAGCACTACCGCATATTTCATATATATCATCCTTCCGTGGGGAGTTATTTCATAATCAATCGGGCACACACGTAATGTATGTGCCCTGTGGTTTTACCAGATCTTCTTTGATGCGATGTCTGCCAGTGCGGATGCGATGAATTCATCAACGCTCTTTGCACCGATATCGCCTTCGCCTCTCTTACGGACTGAAACTGCGCCGTCTTCGATTTCCTTATCGCCAACAAGAAGCATATAGGGAAGCTTTTCAAGCTGAGCTTCACGGATTTTATAGCCGATTTTCTCGCTTCTGTCGTCAACGGAAACTCTGATGCCCATTGATTCAAGCTTTGCCGCAACTTCCTTTGCATAAGCGTGGTGACGGTCTGCAATGGGAAGAAGTCTTACCTGCTCAGGTGAAAGCCAGAGAGGAAGTGCACCTGCAAAGGTTTCAAGGATATATGCAAGTGTTCTTTCGTAGCAACCAAGGCTTGTTCTGTGAATGATATAGGGAAGCTTCTTCTGTCCGTCTGTATCAACATAATACATACCGAACTTCTCTGCAAGAAGCATATCAATCTGAATTGTAACGATTGTATCTTCCTTGCCGAAAACATTCTTGAACTGAATGTCAAGCTTGGGGCCGTAGAAAGCAGCTTCGTCGATGCCGATTTCGTAGTCTACACCAAGGTTGTCAAGGATTTTGCCCATTGCCTCCTGAGCAGCATTCCACTGCTCTGCGGTGCCTTCGTATTTTGCGGTATTTGCGGGATCCCACTGTGAGAAACGGAAGGTGCACTTATCAAGCATGCCTACTGTTCCAAGGAAATATTTGCAAAGGCTCAGACAGCCCTTGAATTCTTCTTCAAGCTGGTCAGGTCTGATAACAAGGTGTCCTTCTGAAATTGTGAACTGACGGACACGGATAAGGCCGTGCATTTCGCCTGAATCTTCGTTACGGAAAAGAGTTGAGGTTTCGCCCAATCTCATGGGAAGGTCACGGTAGCTTCTTGCGCTGTTGAGGTAAACCTGATACTGGAAGGGGCAGGTCATGGGACGGAGTGCAAGGCATTCCTTTTCTTCGTCATCGGGATCACCGAGAATGAACATACCGTCACGGTAATGATCCCAGTGGCCTGAAATTCTGTAAAGATCTCTCTTTGCCATAAGAGGAGTTTTTGTAAGAAGATAGCCGTTTGCCTGCTCAACATCTTCAACCCAACGCTGAAGAAGCTGAACAACCCTTGCGCCCTTAGGCATAAGAATGGGAAGACCCTGACCAATTGATTCAACAGTTGTGAAATAGCCAAGCTCTCTGCCGATTTTATTGTGGTCACGCTTCTTCGCTTCTTCAATTGCTTCGAGATGTGCTTCGAGGTCTTCTTTCTTTGTGAAAGCAGTGCCGTAAACTCTCTGAAGCATTTTGTTGTTTGAGTCGCCTCTCCAATATGCGCCCGTGCATGAGGTAAGCTTGAACGCCTTTACTCTGCTTGTATCGGGAATATGGGGACCTGCACAAAGCTCGTCAAATTCGCCCTGCTTATAGAATGAAATCTTCTCGCCCTTGTCTGAATGCTCTTTGATAAGCTCAACCTTAAAGGTTTCGCCTCTCTCTTCCATCATCTTTATTGCATCCTCGGGGTCAAGCTCATATTTTTCAAGAGGAAGACCTTCCTTGACGATTTTCTTCATCTCTGCTTCAATCTTTTCAAGCACTTCGGGAGTAAAGGGTACGTCAACATCAAAATCATAGTAGAAGCCGTTATCGATGGCGGGACCGATTGCAAGCTTTGCGTTGGGGTAAAGTCTTTTAACTGCCTGAGCAAGAATGTGAGATGCAGTGTGGCGGAGCGCCCACTTGCCGTCTGCATCGTCAAAAGTAAGAATTTCGAGTGTACAGTCCTTGTCAAGAGCGGTTCTCAGGTCACATACAACGCCGTCAACCTTGCATACACAAGCGGCTTTGTAAAGACCCATACCAAGGCTTTTACAAACATCCATAGCGGTTGTGCCGTTTTCAAATTCCTTCACGACACCGCCTTTAAGTGTTACATTAATCATATTTATCATATCCTTTCTGCGATTTACAAATAAAAAAGCTCCACCCTGTAAAAACAGGATGAAGCATAATATACTCCACGGTTCCACCCGTAATTCCGATGAAAATCGGCTCTCTGGCAGCTTTAACGCAGCTTATACGGCACACCTTGAATACGGCAGCACTCGGCAGGCGGTAGCGGTTTGCGGCATTTTACCGCCCTTTCAGCCCGTGAGGCGGCTCTCTGAAAAAACGCTGTTGCAAACAGCCTTCTGCTTCAACGATTTTGATATTGTCTTAATATTAGCACTCCCTCACATCAAAGTCAATATATTTTTTAATGAAAAGTAAATAAAAAACTTGACATTATCTGTTTAAAAGTATACTATTAATACAATGGTGTTATATTGTGCCAAGATAAACGTTTTTTCGTTTTAAGACACCATTGGTTGATTTTCATTAATCTTTTTTCTATATGATTTCTTCGCAGAAATCAAAAAATTCATTTATAAAGGAGGAAAACGCAGACTTGAAAATCTGGATTGCAATTCTTATTGCCGTTGCAGCACTTGTAATCGGGCTCGTTCTCGGTTTTGTTCTGGGCGGTTTACATAGGAAGAAGGTTGCGGAAGCTGCAATCGGCTCTGCTGAGCAGGAAGCAAACAAAATCATCAGCGACGCCATTTCAACAGCCGAAGCAAAGAAAAAAGAAGCCATCCTTGAAGCTAAGGATGAAATTCACAAACAGAGAACAGAAACAGAGAAAGAACTCCGTGAAAGGCGCAACGAAGTTCAGAGACTCGAACGCAGAATCACTCAGAAGGAAGAAACTCTTGACAAAAAGAGTGAAAACCTTGAAAAGAAAAACGAAGTGCTTGACGAAAAAATCAAAGCCGCCGATCTCCGCCTTGAAGAAATCGAAAGCATTAAAAAGAGCCAGTTTGAAATGCTGGAAAGGATTTCAGGCTTCACAAAAGAACAGGCTAAGGAACACATCCTCAGCATTCTCGACGAAGACCTTAATCACGAAAAGGCTGTCAAGATTCAGGAATTTGAACAGAAAACAAAGGATGAATCAGACACCCTCGCAAGAGAAATCATCACAACAGCCATTCAGCGCTGTGCTGCTGACCACGTTGCGGAAGCAACCGTTTCCGTTGTTGCTCTGCCCAACGATGAAATGAAGGGCAGAATCATCGGCCGTGAAGGCAGAAATGTAAGAACCCTCGAAATGATAACAGGTGTTGACCTTATCATTGACGATACACCTGAGGCTATCACTGTTTCAAGCTTTGATCCCGTACGCAGAGAAATCGCAAGACTTACTCTCGAAAAGCTTATTGCCGACGGCAGAATTCATCCTTCAAGAATTGAGGAGATGTACGAAAAGGCAAAGCGCGAGGTTGAGGCAACAATCAAGCAGACCGGTGAGCATGCACTTATTGACGCAGGTGTCAATAATGTTCACCCCGAAATCGTCAAACTTATCGGTAAGCTCAGATACCGCACAAGCTACGGTCAGAACGTGCTTAAACATTCACTTGAAGTTTCCTATATTGCAGGTCTTATGGCTTCGGAACTTGGCACCGACGTTAAGACTGCAAAAAGAGCCGGTCTTCTTCACGATATCGGTAAGGCTCTTGACCACGAAATGGAAGGTTCACACGTTGATCTGGGCGTTGAATTCGCAAAGAAATTCAAAGAAAACGATAATATTCTTCACGCTATCAAAGCTCACCACGGTGAAGTTGAGGCAAAGACCATCACCGCAGTTCTTGTTCAGGCTGCCGATGCTATTTCTGCCGCAAGACCCGGTGCAAGACGCGAAGATGTTCAGAACTACATCAAGCGCCTTCAGAAGCTTGAAGAAATCGCAACTTCATTTGACGGTGTTGACCGTTCATTTGCCATTCAGGCGGGCCGTGAGGTCAGAATTATGGTTAAGCCCGAGGTTGTCAATGACGATAAGATGGTTCTTCTTGCAAGGGATATCGCCAAGAAGATTGAAGAAAGCATGGAATATCCCGGTCAGATTAAGGTTAACCTTATCAGAGAAAGCAGAACTATCGACTACGCAAAGTAATTTATTTTGGGGGCTGCCTTGTGCAGCCCTTATTTGTTAGGATGATAAGCAAATGAATATTCTTGTTATCGGCGATGTGGTTTCGGCAAAAGGCTGTGAATTTCTTCGAAGTGTACTGCCTGCATACAAAAGGCTGAAAAAAATCGACCTCTGCATTGCCAACGGTGAAAATTCGGCTGTGGGCAACGGCATTACCCCCTTTTCAGCACAATATCTTTTTGACAGCGGTGTTGATTTTATCACAACGGGAAATCATGTTTACCGCCGCCGTGAATTCTATGAGATGCTTGATGAAAGAGATGATATAATCCGCCCTGCAAACTTCTGCAAAACTAACCCCGGCAAGGGATATTCTGCTGTGGATATGGGCAGTGTGAAGGTAGGAATAATCAACCTTTCGGGTATGGTTTATATGGACAGATGCAGTAACCCATTTACCGCCATCGACGAAATCCTGCCCGAAATTTCGGATTGCAGAATAAAGCTTGTTGATTTTCATGCAGAGGCAACCGCAGAAAAAAGGGCAATGGGATTTTATCTTGACGGCAAGGTATCAGCCGTTTTCGGCACACATACCCATGTTATGACCGCCGACGCAACCCTGCTTCCACAAGGTACCGCATACATTACAGATATCGGTATGACGGGTCCCAAGCATTCCGTTCTCGGTGTAAAGCCCGAAATATCAATCGAATGGCTTAAAACCGGTATGCCTGCCCGTTTTGACACCGCCGAGGGTGAATGTATGATGAACGGTTGTATTTTTGAAATTGACAATAAAACGGGCAAAGCAATAAATGTTGAGCCCGTAACCATAGAATAGGACAGATAATTATGCAGAAACTGCTCAGTCATATGCGTGCTGCCTGCCAGCAATACGAAATGATAAAGGAAGGCGACAGAATCGCAATCGGTGTTTCAGGCGGAAAGGATTCTGTTGCACTGCTTGCGGGTATGGCAAATCTCCGCAGATTTTATCCCGAAAAATTTGATATTGTTGCAATAACTCTCGACCCCCGTTTCGGCGGTGTTGACGGAAATTTTTCCGGAATTGAGGAATTGTGCAAAAAGCTTGATGTTGAATACATAATCAAACGTACTCAGCTTGCAGAGGTTATATTCGACATCAGAAAGGAAAGCAACCCGTGCAGTCTGTGTGCAAGAATGCGACGGGGTGCACTTCACGACGCCGCAAAAGAAAACGGATGCAATAAAATCGCATTGGGTCACCATCTTGACGATATTGCGGAAACCTTTATTATGAACCTTTTCAACGGCGGTACACTGGATTGCTTTATGCCGGTCACCTATCTTTCGCGAAAAGATATCTATATGATAAGACCTATGATTTTTGCAAGGGAAAGCGACTGTGCAAGAGTTGTGCGCAAAGAAAATCTTCCAACAGTCAAAAGCAACTGTCCCGCCGACGGCACAACCGAAAGGCAGGAGGTAAAAGAAATGCTCAGTGCCCTTGAAAAGAAATACGGTGATGTGAGAAGCAAGATTCTCGGCGCAATGCAAAGAAAAGAAATAAACGGATATTGAGGTAAATAAAAATGAGAAAAATAACAAACATCAACGAAGGCTGGAATTTCACAAAAGACGGCATTACTGAGGCGGTTAACCTGCCTCACACATGGAATTCAGTTGACGGTCAGGGCAGCGCAGATGCCTATGACAGATGCAGATGTGTTTACGAAAAAACAATACCCTTCTTTGAGGGCAGAGTATACCTTGAAATCAACGGTGCAAATACCGTTACCGAGGTTTTTATTAACGGAATTTACATCGGCAGCCACGAAAACGGCTATGCAATGTTCCGATTTGAAATTACCGACTTTCTTAAAGACGGTGATAATGAAATCAGAATCATTGTTGACAACAGCCCCAATGAATTCCTTTACCCCGAAATGGCGGATTTCACCTTCTATGGCGGACTTTACCGCGATGTGAATATCATCAGCGATGTTGCAAAATCACACTTTTCACTTCTGGATATGAGCCTTTGCGGTATGTATATCACACCCAAGGCAGACGGCAGAATTTTTGTGAAATCCCTCATTGAAGGCAGCTGCAAGGGTCTTACAAAGGAATTCATCATCACAGATGCCGAGGGCAACGAGGTTGCAAAAAGAGAAGTTGCAGCAGATGTTGATGCAGTCAGGCTTTTCATTGATGAACCGATTCTCTGGAACGGAATGAAAAATCCCTATCTTTACACAATGACCGCAAGGCTCAAAGACGGTGAAGAAATCATTGATGAAATCAGTGACAGATTCGGTATCCGCGAATTTTATTTTGACAGTGAAAAAGGCTTTTTCCTCAACGGAGAAAGCGTTAAATTAAAGGGCGTTTCCAGACATCAGGATTGGGAAGGCATAGGTAATGCACTGACTCTTGATGAGCACAAAAAAGATATTGATCTTATAAGAGAAATCGGTGCGAACTCAATCCGTCTTGCCCATTATCAGCACGACGAAAAATTCTATGACCTTTGTGACGAAGCAGGCTTCCTTGTGTGGGCTGAAATCCCTGTTATTTCAAGATTCAGCAAGAAAAAGCAGGATCAGGCAAAGTTTATGCTTGAAGAACTTATAAAGCAGAATTTCAACCATCCTTCAATTTTCTGTTGGAGCGTTGCCAACGAAATATCAATCGGCGGCGCAGGCTCAGGAGTCAGCGATGGCATAAAAGAGCTTAATGCAATTGCACACGCCCTTGATTCAACAAGACCCACAGCAACAGCGCAGGTTGCATTCTGCTCTGCAAACTCAAAGCTCAACGATATCCCTGATATCCTCGGCTATAACCATTATTTCGGCTGGTACGCACAAACCGTTGACCGCATTGACAGCTGGCTTGACGAATTCCACGCAAAAAGGCCGAATATCAAGCTCTGCCTTTCAGAATACGGTGCAGAGGCAAACATTGCACTCCATTCCGCCAATCCCGTTCAGGGTGATTACACCGAGGAATACCAGGCATACTA
Source organism: Acutalibacteraceae bacterium (assembly GCA_036309745.1). Classification (GTDB taxonomy): domain Bacteria; phylum Bacillota; class Clostridia; order Oscillospirales; family Acutalibacteraceae; genus CAG-177. Next base: position 39,895 of record JAXJTD010000058.1, on the reverse strand, counting down.
CCATGAGCACTATGTTAAAGCCATCAACGAAAGAGAGTGGCTCTGGGGTTCATATGTGTGGAATATGTTTGACTTCGGTTCTGCCGTGCGTCACGAAGGCGGCACAAAAGGACGTAACAACAAAGGTCTTGTTTCCTTTGACAGAAAGACTAAAAAAGACTCATTCTATGTTTACAAGGCTCATTGGTCAGACGAAAAATTCGTTCACATTGCAGGCGAAAGATTTATTGACAGACCCACGGGCGAACAAAAAATCAAGGTTTATTCAAACTGCGATAAAGTTAAACTTACCGTGAACGGTGAAACAACCGAGCTTGAAGGCAACAAGATATTTATTTTCGATGCCGTTATCAAGGAAGGCGAAAATGTTATTACTGCAAAGTCAGGCAAGCTTACTCACAAAATCACAGTTAACGGCACGGATATCCCCAACCCCGGTTATGTTCTTCCCGAAGGTGCAGAATCATTTGTACGCAACTGGTTTGATGCAAATGACAGCATCGATCCCGATAAGCTTTCACTCAATGACACCGTAGGCGATATTCTGTTCAACTCAGAAGTGCAGAAGCTTATCAAAAATCATACAGGCAAGGAAATCAACCATCCCGCACTCAGATATGTGGGTAAAATCCCCCTGAAACCCGTAAGCACCGTTGCTTCAAAGCTTGGCGCAGGCGATGTGATCGGACTTGCAAACCAGTTCCTTCAAACAATAAAAAAAGATAACAAATAATACAAAAATCCCCCTGCTTCATAATGAAACAGGGGGATTCGTCATTCAATTAAAATACGTCGTCAACGATTACGCTTTTAAGAAGTGCGGGAACCATAACAAGGAACTTGGGAAGCCATTCTGTGAATACATACACTGCAAGACCCATAAAGCTGGGAACAACAAGTGCATTGTATTCTGCTTCGCTTGTGGTGTTATCGCCGGTGAAAGTGATTTTATTTTCGCCGGTTTTCTTTTCGATTGTGAAGCTGTCGTGCTTTGTAACAATCTGCTCTGCGCCTTCAATGGGTTCACCGTTTTCATCGGTGGGAAGGTCTGAAAGAACATATGAATTGAGTGTAAGCTTGCCGCCGTCAACTGAAATCGTGTTGAAAATTCCGCCGATATAAGCCTGATTTGTCTGATTCCAGTCCTGACCGTCCCAGTAGTTGCCGTAGCCGCCCTTCTGGATGGTAAGCGCATTAATCCATTCTGTCTTCATAAAGTGATTTGCAAGGAATTCACGGACTTCATATCTCTTTGCACCTGCTGTACCTGAAAGAACATAAACAGTACCGTCGTCATTGACTTTGTTGCCTTTGAGGGGCTTTGTTCTGAGATACTGATGGTCATGGCCGCTCATAACAAGGTCAACATTGCACTTGTCAAGAACCTTTGTGAGTGATCTCTGCAAATAGAGAGCATCAGGCCACTTTGCGTCCTTACCAAGTGAATAGGGTGATTTGTGAAGGAATACGATTTTCCAATCCTTATCTGTGCTGTTAAGATCGTTTTCAAGCCAATTAAGCTGAGGAATTGAAATTGAAAGAATATCATTGGTGTTAAGAACTGCGAAATGAGCATTACCGTAATCGAATGAATAGTTAACGCCGTCCTTGGTCTGAACGCTTTCGCTTGTATCAAGGTTAAACATATTGTTGAACCAGTTTTCAACACCGAGACCGTCGTGGTTACCTGCGATAGGTACGATTGTTGTGCCGAGATTAATATCTTTCATGGCAGTATCGTAGTAGTCCCATTCTTCGTTGGTGCTGTCATCGGTGAAATCGCCGAGGTTTACCATAAACTCTGCTGTGGGCATTTCTGCGAATGCAGCTTCCGTAACCTTTGCACCCTTCATAAAGTTTTCAAGGTTGCCTGCCTGAACATCGGCAACAGCAATAAAGCCGAACTTATCATCGTCGTTATCTGTTACGAATTTACCGACTTCGCTGAAATCGGTACCGTTACCTACGCGGTAAAGGTAGAGTGTGCCGGGAGTAAGGTCTGAAACAAGTGCCTTGTGAACAAACTTGCCTTCCCACTCAAAAACTTCTTCATAGGTAATTGTGCAGTTTGTGGCAAGTGTACCGTCAATGCCTGCAATTTCAACTACGCTTGTTGTGTTTTCATCAGTATACCAGGTAATACCCTTCTGAGTTGAAGGATCTCCGTTAACTGCAACGGAAATACGGGTAGGTGTTGTGCCTGAAACTGTTGTTTCTTCTGCGGATGCGGGAAAAATGAGGCAGGTTGCAAGCATTGCAAAGCAAAGAACAATGCTGAGAACCCTTGAAAAATTCTTTTTCATATTCTTTTCCTTTCAAATTGACTTCTGATTATTGCAACGGTCTGATACCGTCAATTGCTTATTTAACGGGAACGCTTACATCCCACTTGGGAAGCCATTCGCCTGTTTTGCAGTTTCTTGCTCTGAAAAGAACTTCATCATCGTAAACTTCTACGATGTATGTAAGACCTGCGCCGTTTCCGCCTTCTTCACCGTCTTTGTTTTCGATGGAAATCGCAGGAATATTTACTGAATGGAGACCGTCAATATTCTGATAGCTGTACTGACTGAAACCTGCATGAAGGTGACCTGTAAGGAAGAAAACATTGCCTTTTTCTGCGTGTCTCACAAGAATCTCACGCACTTCATCATTCTGATCACCTATTGAACCTGCCTCTTTGTTTGTACCGTTACCCCACGTTGTAGGAAGATTGTGGGTAAGTTTAAGAGGCTGATGATTAATAACGAACACAGGTTTACCGTTTGCCGATTCAAGTTCGGCATCAAGCCACGCAAGCTGCTCAGGGCTGATATAAGCCTCTTCGAACACCATTTTGTCTGAACCGAGAACAATAAATTTATATCCGTTTACAACTTCGGAATATGCGAACTTGCCTTCTGCATAAGCGTTTTTCGTAACAGTTTCATCTCTGTTAAGTGCTTCAACAAAATTTGTAAAACGATCGTAGCTCTGGCTGTATGCACGAAGCCTGATGTCGTGGTTGCCTGAACCCATAATAAAACGCTTGCTGAGACCGTTGATTTCATTGTAAACAAGCTGATATTCTTCAAGAAGTCCGTTTTCTGCAATATCGCCTATACCTACAATTGCATCAAATTCACATTCTGCATTTTCAAGGTCCATACAAGCTTCCTGAAAAGACTGATATCTGCCGAACATATAATTTGAAACCTGCGGATCTGCAAGTGTTGCAAATACAAGTTCAACTTCATCAGGGTTCTTTGCCTTGATGGGGTCTGCGGTTGAAGGTGCAACAACACCACCGTTGAACGAATACATAATTGTGATGATAAGTGTGAAAATTTTGAATGAAATCTGCTGAATCAATGTCATAATTTATATACCTCCTGACACAAATATACTCTATTAGATTACCACTAAAAAGGCGGATTGTCAACAAATCGGAGCCTCAAACTTATATTTTTACATATTGCTGAAATTTTATACAAATATTTTGTGAAAATCACACACTTTTTGGAATAATTAAAGTATTTACAAACAGAGAGAAAAGTGTTAGTATAATCAGTGGTGTATTATTATTTCACTTATAATAATTATTTCAGGAGGAAAAGATTATGGCCAGAAAAATGAAGACCATGGACGGTAACAACGCCGCTGCATGGGTGTCATATGCTTTCACAGAAGTTGCAGGCATTTACCCCATCACTCCGTCAAGCCCCATGGCAGACTATGTTGACCAGTGGTCAGCTCAGGGTATGAAGAACATCTTCGGCACAACCGTAAGAGTTGCTGAAATGCAGTCAGAAGCAGGTGCAGCAGGTACCGTTCACGGTTCACTTGCAGCAGGTGCTCTCACCACAACCTACACTGCATCACAGGGTCTTCTTCTTATGATCCCCAATATGTATAAAATCGCAGGCGAGCTTCTTCCCAGCGTTTTCCACGTATCAGCACGCTGCGTAGCTTCACATGCTCTTAACATTTTCGGCGACCATTCAGACGTTTATGCCTGCCGTCAGACAGGTTTCGCAATGCTCGCTGAAACAAACACTCAGGAAGTTATGGACCTCGGTGCAGTTGCACACCTTGCATCAATCAAGGGCAGAGTTCCTTTCATCAACTTCTTTGACGGTTTCCGTACTTCACACGAACTTCAGAAGATTGAAGTCTGGGATTTCGAAGACCTTAAAGAAATGTGCGATATGGACGCTGTTGAAGCTTTCAGAAAGAGAGCTCTCAACCCCGAAAGACCCGTTATGCGTGGTTCACACGAAAACGGCGATATCTTCTTCCAGCACAGAGAAGCATGTAACTCATACTACGATGCACTTCCCGCTATTGTTGAAGAGTACATGGACAAGGTTAACGCAAAGCTCGGCACAAACTACAAGCTCTTCAACTACTACGGTGCTCCCGATGCAGAGAAAGTTATCATTGCGATGGGTTCAATTTGTGACGTAGCAGAAGAAGTTATCGATTATCTTACCGCTAAGGGTGAGAAGGTTGGTCTTGTTAAGGTTCGTCTTTACAGACCCTTCTCAGCAGAGAAGCTTGTTGAAGCTATCCCCGCAACAGCAAAGAAGATTGCTGTTCTCGACAGAACAAAGGAACCCGGCTCACTCGGCGAGCCCCTCTTCCTTGACGTTGTTGCTGCTCTTGCAGCTACCGGCAAGACAGGCATCCAGGTAATCGGCGGCCGTTACGGTCTCGGTTCAAAGGATACACCTCCTTCAAGCATTTTTGCAGTATATGATGAACTTGCAAAGGATGCTCCCAAGGCTCAGTTCACTCTCGGTATCACCGACGACGTAACTAACCTTTCACTTGAAGAGAAAGAAGCTCCCAACACCGCAGCAGAAGGCACAATCGAGTGCAAATTCTGGGGTCTCGGCGGCGACGGCACCGTTGGCGCAAACAAAGACTCAATCAAGATCATCGGCGACCATACCGACAAGTACGTTCAGGCTTACTTCCAGTATGACTCAAAGAAGACCGGCGGTATCACAATTTCTCACCTTCGTTTCGGCGACAGCCCCATCAAGTCCCCCTACTACATCAACAAGGCTGACTTCGTAGCTTGCCACAACCCCTCATATGTTGAAAAAGGCTACAAGATGGTTAACGATGTTAAGCCCGGCGGTGTTTACCTTATCAACTGCCAGTGGGATGAAGCTGAACTTGCTGAAAAGCTTCCCGCAGAAGCAAAGAGATATATTGCTAAGAACAACATCCAGCTTTACACTGTTAATGCTATTGACCTTGCTGCACAGATCGGTCTCGGCAAGAGAACAAATACCGTTCTTCAGTCTGCATTCTTCTCACTTTCAAAGGTTCTTCCCGCTGAGGAAGCAATCGGCTATATGAAGGAAAAGGCTCAGAAGTTCATGAAGAAGGGTAAGGAAATCGTTGAAATGAACGAAAAAGCTATCGATGCAGGTGCATCAGCTTACGTTAAGATCAACGTTCCCGCAGAATGGGCAGACGCAACAGACGATGCTGCTTCCGTAGCTTCAAAGGGTGCTGAAAAGCTCGTTAAGATGGTTGACGGCATCATGAAGCCCGTTGCTCTTATGGACGGTGATTCACTTCCCGTTTCAGCTTTCGTTGACCACGCTGACGGTACATTCGAGCATGGCGCTTCCGCTTACGAAAAGAGAGGCGTTGCAGTTCTCGTTCCTGAATGGGACGGCACAACCTGTGCTCAGTGTAACAAGTGTTCATATGTATGTCCCCACGCAACAATCAGACCCTACTGCCTCACAGCTGAAGAGGCTGCTGCTGCTCCTGAAAACGCAATCATCGTTGACAAGAAAGCTGGTAAGGGCAAGGGCGTTTACAAGTACACACTCGCTGTTTCTCCCCTCGATTGTATGGGTTGCGGCGTTTGCGTAGGCGTATGTCCCACAAATTCACTCAAAATGGTTTCAAGAGAGAGCCAGGATGCTATGCAGCCCGTATTCGACTACATGGTTGAAAACGTAACAGTTAAGGAAGACGTTGTTGACAACACTGTTATCGGCAGCCAGTACAAGACTCCTCTCCTTGAGTTCTCAGGCTCATGCGCAGGCTGTGCTGAAACAGCTTATGCTCGCCTTATCACTCAGCTCTTCGGTGACAGAATGTACATTTCAAACGCAACAGGCTGTTCATCAATCTGGGGCGGTCCCGCAGCTACATCACCCTACACTGTTAACAAGAAGGGTCACGGTCCTGCTTGGGCAAACTCACTCTTCGAAGATAACGCTGAGCACGGTTACGGTATGTACCTTGGCCAGAACGCTATCCGCAACAGCCTTATCGCTAAGGTTGAAGAAGTTGCAGCAGCAGAGTGTGCAACAGAAGAAATCAAGGCAGCTGCTAAGGCTTACCTTGAAACAATCAACGACGGTGCAAAGAACAGCGCAGCAACAGATGCTCTTGTAGCAGCTCTTGAAGGTTGCGATTGCGCAACTTGCAAGGAAATCCTCGCAAGCAAGGAATACCTCGCTAAGAAGTCTGTATGGATCTTCGGCGGCGACGGTTGGGCATACGACATCGGCTTCGGCGGTGTTGACCACGTTCTTGCAGCAGGTGAAGATGTAAACATCATGGTATTCGATACCGAAGTTTACTCAAACACCGGCGGTCAGGCATCAAAGGCTTCAAACATCGGCCAGGTTGCACAGTTCGCAGCAGCAGGTAAGGGCATCGCTAAGAAGTCACTTGCTGAAATCGCAATGAGCTACGGCTATGTTTACGTTGCACAGATTGCTATGGGTGCTGATCAGAACCAGACAATCAAGGCTATTGCAGAAGCAGAAGCTTACAACGGTCCTTCAATCATCATTGCATACGCACCTTGCGAAATGCATTCAATCAAGGGCGGTATGGTTAACTGCCAGGCTGAAATGAAGAAGGCTGTTGACTGCGGTTACTGGAATATGTTCCGTTACAACCCCGCACTCAAAGCAGAAGGCAAGAATCCCTTCACCATCGACAGCAAGCCCGCAACAGGCAGCTACAGAGAATTCCTTCTTAACGAAGCTCGTTACTCATCACTCACACGCTCATTCCCCGAAAGAGCAGAAGAACTCTTCGCTCTTGCTGAGAAGACAGCAGTTGAAAGATATGATCACCTTCTTCGTCTTAAAGATCTCTATGCTCCCAAGGCTGACTAATCTTAAATAAAATTAACGGCTCGGTTCTTCGGAACCGGGCCGTTTTTGTTACAAAAAAAACAGACGGCAAAAACCGTCTGTTAAAATTCAAATTCACTCCACGGATATTCTGTTCTGTCGGGTTTTGCGGTAAATATCATTTTTTCACCGCTGACCGGGTGCATAAATTCAAGAGTATGGGCAAAAAGAGCAAGCTTACCGCTTCCGCCGCCGTATCTTCCGTCACCGTAAAGAGGCATTTTCCTGCTTGCAAACTGAACTCTTATCTGATGGGTTCTGCCCGTGTGGAGAAGAATATCAAGGAGGCTACACTCGCTGTTACCACCTATTACATTATATTCAAGGGATGCTTCACGAACTCCCTTTCTCATTTTCTTGACCGTATAGGTCTTATTTTTTTGCTTATCTCTGAAAAGTAAATCTTTAAGTACACCGCTTTTTTCATCGGGGAACCCACGGACAACTGCATAATAACGCTTCTTTATGGTGTTCTGCTCCGCCTGTTTTGAAAGTGCTGCCGCCGACTTTGAATTCTTGGCATAAACCATAACTCCTGCGGTTTCTCTGTCAAGACGGTGAACAGGGTAAGCCTTTGCATCTTCACCGTTCTTCTCAAAAACTTCATTCAGCAGAGAAATCATATCACTGCCGCCGTCTGTGCTCTGACTTATGATCCCCGCAGGTTTAAAACACACCGCAATATTTTTATCCTGAAATAGAATCTCCATTTTCAATCCTGTTCTTTGCTCTTTTTTCGCTCTTTCTCAGTGCATATCTAATATGATCTGAAACAAGCCATATCTGAGTTGCAAGCTTCAAGGGATCCTCGCGCATTCCCGATCTGAACCAATCGGAAATAAGTCCCATATATGCATATTCATAAAATGAAGCTATAAACTCTATATCTTCGTCGGGAACAAGCATTCCCTCTGCCATGGACTGAACAGCATCAACAACAATATATTTGCACGCCTTATACAGATAACTTTTAAGATAGTCATAACTGCGCGACGAACAAATATTATTTATCAGTTTTTTATGGTTGTAAGCAACATTTGCAATTTTCATAAATGCTTCAACCCAGGATTTGCCTTCCCTGTGAGCCTCTGAAATCTCATTAAGTTCCTTCACGAACATCTCTTCAAGCAAATCGTAAATATCGCTGTAATAATAATAAAATGTATTACGGTTTATTTCGCAGGTTTCAACAATATCTTTAACGGTAATTTTATCAAAAGGTTTTTTCTCAAGCAGCTCTATAAAGGTATGAAAAATAAGGCTTTTCGTATCCTTTTGCATTTTTAACCCCTCCGTTTTTTCTGACTTCCTATATAATAAGTGTCGGAAAAGTCCAAAATTGTTGCACCGATACTGAAATTGTAACATCTTTTTTGAAAATTTACAACAGATAAAACATATAATTTGTTTAACTCTGTGCAGCAGAAGTAATTTCAACGGCGCTCAAAGGCTGTGCAATAGTCTTCGGCACGGCATTTTCAGGCATATTAAAGCAGTGGATAAATCCGCCTGCTTCAAGTGAACAAACATCTCCGCCTATAACTCTGCCTTCAAAAACAAGAATATTTGCCTGGATAAGTCCTTTCATATTTTCAAACCCCGGGTAATTAAGCACATCATATGTCCATCTTTTTGCACGCATACCCTTGTAAGGTTCAAGATCAAATCCCTCAGCCTTGTTCATTGACGCATATTCACGGTAGCCTGCATCAAAATCTTCGGGAATGATAACTTCGCTGACCTCAACGGGGTCTTCGGATACCTTCCAGCCGTATTGAGAAAGAAAAGCTGTTCTTTCCGCAGAATTTTCAGCTTTTACATTAACCGCACCGTCATTTGCCGCAGGAGTCTTGCTGCCCGTAAATGTCATTACAACAGCAAGCGCAACCGCGCCTATGGCAAGAAGAAGTGCTCCTATTTTTGCCTTTGAAGTTTTAACAGAATAAACAAACATAATCTCACCGCCTGAAAGAAATATATTCAGTGCGGTGATTATTTATTACACATCTGCCTGCAAAACCATTATTCCCGAAGGTGTAATGTCAATCATTCCGTATTCTCCGCTTCTTATACTTCCCGGATTCAAAACATAAAGTCCCTCATCATACCAAGTAACAGTCTGATGAGTATGACCATATAATGCAACAGAGGCATTAAGACCTTTTGCTTTCGCAACAAGCTGTTCCGTGCCGTGCTTTACAAGCTCGGTGTGACCGTGGGTGCAGAATATTCTTGCCCCTGCAACATCAACAATTTCGTTGGCTGGCAAAAAAGAATAAAAATCACAGTTTCCGCATACCTGAACAATTTTTTTGCCTGCCGTAAGGTTACTCAGCTTTTCAAGGTCTTTTTCGCCGTCACCGAGATGGATAATCATATCTGCTTCGGGATGGTCAAGCAAAGCAGCCTGCATACATCCCGTCGAACCGTGGGAATCCGAAAAAACAATAATTCTCATAATATTCTCCTTTACAACATAGTATATTATACAATACAAAAGGCGGTGATTGCAATAAACAAAGATAACCCCTCGTTTGAGGAACTGATGCGTATGGCTCAGGCATCAAAAAGCAACAATCCTCAGGATATTCTGGGTGCGGTACAAAATAAGGTTCCTGCCGATAAAATGAACGAAATCAAAAAAGTTCTGGGCGATAAAAAAGCCCTTGAAGAACTTCTCAGAAGCGAGCAGGCTCAGCAGCTTTTACGCAGATTCAGAAAATAAGCTTTACGGGTGACGGTTATGGACAGCATAAACGATATTTTATCATCCCTCACAGATGAGGATATGGAGAACCTGAGAGCTGCCGCAGATTCACTGTTTTCATCCGATGAAGGCGGTGAAAAAAGCGGCGGCGGTATGCCTGATTTTACCGATATTCTCGGCAACGCCCGTATGATCGCAAAAATAAGCTCGCTTATGGGCGCAATGAACAAAAACGATGACCGCACCCGTCTGATTGAAGCACTGAAACCTCTGCTCAGCGAAAAAAGAAGAAAACGGGCAGACGAGGCTATGCAAATGATGAAGCTTTTTGAAATTCTGCCTGCTTTAAGCGGACTTATGGGCGGTGACAACAAATGAAAAACGATTCTGATTTTTCGCTGATTTTCCCCATCGCAATTTTACTTATGGCTGAAAAATGCGATTTTTTTCTTGTTTTTTCGCTGTTATATATCCTTATGTAGCTTGAAATAGTCAAAAAAATAGTGTAAAATGTAGGACAACAGGAGTGATTGATATGAAACATCAGTATAAAACAAGCGGCACCTGCTCCCGCTCGATTGATTTTGAAATCGAAAACGGCAAGGTGAAAAATGTCCGTTTCCACGGCGGATGCGACGGCAACCTTAAAGGTATGAGCGCAATGGTTGAAGGAATGGATGCAAATGAAGTTATCGCAAGGCTGGAAGGTATCCGCTGCGGATTCAAAAGCACATCATGCCCCGACCAGCTTGCAAAAGCATTAAGAAAGGCTGTTGAAAATGGATAAGAAAAACGTAAGACTCACATTTTATGTTGTATGCGGTCTGCTTCTCGGTGCACCCTACATAATCAAGCTGATAAAACTTGTTCCCGAAATTCTCAAAACAATCCCCAACGCCGCTGAAATTCTTGCGGCATCCGGCTATGCGGTGCTTGTAATCGCTTCAATAGCGGTCGCATTCAAGCTTGGTGAATCACTGTGGATAAGAATAGTAAGCATTTATTCTGCCGCAGGTCTTGCGGTTGCAATTCTCACAATGATGACCTCCGCACTGGGCGCAACTGAAATTTTTGATGTTCTTTTTGAACTCATCTGTGCACCCTTCTACGGAATCGACTCCCCTATTTCGGTAACGGTACTTATGCTTGTGCTTGTTATCATCTCAAACCTTTTCCTCAACAGAATGAGTCATTCGCCCGCAAACAAAAACTCAAATACATAAAAAAACAGGGACTGTCCGTGACAGTCCCTTAATTTTTTTAGCTGAGCTCAGGAATGAATGCTTCATGGATTGCTGAAACAGCCTTATCCGCATCCTTAACATCAATAAGAACAGAAATCTTGATTTCGCTTGTAGCAATCATCTGAATGTTGATATCGCTCTCAAAGAGTGCTTCAAACATCTTTGCGGCAATACCGGGATGCGATTCCATACCTGCACCTACAACGGAAACCTTTGCAACATCTGTATCTGTAAGAATTTCAAGACCTGCAACAAGGTCAAGTTCACGAAGAACTTCAAGAGTATCATTAAGGTGTGACTTTGCAGTTGTGAAGGTGATATCCTTTGTATCGCCTCTGCCTACCGACTGAAGAATGATATCAACATTTACATTTCTTGCGGCAAGCTTACCGAAAATCTTATAAGCGATTCCGGGAACGTTGGGAACACCTACTATTGAAACACGGGCAACATCCGTATCCTTTGTTACACCTCTAACAAGCATTTTTTCCATATCTGCTACCTCCTTGACAATGGTACCGGGTGCACGCACAAGGCTTGAAAGCACCTCAAGCTTAACATTATATTTTTTAGCCATTTCTACTGAACGGTTATTGAGAACCTGTGCGCCGAGAGTTGCAAGTTCAAGCATCTCATCATATGTGATTTCGTTGAGCTTTACCGCGCCCTTTACTTTTCTGGGGTCAGCAGTGTAAACGCCTTCAACATCGGTATAAATCTGGCAGCGGTCTGCGTGCATTGAAGCGGCAATTGCAACAGCGCTTGTATCCGAACCGCCTCTGCCGAGAGTTGTTATATCGTCATACTTGTTAAGACCCTGGAAGCCTGCAACAACAACGATGTTTTTCTTTGCGATTTCCATTTTGATACGCTCTGCGGAAACCTTCTTGATTCTTGCGGAACCGTAAACGGAATTTGTTGAAAATCCTGCCTGCCAGCCGAGAAGGGAGCAAACGGGATAACCAAGGCTTTCAATAGCCATTGCAAGCAGTGAAATTGAAATCTGCTCACCTGAGGCAAGAAGCATATCCATTTCTCTCTTGGATGCCTTGGGATTGATTTCCTGAGCCTTTGCAATAAGGTCATCGGTTGTATCACCCTGAGCAGAAACAACAACCACAACATCATTGCCTGCCTTGTAGGTATCTGTTACAATTCTTGCAACATTCATTACTCTTTCGGCATTTGCAACTGAACTGCCGCCGAACTTCTGAACAATTAAAGACATATTATCCTCCTAATAAACTGCGAATCAATAATTTGTAATACGGATTACCGATTCAATATTTGCCTCGTCTATAAGAGCAAGCTTTTCGTTAAGCTCCTTTTCGGAAACGGGTGCAGTTACAAAAGCGATTTCGCCTTCGGGAGCATCCTGACGGGCAAGAGTGGTCACTCCTCCGAAAAGACCGTTTATTTTTGCAACGGCAGCCGCTGCATTTTCAGTTGTTGCTCTTATGTAGAATGCGGTAACATTTTCAAGATAATCGGCAACATAGCCGTCTGTGCAATCCTGCCAAGCTATAAAACGCTTGCGGTTCATATTTCTTGCACAGTCGATAACATCAGCCACAACAGCACTTGCGGTAGGCATTTTACCTGCGCCTCTGCCGTAGAACACAACATCGCCGATTGCATCGCCTCTTACGAGGATTGCGTTAAACACATCGTCAACGGATGCAAGCTGGCTGTGATTCTGAACAAACGCAGGTGAAACAAGCACGGAAACCCTGCCGTCTTCAAGCTTCTTCGCCTTTGCAATAAGCTTGATTACTCCGCCCCAGGCACGGGCATATTCAACATCGGAAAGTGAGATTTTGCGGATACCTTCCGTATGAACATAATCGGGATATACGTGCTTGCCGAAGCAAAGTGCGGCAAGGATACAGATTTTTCTGCAAGCGTCGTGACCGTCAACATCCGCAGAAGGATCTCTCTCTGCATAGCCATTCTTCTGAGCAAGAAGAAGAGCTTCTTCAAAGGTCATGCCGTCTGTAATCATTTTGGTCAGAATGAAATTTGTTGTACCGTTAAGGATACCTGCAATTTCATCAATATCGTTTGCGGCAAGGCACTGACTGATGGGTCTGATAATGGGAATACCACCGCCCACACTTGCTTCAAAAAGGAAATTGACGTTGTTTTCGTCAGCTATCTGAAGCAACTCGCAGCCCTTTGCAGCAACGAGTTCTTTGTTGGAAGTTACAACATGCTTGCCGGCTTTGAGGCAGGCTACAACATAGTCGTAAGCAGGGTGAAGACCGCCCATGGTTTCAACTACGATTTTAACCTCATCATCTTCGACAATTTTTGAAAAATCGGAGATTACAAGATTTTCGTAGGGGTCGCCGGGGAATGTACGGCGGTCAAGAATGTATTTGAGCTCCATTTCGCTCTGCATACTTTTTTTGAGAATATGTTCGTGGTTTTTATTGAGCAGGCTTGCAACACCCGAACCAACCACACCATATCCCATTACAGCAACATACATACAAAGCGCTCCTTTCGGGAAGGTTAATTTACTTAATAGTTACTGTATATGATATCATATAATTCAAAAATAATAAAGCCTTATTTTCAAATTTATTAAATTTTTATGTATTTTTTTCCTCATTCATTGCTATTGTGGGCGAAATAGTGTAAAATATTTCTGCAAGACGGTTCTGTACACCGTTTTCAGGAGGATAAAAGATGAATATTGTTGAAAAAAGGCGTTCAATGCTGATAAACTTTACATTTTATGCATTGCTCATTGCCGGCTACTACCTTTTTATGAAATTCGCATTCTGGCTGGTGGCTCCTTTCGGCGTTGCTTTCCTTATTGCAATGTTTCTGCAAAAACCCATCAGAGCAATTTCAAAGAAAACAAAAATCAAGAAGAACATTCTTGCCGCCGTTGCACTGATTCTGATAATCGCGATACTTGCAAGCCTCGTTGTGCTTGTTGGGTACAGAATTTTTGTTGAATTCCGTGGCTTGGGTCAATACCTTATGGCGAAACTCAATGACTTACCCAATCTTATCCAGACTGTTGAATCCTGGCTTACAGGTCATCTCAGATTCTTGCCCGATTCAGTTGAAGCAACAGCCGTTGAGGCAATAAACGACTTCTCAGACAGACTTCTTCTGCTTATTGTTGAGCAGAAAAACACCTTCGGTCAATCTGCATCCGGCGGAATAGATTTATCCGCTCTTGTAACTCCCCTCGGTGGTCTGCTTTCAACAGCGAAACAGATTCCCGCATTCTTCGCCGCAGTCCTGATAAGTATAATCGCCTGCTTTTTTCTGACCTGTGATTACGATAATTTCACCAGAATGATTAAGTCTGCGGTTTCGGAATCCCACGAGGCATCGCTTGTAAAAACCAAAAAGCTTTTCGGTGATATTCTGGGTAAAATGGTTAAGTCCTATGCAACCATTATACTCATAACCTTCTGTGAAGTTGCAATCGGTCTTAATGTTCTGAAATTTATCGGCGTCTATGACGGCGGATACATTATAGCAATTTCAATCGTAACCGCTTTTGTTGATATTTTCCCCGTTCTCGGCACGGGCACGGTAATGGTGCCCTGGGCAATAATCAGCTTTTTCTCGGGCAATTTCGGTCTCGGCATCGGTCTTCTTGTGCTTTATGCCACAGTCACCATTATCCGTCAGATTCTTGAACCAAAGCTTGTTTCGATGAATGTAGGTATGCATCCCGTTATAACACTTATGGGAATGTATCTGGGCGTTCAGCTTTTCGGCGTTATGGGAATTTTCACTCTGCCCATTACCTTCTTCCTCGTGAAAGCACTCAATGATGAAGGAATTATTCACCTCTGGGGTCGCAGCAAAGCAAAAATATCATAAATATCTGCCCTGCTCTGAGAGCAGGGCTTTTTGTATATTATTACAAAAATCTGCATTATTTTTCGTTAAATACGATAATACACTATCGGAAAGTTCCAAAAAACTTTTAAAAAATTCCGTGTTATTCAGAAAAAATAACAAAAAAATCATTGAAATGGGAAAACTTTTGTGATATAATCCTATACAATACGATGCAAAATTTTATTTTAGCAAAATAAGATTTTCCTGCTGCATAATTGTGCAGTATGCAAATAAAGGAGGATATATCGTGAAATCTTACAGCGCAAAAGACATCAGAAACATCGTTCTCGCCGGTCACGGCGGCAGAGGTAAAACCACTCTTGCAGAAGCCATGCTCTACGTTTCAAATGCAACTGACAGACTTGGCAGAGTTGCAGACGGCAACACTGTTATGGACTTTGATGCAGAAGAAAAAAGACGTAAGTGTTCAATAGCCTCGGCTATTGCCTCATATGAATGGAAAAATACAAAAATTAACATAATTGACACCCCGGGCCTTTTCGACTTTGCAGGCGGTATGAGCGAAGGCATCCGTGCAGCAGGCGCAGTGCTTATCGTTCTCGCATCAGGACATCTTCTTGACGTTGGTGCAGAAAAGGCATTCAATGCTGCTACCGAAAGAGGTATCAACAAGATGTTCGCCATCACAAAGTGTGACGGTGAAAATGCTCACTTCTACAAAACCTTCGATTCACTTAAAGAAGAATACGGCAACAAAATCTGCCCTGTTGTTGTTCCTTATGTTGAAGGCGACAAGGTTATTTCATATGTTGACTTCTCACGTAACGAAGCTTTCTCATACAAAGACGGCAAGCGTTCAGACGCTCCCATGCCTGAAAATGATGAGAGAACTAACAGAATGAGAGAAGCTTTCATCGAAGCAGTTGCCTGCGCAGATGATGAGCTTATGGAGAAATTCTTCGAAGGCACTCCCCTTACTGATGAAGAAATTGACAGAGGTCTTAAAGAGGGTATCCTTGCAGGTGAAATCTGCCCTGTATATGCTTGCTCAGGCTATATGGTAGAAGCTGTTGACCTTATCAATAACAGCATCGTTCAGTCAGCTCCCGACGCAGCATCCGTTGCATCAGAAGCAGATGTTACCTGCGACGAAAACGCACCCCTTGCAGCTATCTGCTTCAAGACAGTTGCTGACCCCTTCGTTGGTAAGATGTCATATTTCAAGGTTATTTCGGGTAAGATCACTCCCGATACACCTGCTTACAACGAGCGCACCGGTGAAACCGAAAGAATGGGCAAGCTCCTCTTCCCCAAGGGCGGCAAGCAGGAAGAAGCTGCTGCAATCCTTGCAGGTGATATCGGTATCATTACAAAGCTTTCAAGCTTCAAGACAGGCGACACACTCTGTGCTCCCAAGTCAGAAATCAAGCTTAAAGGCGTAAGCTTCCCCAAACCCTGCCTTCCCATGGCTGTTAAGGCTAAGAAGAAGGGTGAAGAAGATAAGATTGCCGCAGGTCTTAACAGACTTGCCGAAGAAGATCTTACAATCAGCTACTACACCAACACTGAAACAAAGGAGCAGATTGTTGCAGGTCTCGGTGAGCAGCATCTTGATTCACTTGTTACAAAGCTTAAGAACAAGTTCGGCGTTGAAGTTGAACTCACTGTTCCCAAGGTTGCTTACAGAGAAACCATCGGCAAGAAGGTTGCTGTTCAGGGCCGTCACAAGAAGCAGTCAGGCGGCAGCGGTCAGTTCGGTGATGTTTGGGTAGAATTTGAGCCCATCCCCACAGAAGATTTTGAATTTGCAGAGAGAGTTGTTGGCGGCTCAGTTCCAAAGAACTTCTTCCCCGCAGTTGAAAAGGGTCTTCGTGAAGCAATCCTTAAAGGACCTCTTGCAGGATACCCCGTTGTTGGTCTGAGAGCTACTCTTTATGACGGTTCATCACATCCCGTTGACTCAAACGAAATGGCATTCAAAATGGCTGCCAAGATCGCATACAAGAACGGTATGCCTCAGGCTAATCCCAAGCTTCTTGAACCCTACGGCTCACTGAAAGCTTATATGCCCGGCGACAACCTTGGCGATATCATGGGCGATATCACAAAGCGCCGCGGACGCGTTCTCGGTATGGGTCCCTGCGAAGATAATCCCAAGATGCAGGAGCTTGTAGCAGAAGTTCCCATGGCTGAAATGGGCGACTTTGCAACAGTTCTCCGTTCCGTAACAATCGGCAGAGGCTGGTTCTCATTTGAGTTTGACCACTATGAAGCAGCTCCTGAAAATGTTGCTCAGAAGGTTATTGCAGAAGCTAAGGTTGAAGCAGACGAAGAATAATATACATAAAAATTGCCGCTTGGAGAAATCCAAGCGGCTTTAATTTTCTGCAATAACACAAAAACCGCCGTGCATTTCTGCACGACGGTTATGTTTTTGGTGAAAATTAACTTATTTAAGTTCAACCTTTGCGCCAACTTCTTCAAGCTTAGCCTTAGCTGCTTCTGCATCTTCCTTGCTAACGCCTTCCTTGATAGCCTTGGGAGCGCCGTCAACAACTGCCTTTGCCTCTGCAAGGCCAAGACCTGTGAGCTCACGAACAACCTTGATAACCTTGATCTTTTCTGCGCCAACTTCAGCGAGAATAACGTCAAACTCTGTCTTCTCTTCTGCTGCTGCAGCTGCTTCTGCGGGAGCTGCTACTGCAACTGCTGCTGCTGCTGATACGCCGAATTCTTCTTCAACTGCGTGAACGAGCTCTGAAAGCTCAAGTACTGTAAGTTCTTTGATTGTTTCAATCATTGCTGCAATCTTTTCTGATGCCATTTTATTTTCCTCCAATTAATGAATTTTTAGTTTAGATTAATTATTCTGCTGCAGGTGCTTCTTCTGCTGCGGGTGCTTCCTCTGCGGGAGCAGCTTCTGCTGCTGCTACATCAGCGCCACCCTTATCAACAATAGCCTGAATAGCACGAGCAAATGCTGAGATAGGTGCATTGAATGCGTTGCAAACTGTTGCAAGAAGGATATCTCTTGTGGGAAGTTTTGCAAGTGAATCGATGGTTGCTGTATCAACAACCTTGCCGTCAAGGTAACCGCTCTTTACTGAGAAGTTCTTGTGAGTCTCGGCAAACTTTGAAAGGATTCTTGCTGCTGCGGTGTGATCCTCGGGGCTGATAGCAATAGCTGTTGTGCCTTCGAGAACGCCACAGATATCGTCAAGACCAACATTCTTAGCTGCAAGGCCGAGAAGTGTGTTCTTTACTACTGAATACTTAACGCCTGCTTCACGAAGCTCTTTACGAAGCTTTGTATCGTCAGCAACATTGATGCCCTTGTAATCAACAACAACACCTGCTACTGAATTCTGAAGCATATCGGTAAGGTCAGCAACGATCTGCTTTTTCTGTTCCAAAACTTTTGCGCTAGGCATGTGTATTTTCACCTCCATATGGAATAAATACAAAATTAAAAGCCCTTTCCGCAAACCGCAGAAAGGGCATAACATACTTACAGTTATAATCTGATGTATGCTTCCTCTCTCGGCAGGCGGTTAAAATAACCTTTATGCGAAAAGCACCTGCTGTCTTCAAAAAGAACAGCTTAGATATGATAGCACAATTATCTGTGCTTGTCAAGCATTATTTTTTATGCTTCAGCAACAACAGTGCCAACCTTGTTGGGGTTAACCTTGATGCCGGGGCCCATTGTTGAAGCTACAACGCATGAGCGGATGTACTGACCCTTAGCAGCTGCGGGCTTTGCCTTGATAACTGCGTCAAGGAGAGTGTTGAAGTTTTCTTCAAGCTTCTCAACGCCGAATGAAGCCTTGCCGATGGGGCAGTGGATGATGTTTGTCTTATCAAGACGGTACTCAATCTTACCTGCCTTAGCTTCTGTAACAGCCTTAGCAACGTCAGGTGTAACAGTACCTGCCTTGGGGCTGGGCATAAGACCACGGGGACCGAGAACCTTACCAAGACGACCAACAAGGCCCATCATGTTAGGTGCTGCGATACATACGTCGAAATCCATAAAGCCTTCGCCCTGGATCTTTGCAACGAGATCTTCTGCGCCAACGATTTCTGCGCCTGCTGCTGCAGCTGCATCAGCATCGGCACCCTTTGCGAAAACTGCAACTCTTACTGAACGGCCTGTACCGTTAGGAAGAACAACAGCACCTCTGACCTGCTGGTCAGCGTGACGTGAGTCAACACCCAGACGGATGTGAACTTCAACAGTTTCGTCAAACTTTGCGCTTGCAGTCTTAACAGCGAGGTCAAGAGCAGCATTGGTATCATAGAGTGCTGACTTATCGATAAGTTTTACACTCTCGTTATATTTCTTTCCGTGTTTCATGTTAATAATTCCTCCCAATCATGTGGTTAAATCGGATTTTTCCTCCCACAGTGTGCATCAATCAGTAACTGTAACGCCCATGCTGCGAGCTGTACCTGCGATCATGCTCATAGCTGCTTCAACTGAAGCTGCGTTGAGGTCAGGCATCTTTGTCTCAGCAATCTTGCGGATCTGATCCTGTGTGATTGTTGCAACCTTGGTCTTGTTGGGAACGCCCGAACCGCTTTCAATACCGCAAGCCTTCTTGATAAGAACTGCTGCGGGCGGTGTCTTTGTGATGAAGCTGAATGTACGGTCAGCGTAAACTGTGATAACAACGGGGATGATAAGACCCATATCGTTCTTTGTACGCTCGTTGAATTCCTTTGTGAAGGACATAATGTTAACGCCGTGCTGACCGAGTGCAGGACCTACAGGGGGTGCGGGGGTAGCCTTGCCTGCGGGGATCTGTAACTTAATTAAGCCTACAACTTTCTGTGCCATAATTAAAAACCTCCATATAATGTGGTAAATTGCGGAGCTTTTTATGCTCCTCCCACGAAGCCACGCCTTAGGCGGACTGCGCTGTTAAAAGCGCTAAATTTGAAAGGGATTAACCCTCAAATTACCGTGATTATTCGGCAAGCTCAACCTGGTCAAGCTCAAGCTCAACGGTTGTCTGTTTGCCAAAGAGTGCGGATACCGAAACTTTGACCATATTATTGTCAACGTCAAGTTCCTCAACAACTCCCGTAAAGCCATCAAAGATTTCATCGATGATGTTGACTGTATCGCCAACCTTATATGAAACCTCAACAACTCTCTTCTCGACTCCGAGCCTGATAACTTCTTCGTCGGTAAGGGGGATTGCCTTGTTTTCGGGACCGACAAAACCTGTTACACCTCTTGTATTGCGGATGAGAAGCCATGTTTCATCGCTCATTGCGGGACGGTTGTCCCTGTCAGGTGTAACTGCTACCTTAACGAGAACATAACCGGGGAAGAGCAGACGCTCAACCGTCTTGTTCTTTTCGATATCGGTAACGGTTTCAACGGGAATGGTAACTTCAAGAATCTGATCCTGCATTTTGCGGTTTTCAACCATCTTCTCGATATTGGTTGCAACCTTCTTTTCATAACCTGAATAGGTATGAACAACGTACCATCTTGCGTCAATTGCCATAGTATTCAGCCTCCTTTATCAACCGATAAAGAATTTACCGAGGCCAATCATACCGGTGCTTGCGGCGGTGGTTGTTGTGTTAGCGGATTCGCCTATGCTCTGAGCAACATCTTTAAGACCTGAAAGGCCCAGTGAAAGAAGCTGGTCAACAGCAAAAATTGCAAGACCGCAGATTGCAACAACTACGAGAACAACCGCAGTTGATTTAAGAACGGTTTTTGCATCGGGCCAAACAATCTTCTTGATTTCGCCCTTGAGATCTTTGCAGAACTTTTTGATTGCCTTGCCGGCTCTCACGAAAATATTTCCGTTGGGGTTAGCAGGCTTTTTTTCTTTCTTGTCAGCGGCGACAACCTTTTCTGCAGCTTTTTCATTCTTAGCCATAGGTTAAAACCTCCCGCTTACTTTGTTTCTTTGTGGAGAGTATGCTTCCTGCAAAAACGGCAGTACTTGTTCATCTCCATCCTGTCGGGTGTGTTCTGCTTGTTTTTCATTGTGTTGTAATTGCGCTGTTTGCATTCGGTGCAAGAAAGTGTGATTTTTACTCTTTTACCGTTAGCAGCCATGTGCGGCACCTCCATTTTTGGAATAATTAGCCCTGAAACGGGTCTATCAGGCAACCTGAAACAGAGCCAGGCCTCCCTCTGCTTAACAATTTTTACAATTTATTTTCGGGCACAAAAAAAGAACCCTCCCGCAGAGGTAGAATTATGATATCACATTCTACCCTTGCAGTCAAGCACTTTTTTCTGATTTTTGATTATTTTTTTCGCTATATAATTATTACATTATATATAGTGTGTTTATCACAGATACTGCACTATATCTGCCGCGCTCTTGGGCGAAAGCATTGAAGGCGCAATGTCAAGAACTGTTTTGCAGCCCGTATCCCCTGCTTTGTTGAGCTTGTAAGCGGCTCTTGCGTAGGCAACAAGCGCACTTGAAGTGAACTCGGGGTTTGAGTCAAGTTTAAGTTTATATTCAATAATATGGTTATGCTCCTTGTTTGCACCCGTAACACCCGAGCGGATAACAATTCCCTGATGGGGAAGTCCGCCGTGATTTTCATTAAGTTCCTGCTGAGTAACAAAGGTAACGGTTGTATCATAATCTGCGAAGTAATTGGGCATTGTTTTGATTTCCTGCTCAATTCTCGCTTTATCAGCGCCCTCCTCGGCAACAACATAACATTCTCTTGTGTGCTTCATACGGGTTGTAAGCTGAGGATTTGCTCCGCTTCTTACCGCTTCAACAGCCTCGGGTACGGGCACGGTATACTGTCTTGCATCCGCAACGCCCTCAATGCGTCTGATTGCATCGGAATGACCCTGACTTATTCCCTTGCCCCAGAAGGTATAATTTTCACCCTCGGGAAGGATTGCATCTGCATAAAGTCGGTTGAGTGAAAACAGACCGGGATCCCAACCTACGGAAATAATCGCTGTCTTGCCGCCTTCCTTTGCGGTTTTATCAACATTCGCCTGATGCTCTGCAATGCGTGCGTGAGTATCGAAGCTGTCAATAACATTGAAAAGCTTTGCCATTGCGGGAGTCTGCACGGGCAAATCCGTTGCACTGCCGCCGCACATAATCATAACATCAATTTTATCAGCATAATTTTCAACTTCACTTGCAGAAATAACGGGAGCTTCGCCGAAAACAGTTTTCACCGTAGCAGGGTCTCTGCGTGTAAACACCGCAACAAGCTCCATATCGCTATTCTGCTTTACGGCGCATTCAATACCTTTGCCGATATTGCCGTAACCGAAAATTCCGATTCTTATACTCATAATTTACATCCCCTTTTATGATAAAGAATTATACAGCTATTTTTTATCACAATCAAGCATTTTATAAAACTTTTCTGAAATAAAGACCTCTTGTGAATTCGCCGTATGCTTTTTCATTATTATTATAGGCTCTGATAACCCTGCCGCATTCTTCTTTTGATTCGTTTGTGAAATAAAGCAAACCAAAATCAATGTTGCGGAGTTCATTTTTCTTATCCGCAAGCCACAGGGGCACGGAGTTCAGCACAAAGCTTGCACCGTTTTTGCAAACAACGGGAAAATCAACACCCATTCTGTCCGTCAGTACACTTTTTCCGCCGCATTCACCGCAGGTAAGTTCATTTTTAACAGGACAGTTACGGGTAAGCATCAAAGGAATTCTGCCGTACGTCATAATGCCACGCGGTAAATCTCCCGAAAGCTTCGCCGCCTCAGAAACCGACATTTCGCAGGAAAGCAGACAATCCTTGCCGCCCATACGCTTTATTTCTTCAACAGAAATACTGTTGTAGATATTCATACCGAATCCCGAAGTGAAGGGCAACCCTGCTTTTTCTGCAATTCCCGCACCGTCAAGAGTACATACCCAGGCAAGAGATACTCCGTGTTTCCTTAATTCTTTTAACTTTTCAATATATTTATCACTGTTTGAGAAAACAGCAGACGGTATTTCAACCGCAGTTTCAATTCCCATACCGCAAAGTTTTTCAACAGTTTCACTGCCGACTTCAATCGGCAGAACGACTCTCGATATACCATCAAGATTTTCAGGTATCTGTTCTTCTCTGAAAAATCTTGCGTGGGTTGATTTCAAAACGCCTTTGTGTTGCTTGAAGGTGTATTCAGGTGCCGAAACGGCAATTTCTTCTCGGCGGATTATCTCTCTTTCAAGCAATTCAAGAGCATCTCTCCTGAGCCCGTTTATTGCACTTGCCGAAGCAATCAAACCTTCGGTAAAATCAATATTTACTTTCTCTGCATAAAACTGTGTGCCGCCGCACTTTGATATTCTTTCTGTCAGACTGTCACGGTCAACGGGCTTATTCCGTGCCTTTTCGGGACACACTTTGCTAACAGCGCAAACCGAAATTCCGAGTGCAGAAGTTTCAAGCTTCATAGGCTCATTTTCTTTAAATGCAAGGTTCAGTTCAACGGGAATAAGGGGATTTTCGTTGTCATAAAGCCTTTGCAGACCCGAAAGCACTCCGCCTGCGCCCTCAACATCTTCTTTGCGTCTTATGCCGAACATTTCACTGCCGAGCTTTCCTTCAAAATAACATTTTGTGAACCCCGAGCGTGAAAATACAGCTTTAAGGGATCGGTTTATTTCTTCATCTTTTCTGTTTTCAAGGCTGTTTTTGCAGGCGGTAACTGCCGCCGCAACATATTCGGGGCGCTTCATTCTGCCTTCGATTTTGAAGGAACAAACACCTGCTTTTTCAAGTCTTTGAAGTTCATCTGTAAGAGATAAATCTTTAAGGCTCAGATTGTTTCCGCCTTTGCCGTTAACACCGAAAGGAAGTCTGCACGGCTGGGCACAAAGCCCTCTGTTGCCGCTTCTGCCGCCAAGCACGGAGCTCATAAGGCACTGACCCGAAACGCACATACACAGCGCGCCGTGAACAAAATATTCAAGCTCCATATCGGTCTGAGAAGATATGGCGATTATTTCTTTTTCTGAAAGTTCACGGGGAAGTACGGCTCTTGAAAAACCCAGTTCTTCAAGCTTTCGTATACCTTCTATGCTTTGCACCGACATCTGTGTGGATGCGTGCAAGGGCATAGACGGGCAGACCCGCCGCACTGTTGCGGCGAGCCCCAAATCCTGTATGATGAGTGCATCTGCATTCACTTTGCAAGCACACCTGACCGCATCATATGCGGTTTCAAATTCACCGTCACTCACAAGGGTGTTAAGGGTAAGGTAGACCTTAACATTCCTTGCGTGGCAATATTCAACCGCCTCTGCAAGCTCTGTTTCGGAAAAATTGGATGCATTTCTCCGTGCATTAAGTGCTTTGCCGCCAAGATAAACGGCATTTGCTCCGCAACGCACCGCCGCTTTAAGAGATTCAATACTGCCTGCGGGTGCAAGAATTTCAGCTGCCATTATTTTGAGGCTTTGAGTGCTGCAAGCTCTTTTGTTACTCTTTCAAGCTCGCGCTTTGTAACCTCAGCATCTGTTCTTGCTCTTGCAGCATCTTCAAGATATTCCTGAATCTGACCTCTGAGATTTTCAGAAGTGATTTCGCTTTTCTTTGCCATATCCGCATATTCAAGAGCTGTTACAATAGCCGCCTGAGTAACGGAAATTCTTACATTGCTGCTCATAAGGCCGCTTATTTTCTTGTCAAGCTCTGCTCCAAGCTCTGCAACGTAATCAAGGTCATCATCGGTGCCGATGTTATATTCTTCACCTGCAATTAAAAGTCTGATTTTCTCCATGGTTTTCACCTCGGTTAATATTGTTACACTCCGATTATACAACAAAAAAATGAACTAATAAAGACATTTTTCAAAAATTTTTGAAGATAGCTTTATAAACAGAGTTTAATATGATATAATGACTGCGAAAGGGTTGATTTTATGAAAAAAATTTCGGCGTTTCTCCTTGCCGTTTTACTTATATTCTCACTCACCGCCTGCGGTAATTCAAAGAAAACCGCGCTTGTCATTTCAGGCACCGAAATAGGCAGTGAGATTTTCACTTATTATCTGGACAAAATTATGAACAGACCCGTTG
This sequence comes from Acutalibacteraceae bacterium, assembly GCA_036309745.1. Lineage (GTDB taxonomy): Bacteria > Bacillota > Clostridia > Oscillospirales > Acutalibacteraceae > CAG-177. The sequence continues at coordinate 14,898 of JAXJTD010000058.1, read as the reverse complement.
AATATGACTTGTCCGAAAAGCCGATGAAAGCTGAACTGAAAAGAGCTGCAATTATTCAGTGCAAAAAATATCTTGCCGCAAACACAGCTTTCAGAGATATGAAACTTTCTCTGACATCATCGGAAAAGGTGAAAATTGCGCAAACGGTAAATGATTACTGGCTGAGATTCGAAAACCATTATAATTCCATCGGTGTTTCAAAACAAACCTTAACAAAAATACTTACTGCGCAGGCATACGAAGATGCTGTTTTCGCCGCAAAATATGACAAAGGCACAGGCAATGCCGATGAAGAAAAAATTCTTCAGGATTACTTTTATGAAAATTATATCAGTTTCCGCAATGTGTGTGCGTACTTCACCTCTGCCGACGGCTCAACCCCTCTCACTCAGCTTGAAAAGAACAGACTCATCGGCTCCATAAATATACTCGCCGAAAATGCAGGCACCGACATTGAAAAATTCGGCGAAACCGTGCAGGCAGCAGGATATAATCTTTCGGATTCCGTGCTGCTCAAAAAAGGTGCTGAGGGATATCCTCTGGGATTTTTCGAGAAAGTTGCAGCACAGAAAGACGGCACCGTACAGGTCATCACTTACGACGAATGCATCTTCATTGTATGGAAAGAAAGTCTCCGTGACAAAGGCGAAAGCGTTTATGTCAATTACCGTTCAGTGTGCATTAATGACCTTTATGCCGACAAAGCAGAAACCGAAACGGATGAATACATTTCATCTTTTACTGTTGAAGAAAAAAATGTTGTTGACAGAATAATCAAAAAGCTTTATTGAGCAAAATCAAATGGCTTGCAAGGGTACAGTTACCGTTGCAAGCCATTTCTTTTATTCGGTTCTCAATGCCTCTACGGGGTCTTTTCTTGAAGCAATCTTTGAGGGGATAAGACCTGAAATCAGAGTCAGCACCATACTGATCACAACAAGGATTATCGCTCCGTCAGCAGGAAGCTTGGCGACCTCGGGAAGGGAGGTGAGGTGGGAAATAACGGCGTTGATGGGAATAGTCAGCAGTATTGTTGAACCTATACCCAATGCACCTGAAACGAATCCCACGATAAGAGTTTCCGCATTGAACACTCTTGAAATATCCTTTTTCGATGCACCGATTGCACGGAGAATACCGATTTCTTTGGTTCTTTCAAGAACGGAGATATATGTGATAATACCAATCATAATTGACGAAACAACAAGTGAAATTGCAACGAATGCAATAAGAACATATGAAATGATATCGATTATGGTTGAAACCGATGAGAGAAGAAGTCCGATATAATCGGTGTATTTGATTGTGATTTCTTCTTTTCCGTCAGCAGTCTTTGACTCATTATACTTCGCAATTTCATCTGCGATAATATCCTTGGATTCAAAATCCTTGGGATAAATATAGATTGACTGAGGTGTGCTGATATCTGCAACTCCCAGCATTGCCAGTGCTTCTTCATAACTCGAAGCAAGAGGCATGGGTTCGGGCTCCGGCTCGGGCTCGGGTTCAACAACAGGCGCTTCTTCCGAAGGCTCTCCGGGTGTTTCGTTGTTTGCAGGAGGAGCGTAGTTGCCGAACTGACCCGTCATAATGGCATTGAGCATTTTAAGCTTCGTTTGCCTATCCATCATCTGAAGGAAAGAAAGTGCCTGACTGCCGCTTATCTGACCCATACCTTCAATTTCCTGGCCTGCAAGCATTTCGTCAAGATAGCCCGAAAGCTCTTTTCTTTCGCTGATTGACAGCGTTGTTTTAAGCATAAGCTCAACGGTACGCTTCATTTTTTCAGCTTCTGCTCCACTGAAAGTTTCATCAATGGAAGCATAAACCTCTTCCTCTGTAACAGCAGGAAAACTGCTGAAATCAGGCATACCCGCCGCAGTGAAGCTTGCTTCGGGTGCATTGCCGTCAAATTTCATTGTGCTTGCCTTGGGTGCCATACCCTCCGCAAGAGCAGGTGTATTTACCTGAGGATCAAGAGATACATCAGACGGTGCAGGTGCCTGTGTCTGAGGCTGTTGAGCCTGCTGCTCCTGTGCCTTGGCAAAAGGAATACCCGTAAAAATATCGGTTTCAGGGTCTGCCATCTGCTGCTTTACGATTTCACAATCGTTTGTTGCATTGATAATATGCTCCGTAAGTGCAGATGTATAGCCTACCGCACCGGTTGTTGCAACCATAACCGATTCTTCGGAGGGTCTGATAATACCTACAACCTTTATTTCTTCGCCGTTTTCGATAAGCTTTGCAACATACTGCTCATCGCCGCGCATATCGTCCCAGGTTTTTGTTTCTTCATTGTAGCTGAAATAATCAGGTTCAAGAACCACTCTGAATGTAAGGTCAAGAACATCGGAATATTCTATTTCGTGTGATACGGGTTTATATTCTTCGCCATTCTGCATTGCCATAAGACCCTGCATCATATCCTGCTGAGTCATAAGACCCAGACCCTGAATGGCAATATCACTGATTTCGTTGTTTTTATCCACTATAAGAACAACTTCGTTATAGGCCTCGGGCCATTTACCCGAAACAATCTCATATTGCTCTTCAAGCAACGATTTATTGTCGATAAGCTCCATCCAGGAGTTCATCATTTTTGTCATACTGGACATCATCGAAGTGTCAATCTGCATTCCGCCAAGGTCAACACCGCCCACCATTGATTCCATCATTGAAATAACAGGGCTGGGATAAACCTGATTTATGCCATTGGCCATATCGGCAGAAAAAATATTCAGCTTGCCGCCGTAAGTATACTGAACACTGCTTGAATAATCCTTGATTGTGCTTGCATCACTTTCAAGATATTCCTTGAAAGATTTAAGGTCATTCTGCCAGATTTCCGACGAGAAGGATTCCATCATACTCGCAGCCATTGTGTTTGAATAAACCTTATCAAGAGGATGATCAACCTCGCCGGGAGTAACACCTGTCATACCCGTCATCATTGCATTCATATCCATTGCAGTGCTCTCTACCATTATGGGATATGAGGTAAGGGTTTCCTGCTGGATTGAATCTATATATGCCTGGAATCCGCTTGAAAGTGCAAGAATAAGGGCAATGCCGATTATACCGATTGAACCTGCAAAGGAAGTGAGGAAGGTTCTCATTTTCTTCGTCATAAGATTGTTGAGGGAAAGTGAAAGTGCGGTGAAGAAAGACATGGAAGGCTTCTTGGGCATCTGCTTTGCCGCCTTCTTTTCAGATTTCTTCTCTGCTCTTGTTTTTTCTTTTCTTTCGATATCCTCGGTTGTGTACGGATTTGTGTCGTCAACAATATTACCGTCTACAAGGCGGATGATTCTTGTTGAATATTCATCGGCAAGCTCAGGGTTATGAGTAACCATAACAACAAGTTTTTCCTGTGAAATCTCTTTGAGAAGCTCCATAATCTGGACGCTTGTTTCACTGTCAAGCGCACCGGTAGGCTCATCGGCAAGCAGAATTTCAGGGTTGTTGACAAGAGCACGGGCAATGGCAACTCTCTGCATCTGACCGCCCGACATCTGATTGGGTTTTTTGTTTATCTGGTCACCCAGACCAACTTTTTCAAGAGCCTCAACTGCTCTTTTCTTTCTTTCAGCCTTAGAAACACCTGAAAGAGTGAGTGCAAGCTCAACATTTGAAAGAACGCTCTGATGAGGAATAAGGTTATAGTTCTGGAAAACAAAACCTATTGAATGGTTTCTGTATGAATCCCAATCTCCATCCTTAAAATCCTTTGTGGACTTACCTTCGATAATAAGGTCGCCCGTTGTATACTGATCAAGACCGCCGATAATATTCAGCAGCGTGGTTTTACCGCAACCTGAGTGACCGAGAATGGAAACAAACTCATTTCTGCGGAACTCAATATTAACGCCTTTAAGAGCAGTTACTTTTGTATCCCCCGTGGGATACTCTTTAACTATATCTTTAAGTTTCAGCATAAAAATCCCCTTGACAAAGCAAATTTGCAGTGTTACACTTGTAACAGTATGATTTTATCATTAGTTTATGAACAAATCATCAACAAATTCCACTTTTTTAAAATAAAGTTACATCGGGAGCAAATTTGTAATGAAAAGAATCAGCGAAACCAATATTCTGACAAAGGAATGCATCGTCACTGCCCTGCTCAGACTTATGGAAGTCAAAAGCTATCCGAGCATCACCATAACGGATATCACAAATCTGGCAGGTGTTTCAAGAATGGCATACTACCGCAATTATAAAACCAAGGATGACATTCTCATAAATTACCTGCTTGAACAGGAAAGCAGGCTTATAAAGGAACTGCACGGCGGTCATGCACAGACCGTCAAGGGTATGGTTTATTACATTGCTGAATTTTTTCAGGAAAATGTCAATGTCATCAAAGCCGTTTTCGATGCAGGGCTTGTTCATTCAATAACCAATTTGCTTGCTGACAGAATTCAGAGTTATTTCCCTGTGGTTAACAACAATGTCGCAGGCAGGTATGCAATTCAATTTTATGTAAGTGCAATAATCGGAGTTTTCAGAATGTGGTTTGACAACGGAATGGTTGAATCCGCCGAAGAAATTTCGGATATTCTCTGCAAGCTCATAAATCAGGATGAAGCCGTACAGTTTCTCGTTATTCCCGAATAAACAAATCAAAAGGCTTGAGCAGTAACCAGACTGCCCAAGCCTTTTTATGCATCCAAAGATTTCTGACAAACATTTTCAAGATATGCACCGTCGCCGAAGCCTCTTTGTTTATATGAATTTTCCGGCGGCTGATATTCCATTTCACAAACCTCGTTGTTGCCCCACATCATAATCTGCAATCTTGCCACGGGAGGGTAAGGGAAAGGAACAATGAATCTGTTGCCGCCTCTGTTCCATATTGAACAGGCAAAAAACACACAATTATATATAGGGTCCCAATAGTTTGCGATAAGAAGCTTTTCGGTAATACTGTCAAGTTCTTCTCTTGTAAGATCATCTTCCAGCGAAATGCAGCTTTCGTCACAGTATTTGTCATTCCTGTAAGCTTCCATATTGTAATAAACGCCGAATCCGTCAGACCTTGTAAATCCGAAGGTTGCCAGTGACACACCCTCACCGGGCACAAGGTCATAAAGCCCCACTTTCAGGGTTTCCTCCGATGTGTTCAGGATATAGACCCATATATGACCCGTTGTTGTAACGCTGCTCCATCTTGAACAAATATAAATTTTACCTATCACATGGTCATCTTTTTCGGGGGGCTTTGTTGTTTCTTCGTCGGAAGGCTGAGTAATATCCTCATGAGGCTGAGTTGTTATTTCCGTTGATTCCTCAACTTCCGACTGCTGCAATGTGGTTTCAGCATCGTAATTAATACCCGTATTATCGGCTTTTGCCACCGTCAGTATTCCTGCCGCAAAAACAAAAGTCATAAGCACGGAAACCGTTTTCTTAAAAATACCGTTCATAAAATCCCCTCATAAAACTGTTTGATTATACTATAAAACCAACGAAACCCTTTTTCGTTATTCATCCATATAATCCAGCACACGGTCAATAAGATTAAGTCTGTTTTCGCCTTTAAGCATTTTCACTGCAATATGGGGCTTACCGCCTCCTGCACTGACAACAAACCTGCCTTTGAAATGTGCCGAAGCCTTTGCGATTTTTTCCATATCAAGCTTACTGATTTTGAAAATAAGTCTGTCTGCCTGATTGGTGATTTCATAAATATCGTGCCTTGCCGCCTTGCCTCTGAGCAGGGCGATTTTAATAAGACCCTCAACGCTTTCGGGCGGATCTCCGAAACGGTCGCAAAGTTCATCAATAACATCCGACGCATCCTCGTTTGTTTTGATATCTGCAATTCTGCGGTAAATCTGCAATCTCTGAGGCACGCTTTCGATATATTCATCGGGAATATGAGCATCAATGGGCAGATCCACAACGCAATCCTTTTCGGGCTCTGTGGGTGCTTCTCCCTTTTCCTCACATATTGCCTGTTCAAGAAGCTTTACATACATTTCGTAGCCTACCGATTCCATATGTCCGTGCTGTGATGAGCCAAGCACATTACCTGCACCTCTGAGTTCAAGGTCACGCATAGCAATGTGGAAGCCCGAGCCGAACTCCGTAAATTCTCTTATGGAATCAAGCCTGCGTGTGGCAATTTCAGAAAGCTGCTTGCCTCTGGTGAACGTAAAATATGCACTTGCTCTGCGTGACGAACGGCCTACCCTGCCTCTTATCTGATGAAGCTGAGCAAGACCCATTCTGTCTGCATTCTCAATAATAAGCGTGTTGGCATTGGGCACATCAACACCTGTTTCGATAATGGTTGTGCACACAAGAATATCTATTTCACCTTCGAGGAGCCTGCGCCATACCTCGCTGAGCTCATCCTCACTCATTTTTCCGTGACCTATACCCACATTGGCATCGGGCAGAAAACTTTTGATTTCAGCCGCTTTCTTCTCAATATCATCAACTCTGTTGTAGAGATAATAAACCTGACCGCCTCTGCGAAGCTCCTGCTCCATAGCCTGAACAAGCACAGGCATATTATGTTCGATAACATAGGTCTGAACAGGAAGTCTGTCCTGAGGTGCTTCTTCAAGCACGGACATATCCCTGATACCCGTCATTGCCATATTCAATGTTCTTGGGATGGGAGTAGCGGTAAGGGTAAGCACATCCACCGCAGGGAAAAGAGATTTCAGTTTTTCTTTCTGAGCAACGCCGAAACGCTGCTCTTCATCGATGATTATAAGTCCCAGATCCCTGAACTGAACATCCTTTGAGATAACTCTGTGAGTACCTACAACAACATCGACAGAGCCGCGGCGCAGACCGTTGAGTGTTTTTTCAATTTCTTTTCTTGTGCAGAACCTGGAAAGCATACCCGCTTCAATGGGGAAACCTTCAAAACGCCTGAGTATTGTCTGATAATGCTGCAACGCAAGAATGGTTGTGGGCACCATAATGGCACACTGCTTGCCGTCGGCAATACACTTGAACACAGCCCTCAGCGCAACCTCGGTTTTGCCGAAGCCTACATCACCGCAAAGAAGTCTGTCCATAGGATAGGGCTTTTCCATATCCTTTTTGATTTCACGGATACAACGGAGCTGGTCATCGGTTTCAACAAATTCAAACCGTCTTTCAAAATCGCTCTGCATATCAATATCATACGAAAAAGCGTGACCCTTGACTTTTATTCTCTTTGAATAAAGTTCGATAAGCTCCTTCGCCATATCCTTGACAGCGCTCTTGACCTTTGAACGGGTCTTCTGCCAATCCTTGCCGCCAAGCTTGCTGAGTTTCAGCGGCTTATCGTCATTTTTCGGTCCTATGTATTTTGATACCTGATCAAGCTGGGTAACGGGCACATAAAGATTATCGCCCTTGTCATATCTGATTTTTATATAATCCTTTGTAGTGCCCGAAGCTTCAAGGGTCTGTATGCCTTCAAAAATACCGATACCGTGGGCGGCGTGAACAACATATTCGCCTCTGTGAAGCTCATCAAGATTGTTAAATGCATTTTTGCCTTTTTTGGTTGAAGCAACTCTGTTTTTCGTAACAACACGGTTACGGTATGTAATGAGCGTGAATTTTGCAGACGGATACTCCATACCGTATGATACACCGCCGGGAAGAACGCAGACGGTTTTCTGCGGAATATCCGCAGGAGGTACAGGGCAGTAAAGAGCAGGTATACCTTCGTATTCCAGATCTTCGGCAAGAGTCTTTGCCGCTTTATCCGTACCTGCAAGAATAACGCAGGCATGGCCAAGCTTGCTCCTGACCGCACTTATATCGTCAACAACCGTTGAAAAAGTTCCGTTCCAGGGTGCAATCTGCTTGGCAGTGAAAGTAACAAGCTCCTTAACGGGAGTATCAAAACTGCCGCGGGGAAGATTATCAAGATAAACCGCACCCATTTTTTCATATCTGGCAAACAGTTCATAGGGCTGAATTATATATTTATCAAGTCCCTTGCACAGCACACCGTCCTGAAAAAGACCTTTGACGGTTTCGTTCATAAGCTGGCAGGATGCGGAAAATTTATCCTTTACAGCAAAGCTTTCGCACACAAAGAGCATACAGCCCTCTGCGTAATCAAAAATTCCCGCACTCTGAGGATAAATCAAAGGCATATATTTATCAAGAGATGACAGGCGTATGCCTCCCCGAAGAGCTTCAACATCTTCGTTAAGCTTTTTCAGTGCATCGCCTTTTATTTTTTTATCTGCAATATGCTTTTCGATAAGTGCGCAAAGCAGTTCATCGGTGCAGAGAATTTCTCTTGCAGGTGTAATGCGGATTTCATTCACCGTATCTTCACGGCGCTGGGTTTCGGGGTTAAAAAGAGAAATGCTGTCAACACTGTCACCCCAGAATTCCACACGGCAGGGCAAAGCAGAATCGGGCGGATAGAAATCAAGTATTCCGCCGCGCAGGGCAAACTGACCCGGTCCGTCAACCTGCTCGCTCCTTGTATATCCGCAGCGTACAAGATTGAAAATCAGCTCATCAACATCATAATCTTCACCCGATTCAACGGAAAGGCTGCTGTTCATAAGCATTGAAGGGGGTACGGTAAGCTGTGAAGCCGCTTCCGCAGAAACAACAACAGCATCAAAATCTCCCGTCAGCATTTTATCCAGCACTTTCAGCCTTGCATGCTCGTATTCTCTCGATACGGTTTCCATAGTGCGGAAAGAAAAATCCCTTGCAGGAAAATGGATTGCATTTATGCCGAAAACTTCCATATCCTGTCTGAGCCTTGTCGCCTGCGCCTCGTCAGGTACAATTACAAGCGCCTTTTTCGCAAGGCATTGGCACATCGACGCAATAACGTGTGCCTTGTGTATGTGCGAAAGACCCGTCACGCCGGCAGGCAGACGGGTTTTGCGGATAGCATTCGCAAGTGAAATAAATTCCGGTATTCTTTTTGCGGTTTCACTGTAAAAATTCATATTGATTGCCTTTGCTGTTTAATGATTAAATGATAGCATTTTATATGCGATACCGTCAAGAAAATTGTGTCGTTTTATATATTGATTCCTTTTTCTCTCATATGGGCTCTGAGAATTTCAACATCACCGTGAAAATAGCAGTGACCGTCCATCCCCACAGCTTTTGCACCGTCGATATTCTTCTGGACATCATCGATGAAGTAACACTCTTCGGGATTAAGAGAAAATTCATTGAAAAGAGTGAGATAAATTTCTTTTTCGGGTTTAAGCATTTTATAATCTGCCGAAACAATCACTCCGTCAAAAAAGGAAAGTGCAGGTATACCCTGCCTTCTCTCGTGGAAATCCGAAGATGCGTTTGAAAGCAGATATATTCCGTATCCCTTTTCTTTAAGCTCTTTTACAAGGTCATACATTTTCTCAAAAGGAGGCATATAGGGAAAGAAATTCTCCACAAGCTCCGCCACCTTTTCAAGATGTTTCTCAGGAATACGGTCTTTTTTAATTCTCATTATATCATCGGGGAAGATTATCCCTCTGTCCTTATCGGCCCAGATGGGATTTCTGAATATTTCACAAAGGAGTATATCAGCAGTTTCTCTGTCAAACATACCGTAAAGAGTTTTTTCGGGATTATAATCTATGAGCACTCCGCCCATATCGAAAATTATATTTTTAATCAAAGCAACTCCCCCTTTTCCGTATAATAATATCACCTTGACCCTCGTGCGGTCAAGTAAAATATATATGTAAAAATGCTTATATATTATTGAAATCCTGCCGAATCCGTGTTAATATAAGATGTATATTTTGACTTTCAAAAGGAGAGTATTAAAATGAAAAACGGATTCAAAAGAGTGATTTCAGTCATTCTGTGCGCGGCAATGCTTATTTCAATGGGCGCCATCGGTGCTTCTGCTGCAACAAAAACAGAATGCGGCGGCGACTGTGATATTTCGCCTGTAATCATTCTCCCCGGCATCAACCATTCACCCACATACCTCTATGACGAAAACGACAAGCCCTACCTTGACTCAAACGGCGGTCATGTAGGCGGCACACTTCTTATCCTTGAACTGAGCAAACTCTGGGGTAAGGTTCCTGCTCTTGTTCTCAGCCTTCTCGGCACAATCCTGCTTCAACACAGCATTGGTCTTGAACAGGCAGCATACAATGCCGCAAAAGCTGCTTTCTGGGTTCAGGAATGCGATAATGACGGTAATTTCGTAAACAATCTTCAGACTCAGAGATGGAATCACCCCATTTCAGAAATGACAGAAGAAGATAAAGACTGGCTTTACAGAATGATCCCCTTGCAGAGAGTTGAAGAAGCAATCGGCGGCGATCACATCTATATGTTCACCTTCAACCTCGTCGGCGACCCCATCAAATCAGCGGCTGAGCTTGACGAATACATTGATATGGTTAAAGAACAGACAGGTCACGACAAGGTTACACTTCTTCCCGTTTCACTGGGCGGCACCATTCTCACCGCATATCTTAACGAATACGGTCACGGCGACCTTGATCAGATTGTCAATGTTGTTGCCTGCCTTAACGGCACTGACATCGTTGCAGATATGCTGGACAGAAAATGGAACCTTGCAGATGAATATTTCTACCACGAATTCATCCCTCCCATTCTCGGCGACGATGCAGCTCTCGGCTACCTTATCAACATTGTTCTTCACATCATCCCCCGTTCAGGTGTCGATGCAATCCTCACCGGTGCAATCAGCGCAATTCTGGATTCCATGATGATTAACTGCCCTCAGATCTGGGCAATGATTCCCTCATACAGATATGATGCACTTGCAGAAAGATACCTTAACGACCCTGCAAAGAAGGTTCTCAGAGAAAAGACAGACCGTTTTCAGGACGCCCGTCTTAACCTTGAAAAGAACATTCTTGCCGCTGTTGAAGACGGTGTAAGAGTTAACTCAATTGCCGCTTCAAACCTTGATTTCGGTGAGCAGGATTACACATTCTTTGCAATCGTTGCTTCCGCAAAAGAGCACAACTCAGACGGCATCATCAACCTTTCCTCAACAACCATCGGTGCAACCGGTGCCGCAGGCAATCAGACACTTGCAGATGTTGATTACGAAAAGAACACAAAGTGCACAAACACTGCACACAACCACATTTCACCCGACAATATGGTTGATGTTTCAACTGCTGTACTTCCCGAAAACACCTGGATTTTCCTTGAACAGCATCACGAAGTAGGCAACAACGACATCGTTCTCAACCTTGTTCAGGCTATTATTGAAGGTAAAGTTTCAAACGTAAACGATGACCCCGTAAACTATCCTCAGTTCAACTATTCCTGCAACACAAAATACATCCGCCGTTGGAGAATTCCCGATGCACAGGGTCTTCTCACAAATGAAGAAGATGAATTTGAACTCACTCCTGAGCAGATTGCAGAGCTTGAAGCTGCTATTGCAAAGGGCGAAGAAGTTCTCAAATTAACAGTAGTTGATCAGAAAAAAATCAAAGAAGCAGAAGATGAGCTCAACGCAGTTCTTGCCAAATACGGTATGTATACATACCCCGAAGAGCCCTCAGGTGCTGAAAAATTCTTTGGCGATGCTCTCGAAAGCACCAGCAAATTCCTTGTTGATACCATCGGCGGCGGCAGCCTTGTTGACTGGATTCTTTCACCTGCACGCAACCTTATCGGTAAAATCTTCCGCTGATTCATAACAAAAAAATACGGTCAGTTCGCAATGAACTGACCGTTATTTTTATGCTCTGTATTTATCAATCACATCTTTTACAAGATCAAGGAAAGCCTCTTCCCCGAAGGTGTTTATCTTAAAAAGCATTGCCTGACTTCCGCCTGATGTAACCGCCGAAACAAAAAGTCTGCCCTCTGTTTCAAACAGTGTCACATTCATACTCACTCTGTTCTGCCCGGTATAACTGTATCTTTCATATACACGCACAGCGCATCGGGCGTTCAGTCCTGCAAAATCACTTTTTTCTTCAAGGCTTGCAGTTGCACTCCGGTTAAGAATCGCACTGCTTATTTCATCAAGTACTTCATCAAAATTTCCGTGAAGCTGAGCTTCAAGCTTTGCCATAAAATCACCTCTTGAAAAAATCAAGGGCAGCCCGCAAGCTGCCCTTACTGTTATTTTATGCCTTTTTCTTTGTAACTGCTTTAATTACAACAAGTGTTGCAATCATAAGGGCTGCACCGATGGGCAGTGCAACAATTGCAAGTCCCTTGCTTGCAAGAGCACCCGAGATTACATATGTCACGAATGAAACACCTGCAACCGTAAGAGCGTAGGGAAGCTGAGTTGAAACATGGTTGATATGGTTGCACTGTGCGCCCGCGGATGCCATAATTGTTGTATCCGAAATGGGTGAGCAGTGGTCGCCGCATACAGCACCAGCCATACAAGCTGAAATTGCAACGATTGTAAGGGGATTTGTTGCTTCAAATACGCTGAGTACAATGGGGATAAGAATACCGAATGTACCCCATGATGTACCTGTTGCAAATGAAAGACCTACGGCAATAAGGAAGATGATTGCAGGAAGAAGTGCCTGGAATGCACCTGCACTGCCTTCAACAAGCTGTGAAATGTAAATCTTTGCACCGAGGCTGTCTGTCATAGCTTTGAGAGTCCATGCACAGGTAAGAATAAGGATAGCAGGAACCATTGCCTTGAAGCCTTCGGGAAGTGAACCCATTGCATCCTTGAAGCTGATAACTCTTCTGAGGAGAAGATAAATAACAGTGAAAACGATTGCTATTGCAGAACCGATAACAAGACCTACGGAAGCATCTGAATTTGAGAATGCGTCAATGAAGTTTTCACCGCTGAAAAATCCGCCTGAATAAATCATACCGAATACGCAAGCGATGATAAGAACAACAACGGGAAGAATAAGATCAATAACCTTACCCTTTGAGTTTGCTTCAACATCTTCGGTCACAACACGGTCACCTGTGGTGAAAAGGTCGCCCTTTTCAAGTGCGTTCTTTTCGTGAAGTCTCATGGGGCCGTAATCAAGCTTTGTAACTGCAAGAACAACCATCATAAGAATGGTGAAAAGTGCATAGAAGTTAAAGGGAATTGCCTGAACGAAAAGGCTGATGCCGCTTTCTGCACCTGCACCTCTTGCAAAGCCTGCAACGGCTGCTGCCCAGGATGAAATGGGAGCAATAATGCAGACGGGAGCTGCGGTAGCATCAATAAGATATGAAAGTTTTGCTCTTGAAACCTTCTTTTCGTCGCATACGGGACGCATAACCGAACCGACTGTAAGACAGTTGAAATAGTCATCAACGAAGATAAGGCAGCCGAGAAGGATTGTTGCAAGCTGAGCACCTGTTCTTGATTTGATGTGCTTTGAAGCCCATCTGCCGAAAGCTGCCGAGCCGCCTGCCTTGTTCATCATTGAAACAAGTGCGCCGAGAAGAACAAGGAATACGATGATACCCATATTGTAGCTGTCTGAAAGGCTTGAAACAAAGCCGTCAAACAGAACATGGTTGATTGCGGTTTCAAAATTGCCGCCTGCAAAAATGAAGCCGCCTACTACGATACCGATAATAAGCGATGAATAAACTTCCTTTGTGATAAGTGCAAGAACGATTGCAATTACGGGAGGAAGAAGCGCAAGGATTGAAGCGTATGAGCCTATGCTCTCACGCACCTTTGCAATAGCGGTGTTGATATTTGTTTTAAAATCGGGGTCGTTTGTAAGGTTGTCCGCATAAGCGTCAACATAAGCATGTGCCGACTCGCCGTCTGCAAGGTCATACTCAACAGCCTCACCGTCAACATCAACGGTAAATGTGCCTGCTGCCTGAGCATCCTCTGCCATAAGGAGCACAGCTTCGCCTGTTGTTACGGTGTCTGCTTCTGTTGCAAAACCAAACGAACAGAAAAGTGAACCAATCAGCGCAACAGCCATAATGAGTGCGAAAAGCTTTGATTTGCGTGTCATCTGAATACCTCCAAAAAATATAAGCTCCGATACACACGGCTGCATATCGGAGCATAAATTAAATCAATGTTATATCAAAGATTTCCGATAGCGCTCCACAACCGTGACAGTACGTTACATGTTATATAACGTCCCAGCGAATGCCGCCTCGGGCAAGCCTGCATTCACTTCGGCAAAAGCCCCTTTCATTCTCATCTGTGCCCTGTGTGTGGGAATTACTCTTGACTTCTGCACCTCTATCTCTTTGATATTAACTTAATATAGTTTTTTTGTCAAGGAAAATTAACTGTTTTTCAGCAAACTGCCTATTTTTTCACTGAGGTGCGACAATTCCTGCATTGTCAGACCCTCTGCCCTTACAGAAGGCTCAAAGCCGCACTCTTCAATGGCTTTTATAACCACATCCTTGGGAATTCCGGAACCTGCGCTGATGGAGTTTGCGGCAGTTTTTCTGCGCTGGCCGAATGCGGCGTGTACCATTCTGAAAAACAGTGCCTCATCTGTAATTTCAATTTCGGGATTTTTTCTTATATCCATTCTGATAACCGCACTGTCAACCTTTGGCGCAGGCATAAACGAGCCCGCAGAAACATCGAAAAGTTTCTGTGCCTCGGCATAATAATCAACTGCAACCGTAACAGCACCCGAAAGTCTGCTTCCAACAGGCGCACAAAGCCTTTGTGCCGCCTCTTTCTGCACCATAACGGTAATTGATTCTATGGGAAGTCTGCTTTCAAGCAGGGTCATAATCACAGGCGATGTTATATAGTAGGGCAGGTTTGCGCACACATAAACGGGCATACCTTCGAATTTTTCTTCAATCAGTGCGGCAAGGTCTGTTTTGAGCACATCCTGATTGATTATTTCAATGTTGTCAAAATCAGCAAGAGTTTCCGCAAGAATCGGCAGAAGTCTTGTATCAAGTTCAACACACACAACCTTTTTTGCTCTTTTTGCAAGCTCTGCGGTAAGAACACCTATACCT